>NZ_CAJE01000012.1:0-600000 GCF_000308215.1 Methanomassiliicoccus luminyensis B10
ATGATCGCGCTTGACGTCAAGAAAAAGAATGTTCTCACCACTCCGTTCTCATTCGTTGCAACCGGCACATCCATCGTGCATGCGGGCGGGATTCCGGACTTCGTGGACGTGTCGGCCATTGATTACAACATCGATCCCCGGGGGCTCGGAGCAAATCTGGACAATGGAACGAAGGCAGTGCTGCCGGTCCATCTTTTCGGGCGGCCTGCCAAGATCGATGAGATCCGCGACAGGGTAGGCAACGATGCAAGGATTATCGAGGATGCCGCTCAAGCCCACGGCGCCGAGCTCCACGGCCGGAAGGTCGGCTCTCTCGGCGATGCCGGATGCTTCTCCTTCTACCCGACCAAGAACATGACGGTGGGCGGGGACGGCGGCATGGTCACGACCAACGACAAACGTGTCGCTGACGATATTCGAAAGTTCCGTGATTGCGGACGAGTATCTCGGTACGAGCATGACGTGTTCGGCTTCACTTCCAGATTGAACACGGCCAACGCCGCTTTCGGCAGAGTGCAGCTGAAGCATCTGGACGAGTGGAACGAAAGGCGCAGGGAGATAGCCCGACGTTATCTCTCAAAGTTGAATGATGTCGAGCAGATAACCCTGGCCCCCATGGACGGCAAGGATTCAAGATCGGTATACCATCTGTTCACCATACTTTGCCAGGACCGCAATGACCTGGCCAAGCATCTGGATGCTGAGGGGATAGATAACGCGATACACTACCCGATACCGATCCACATGCAGCCGATATACCGTGAGACATACGGTCCCAAGCAGGGCAAGTATCCGATAGCCGAGGACCTGGCGAATCGGATGCTATCGATCCCCATGTTCCCCGGGCTGACCGATGAGCAGGTGGACACGGTGAGCTCTTGCATCATCGATCACTATGGGGGCAACTAAAAGGCCTGGACCAAACATTATAGCTCGCCAATTGCCATGATTGAAATCAAGAGAGCAATTGGCGAGAAACAACATTTGGCCGAGGCAGTATTACAGGGATATCGAATGGTCGGGCCATAATTGAGAGAGGTTCAAGCCGATTCGCCCCGAAAGGAGGACTGTTCGGGAAAGATGGGGCCGGCGGTCAACGACGGAGCTGGGAACTGTGCTGAGCCGCTCATCTCACTGGCCAGGCATCATTGGATTAATGCACGCATTTATTTTATATAGTCAATAGGCATTAGTCGGATTCAGCTTGGATTATAGGATTATCTCCTGGCGATGGGGAAGGGATGTCGATACCAGCGATGGACATGATCGCCGGCGATTCCGGCCTGACCGATGGAAGTAGCCGTTTCGAAGATCGGTTTTTTACTGGCACAGACTTGAGGTCCGTTCCAGAGATCGTGGCGGTCATACCTGCATACAATGAAGAGGTCGCCATAGGCAGCGTCGTCCTCGGAGCTCTGCAGTATGCCGACCATGTCATCGTGGTCGACGACGGCTCTAAGGATGGCACGGCCAAGCTGGCGGAGCTCGCCGGCGCCCAGGTAATCCGAATACAGAGGAACGGAGGCAAAGCTAAGGCCTTGCTTACCGGCTTGAAGGCGGCTAAGAGAATAGGATGCCATGCGGCGGTCGCCCTGGACGGCGACGGGCAACACCGTTCCGAGGACATCTCCGGTGTGGTCGTTCCCATATTGAACGGTGACGCCGACATGGTGATAGGCTCCCGCTTCATGGGCAAGGAGAAGAACATCCCCCGCTACCGCATCTTCGGCCAGAAGGTCATCAATTCCCTTTCGAACGCGGGCTCCAAGGTCAGCGTGACCGACTCGCAGTCCGGCCTCCGGGCCTTGGGCCCTCGAGCATTGGATAACCTTGACTTCATGTCCGACGGCTACAACGTGGAGTCGGACATGATAATCCATTTCGCTGACAAAGGCCTCACCATAAAGGAAGTGCCGATCGAGGTGAACTATGACGTGCCCAACGGGCACAAGAAGGGCGCCCTGTCCATGGGGATGAGTCTGCTCTCCAACATGGTCTCGGTCATCGGCTACAAGCGGCCATTGTTGATGTTCGGGATTCCCGGCGTCGTTCTGGCGATGGCTGGTCTAGCGCTCGGCCTGCTGACCATGGCGGACGTTCTCCTTACTGGCTATTTAATGCAAACGCTCCTCTCTGTCGGGTTGATCCTAGTCGGCGCGTTCTGTGGCGTGTCGGCATTGACTCTGAACTCGCTCACGCTGCTCATGAAGAGCAAGCTGTGAGCAGGATGCTTCACGCGCCATTGCACCCCATCAGAACGGCGGGAAGAATGTGATTATCAGTGATACCAGTAGCTAACGTGGCTCCTCTGCGGGGTCAGAAAGAATAAATATTCAAACTTCCTGCACTCGATAAAATATTACTCAGTCGTGAGGTGTGGGGTAGACGACGGCCATAGTTGTAGATTGTCGTGAGGATTTGAATCGGACGAACATCTCATTTCAATGTGCTAAATATCAAAAATTCCGGATGGGTTAATCTATGGTTGATTCTTCGAAGATCTTGGTAACTGGGGGATCCGGTTTCATCGGAACGAACCTTGTGAATGAATTGAGATGCCGCGGGCATGAGGTCTTCGCGGTCGACCTTCTCAACAATGAGAGGGACCAATATGCGAGGGCGGATGTACGCTCCATTCGGCAGATCGAAAGGGTGTTAGAGAAGAACAAGTTCGACCTCGTTTACCATCTCGCCGCCGAATACGGCCGCTGGAACGGCGAGGACCACTATGAGAACCTGTGGGAGACCAACGTCATCGGTACCAAGAACATGTTGAGGCTCCAGGAGAGGCTCAAGTTCCGCATGGTCTTCTTTTCGTCCGCTGAGGTCTATGGGGACTACAAGGGACGGATGACCGAGGACGTCATGGAAAAGAACCCCATCTCCGACACTTACCAGATGAACGATTATGCCATAACCAAGTGGGCAGGTGAGCTGATGTGCATGAATTCGGCCAAGATGTTCGGCACGGAGACCGTCAGGGTGCGCCCCGTCAACTGCTACGGTCCCGGGGAGCACTACACCCCCTACCGGGGCTTCATCCCCAAGTTCATCTACCATTCCCTGAACGATAAGCCGTACACGGTATTCCGAGGCCACAAGCGCATCATCGACTTCGTGGAGGATTCCTGCCGCACCTGGGCCAACATAGCGGACAACTTCATTCCCGGCGAGGTGTACAACGTCGCCGGACGCCCTGAATGGGAGAAGGAGATCAAGGAGTACTCTGACATAGTGCTCAAGGCGGTCGGGCGGAGCGACGACATCGTCACGTATCGGGAAGGCGAACCGTTCACCACCGAGATCAAGACGATCGATTGCTCGAAGGCCATCCGGGACCTGAAGCACGACCCCAAGGTCGCTCCGGAGGAAGGCATCAAAAGAACGGTGGAATGGATGAAGTGGTACTATCGGGTGGGGAACTGAATGATCGATCTCTCAAAATTCGATGGCAAGACCATCCTGGTCACCGGCGGGGCCGGCTGCGTGGGAAGCAATCTGGTCAGGAAGCTCTCTGATCTCAGGGCCAAGAAAGTGATCATACTCGACGACATGTCCTCGGCATACCACTGGAACATCCCTCTGGGAAAGAACATCCAGTTCGTGCAGGGCAGTATTCTCGACGACGAGATGCTGCGCAGGGTGTTCAAGGAGCGCCCGGAATACGTGTACCATCTCGCCGCCCACTTTGCCAATCAGAACTCGGTCGACAACCCCGAAAAGGACCTCATGGTCAACGGCATGGGCATCCTCAAGGTCCTGGAACATGCTCACATGGTCGGGGTCGAGCGTTTCGTCTATTCTTCCTCTGGCTGTGGGGTCTACGGTCTTGACTCCAAGATGCCGTTCAAGGAGCACGACATCTCCATCCATCTGCATACCCCCTACCAGGTAACCAAGCTGCTCGGCGAGCTGTACACCAATTATTTCTACGACCTTTACCAACTCCCCATCGTCAATGCCAGGTTCTTCAACGTATTCGGTCCGGGGGAGGTCCCGGGCAAATATCGCAACGTTATCCCCAACTTCATGTACTGGGCCATGAACGGCCAGGCCCTCCCCATCACCGGGGACGGATCGGAGACCCGGGACTGGACCTATGTGGGGGACATCGTCAACGGCCTTCTCGCGATGGGACTGGCCGACAAGGCCATCGGAGAGGCGATAAACCTCGGCTCGGAGAAGGAGCACAGGGTCGCCGACATGGCCCGCATGGTGAACGAGCTGGCCGGCAACAAGGCCGGGATCAAGTTCGTGGAGAGGCGCAATTGGGACGTCAAGACCAGGCTGCTCTCCTGCACCGACAAGGCCCGCCGCATACTCGATTATGATCCCCAGACCTCCTTCGAGGACGGCCTCAAGAGCGTGCACGGCTGGTTCAAAACCAATTGGGACGATATCCAGAAGAGCGCGGAGTTCTGAGGGTCGCCATGCGCCTATTGGTAGTCCAGGAGTCGGACTGGATCGAAAGAGGCCCCCATCAGAGCCACCACCTAATGGAACGGCTGGTCCAGAGGGGCCACGAGGTCCGAGTGATCGACTATCCGATCGGGTGGGAGGAGCATCGCGACGAAGGGCTCATAGCTCATCGAAAGGTATTTCTGGACCAGCATAAGGTCGTTGACGGGGGAGTGACCGTAGTGAGGCCGGGGTTCGTTCGCATATCCGGACTCAATTACATGAGCTTGTACTTCACCCACCGCAGGGAGATCAAGCGCCAGATCAAGGAGTTCAAACCGGACGTGATGATCGGGTTCGGACTGGTCAACGCCCGGTCGGCGATCAAGCTGGGAAAGAGGTACGGCATCCCTTTCATCTACTACATCATCGACGAGCTCCACCGCCTCGTCCCCGAGGAGTTCTTGCAGCCCATCGCCCGGGAGATCGAAAAGAAGAACAATGCCAGCTCGGCGAAAGTGCTCACCATCAATGAGGGGCTGAAGGAATACTCGATAGCGATGGGCGCGGACCCCGCTAAGACAGAGGTCCTCAGGGCTGGGGTGGACCTCGAACGTTTCAGCAAGGCCGACGGGGAGAAGGTCCGGAAGAGGTATGGCTTCTCCAAGGACGATACGGTGCTCTTCTTCATGGGCTGGCTCTATGATTTCTCAGGCCTCGATGAGGTGGCCCGAGAACTAGCGAAGGCGAACAATGATCGGATCAAGATGCTGGTCCTCGGCAAGGGGGAGCTATGGGACAAGCTTAACCAGATCAGGGATGATGAGGGTCTTGGGGACAGGCTCATCCTCGAGGGCTGGAAGCCATACGATGAAGTACCCAATTACGTTGCTGCGGCAGATATATGCCTTCTCCCGGCCAAGCGCAGCAAGATCATGGAGAACATCGTCCCCATCAAGATGTACGAATATATGGCTGCCGGCAAAGCCGTACTGGCCACCGGCCTTTCCGGCATCATGAAGGAGTTCGGCCAGGATAATGGAGTCCTTTACCTGAACGAGTCCAAGGACGCGGTCGCCGTGTGCGCCGACCTGGTCGGCAATGGGCAGGTGCACGTGGAAGGGAAAAAGGCCCAGGCATTCGTCAGCAACAACGACTGGTCCGACATAACCTCGCGTTTCGAGGAGATACTCGAGGAGGTAGCCCGTTCCTGACCGCGCCACGATTATCCGTGTTCTTCGACTGGGCACGCCTGGATGGTTTTATATGCTGGCCGAACATGCTCATCGGCACAGTTAGGTAGGGGCAGGTAGATGCGGATTCTCCAGGTGATGCCATTCTTCACTCCGACCCGTGGGGGGTCGGTCACGGTACCGTACGATCTGATCAAGGCCCTGGGGGAACGGGGCCACCAGATCACACTGGTGACCACCGATTTCGAGTTCGATGAGGAGTACGCACGATCCCTGGAGGGTGTGGAGGTCCTCGCATTTCCCTGCGTGGCGAACTTGAGTCTTTTCCTATACAGTCCGGCCATGGCGAAATGGCTGAAGGAAAATTTGGCTTCTTTCGACATAGTACATCTTCACGAGTTCCGCACATACCAGAACACCGCTGTCCTTAGGTACTCCAAGAAATGGAACGTTCCCTTCGTGGTCCAGGCTCATGGGTCCGCCGCCATCATCGCGGGAAAGGGGATTCTGAAGCGGGCTTACGATCTTGTGTGGGGCAAGAGGATCATCAAAAGGGCAGGAGCATGCCTGGCCGTTTCCGAACTGGAGGTGCCTGACTATTTGGGGCTCGGCGCGGACCGGGCAAACATCAAGGTGATTCCGAACGGCCTTCGGCCGGAAAATTTCCGCCTGTCCGCCCAGCGCGGGAGCTTTCGAAAGGATCTCGGGCTCGGTCATGATGACGTGCTGATACTTTTCTTTGGCAGGCTGAATCGGATTAAAGGTGTCGACGTTCTGATCAAAGCTTTCGCCCGCTTGTGGCAGGTCAGGAAGAACGCGTACTTGGTCATTGCCGGGCCCGATGATGGGCAGGAACAGGAGCTAACGGATCTCGCCAGATCATCGGGGTGTGGGGGTTCCATACGATTCGTCGGTCCGATCCCCTCATCCAAGCGGGCATCCGCCTACGCCGACGCCGATGTCGTCGCATATCCCTCACGTTACGAGATCTTCGGCATGGTGCCGTTCGAGGCGATCATGTGCGGAACTCCCGTCGTCGTCTCCAGTGACTGCGGCTGCGGGCAGATGATTATAAAGGCATCGTGCGGATTGGCCGTCCCCCTGGAGGACGATGAGGCGCTGGCATCCGCGATCGGGGATATCCTCGATGATTCTCAAATGGCCAAAGAAATGGTGACAAGGGGTCAGAAATATATCGTCGAGAACCTACGCGGGGATCTGGTAGCCAAAATGGTGGATGGGGCATATCGCGAGGCCCTAGATAAACGCCGATATAATCTGAAATTGGGAAAGGGATGAGCGTAATGAATGGGTGCGAACATATCCCGAGCGATTTCACTCAGGACAAGCTAGTGAAACCTATCGAAGGCCCTATGAAGATCGCGTTCGTAACCATTGAATACCCTCCCAACCTGATAGGTGGAGCAGGCCTTTATGCCAAAGGGTTGGCGGACGGCTTGGCCGAGGCCAATGAGGTATTTGTATTCACCCCATCCATCGGATTGGAGCAAATCGTTGAGCAAGGTCAAAAACCAACCATCGTCCCTATCCGATTGCCGTTTCCCAAATTATTTCCTGCATTGCAATTCTGGCTGCTGTTGCCAAAGTATATAAAAAAGTACGAGTCCGAAAAAAAATTCGATATAATTCACATCAACGGTGTTGCATATTGGTTCCTGAAAAGGAAACTATCAAACGCTCCAATAGTACTGACCATGCATCATTTGGTGAACGATGCAGTCCGAGGCAACAATCTGTCGAGTCTAGGACGCATCAAGAGATTTGGAAGTGAGAACGGACCGCTGATCCCCTTAATCGAGTCAAGATGCATAAGTTGTGCAGATCTTATTCTGGCAAATAGCGAATATACCCGAAAAAGAGTGATTGAGGAATACAAAATCGAAGAAAGGAAGGTACATGTCGTATATCAGGCAATAAACGTCGATGATTCACAAGTCAATGAATTGAAAATGGGGAACATTAGAGATAAATATGACTTGCATGGGAAAAAAGTGGTCTTGTTTGCAGGCAGGGTGGACGATCCTCGGAAAGGTCTCGACATACTTCTCTCAGCTATTGGCGATATAAAGGAAAGAACGGACTACGCTATTGTCATAGCTGGGAGTGGCAGTCAGGAACACGCGATGGAGATTGCACGATCTCTTGGTATTGAAGACCGGATAAGGTTCACTGGATTCGTCGATGATTCGACACTCTATAACCTATTCGCACTTTGTGACGTATATGTGTGCCCGAGCCGGCTGGAAGGCTTTGGTCGAACCATACTTGAAGCCTTGCACTTCAACAAACAAGTGGTTGCTTCTGATGTAGGTGCGATTTCCGAGATAGCAGATGAGTGTGTGTGTCTGGTGCCGCCCGAAGATTACGTTGAGTTGGGGAAGGCGATTCTATCGGCGATTGATGGGCAAAATAGCAGAGGGGAAACGACCCCATCGCATGTCAGGGACAGGTTCTCTTGGAAGGACGCCACCGACCAGACGAACGCGATTTACTCATGGATACATACGACTTGGTCCTCGCGAGAGGATGGCCATCCTCAGACACCTTCCGCCACCCGTAGGAACAAGATATAATCTGGGGATGGCTGAAATTTTCAGCTCCTCGGTTCTCGACCTTTGAGCTCGCCCTTTACATATGACCACATATCGAGGGGATTCATGACGCTCATCATGAATCTCATGTCCTCTTTCCCCAATTCCCTGAATATGAACAGCAAGGACGTGAAGACGGCATAGCTGACCATTAGCAAGAGCAGCGCGTCATACCAGTGGGTGATGCTCCAGACTCCCGAGATGGCCTCCAGCGTCAGACCGGTGAGCAAAGCCCCCACCAAGTGCAGAAGTAATCGGGGGTTCGACCGTGTCCCTGTTAGGTTGAACGCCAATCGGCGGGCGATAAAGAAAATTGCCGCACATCCGAATATTCTAGCTATAGCGGCTCCGGTATCCCCGAGGGCCAGGAGGTCAATCCCACCTATGTGCGTAGGAACAAGAACCAAGAAAAAGGCGAAACCGGTGACCACTTGGATAATCGTCAGTTTCGCCACTGCGGTAGGACGATTAAACGCGCCTATCTGAGCGATATAAGCGACGTTGATGATCTCTAGGAACATAGCAATGGCCAGGAATCTCAATGATCCCCCGCCGCCTCTGAACTCCGTTCCGAATAACAAGGCCATGATGTCTTCGGAGAAGACTACTAAGATTGCTATCAATGGAATTGAAATCATTGATGTGTACCGTTCGGAGGCCCAGGTCAGGGTCTGTATTTGTTCGTTACCATTCTCCGTGTGGAGCTTTGAGAATGTAGGGAAAACCAGCGAGGAGATGGCAATCCCAATCACACTAATCATCAATACAATGGACCAACTCGCCGAATAATAGCCCACCTCGATGTTGGTCCAGAATACCCCCAATAGGAGTTTGTCCAGGTTGGAGGACACTGTGGCCATAACCGTTACTAAGGCATAGGGGATTGCGAAGGCCACGTAATGGTGCACCAACCTCGGCCTCTTCCAAATGATCTTTTCTCTGGACAGAAGGTAAAGGCTAGATACCATTAACCCGAATCCGCCGATAACATATGCCACCACGAAGCTCACGGCGCTCATCCCGCCCAGGGCGAAGATGACTATGAGGGGCAGGCGTAGAAGCGGATCTATCATGTTTGACGTTTGGGTCCTCGCGGTCTCCTGTCTTGCATCGAATGTAGCAATGGCGATACTGGCCACATCATAGAATACATAGTACAGGATGAACAGAATGACCATGAGCAAGCCATCCCCCTCCAATTGCCTGTACGAGGAAGTAAATAAGAGGAATATGGTCATAAATAGGACCATCAAACCCGTGAGGGACAGCTTGCATAGAGTAAAAGTGCTGATGCACTCGCCGATGTCCTTTCCTTCAGACACACGTTTGATGTGCGCAGTATTAAAACCAAGGTCGGCGACCGTATTGAAAATCACCACCAGGGCCATGGCCCAGGAGAATGAGCCAAAAGTTTCAGCCCCCAGATAACGTGTCATTATCGACAAGCCAGCGAAGGAAAGGATGGCATTGAGAGTCAGGACCACCATTATTAAAAATGATTTGCGACCTAACACGGACTCCTCAGGGGAGATTAACTATATGTATTATCCCCCATCTCCTTCCCCAAATAATCATTCCATGTGTATCATCAACAGACATCGTGAAGGGCCTGGGAAAATGGTTTTGGATACCTTCATGATGTGGTCGGGGAACACATCGCATAGCCGCGGTGGAGGAGGGCCTGGTGTGCCAAAGGAGGAAGGTGTGACTGGAGTGGGGGCAACACACGCCGAGCGCACTGTCCGGGGAACGGATGGCTACGAGTTCAGTGAATGATATGATCCTGCTAACAACCTGCCAAGTAATGGTATGTCAAACAAAGATAATGAATGTGGAAGGACGCGAAGAGATATATATTGCCAGGTAATTCAACTCGGAAATGAGAGAGTTTGTCAGCCCAGCAAACGTGTCCATAGAAAATTTCAGGTACAATGGTTACCGGTCTTATGCCGAATATAACTATCTAAAGCCCGGCTTTGCTTCTAAAATCAAGCTTTGGCATTTTAACATGGCATTGGAGCTCACAGCCCATATCCCGCAAAACGCCACTGTCATTGATTTTGGCTGTTGTGATGGTGCATTTATACCTACTCTGTCAAAATACTTCCGCCATGTCATAGCCGTAGATACGGATGAAACTATGGTATCTATTGCCAAAAAGGTCGTCGAGGAGATGCACCTTGATAATGTTGAGGTCCTCTGCAACACCGGGATGACCCTGGCACAGTCTGTTGCCAACATCGGTGGGAAGCACGATGTCGTCTACCTCCTAGAAGTAATCGAACATTGTGGTGAGATAGATAGACCCTACCCGTCCAGACTAGAGATGCTACAGGAATTGTCGAAGCTCTCGGACAACATCGTCCTGTCGGTACCGGTCATGGTAGGCATCCCGTTCCTATTGCAACGGATAGGATTTGAAATATTAAATGTCGACTCCGAGGAGCTATCCTTGAAAGACCTCCTGACCGTTGGCCTCTTCTACAATACTGACGAGGTTGAGAAGCGCTGGGACCATGGACACGTTGGTTTTGATCATAGGAAGCTTGAGAATGTGATGGATGGCCCCTTTGAAATTGTAAAAAAGAGATCTGGGTTCTTCCAGAATGTTTACCACATCAAAGCAATTCCGTGACGCCTCTTTATGTCAGAGGATCAAGGCACATTGACTTGGATGCGAAACAGATCTGAAGGTAAGGCGTATCCTCCGGAACGCTCGCGGTGCAGCAGCATGAGAGGCTGCAGTGCTGTCAACTTGCCGTCCTAAATGGCACACCGTATCCATGCCTCTGGTGGGCTCAGCCCATTCGACCGAAAAGAGGACCACGGACAACGTGGTGAGGTCAAGGATGCGGTGGGGCAAGGAGAACGAGGCGGCGCTCATGGACCTTGCGTACAACGCCAGGCGAGCGGCGACGCTCGCTGGGAGTAGATGATTTTCATATGGCACCGTGCGACATCCTTATATTTGCTGCCGATGTTCCTCACCGGGACAGGATTTGCCTAAATGACGGGGATAATGCCGTTAAGCAGATTGCCTGTCGGTTTCCTGCCTGGAAGCAAGGTGTTGATCTTGCCGTGAATGAAAAATCGAAGGTCGCCGCGATTCTTGTATATACACTCCTTACCGCCTTGATTCTGCATACAAAGTTCCCTGGCGCAGTGGACAATGCGCTTGTTAGTGATTTGGTCACGGTGTTCCTGTTTTCGGCAGTAATAGCCCTAATCGTTCATCGCTCGCTCAAGATCAACAAGCTCTCCGAGCTGGCAATATTCCTACCAGCTGCATTGGTCATGGTCTTTCTGATAAGAGCTATCCCGAACATCATCCTGGGCTACCCCCCGCTCGAAGACCCCTACTACCATTATGTCTGCGCGACCAATGTCCTGCAATACGGCACAATCCAGCCTCACATGTCCTGGTGGTACTATCAGGCGGACATGCAGCTCACTTGGCCGATGATGCACATCCTGACCGCTCAGCTTGTGGAGATGACAGGATTGGACGCCATGTTCTTCTTCCGCTTTTTCTCTCCTATAGTGGGGACGGCGTTCTTCCTTGGGTTATTTACATTGGCATATATGTTCACAAGGCACTTTGGGATGGCACTCCTGGCCGGCCTGATTGGTTCGATGGGTTCGACGGTGATATTCTATCAATCCGAATATCATCCCCAAGGCCTTGCCTTGGTATTCTTTGTATTTATCCTCTACGGTTTTCTCAAGACCCGAGAAAGGTACGATGTTCCGTTCATCATCATGTCCTCGCTCTTCATCCTCTCGTTCATACTCACCCATCATTTTTCAACCCTCTTCCTTGCCCTGGTATTCTTGGTATTCATAGCGCTCGGGCTGGTAGCCAACAAGATCCCATTGCTGAAGGACATGTTCGGGTTCCTGTCGAAAGACGTCCGGTTCCTGCTCCCGATATCGATTATCGTGCTGATCTTTTCGATTTACACGAATCCTGACATGGTGGAACTGCTGCTCAACTGGACGATTAACCTTAAACCCGTCTCTGGTCTCAGCACCGCGCCGCAGGTGACCACTCCGCTCCTAACAGTCATACTGAACTTTTCTAAATGGATTCCCATTCTGATAGTCCTACTTACCGTGCCGTTCATCCTCAACGGCAAAGACAAGAACCTCAAGCGGCTGCTGGTCATAGTGACGCTGATCTTCGTCATTGGCGCTCTGGGGCTGTTCCTCATATTCCTGCCCCTGGATCGTTTGTTGGCCTTTTCCATGCCCATCGTCGCAGTGATATGCTCGATCACCGTGCTCAGGCTGGTCCGCCCGAAGATATATCCGAGGAAAGTGGCGCTTACGCTCTGCACCATCGCCATCATCTTCGCGATAGTGGCAGGGATGCTCGCGTCTCAGATGCCAGCTTATTTCTTCAAATCATCAGGGACCGACCCCTACTATTGGTATGGGAACGACCTCCCCGACGCCGTGGACACTGGGATGGCTGGCCAATGGTCGATTGAGAATATAGAACGAAATAGGACCTACGGTGTTTCTTTCTCAACCTGGTCTATCCCGTTCTACTATGGCAAGAACCCCAATATGAACATCGGAGGGATCGATGATAGGGACCATTATGACTATGTGGTGGTGAACAAGAACAATTATTATGACGCCAAGAAATCTCTGAACTCGATTGAGGCTGAGGCGAACAAAATCTATTCGGGCCCCAATATAGTCTACTACTCATATCCTTCTGCGAGCAGCCAGATATTATAAGGTTCCTTCACGGAGCCTCCTTTGATTGTGGTGTCTTACCTATAGGCCACCCAATACAGGCTGACCGGCGTTTCGGACGGTTTCGGCAGGCAGACGGCTATCCTGCCCCTGTCCGTCTCTGTCTCATCGACCCAGGCATTGACCGCCCCGCCTCCGGTTCCGCTGGTCAATATAACCGCGGACGGCTTGGAGCCCAGGGAATGATTGATGTAGGCAATGGTCTGGTTGGCCGGAATGATGAGATGGCCGTGGTCCTCATTGCCGAACAGCTCCGAAGATAGGCCGGTGACGCCGGGCCTGAGGGGCAGGCACGACGGGTCGAGGTCACGGGCTTCGACCCCCAGCAGATAGCCCGATTCGGCAATGTAGTAAATCGGCGACCCATATATCCGAGGGTTCTCGATGTTTATCGGACCGGTCATCCAATCTGCGGCTATGGAATGGTTGACCTTGAATCCTATGAATATGCAGTTCGAGATGGTCCAATATCCGCAGTGCGGCCCCTCTATGGAGATGTCCCTCCGGTGGGAGCTGCCTATGACATTGTTCTCTTCAAAATACGACTCCAGGAAGTAGACCTGCTGGGCCCACCATCCCTCAGAGGCATCAGACTGGCCCCTGATGCCAGAGTAAAGACAATTCTCGATTATGCAGCTCCGGAAGGTGACCGTGGTGACCATCCTTAAGATTGCGCCAACTCCGCACCAATCGAACTGGCACGAATCGAAGGTGATGGCAAAGGCATATCCAGGGTCTCCCAGGAGCACGCCGCCGGTGGCAGCGCTGATTGCCCCGTTCTTCATGAACTTGCACCCATTGAAGTTCAGGGCGGTAGCGTTGCTGAGAACGACCCCCCATTCCTTCCAGTCGTAGACCATCACATCGTAGAAGTTCGCGCGGTTCAGGAAATCGACCTTGATGCCAATGTTGCCCTTGTTGTCACCGTCCAGCATGATGGACCGCATTCCGAAGCCCCACTCTCCCATTGAATAGACATTGAACATGGTAATGTTATTCACCGCGCGAAGGATGGTACCAGTATCTATGTTGGAGTAGCCTTCTCCTTGAATGACACAGCGGCTCGTTATATTGACCTGCGCGGTCATGAGGTATATCCCTGGCTTGACGTGGATCAGTCCTCCGGTGCTTTTTACCTGGTCCACCACTCTCTGGAATACAAAGGATGAATTGTCGCTCCTGAAATCTATCGCTCCGCTGGTCCCGTTCCTGGCCACCGTGGAGCTGCCTTCCTTGAATATGATGTACGATGAGGACAGTTCGGAGGGATCTGCACCACTGTCCTGTGAAGCCCCGTATACTACGGATATTAACGCAGATGCTATTATGATCGCGCTGAGCGCCACGCTCAGGACGATAGTGGTTCTGGAAACCCCTTTAATCCCCATCTCCCCCACCCAAGCAAAGAACTCAAATGAGTTTCTAGGAGGTAGTACATGAAGGTTGGCAAGATGACAGCGGGCTTACAGCCCATGTAGCTCAGAGGCAGTTGATTATCGAGAATGCATGAACTGCCCGCAGAGGGTCATCAATCGGAGATTATACTTCGAATACAGAACTGAAATCAAGAATTGCACCAGCGGCGAATGA
Source organism: Methanomassiliicoccus luminyensis B10 (assembly GCF_000308215.1). Lineage (NCBI taxonomy): Archaea > Methanobacteriati > Thermoplasmatota > Thermoplasmata > Methanomassiliicoccales > Methanomassiliicoccaceae > Methanomassiliicoccus > Methanomassiliicoccus luminyensis. Next base: position 14,558 of record NZ_CAJE01000012.1, read on the forward strand.
TGACACTCGACATTACTGTATAAATATATTATCCGATGATATGTCGCCTCTCCACTGCAGATGGAGTATAAAAAGGCTCAGATGGAATTGATACATACCGTAAAATATCGGAATGACATCCATAGGGCCAAACCAACCGGACCGACGAAGGTGTCGTGAGTTGACATCATACTCTCGGCCGCCCAAGGCTTTGGAGGGAAAGCGTACGCCCGACCATAAAAACTTAAGCCGTTTTAAGGTCAACGCCAAACTCCTGTTAATGGTGGCTGTGGCCATACTTGCCCTCATCGGTTCGATGTTTCTATCGAGCCTAATCCCTGGGCTATTTTGGGTTCGTACGGTGACAGCTACACTATTTATCCTATTTGTGCCAGGCTTCCTGGCCTTGAAGGTACTGGGCATCCGATTGAAGAGCTTCGCTGAATCGACCCTAATGGCGCTTGGGCTTAGCATATCCATAGTGATGCTTCTTGGTGTAGGCGCCAACATCCTCCTCCCCTATGTGGGCATACGCGACCCATTGAGCCTAGTCCCAATGACGACCATTTTCGTCGTCATGACCACTTTCTTGGCAGTGGCCGCCTCGCTCAAGAACGGTGACGTGTCATTCCGTCTTCCCCTGTCCCTCCTCCGCTTCCGTCCCTATCATCTTTTCCTTGCGTTGATCCCCCTCGTAACGCTCTTGGGAGTGGTGGTCCAGAACTCCTTCTCTTCAAACATCGTCCTGGCGGTCTCGATACTGATGATATGCTCTATCGTAGTGCTTGTTGCCATGGGCAAGGTACCGAGGGAAGCGTATCCGATGACCATTTTTCTTATGGGCATATCCCTGCTCCTCCATACCTCCCTCATTTCTGATTTCCTGTGGGGGTGGGATATACATCTGGAGTATTACGCCGCCACATCCGTCATCGACGCCTCGTACTGGAACCCCGTTCCGACGGACGAGATGCCCCAGGGGCTCCGAAACATATTCTCTATGCTCAGCATCGTGATCCTGGGACCGGTCGTCTCCATACTGGGCGGTGCGGGCATGGACGTGGTGCTCCGAGTCGTCTATCCATTCATCTTTTCCTTCGTGCCGGTGGGCCTGTACATCCTGTTCAAGAAGCAAACTAATGAGGAGATGGCCCTCCTTTCATCGTTCTTCGTGATATCAATGTTCACGTTCTTCACCGAGCTGCCGCAGATCGCTCGCCAGGAGATCGCTGAACTCTTTGTCGTCCTGCTGCTGTTGCTGCTCGTTGATAACGAGATAGCAATATCTCAGAAGAAAGCGCTGTTCGTCATCTTTGCGTTCTCCCTTGTCGTTTCCCACTACGGCACCTACTACTTCATCATCACGATTCTGCTGATCGGATATGTGCTGGGGAAATTGTTCGATTGGTGGAGAGCTGTCAGAAAGCACGAAGCGGCCCCCGTTCCCCGGCTGGATGAAGGATCCACCAGTAATGCCTTCAACCTGACCTTGGTGCCCCTCCTGCTGATTATCTCCTTGTCGGTATTGTGGTATGCTCTTGCATCTGGTTCATCCCCGCTCCTTACGATCATTGATGTCCTTGACAGAATGGGGGATTATATCCTGGGCGGCATCTTCGCAGGGAGCATCATCGAGACCATCGGCATGATCAGTGCAGGCTCCGGTACTCTGTTGGATATGATATGGAATGTGGTGCAGGTTGCACTCATAGTCGCTATCATCGTAGGGATTTACCTCCTCCTGAAGAAAAGAAATGCGGCCAGCCATGCCATCGCCTCGATCAACTTGGCTGCTCTAGGGGTCCTTGCGGTGTGCCTGGCCGTGCCACCTCTCGCCGCCGCTCTCAACGTTTCTCGAATATTCCACCTGGCGCTGCTGTTCCTGGCGCCGTCCCTGGTCCTTGGAGTGGTAGCTGCTCTGGGGATGCTGTCCCGAATCTCCAGGTCCATGGGCTCTTTGAGCCGCCATTCGTTGAAGATAGTCTCCGCGATAGTAATATTGTCTCTGGCATACAACAGTGGTCTGATGCATGTGGCCATCGGTGCGGAGTCCACCTCCTTTGCCCTCGATGAGGACCACGACTTTCCGCGTTTCACCACCGCTGAGGTGATGGGGGTAAAATGGACCGTATCGAATGGACCCCAATGGGTCATGGCCGACGAGTATAGGAGATTGCTGTTCTTTAGCTTCGAGACCACCGCTCCGATGATTCCCCCGCCCTCCAGGGATCTCACATATGTCAATTCATTGTTCTATTTCGGAAAATATAATCTGGACAACCGTGAGATTCTCATCAAGTACGACCATGTCTCTTGGGAAGATAGCGGAATGCTCGCGATGGAACATGAATCGTCCAAGATATATTCCAACCCCTTCTCTGAAGCATGGTACTTCAAGGGATGACCCGGGATGGGGGAACGATTGTTCATGCGTCCGGCGATCGGGTACATGTGCCGCATTAGATGATGATCGGTCCTCTTCATCGTGAATGATCGTCAGGAGGTCCGACGTCCGAGGCAAAGTTATCTGTTCTAGTAGCACGTGCCCCAATCCGGCTAAACGATGGTCGAGGAAGGAATGAACGGTCAGGGCGCGATGTCGAGCGTGCCGGGCGTCCCGGGGCTGGAGCCCGGGCCGATATGGACCCTCGTAGATGAGGGGCTGCGGCGCACCAATCTGTACGTGTTCATCTTCGACCGAAGCAAGCGCTTCCTGTACGTGAGCCCGTCCGCGGCCAGGGAGCTGGGCCGGCCCCCCGGGTCCTTTCAGGGGAGGACCGGGCGCGAGATCAACTTGGAAGGGGACGTCGCCGCGGCCTTCGAGGCCCTGGTCGATCTCGTTATCGCATCAGAGGCCACTCTCCACGGCGAGAGGACGGTCCAGCGCAACGGGTCCCCCCGCATCTACGAGTACGACGCCTTCCGGCTGTTCGGGGGCGGCGAGGACGCCTCCGCCATCATGGTGTTCCTTACCGACCGCACCAGGGAGAAGCGCCAGCAGGCCTTCATCGAGGGACTCAACCGCATCAACCAGGAGATAAGCAGGCTCCAGGACCCCGAATCCATAATGTCCAGGGTGGCGGACATCGCCGGGGACAGCATGGGCGGCGATCCCATGGGCATTGTCCTGCGCGAGGGGGGAGCATGGACGGTCCGGTACATTTACGCCCTCCCGGCAGAGGACGTAGGCTACCGCTTTCGATGGATCGGCGGCCTCCTGGACCGCTCCCTGCACACCGGCGAGCCGCTGGTGATGGACGATGTGAGGGATTTCCCCGAAATGAACAACGAGGACGTGGAACGCCGGGAGATCCGCTCCCTGGTCTCCTTCCCCTTCAGGGTATTCGGCAAGCTGGAAGGCGCCCTCTTGTTCTTCCGCCCCAAGGCGGTCCGTCCGTACGAGGCCCTGGAGATCGATTTCGGCCGCAGGCTCGCCGCGTCCGTGGCAGTGGCCCTCGGCAACTCCATGATGTACCTCGAGGTCAAGAGGTCGGAGGAGGAGAAAGCCGTCCTCCTGGAGCAGATCGGCAGCGAGAAGGAGCTGCTGCATGCGATGATGGAAGGCGCCGGGACCCCCATGGCCCTCATCGACGCCGCGAGCGACCCCCGATTGGTGGCATGCAACGCCGCCTACCGCGCCGCTGTCTCGACCCCTGCCGGCGTCGCCTCCCCAGAAGGACGGCTCATGCGCGACCTGCTGCCCGCCGATGAGTTCGAGGCCGGCCTCAAGATGCACCAGGAGGTCATGCGCGCCCGCCGGCCATGTACCGTGGAGCACCAGCGGACGGGACCCCAGGGCGCCAAAGAACATTTCCTGGTGTCCATGGTGCCGCTCTGCGGCAAGATGGGCCCGCGAGCATTGCTGACGGCCACCAACATCACCCAGACCGTAAAGGACAAGGTCCGAATAGAAGATCTGGCCATAAAGGCGGACGAGGAGCGAAAGCGCCTCCGGGCCATCATCAACAACCTGCCGGTGGGGGTCATCATCGTCGACGCCGACGGGAAAGTGATCGAATCGAACGAGGTCCGCGACCGCATCTGGGGCGGGCCGACCAACATCAGGAGGATACCGAACGACCTAAAGAACCTCCGGGGGCGGTGGGCGGACACCGGCATCAAGCTCGCCGAGGAGGATTGGCCCCTCTATCGCTCTTTCAAGTACAACGAGAAGGTGCTCGGCGCCGCGGTGGACGTCCTTCGACAGGACGGTTCCCGGGGGACGGTGCTGAACTCATCGTCCCCCATACGCAACGAGGCAGGCCAGCGCATAGGGGCGATGGGGGTCTCCCTGGACATCACCGCGCAGAGGCGGATGGAGCACGAGGCGGTCGAGGCCAAGGAGAGGGCCGAACTGTACCTCGACCTGCTGACGCACGATATCAGCAACCTCAATATCGTCACGTCGAGCACCATCCAGCTGGCCATGGCCAAGGAGGATGCCCAGAAACTCAGGGACGGCCTCGAACGGGCGCTCGAGTCCCTCGGCGAGAGCAATATGCTCATCGACAACGTGAGAAAGCTGCAGATGATCGAGTCAAGAGAACTTTCCAGGACCCTGGTCGACCTCGGCTGGGTGCTGGAGGACATCGTGGAGGACCAGAAGGGGCCGGCCGGCAGCGTGCGCATCAACTACCGGCCGCAGCTTCGCCGGTTCGTGCTGGCCACCGATCTCATCAAGGACGTGTTCACGAACATCATCGGCAATGCCGTCAGGCACTCCGGCGGCTCCGTCACCATAGACATCGCTTTGAGCAAAGCGTTCGAGGGCGGGCAGGAGATGTACAAGGTCGTGGTGGAGGACGACGGTCCCGGCATACCCGACGCCGACAAGAGCAAGGTGTTCCTGCGCAAGTTCCGCGGCTCCAGGACCGGAGGCACCGGCCTCGGGCTCTACCTGGTCAAGCGGCTGGTGGAGGACTGCGGCGGCAGAGTATGGGTGGAGGACCGTGTGTCCGGCGACCACGCCAAGGGATCGAGGTTCGTGGTCATGCTGCCGGCGGTGAGCGGCCCGTGCCTCAGCGGTCCGCAAGTGTGAAGCTCACTCGCGGCGAAAGAGGCCTGACAGCATCCCCCTGACCCCGGCCCAGTTCTCCTTCTTCATCTTGAACGCGAAGTGGTGAACGTACCCCTTGTCGAACCAAAGGCTGTAGCGGCGCTCCAGCAGCGCCTGGTAGTCCGGGACGTAGGTGGACACCGGTATCCACTCGGCGCCGTCCCTGATCTTGTAGAAGTCGTACTCCGACGCCTTCGCCAGGTAGTGGTACCACAGCTTGTCGTAGATGCCGTAGCGCATGCGGATGGCGAAGTTCTCCACCTCAATCCTCGAGTCCGGGCGGTTGGACAGCCCCTCCCCGGCCCATAGATAGTAGCCGAGGGAGCCGTCCACCGCGGTGAACTCGGTGTGCATGACCAGTCGGACGGTGTGGTCGAAGTCGGCGGAGGAGCGGAACTGCTCGTCCAGGCAGCCCGCCTTCTCCGTCAGCGACTTCCGGAACATGTAGAACGGTCCGAACAGGAACCGCCGGGTGGCCTCGGAACGAGGCAGCGTGGTCGTATCCTTCCACTTGCCTTCGGTCCCGCCGAACTCTGGCACCACCTTGTACTTGCCGTGCACCAGGCCGATGTCGGGATGCGCGTCGAGGCACGCCGCCTGCTTCTCGATCGAATCGGGGGTCCGCAGGTCGTCCAGGTTCCATATAGCCAGGTAGTCTCCCGTGGAGTTGCGGATGCAGTTGTTCCATGACACCGAGTACGGGACCACCTTCTCCTGCACCGTGTACCTGAGGTGCCCCGGGTACTTCTCCTGGAACTCCTCGACAGCGCACAGTTCCCGGGGCGTCGGCTCGTTGAGGTCGATGACCACTTCCAGCCGATCGAAGGCGGTCTGCTCCGCCGCGTTCTGCAGGAACCGCGGCAGGTACTTCTCGCCGCGGTAGCAGGACGTCAGGGTGGAAACGACCGGCCTGCTCATCTGCGGTTCTCCAGATACCACCCTATGGTCCTCTTCAGGCCTTCCCTGAAGTCGGTGCCGGCCCTGAACCCGAACTCCTCGAAGGCGCGGGAGGTGTCGAGCATCCTCCTGGGCTGCCCGTCCGGCTTGGCGGCGTCCCACACGATACCGCCCTGGAAGCCGGTCAGCTCCTGGATGAGGGCGGCGAGGTCCCTGATGGATATCTCGAACCCGGCCCCCAGGTTCACTGGCTCGGGCTTGTCGTACTTCTCCGCCGCCATCACGATGCCCCGGGCCGCGTCCTCCACGTACAGGAACTCGCGTGTCGCCGACCCGGTCCCCCACAGCTCCACCGACGGAGCTCCGCATTCCTTAGCTTCCACGAACTTCTTGATCAGGGCGGGGATGACATGAGAGGAACGGGGGTCGAAATTGTCCCTGGGCCCGTACAAGTTCACCGGCAGGAGGTAGATGCAGTCGAAACCGTACTGCTGGCGGTACGATTGGGACTGCACCAGCAGCATCTTCTTGGCCAGGCCGTACGGCGCGTTGGTCTCCTCGGGATAACCGTTCCAGATATCCTCTTCCCTGAACGGCACGGGAGTGAACTTGGGGTACGCGCAGATGGTCCCCAGGGCCACGAACTTGGGCACGCTCTTCCGCCGGGCCGCCTCTATGAGCTGGATCCCCATGATGGCATTGTCGTAGAACAGAGTGGCGGGGTTCTCTTGGTTGAACCCGATGCCCCCGACGCTGGCGGCGAGATGGATCACGATGTCCTGTCCGTCCACCGCGTCCAGGCAGTTCTCCCAGACCCTAAGGTCCAGGTCCCTGCTCCTCGGGACGGAGATGTCTGAACGTCCCACGCCCTTCTCGTTCACCAGCTGGTCCACCAAGAACGAGCCCAGGAAGCCCGCGCCCCCTGTCACCAGCACCTTCTTGCCGGACCAGAACGACATCAGTCCACCGCCCACCATCGCCGCGGGAACCTTTGCTCCAGGATGCGGTCCCCCTCCCCTACTGGCTCTAGTCCGGCGGCGCGCATGTCCGCGTCCACCATAATGTGGGCCAGCTCCCTGAACTTGATGCGGGGCTCGAAGCCCAGCGCCTCTTTGGACTTCAAGGGATCGGCGATCAGCACCTCCACCTCGGTCGGCCGGAAGTATTTGGGATCTATCCTGACGTAACGGTCCTTCTTCAGCCCGACGTAGTCGAACACCTCGTCCACGAACTCTTCGACGGAGTGGGTCTCCCCGGTTCCGATGACGAAGTCGTCGGCCCTTTCTTGCTGGAGCATCTTCCACATAACCTCGACATACTCGGGCGCGTAGCCCCAGTCCCTCCTCGCTTTCAGGTTCCCGAGGTACAGGTGCTCCTGCTTCTTGGCGGCGATGGCCGCCACGGCGCGGGTGATCTTGCGGGTGACGAAGGTCTCGCCCCTCCTCGGCGACTCATGGTTGAACAATATGCCGTTGCAAGCGAACATATTGTACCCCTCCCGGTAGTTCTTCGTTAGCCAGTAAGCGTACAGCTTTGAACATGCGTACGGCGAGCGCGGGGCGAACGGCGTCCCCTCCGATTGAGGCGGCGAGGCTGAACCGAACATCTCCGAGGAGGAGGCCTGGTAGAACCGAATATGGTTGCCAGACCGCCTTATGGACTCCAGCAGCCTGGTGGTGCCGGTGGCGACGACGTTGGTGGTATATTCAGGCACATCAAAGGACACTCGAACGTGGCTCTGAGCGCCCAGATTGTATATCTCGTCCGGGCGGACGTTGTACACGATGTTGTTTATGGTCTCGGCGTCGGAGAGGTCGCCGTAGTGAAGCTTCAGCCTCACCCCCTCCTCGTGAGGGTCTGAGTAGATGTGGTCTATGCGAGAAGTATTGAATGTGGATGCCCTCCTGATTATGCCATGGACCTCGTAGCCTTTCGATAGCAGGAACTCCGCGAGGTACGAGCCGTCCTGGCCGGTGATGCCAGTGATGAGGGCCTTCTTGGTGACCAAATACACACCGCACGGCTATACTATTGTTGCCATTTAATTGTTGTTTAGACGCCATGCGTACCGCCCGGTTCTGGCCAGCCCATATTCTTGAGCATCCTTAGAAACTAGGTGAGCTTGCCAATTGGGATGTTCCAACTATTGCCGACGTTACGGTTCAGGTATTCCCTTTCTTTAGGCGGGAGGCCCCGGCAAGAACGGCCTCGATCCGCCTTTCCATCGTATGGTCTTTCAACGTTCGCTCGTATCCGGCCTGGGCGATCGCGGCCCTTTCCTCTTCTCTGTCTAGGTAATATTTTATCTTATCCGCCGCATCATTGGCGTCATCATAGGTGACGATCTCTTTTCCGGGGACATAGTATTCGCCGATGTGATCAGTGTTTTTCGTGACCAAGAGGCTTCCGCATCCAGGAGCCTCAAAGTCACGTCCCTTTATCTGGAGCTTTCCGCCTCGGGAGGCGAAGGAGATGTTGAGGGAGATCTTGCTTTGGTTGTATAAGCGAATGAGATCAGACTGGTTCACGCGAACCCCATTCTCCCAACCCTCGCCGAAAGTGGTCAGTGAGGTACCCCTCTTTTTCATAGTGTCGATGAAGTCCACCCGATCCTTATTGCTTCGCCCGACAAACGAGGCGGCGATCGTCCGTTCCATGTTGAAATTACGGTAGAGGTGATGATTGCATCCCCATTGAGTAAGGACTTGGTTGTCGAGCCCTTCTTTCTGGCGTTTCTCGTAGCTCTCCTTATCTGTGGTGGCGATTACGTCGAACAACTCCCAGACGCTCCTGGTGTCCTCGTATCTCCAGTGATCGTCTGCCAACCATATGATCGTCCTGCACGGCAGCTCTCTCGATATCTCCTTCCACACCTCGTGCTCTATCCAGTCATTGAAATGGAAATAGAATAGGTAATCCGGCTGGTAGTAGAAAGCCACCTCCCGGAGCATTTGGGACATCTTCTCGAAGCCGTACCGGTGTGAGATGCGGTCATAATCAAAATAGATGGTAGTGAGGTCCATGCTGGAAAGGGCCTGGTAGAAATTGTAATGCTCGAAGCTCAACCCCTTGTCTCGGACACCGTAGTCGTAACGAATGCCGACATAGAGGACTTTGGGCCTGTCCCGGTTGAACCGCACCTCCACCTCGTCATTGGCGATGGCCTCTACGGCCCTGTCGTCGAACTTGCGTTCTATCCCATGGAGAATCCTTTCGGTGCTGCGAAATGCAAAGTAACGTACTGAATTGAAGATGCTTCCCAAGTAGACCCTCTCCGACCATCGACTGGACACTATCGTATGGCTTTTTGGACTGTCCAATATCAGATTGGCATGCCCATCCCTCGGATAACCGATGTTCGGATAAATCATTTTGTCTGAGAGCCAGGACTCCATACGTGGGCTTCTTTACCTCTCATGGGCTAGGCAACTGATGGCCGAATCCGGCCAAGTCGGAGTCGTCCCTGGCCAGTATTGGGATCCCACCTAGCGGTCTATCATATGCACCGACCGGGCGAATGCCATGGTCCTGAGGATATGCAGGCGAGAAATGCCCGCTCCAGCAGAGAGCGAACACGAGATTGAAGCTGATCACATGTCCCGACAGTCGTCATACTCGGTTCAATCGTCGAGGTGCCATCAGAGGTCCCCCCCCCCTCTTCGGACCAGATGATGATTTACGCTTGAATAGCATCCTCCCCCGACTCTGACCAACAGGTCTGGGAGGTCATCGGTCTAGGAAGAGCCCACTAATGTGATGTATCGTCCCAGATCACCGCATCTTCTGCAGCTCCCACTTCCTGTCGAGCAGAACCTCCGCGCGGTACGGGTCCGCCGGCCCCCCGGAATTGAAATCCAGGGGGGCGGACACGTTGACCACGCGGTCGACATGGCGGCCCTGCAGCAGGTCGATGGACCCCTGCTTGTGCGCCGTGAGGGCGATGGTATAGTTGCCGGAGGACAGCAGCTTCCCCGGGAACGTCAGGCGGGCCTCGTAGTCGCCGGGAGGAAGGCGCTCCGTGCTGCGGTCCCAATCGGAGAACAGGGAGCGGACCAGCTCATCCCCCAGGCTGGTGTTCACCACTATGCCCATGCGCAGGTTCTCCGCGCTCACCGGCAGGGTAAAGCGCACCACCACCTCGAACGGCAAGCCGCCGTCAATGAGGCCAGTGTTCAGGCCGCGCTGGATCACCTCCAGGGAATCTACGATGATCTCCTCCCCTCTGAGCGGCAGGGCGCCCATCTCGCCCTCCAGGGTCTGGGAGTAGGCGTTGATCACCTCGTCCACCAGCCCCTTGGCGACGACCCTCCCTGACCTGAGGAACACCCCCGTCTCGCACAGCGACCGCACTGCATGCATGTTGTGCGAGACGAAGATGACGGTGCGGCCCTCCCCGGCCACCTCCTTCATCTTCCCCAGGCACTTGGCCTGGAACTGCTGGTCGCCCACCGCCAGCACCTCGTCGGCAATGAGGATGTCCGGCTCCAGGTGCGCCGCCACAGAGAACGCCAGGCGGAGGTACATGCCCGAGGAGTAGCGCTTGATGGGAGTATCCAGGAACTTCTCCACCTCTGCGAACTTCACGATGGCGTCGAACTTGGACTGGATCTCCTTCTTCCCCATCCCCAGGATGGCCCCGTTGAGGAACACGTTCTCTCGACCGGTGAGATCTGGATGGAACCCGGTGCCGACCTCCAGCAAGGAGCCTACGGACCCCCGGAGCACGATCTCGCCGGCGGTGGGATAAGTGATCTGCGAGAGTATCTTGAGCAGAGTGCTCTTCCCCGCCCCGTTTCGGCCGATGATGCCGACCGTTTCCCCCCTCTCCACATCAAGGTTCACGTCCTTCAGCGCCCAGAACACCTCGCTCCCGTAGATGTGCCCCTGGATCGAGGCAAGGGGGTGGCGGACGAAGGTCGAAAGGCTCTCCCCTATCCTCATCCCCACCGGCCGGTAAGCGCCGGCGCCGGAGATGATGTGATAGCTCTTGGACAGCCCCCTTATCTCGATGGCCTTCTCCATCAGATCACATCCGCGAGCTGCCGTTCATAGTGCTTGAAGTACAGCAGGCCGGTGAGGAAGATGGCCAGCGTGGCGAAGATGGAGTAGAGGAGCGGCAGGAAGTCCATTTCCGGCCGTCCGAATATGAAGAACCTCTGGGCCGTGAATATGCCGGTGAGCGGGTTGAGGTTCAGCGCGAGCCGGATGAGGTCGGTGGTCGCCCAGCTGATGGGGTACAGCACCGGGGAGGCGTACATGGCTATGGACACCCCGAACGGCACTACGTACTGCACATCGCGGTACTTAGCAGCGGCCGCGGACAGCCAGAAGCTCACTCCCGCTGACAACAGGAACGTGAGGGCCAGAGGGACGAAGGTGAACACCGCCCAAACGCTGATGCTCTCACCCATGATGAGGATGACCGCTACCACCATGATCGCGGCGATGGCATAGTCCAGCAGACCGGCGATCACCAGGCTCAGCGGTATAAGCACACGGGGGAAGTACACCTTGGAGATCATGGGTGCGTTGGCGATGAGGCTCAGCGACGCGGAGGTGACGGTGCCGGACAAGAACGTCCACAGAATGAGGCCGGCGAACAGGAAGGAATATGGCTCGATGCCCCCGGTGGACAGGTTGGCCAGCCGGTAGAATATGAACCCGAACACGAAGGTCAGGAGGAGCGGCTGCACGATGGCCCAGCCGATCCCCAGGACGCTCTGCTTGTACTTGGTCTTGATTTGCTTCCAGACCAGGAAGTATAGGAGCTCGCGGTACTCCCATATCTCTCCCAGGCCCAGTTCCCAGCGGGAACCCTTGGGGCGTATGACCTTGACCTTCTTTTCCGCCATTTGACATTCTTGTCCTGGGCCCGGCCCTTTGAACCCACCAATAGTCATCTCATGATATTAATTCTTGATTTGCTCAGCCAAGGCGGCAGAGAGGTACGCGGACATTTCCTTGGCAAAGTTCTCGCGCGAGTACCGGTTCAACGCCGTGGTCTGGCATTCCCAAATCTGCCGACGGAGCTCGCCGATAGGCATCTTCGCCACCTCCCTGGCCTTCTGGGCGATCTCCTCGGCCGTGCAGTCCTCCAGCCAGGCGCCGCAGTCCGGGGGCAGGTCGATGCCGTTGTTCCTGCTGATCACAGGATACAGACCGGCCCGCATCGCGGTGGCGGAGGACGTGGAGATGCCCTCGCTGCAGAGGGGGAGATGAAGCAGCAGCACCGCTCCATCACTTCCCTGAACACCCTGCCGTCGGTCCTAAGCCAGCCGTAATAGGTAATGTTCGGCGCGTGAAGGAGGTCATTCCCGTACGCCCTCATGAAATCCTCCTCCTCGTGAGCGTTGCCCACCACGTTCAGGCGCAGGTCGGGGAGCTTCCGGAACGCTTCCAGCGTTAGGTCCAATCCCTTGTGCACCGCTCCGGCGCCGTTGAACCACAGGAACTCGCGGCTAGGGGGGACCAGTGCCTTGGGGGGCTTGATGAAGGCTGTCGAGGACGATGGTGTGACCAATGTGATCCTGTCGCGAAATCTCTCCGGGAACGTGGACAGCGTGACCTCATTCCCGATCAGGGAGATGCGATCCGCGATCTCAAGAGAACTGTCGAAGAGGTCCGGCTCTAGCATCTTGCGCTTTGGAGCGTAAGGCACGCCGGTCCGGCGCTCCATCTCCTCGACCCTCCTAGCTTCGGCGGCATTGTTGAAGCGGGGATAGCTTTCAGTTACATGCAACAGGCGCTGGGTGTCAGGAAGGGCGCTATGGAATCGGGCCATGTTGGTGCTGATGTCGAAATGCACATTGTAGCTGCGTGAGGGGAGGAACTTCTTGTTATCCCAGTTGATGGCGTCGACATCGTAGCCAAAGGATGAAAATATGTGGGCGATGTTCCTGCACTCCCACCTATTGGTGTGCCCGCTCCTCAGTAGCCGGGAGTCCTCCTTGCTGACCACTGCGGCGTTGAGGTACCCCATCAGCGCCCTTCCCCTGGCGGGAGGGACGGCAGGCAGGCTCGTCATCTCCTTCTTCGTCAGGTCCCGGTATATCGTCCGGAAGGTCTGGGCAAGTCTCACGCTAGGTTCACGACCTTGGTGCTCATCGGACCTAAGGGTCGAGGCTTTGCGCGGCTAAAACAATTTCCGTACTGTAAAGTTCGGCTCCATGTCACTATGGATATCCTAATATATGGTGCGATGAAGCATCTCATGTGAAGGCATCGAGATGGTGGCCAAGGTCTTCTACGATCACCAGATATTCTCTTTGCCATCGTATGGCGGCATCTCCCGCTATTATGGGGAATTGTTTCGGCGCTACGCCGGCGACCCCGATCTTGACATCGATCTCGCCCTGGCGTTCAGCGGGAACCAGTACCTTGAGGGGACGAGGTTCTCGAGCAGGTACTGGGCCTCGGACACGCTGCGCAGCAGAACGGTGGCGAAAGCTCGCGACCTCACTGGGATCGACCTCAAGTACTGGACCAACCAGCGCGTTTCCGCCCGGGCCCTGAGGCGGCAGGACTTCGACATATTTCATCCCACATATTACGACCCATACTTCATCGAGCCTCTGGGAAGGAAACCCTGCTACCTGATAGTTCACGATATGATACATGACCTTCTTACCCAATACTACCCGGCGAACGCCAAGGTGATAGGCTGGAAGAAGGCCGTCGTGGATAGGGCCGATCACATCGTCACTGTCTCCGCGAACACCAAGAACGACCTGTGCCGGCTCTATGGGGTGGACGGATCGAGGGTCCGGGTGATCCGCCAGGGCATCTCGCTCGACCCTCCCCCGGGGCCGGTGGAGCGGCCCGATGGGGTCCCGGAGCGCTACATCCTGTTCGTCGGCCACCGGTGGACGTACAAGAACTTCGACCGCTTCCTTGAAGCGGTCTCCCCGCTGCTTGCAAAGGACCGGGAGCTGCACCTGCTCTGCGTGGGGGGCGACCCCTTCTCGGAGGCCGAGGACCTGAGGATCTCCCGGCTCGGTCTGGCCGGGCAGGTGCGCCAGATGAGGGTGGACGACAGCTTTCTCATCGCCCTGTACAAGAACGCCCTGGCTTTTGTGTTCCCGTCCCTCTACGAAGGCTTCGGGTTACCGGTCCTGGAAGCGTTCGCCTGCGGCTGTCCGGCAGTGCTCAGCAACACCTCCTCGCTGCCGGAGCTGGGCGGCGACGCTGCCGAATACTTCGATCCGGGGGACGAGGCGTCCATGGCGGAAGGGATATCGAGGGTAGTGCAAGACGAGGGTCTGAGGGCCCGGATGACCGCCCAGGGTCTGGAGCGCGCCAAGCTGTTCTCCTGGGACAGGACCGCCCGGGAGACCAAGGCGGCATACCTCAGCATGCTCTGACCGACCTCATCACTATGAAATAAACAACCTGCCAATTAGGGTTCATGCCTCTAGGCGACCCCATGGGCGGGGAGGCCCCCGAACAGGAGCGAGGAAAACTGCTCAGGATCGCGCAGCTCCGGGTGCCGGTCAGCGACATCGAGCAGGCCATAGAGCTGTACTCCGAGGTCCTGGGCCTCAGGCTGGCCTCGGACATGAGGGCCATGGGGCAGGCCGAGATCGCTCTGGACGAGGGCGCCACTCTGCTGCTGTACGTCCCGGGGAAGGATGACGAGGACCAGCCCGGCATCCGCACCGGGGCGGTGCTCGCCACTGATTCCATCTATGACTTCCACAAGGTGCTGGTCGACGAGGGCATCGAGTTCACCATGAAACCGCAGAGGGACAAGTTCGGCCGTCTCATCGCCCGCTTCGTTGATGACGACGGGAACGAGTTCGAGGTGGTGGACGCTCCGAAGTAGTCACGCCTGCCCGCGGGCCAGCGAGCTGTTGGTGCGGTAGAAGGCCAGAGGCTCCTCGATCAGCGCGATGGGGAACAGGCACCCCACCCGCAGCTGGAAGTCGCGGTCGTCGTGGCTGCACACCCTCCGGTCGAACGGCCAGAACCCGTCGACGGCCTTCCAGGCCGACCGGGTGAACGAACAGCTGCTCATGGTCATATTGACATCGTTCAGCTCCTTCACCCTCCGCACCTGCTCCGGCCGCAGGACCGTTGCTTCGTGCAGGTATCCGAGGCGAACGGGCAGGTGCGCGCTCAGGCGCAGAGTGCTTGGGTCGGCGAAGGGAATGCTCCCACCGCCTACCAATCTTGCATCGGGGAACCGATCGAAGGTACGCGCTACAGCGTCGTACGCGTACGGGAGCAGGCAGTCGTCGGCATTGAGCACCATGAAGGCGTCATGGTCAGAAGCGGCGATGGCCCGGTTGATGCTCTCCCCCTGCCCCGCGGCCTCCCCGTTCTTCAGCAGCTTGAAGGTGAACTCGTCCTTCAGCCGCTCGATGATCTCGCCGGTGTCGTCGGTCGACTCATCGTACGATATGGTGATCGGCGCATCGCGGGGGCAGGAAGACAGCGCGTCGCGGAGGAACCGCCCGTGGTTGTAGCAGGGGATGATGATCTCCAGCGTGAGGTCCCTCTCCCTGGACGGTACGGGGCGGGAGCCGTACTTGGCCACGAACCTGGCCAGGTTCGGTTCGAACCTCAGGTTCTTCCGGTAGCTCTCACTTCGCCTCAGAACAACGTCGGTCAGCCACATGTTATCCTCCAAACCTTATCGGGATGGCGCTGTGGTGCGGAGATAAGGATGGGGTTTGAAAGAAGTTTCGACCGTGGCCGACGAAGAGAACTGAGGAACTCAGCATGCTCTCGACCCGCCGGTCAGATCTTCTCCCCAGCACCAGCGCGGCAACGACGGAGGCCCCGACCGTTATCGCGACCGTCCCGCGCCCCGGGCAGGGATCATAAAAAAGAGGAGGGGGGAAGGGATTTACTTCGCGGCCGCGGCTGTGACCGCGTCCACGGAAGCGAGGATCTCGTTCTGGACATTGCTGCAGACCTCGCGGTTCACGCCCATGGTCTGGCCGTTCTTCCAGATGATGTTGAGATCGATGGAGCCGTTGGAGAGGTCCACGGAGAAGTTCTTCAGGGACGAGGTGTACATGGACGCCTTTCCCCGGGTGGAAGTGCGGACCTTCCCGGTCTCGGCAAGCAAGCCGATCCCGGCCATCTTCTCGACAAGCTTGTAGCAGGTGGCCAAGGGGATGGAGGTTATGGTGGAGATCTCCCTTACCGTCAGCTCCCTGCGGGCCGTGGCGGCCACGATAATAAGCACGGAGTTGTCTACCAGTGACTCAGCGAGCTCTTCTCTGTGGGTGTTAGCCGTCCTTATGGCCTCGAGAATGCAAACCTCTTCCTGATCGCCGGATGTACGCATAATAATCCTCTTAGTAACCCTTCCCGAACAATAGACTCCTTATTAAACTTTTGAAAGCCGCATGATTCGGTCCAGTCTGCCAATTTACGCACATATTGGACCTCTAATCTATCGTTTTATGCATTATTGGTTCGATATCAGAATGATTGTGGACAGATTAATACAATTAGCATGAATTATCAAAATTTCGAATTGACTGCTGATAATAATCGAAAGATACATCATTGATGAGCCAATCCCCCTTGGTTTCAGGGGCACGTGGATGGCGCCTGGGAACCCCTTATTCTCTGAACAATAGTTTACGCCCGTTCGCCGCGAGCTCGGCATGACGAGGGCCCTCAAAACGGGAGGCGCGCTATCTGTGAAAATATGAAGAACAGTGACCGGAGGGTCCGAAGCCCTCCGGGCCTGAGAAATTAAGGAAAATGGTTTATCCCGACGCCAGGTCGCTCTGGGCGATGGTCTTGTCTATCTCCGCCTTGAGCTCCTCCGGTATGCCCCTGATGCCGACCTCCAGGAACCCCCGGACGATCATGCCGACCGCCTCGTCCTCGGTGAGGCCGCGGGACATAATGTAGTCGACCTGGTCCCGGGCGATCTTGCCCAGCGAGGCCTCGTGGGTCATCTCCACGTCGGGGACCCTGGCATCCAGCTCGGGAATGGCCACGTTCACGCCGTTCTTGCCGAGGATGAGCCCGCGGCATTCCAGGTGGGCCTTGATGTCAGGCGCCTCTCCTACCAGCGTGCCGCGGTTGTATACCGTGCCGCCGGTGGTGATGGACCGGGCTATGATCTCCGCCCTGGAACCCTGGCCGGCAAGCACCGCCTTGGAGCCCAGGTCCAGCACGGAGCCGGGGTGAGCGACGGCGATGGTATTGAACCGCGCCACCGAACCCTTGCCCACCAGATTTGCCGTCGGGTACATCTGGATGCTCTTCACCGGCTTGAGGACGACATAGTTGTTGACGTAGCTGCCGCCCTCTTCCACGATCACGCCGGTGCGCGGCCTCACTCCGACCTGATCGGCCCAGTTGTGGATCATGGTGAAGGTCAGCGACCCGCCCTTCTTGACGTAGAACTCCGAGATGCCCAGGTGGATGGCGGCCTCCACGCCCTTCCGGGTGGTGCAGCCCGAGACCACTTCGAGCGACGCGCCTTCCTCCACCACGATGATATTGTGGACCGTCTGCGCGGTCTGGTTGTGCCCGACCATCAGGCACGTCTGCACCGGCAGCTTGACCTTCTTCCCGGGCAGAGCGTGAATGAAGTATCCGGGAGAGTCGCCGAGGTACGTCGCCGCGGTGTACTTGTCAGCGTCGACCTGCACCGCCTTCCAGGAATAGTCCCTTAGCCAGGAGTGCTTCTTCAGCGCCTCCCGGGTGTCCAGGAGCTCGAACCCGTCGCCCTCGATGTCGCGGGCGACCATGGAGCTGTCCAGGACCACCAGGCTTCCCTCGCGGCCCTCCCCGGTGGGGATGACCCCGGCGCCGAGGAGCGTTTCCTTCATGTCGTCAGGAAGCTCGCTGAGGCGGGAGACCGGTATGTCTCTAGCGCCGTCCTTGAACTTATCGAGGTCGATGTCCTCGCCGTACTTGGCCTGCTTGTTCAGGGCCTTCCGCGCGCGTTCCTTCAGCCCGTCCTCACCAGTCGGCATTTCACACACTCCTCGTATCCCTTGGCGCGTATCTCTCTCAGCAGTTCCCGGGGGTTCCCTTGGCAGGTGATGACCCCGTCGCACAGCACATATCCATGGTCAGCTTCGATGTAATCAAGTATCTGTCCGGTGTGAGTGATCACCAGGGCGCTCTTACCGTGCGCCTCCCGCTCCCCGGCGCACTTCATCCCGGTGGTGAGAAGGTGGCGGACCATGTTCCCGACCTTCTCTATGCTCTCCAGGTCAACCCCGGACTCCGGCTCGTCCAGCATGTACATGCAGGGGTTCTGGGCCGCCAGCTGCAAAAGCTCCGACCTCTTGATCTCCCCGCCGGAGAAGCCCACGTTCACGTCCCTTCCCAGGAAGCGCTCCATCCCCAGCGTGGACGCCAGTTCCCTGGGGTCCACCTTGCCGTGGCCGGTGACCTTGAGCATCGTCTTGAGCGTAACGCCCACCAGGTTCGGGGGCCGTTGGGACATCAGGCCGATGCCCAGCTTGGCCCGCTGGTCCACCGGCATGTGGGTGATGTCATGTCCGTCGAATCGTATCTCGCCTCCCACGATCCTGTACGCGCCCACCCCCATGATGGAGGACAGCAGGCTCGATTTTCCCGAGCCGTTCGGTCCGAACAGGACGCTGGTGGAGCCGGAAGCCACCGTCAAGTTGACGTCCTTGAGGACCGTCCTGCCCCCTACCTCTACCGTCAGGTCCTTGATCTCTAACATGCTCTCACGTCAGGGTAGGCAGGGATTTCATTAATAATTATCTCAAAAGGGGAGCTAAAACTGCTTAATAATTCACAATAGTTAAGAATGCTGGAACAGGTCAATCATCTGGAATATGGCTTGAAGATCTCAGAGATCGTCCTCCGCATGGGTGACTATCATTGTCCCGGGTAGCTCCTGTATCAGATCCCTGCCGGTGACCTCGCCGTACCGGTATTCGACCCCCATGTGAACGGCGAACGGGGGCGAGGTGCACCCGGCCCTGAACTGGTCCAAGGGACAGAGGGGTCTGTCGAGTGATCAAACTCCCTCCTCATTATTACTGCTCCATCCAGTGACCTCGCAAACAAATTATATACTTTTACTGTATACGCTATTTTCACCAAGCGGTGAAAAAGATATAATAGTGAAAATCATGGATGAAACAGACTACAAGAAAGCTATCGAATCATTGCTGTCCAGGGTCGGAGACTTGGAATGGAGCAAATATGAAAAAGACGATGTTGGCACTGGCAGGGTAGACGCAACAGCCAACTTGAAAATCGGAAATAGGAAGAAGAAGTTATTGATCGAGCTCAAATCATCGGGCGAGCCGAAGGTCATTGCGGAATATGTCGGTCGCTTGAGCAACAGGCCAATCGGGGACTGCTATCCCATTATCATCGCTCCTTTCTTCAGCGATCGCGGGAGGGAGATGTGCGAGAGGTCCAACATAGGCTGCGTGGACCTCTCAGGAAATGCCTATCTGGAATTCGATGGCATTTACATTAACAAGTGGGGCAGTGACAATAAGTATAAGGTTAAGCGGAAGCAGCAAAAGCTACTATCGCCAAAGAGCTGCTGGGTGATCAGGTGCATGCTTGAGAATCCCGGCAAGGAATGGACAATGCAGGAACTATCTAATTATTCCTCGGTGAGCCTAGCTCAGATCTACAAGGTCTTTGACGGTCTGGAAGCTGAGAACTATATCGAGAAGAGGAGGGGCGGGACCAGGCTTGCCGATCCCTCGGGCCTGTTAGACTTGGTGTCAGAGAAATATAGGTACGATCGCCAGGAGATCACTGGCTACTACACATTTCTGAAAGGCTATGACCAGATATTTTCGAGGTTGAGACAGCTTCCCGATGTCGATTACGCGGTCACTCTGGGGGCTGCGGCCCGGTTGGTGTTGCCAATAGTGAGGTCAACGGACACGCATGTTTATGCCGGGGACCCAAAGGTTCTCAGGGACGCTCTGGACCTGGAGCCCGTGGAGTTTGGCGGTAACTTGTACTTGATTACTCCAAAGGACAATGGGGTGCTGAAGCACATCCAGGTGATCGACGGTGTCAAGGTGGTATCCAACCTCCAGCTGTACCTAGACCTATACAACTATCCTCAGCGTGGAAGGGAGCAGGCTGATGCTATCCGGAGCGATCTGCTGGGGGTGAACGATGTCTCCAAGGCTATCCACTGACTACGATGGCGGAGTGGCCAATGCCTCTCTTTCTGCCCTATTAGAATTATCCATCGCGTTGGGTTCTTACAGGGATTCGTTGGTGCTTGTCGGAGGCTGGGGCCCCGTTCTTCTTGATCGAGGAGTTTGGGCGTGGAGATTTCTCCCACGTCGGGTCGATCGACATTGACATCGCCGTCAATCCAGAACTGGTCGGGGATGATGAGCATTCAACAATAGTGGATCTCATCGAGGAGCGTGGTTATTCTCTGCGGCGTGGGGTTGATGGACAACCTATCGTCTTCAGCTTCGAACGGGAAATATCATCGAGAGTGGATGGACGAAGCTACAGAATATCAATCGACTTCCTTACCAGCACGACCGTGAATTCTGGGAATCACAGGCATAGGAGGGTCCAGCCATCGCTCCCGGCGAGAATCGCGAACGGATGTGATATCGAGTTCCAACACAACTTCAAAAAAGAGGTCCGAGGAACGCTTCCCGATGGCGGTGAGGCAAGGGCCCAGATACAAATGTTGGACATCGCTGGTTGCATTGGGATGAAAGGGGTCGTCCTCGGTGAAAGGTACAAGGAGAAGGATGCTTATGATATCTTTAGTGTGATGTCCCAGTGCCTTGATGGTCCTGCCGCCGTGGCTCGGAAAGTAAGACCATTCCTGGCAGAGCAGAGCATGGGGCTGGGCATGACAAACATAAAAGATAAGTTCAGATCGGTAGAAGCTGAAGGCCCTACATGGGTGGGGACTTTCCTGGCCAACGCTGATGCTGAGCAGAAAAAGAGGTACCAGGCGGAGAGCTACGCTTCGGCCAAGCGGTTCCTGCGAGAGCTGGACCCCAGCAGTGCCGGTCAATGAGGCCGCTCATGTCCTGACCTCAGCTCTTCCGCCCTTCCGCCGACCGTGATCGCATGCTCTTTTCGGAAGTCTTCTTCTTCGTCCTTACTCCGGTCGCATAGTGCCCCAGCGGCAGCTTGTTGATCACCCACAGAGCCAGGAAGCTCAGCGCCACGGTGATGGGGTAGAGGGCCAGATAGAACGCGGCGTCCCCGTACCCCAGTCCTGCCGTCAGCAGCCCCTTCACCACTACGGCGATGATCAGCACGTGGATGAGGTATATCCCGTAAGAGTACACCCCTATCGCCTGCAGCCCCCTCGACACCCAGCCGGGGCGGGCCATTAGCCAGTACGATGCCCTCGCCAGCAGCGCGAACATGACGATGCTGAACGGCAGGACCAGCATGGCCCACCAGAACCCTGTCTTCAGGAACATCAGGCCGACGGCCATGATGGCGGCCGCGGGGACCAGCGCTATGCCGCTCAGCGTCCTGTACCATCGGGACGTGAGAGAGGGGCTGCGGCAGGCAAATATCCCCAGCACGAAGAAGATCAGGTAGCCTGGGAAGAGGCGCTCGGCCACGATGGCCCCCAGGTCCGGCACCACGGAGCCGCCCACAAGGTCGATCGCGTACTGGGTGGCCGGGAACAGCACGCTCCACCACAGTACGTAGAGGACAAGAGAGTACCCCGCCAGCCTCCATCCCTGCCCCCTCGCCTCCAGGCGGGCGTACCACCGGGTCAGGAGCGGGAACAGCAGGTACAGCTGGATGATGATGGCGATGAACCAGAACGCCCCCGCCGCGTCGAACAGGGCGAAGGACAGCGTTGCCCGTTGGACCGACGTATCCACGAACAGGACGCTATAGATTCCATAGATCGCCGTGAACACCACGTACGGCGGTACGATGAAGGCCAGGCGGCGCACGTAGAACTTCGGTGCGCTGTCGACCTTGAAGTACCTCAGCGTGAGAACGAACCCGGAAATGAAGAAGAACAGGGGAACGCCGAAGTCGGCGAAGTGGGTGAGGAACTCGTTAATCGGGGCGATCGCGCTGGGATGCCCGATCATCACGTAGAAGGCCCCGACGTGGATCCAGACGATCGCCAGGATGGCGAATCCCCGGAGGTAGTCGAACTCGCCCCTCCATCCGCTCTTCCCTGCCGACATGTTCCGGCGCTAACGTGGGAGAGGAGACATTATAACCTTAATGGCGCCGGAGCGGCCCACGCAACCCGCCCCCGGCGGGAAGGGACGCTTTCGTGACGGGCCCTCCGCGCCCCGAATTATCTCCATACTCGCGCGGTACCGGATGTCACGTCGAAAAGTTTTTACATGAATTTAGGTATCCCTAAACTATTTAGGGCATCCTAAATACCAGTCCTGCGATCGCAGGCTGGACCGGAGAGAACGATATGAGCAAGGTCGCAATAGTATATTGGAGCGGCACCGGGAACACCGAGGCCATGGCCTCCCTTGTGGCAGAGGGAGCGAAGAGCGCGGGCGCCGAGGTCGAGGTCTATCAGGCCAAGGACTTCGCCCCGGGAACGGCGGAGAGGTACACCAAGATCGCCTTCGGGTGCCCGGCCATGGGCGACGAGATGCTGGAAGAGGATGAGTTCGAGCCCATGTTCGCTTCGGTGGAGCCGACGCTGAAGGGGAAGAGCGTCGCCCTGTTCGGCTCCTATGACTGGGGGGACGGCGAGTGGATGCGCAGATGGGAGGAACGGTGCGCATCCACGGGGGCCAACATCGTCGCCGTGACGATGGCCCACGAAGCCCCTGACAAGGACGCGGAAGCCGCCTGCAAGGCGATGGGGGCCGAGCTGGCGAGGGCAGGGACGTCCCAGGTCCCCGGTGGTTGAGCATGTCGAGGGACGACCTAGGCGAGAGGTTCGAGAGGCAACTGGTGAGACATTGCTCGCCGACGCTGGCCGGGCTCAAGTCCGGAAACATTTTCAACCTTTTCATCGACCTCGGGCAAAGGCGGTCGCTGGATCAGAGCATCAGCGCCTGGAACGCGCGGCTGAACGGAAAGGGCATCTACTTGACAGTTCTAAAATCGGACGGGGCCAGGGCGCTGGTCTACGTGTACCGCAGGGGAATGCTGGCCGAGGACCTGGGGTCGGAGGCCGCCGCGCGGTTCCTTTCACCGTACGGGTACCGGAGCCCGGACCCCGACGCCTCCATCGAGCGCCTGAAGGAGCGAATCGACAGCGCCTCCCCCTTCCCCCATGAGATCGGGCTGTTCCTGGGCTACCCTCTCCACGACGTGGTCGGCTTCATCGAGAACGGCGGCCAGGCCCCTATCCTCTCGGGATGCTGGAAGGTGTACTCGAACGCCGATCAGGCCAGGGAGCGGTTCGAGATGTTCCGGAAATGCAGCGGGGAGTACCTGAACGTGTTCAACTCCGGGACCTCCGCCGATCAGCTGGCGGTGGGTCCGTAGGGAGGGTTCTCTCCCCCTTTACCGACAGTAATTATTTTACCCACCTGTGATATCGAAGCATTCCATGTTGGTGTTCTGCCACCTCTTCATCGGAGCGGTCTTGGGCTTGTTCCTGTACCAGGCCACCGGGAAGCGTTGGATGGTCCCGGTGGCGGCGGCCGGTGCCATGGTGCCGGACCTTATCGACAAGCCGCTGGGGCACCTTATCCTCCAGAGCACTCTGGACTCCGGCCGCATCTTCGGCCATTCCCTGCTGTTCCTGTCGCTGCTGGTCATTGCCGGCCTGATCATATGGAAGTGGCGCTCCTCACTGGCAGGCCTGGTCCTATCGGCCGGCATAGTCTCGCATCTCATCCTCGACTCCATGTGGGAGAACCCCACGACGGTGTTCTGGCCACTCCTGGGGCCGTTCCAGGCGGGCCACTATCCCGACTACTTCGGCAGCTCCTTTATCGTCGAGATCACCTCCCCCACGGAGTGGGTGTTCGGTATCGCCCTGGTGTGGGTGTTCCTAACGCTCTACAAGGATGATATCTTCAGGCCGCTGGACCCGCTCAGGAAGAACCTGGACCCGCTGTCCAAGCCGCTGCTGGGGGCCATGATCGTCCTCGGCATCGGGTACCTCATCATCGGCATCCTGGACATGATCAACGAGCCCGGTGCCGGCACCGCCACCCTCATGCTCGGCGTAGCCTCCCTGTCCGGAGGGGCGGCAATGCTCTCCCGGTACCGGGACGACCCCCTCGTCTGACCCTCTTATTTATACCCTGAGCTACGAAAAGTTCTCGGGGAGCCGTGTGGGAATCGAGGAGCCCGTCATAGTGCTGGGAGGCCTGGGGCCGTCAAGGCTGGGCCTTCTCATGGGCCAGGTCAGGCGCGACCTGATACGGGTAGGGGACCTCATCAACGACATCGACTGGATGATAGCGTCCTCCCCGCCGTTCCTCCGCCCGCTGGCGGAGCAGGGCTTCGAAGCGCGCATGGGCATAGGCCTGAGGGACTGGGAAAATACCACCGACGCCCTCCTGGAGTCGCTCCGGGACATGGAGAGGGCCAGGCTGGACCGCGATACTGACCTGTTCATGCGCCATGCCGGGACCTTCCTGCCCGACAGCCTCGGCGCGGTCGCCTCCCTGAGGACAGTACTGAACGGCATAAGCGCGCTGCCCAGCGAGGCGCCGTCGGAGATAGGGGCCGAGCTGGAAGGGCTGGTGCTCCGCCAGGCCGAGATGGTCGGCGACCTCCTGATATCGCTGGAGATGCTGAACCGCCAGCTCGGCCGGGGGAGCGATCTCATTTCCTCGAAACAGACCTTCTGATCGAGATCGCCACGCCCGCCGCGAGCGCAGAGAGCACCGCGATCGGGAATACCACCGCGGCGAACTCGGGGGCGGCCAGGGCCACCGCGAAGATGGCCAGGCCGCCGGCGCCGGCGGCCAGCAGGGGCCAGTAGACCTTCAACAGGTCATTGCCGGAGCCGTTGAGGGGCTTGGCCCCCGACCCGCCAGCGGCCTTTTTCGACAAAGAGCGGACCATGAGCAGGGCCCCGGCCATGAACGCGAAGGCGATGGCCAGGGGCTCGAGGAGATAATAATAAGCAGGGCGGCGAGGTGACAAGGTATCACCGCCTCAGGAAAAGAAAGTTCAACGGCAGGATGCCGCGGCCCCGGCGTCTCCGCCGGGCCCGGACCGCCGTGGACAGCCCTGCGGAAGCGGCATGGGCCTGCTCCCGGAGGTGGGACAGGGAGCACCCGTCCCTGACCTCATGGCACAGCTCCATGACCACGACCTTCTCGCGAACCTCCCCCTCCTCCCTGACCTTGGTCAGGCGGTGGAGGGAGAACAGGCCGAGCACGAAGGCGACCAGGAAGAAGTACTCCCACTGGGGGGAGTACATCGCCACTATGCCGCCTATCAGCGGGGCGATCCCGGCGGCCAGGGAGCTGAACAGGGTCGACGACGCCAGGTATGCGGTCGCCTCGCCCTTCGGGGCCAGCTTCAGGCCGATGTTCTGCGAGGCCAGGTTGACCCCCGCCTGGGCCATGCCCATCAGCACGTGGATCGCGATGACCATGGGCACGATGACCGGGGTTCCCTGGAACAGGACCGAGGCGGCCCACAGCAGGATGGACCCGATCATGAGGGGCCCGCTGACCCTCATCACGGACTTGTTGGAGAAGCGGTCGGACAACCGTCCCCAGATCCGGAAGAAGGCCAGCATGGAGGCCTGGCTGATCACGGTGAACACCACCACGGTGGAGGTGTCCAGGCCGAGGGTGGTGAGCATATACACCGTCAGGAACGGCAGCGCCAGGTTCACCGCGAAGCTCCAGGAGGACAGGAACATGATGAGGTTCTTGAAGTTCCCGTCCCTGAACGGCTTCTTTAACAGCTCCTGCAGCTTGGGCATGTCGTGCCTCTCCATCTGGGGCTCGGGTATGCCCTTTATCACGAGCACGCCCATGAGCCCGGCCAGGAAGCCAGCCACGAACAGGATCGAGTAACCGGCGATCTCCAGCTCCGGGAAGGCCGTCTTCCACCACGAGATGAAGAACCCCGCGGCCAGGGCCAGGGGGATCCCCACTGCGGTGGAGAGCAGCATTCTCTTGGAGAAGAACCTGCCAAGGTTCTGCTTAGGTACCAGGTCATGGATCCAGGAGTTCCAGCTGCATCCTCCTATGGAGGCCAGCAGCGACTGCATCACCAGGCCCACCAGGACCAATGGCAGCGCGACGCTGAAGGGGAAGATGAACGGGACGAAAGCGATGAGCAGCAGGAAGGACCTGCTGAGCGCGGCCGCCATGACCGTTATGGACCGGCGGACCCTGAGCTTCTCCACCAGGTAGATGGTGGGGATCTGAATGACGTTGGAGAGCGGGGGAATGGTGGCCAAAAGGCCGATCACCAGGTCCGAGGCTCCCAAGGCCAGGGCGAACGCTACTAGGAACACGCTTCCCGTCAAGGTGGACATGACCTGGGTGGCCAGACCATCCATTATGATGTGCCGGAGCCCCTTCTGGACCTCGGTCTCACTGAGTGTTTTAGTAGTGCATCCCATCTCGAATCACGCAGAGCCTTTTGGGCTCTATTCTCTCCGACGACAGGGAGGTTATAAACTTATGACGACCTGATTATCAGTCATGATATCGCAGGCTTTCAGAAGCATCCGAAAGGGTCAAAATAAATATACTGGGTATGCCTGGCCGCCCGGCCGGTCCGGCCTGCGTTTTCCATCTTTATATAATGATAATATCGGCCCGATGAAAAGGTAACGGGAATGGCGTACCTACTTATCCAGCATAGGGCATCGAAAGGTTAAGTATGGGATAACCGATTACATCAATTCCTGCGCGGCCTCATGGGGGCGGCGCGGACTGACAGAACACTGACCAAAGGCGCCTGCATTCGAGGGTCCAGGAGCGTCCGGCCGTCCCCGGTGTCGTCCACCGGGGATCATCCATGGTAATGGGATTCCAGCATTCCGTCGGGAGTGCTGAGGACATAATGAGGAGAGTGGGGTCGG
Source organism: Methanomassiliicoccus luminyensis B10 (assembly GCF_000308215.1). NCBI lineage: Archaea > Methanobacteriati > Thermoplasmatota > Thermoplasmata > Methanomassiliicoccales > Methanomassiliicoccaceae > Methanomassiliicoccus > Methanomassiliicoccus luminyensis. The sequence goes on from NZ_CAJE01000012.1 coordinate 41,425, forward strand.
ACGCGGCGGTCTTTCAGAGGAGGGTGCGGGCGCCGTTAGATACCATCAGAGGACATTTACCGGAGTGGCAAGGGGTCGGGGGCGTACGTGGCGGGCTGAGGGAGGACGGAACGCCCCCCGCCACTCCATGAGAGGGTGATATTCTGGCATCTAAGGTATTGATCATCGGCGGCGGGATCGCGGGCATCAGCGCCGCTCTGGCCCTGGCCGACCTGGGCCACGCCGTGGAGATAGTGGAAAAAGAAGCGTCCCTGGGAGGCCAGGCGGGTCATCTCGCCATAACGTTCCCCGGCGGCGCCCCCGGGAGCGGCGTGGTCTCCTCTCTGGTGGAGAAGCTGTCCGGGAACGGCGGCATCAAGGTGGACCGGGGTGCCAGGCTCTCCTCCCTGTCCCGCCTGGACGGCCGCTTCGAGGCCGAGCTTGACATCGGCGGCACCGTCAGTGCGGACGCGGTGGTCCTGGCCACCGGCCTGGAGCCGATCTCGCCCTCTGCATATCCAGAGCTGGGGTACGGCGTCCATAAGGGGGTGGTCACCTCCTGGGAGCTGGAGTCCATGATGGATGACGGTCCCGTCAGCAAGGCGGACGGGTCCCCGGCGAAACGGGTCGTGTTCGTGCAGTGCGTTGGGTCGAGGGCGGAGAGGAAAGGGGTACCGTACTGCACGGGGGCCTGCTGCCCCAACGCCATCAAGGAAGCGCTCGCCCTGAAGGAGCGCGACCCGGCTGCCGAGGCGTACGTCCTGTACATCGATATCAGGACCTCGGGGAAGGGACAGGAGGCCATGTACCGCCGGGCCCGGAAGGCGGGGGTCCGGTTCATAAGGGGCCAGCCGTCCATGGTCGTGGAGAAGGACGGCGGCCTGGTGGTGTGCGGAGAGAACACCCTGCTGCGCGAGCTGTACGAGATACCGGCGGACCTGGTGGTCCTGGCCGTCGGTTCGAGGCAGTCCCCGGAGAACCTGCTCCTCCTGGACATGCTGGGGGTACGGCAGGGCGCGTCGGGCTTCCCGGAGCACTTCCAAACCTCGGACGGCGTGTTCCTGGCAGGCTCGGCGGAAGGCCCCATGGACATCCCCACGACCGTGGCCAGCGCCCGCTCCGGCGCCCTGGCGGTCCACAGCTATCTTACCGCTCGCTCAGCCTGATCACCAGGTCGGTGCCGATCCCCATGATCGCCACCACGGCGACCCCGGCCACGGCCATCCGTTCCACCAGGGTCGCGCCGCTGAACAGACCGCCCGCCGAGTTCGAGCAGACCGCGACGGCCATGACCGAGGCTAGGAGCAGCAGGCCCATGCCCAGGAGAAATGATCGGGACGCGGTATCACCATGCTCTTTTGGGAGCGCCGGGGATTTCTAACTATCCACTTATCGTATAACGTGCCGGCCCCGGGTTCACTCGATCAGGTTGACGAACCCCTCGCCCCACCCCGGGGACGAAAGCGCATGCTGGTGCATGTACGTCCCTACCGTCCTGCGGACCATGGCCCCGTCGACCCCATTGCCGAACCCGATCCCCCTGCTCACATCGTAGGCGTACGGCCCGGGGGGAGCGGGGCTCAGTTGCGAGTAGTGGAACTCGTGCGCGCGTATCTCGCGGCCCGGCATGATGAGGTTCTGGGGCGTTCCCTTGGCCCGCACGTAGGTGGGACCCTGCCGTCCCGCGGCCATCATGGCCACGGGGTCGAACACCCCGACCATCTCCACCGCCTCGGAGCCATCGTCGATGGCCCGGCACAGGGTCATGAGGCCGCCGCACTCGCCGTAGACGACCCGCCCTTCCAGGGACATCTGCTTCACTCCTTCCAGGAAGTCATGGTTGGTCGACAGCTCGTAGAGGTACAGCTCAGGATAGCCGCCGCCGAGATAAATGGCGTCTGCGTCAGGCAGCTTCTCCCCGTCGGCGGGGCGGAAGTGCACGATCTCGGCCCCCGCAGCCTTGAGAGCCTCGAGGTTCTCGGGATAATAGAAGCAATACGCTTTGTCCTTGGGCACGGCGATCCTGACCCCCTGAGGGGACCGCCGTGGGAACGGGGAGGAGTCATCAAAGTGGCGCTCCGGCGCCGATTCAGCTATGGCCAGCAGCCTGTCGAGATCGATGCCGGCCACCATGTCCTCTATCTTTCGCAGCACCGGGCCAGCCTCGTGCGGTTCCAGGGTGTGCAGGCCCAGGTGCCTCTCCGGGAGCTTTTCCTTCTGCCCCCTGATGACCCCGATGACCTCTGTCCCAGTAAGGGACTCGACAGCCTCCACGGCCTTCTGCTCGTGCCGGTCGTTGCTGATGTGGTTCAGGATGACCCCCTTGATGTTCACCGTGGGGTCGAGCATCTTGAACCCCAGCACGTGGGCGGCAGCGCTCTTGGCCAGGCTCCTGGCGTTGACGATGAGGATGACGGGAGCGTCGATGTATTTGGCGATCTCGGCGGTGCTGCCGACGTCCGCGGTGGAGGTGAGGCCGTCATACAGGCCTCGCACGCCCTCGACAATGGAGATGTCAGCATCCTTGCTTGCCCATCCGAACACGTTCTGCAGCGTCCCCTTCTCTAGCAGGAACGAGTCGAGGTTCCTCGACGGCCGCCCGGTGGCGGCGGTATGGAACATCGGGTCGATGAAGTCCGGGCCCACCTTGAAACCCTGGACCCTCCTCTCCTTGCTCAGCCGGGCCATCAGCCCGGCGGCGATGACGGTCTTCCCGACCCCGCTGCCGGCCCCAGCCAGCACCACGCGGGGGATGGACATCAGCTCATCTCCCGGAGCAGCGCGCGGATGTTCTCCGGGTCCATGGGGCTGGGCACCGCCAGCTGCCGGTTCGACATGATGGCCCCGCCGAGGCGCCGGTAGGCGCCAGCCTGAGAGTCGTCGGGAGCATGCTCTATGACCGTCATGCCCTGGTTCTCGCACTCGCGCACCACCGCGCTGCGGGGAACGAAGCCGATGAGCTGCGAGCCGATGCGGGTGGCGAACTCTTTGACGATGGCCTCCTCGTTCGCCACTTCCCGGGAGTTGCAGATGATGCCGCCCAGGGGGACGTCGAGGTTCGCCAGCCCTTTGGCGATGTTGTTGGCCGCGTACAGCGCGAGATACTCTCCGCTGGTGACGATGTACACCTCGTTGGCGAACTTCTCCCGGAGCGGGGCGGCGAACCCGCCGCACACAACGTCCCCCGGAACGTCGTATATGAGGACGTCATCGCTCTCCCGGAAGTACGACCTGGAGAGCTCGCCCACCGCCACGATGATGCCGCGCCCGGCGCACCCTACGCCGGCCAAAGGACCTCCGGTCTCCACGCACTTTATCCCGTGGAAGCCTTCGAACACCGCCTCGGTCCTGCCTTCTTTCCTCTGCTCCAGGAATGTCGGTATCTTCCTTCCCCCCAGCAGGGTCATGCTCCCGTCGGACTTGGGGTCACAGCCTATGTACCAGACCTTGAGGCCCGATTCGGCGAGGGCGGCGCATACGTTCGCCGACACTGTGGACTTGCCGATGCCTCCCTTGCCGTAGACGGCGATCTGCCTCATGTCCACCCCTTGTCCGTTATCTCGCGTATGGTGTTCCCGAGCTCGTTGTACAGCACCTTGCTCGTTCCCATGACATCGGCGTGGGTGGTGATCTCCCCCACCGACATGTGGTATCCCTGATCGATGTAGTTGCGCAGCTCCCGTGGCTGATCGGTAACAAGAACATCGTCCTTGCGCAACCCGGGGACGGCATGGGGAAGCCCGGCGATGACCCGCAGGTCCGCCGCCGAAGCGTCAAGCGCCGCGGCGGCCTTGTCCCCGGTGACCGGATATTCATCCAGCCCGCCGGTGATGACATCGACAGCCACGCCCGCCTCATCGAGGTCGCGCAGGATGTCGCTAGAGTAGCGCCGTATGCGCGGCAGCCCCACCTCGGGATCGAGGTTCCCGATGTAAGTGGCGGTGCCGCCGACCTTGCTCCTGGCGTACTCCACTGCTCTCATGACATCGGCGAACCCGTACGCCGTCTCCTTCTTGGCGTTCAGCGCGACGGCCACCTTTCCGCCCTCGCGCAGGGTGTTCACTATGCGCAGGCCTGCGGACAGCTTGGTGGACCCGGGATGGGGCTCCAGGTACTCCCTGCTGGTGAGGCCTCTCTCCTTCTCCAGAAGGGTGGCCTTGGTCAGCATGCTCTTCTGCCGGTCCCGCTCCTCGTACGAGATGACGCGCTTCTCCGCCGCCACCTCCAGCGTCCTGATGGCGCCGGCAGTGTTCGGTCCGGAGCACCCGTGCACATCGACCGGGAGCACCGTGGCCCTCACCCCGGCCTTCTTGACCGCGGCGTCGAGGTCCTCCCCGATGATCATGGACGCGCAGGTGCCGACCACCCCGATCAGTTTGGGCCGGTAGCGTTCGTCCACGCTCTTCAGTATCCGAGCGAGCTTATCGTTCGCGCCGAAGATGAGGTCGTCCTCGTTCATCCCCGTGGTCATGACCCTGACCCCCGCTTCCTCCAGGCGGCGGGCGGCCATGAAGCCGCACCCGGCGGGGCCGTGCATCAGAACGATATCGGCCTCCAAGTCCCTCATGGTGTACATGGCGGCGATGATGGGGTTCGGCCGGGGATGGAGAACATCGATCAGAGGTAGCCCTCCTTGATGCATTGCATCAGCACCTTGTGCCTGCCCCGGACGTCCACGAAGCTGTCGATGCGCCGGAAGCCGGACGGCTCGAACCCCGGCATGTTGATGACGTACTGCCCCTTCACCGCGGGGTGCTTGGACAGGGCCTCGCGCACGTCGTCGAGGACCAGCTTCTCGCACACCTTCTGGTTCACCGGGTCCACCGCCACGCCGATGTCCTCTTGGCCATAGTATCTCTCCAGCACGCTCACGTTCCACTCGATGGAGCCTGCGCTGACGCCTGGGTTTCTTTCGCTGATCAGGTACCAGCCCTTCTCCTTGCTCACCTCGCCCCGCCCGGGAACGCCGCCGAAGCTGCTGAGGCTTCCGATGGCTGCGTCCATGTCCATGCCCAGGGCCACCGCCGCGGCGATGGCGCTGTTGAACGCGGTCTTGTAGCTGGGAACGAGGAAAGTGCCGGGCAGCTTGGTCTTGAACGCGTCGCCGTAGATCTCCACGTTCAGCGGGACCGCCTTCCCCAGCTTCAGCTGCTTGGGCAGGGTGGCGCTGACGTCGCCCCCCGGTCCGAAGGTTATAACATCGGTCCCCTGGGGGACGTGCTTCTCCCACAGGCCCGCTTCGGCCTGGGGGTACACCGCGGCGCTCTTGGCGCTTTCTATCATCTGGACCTTGCCGTCGAACGCCTTCCGGGTCCCCGCCGCGATGGGGTAGTCATCGAGCCCAGTGACCACCGACACGTCCGCGAGCCCGGTCCCTCCGATGCTGACCTCGAAGACCCCGATGTCGACCTGGAGGTCCATCTTTGCTACCGACAGCACCGATGGCGGCGCGATGCTGACCTTGTCCTTCAGGATGGCCCCGGTGCACTCCTCCACGATGGAAAGGCCCTTGCTGGTGAGCAGGGCGACCTTCTGGCCTTCCTGGGCCAGCATGTGGGCGAGGACGTGGCACGCCGAGGTCTTTCCGCGGGTGCCGGTGAACTCCACGGTGGGGTATGGGAACTTGGCGAGCTCGCCGGTGGCCTGGTGGGCGGTGATGCGGCGGGCCATCTTAGCCTCCCCGATGAAATGGTCGGGACAATGGATGGGGACGATGCCCAGATCAAAGGTTTCGGCAGGAGCGGCCTCGGCCACCCTTATGCCGGCCGCGATGAGCTCGCTCTTGAGCTCGGGCTTGCCGGTGTGGTAGATGTCCACTATGGTGACCTGGTCGCCTCTCTCCGCGTACTCGTACGCCAGCACCTCACCTCCATGAGTGAGGTCCAGCACCAGGACCTTCTGGCTCATGCTTTCTGCATCCTGGTCCTGACGCGATCGGCCAGAATCGCGGCGATTCGGTCGTCGTCGCCGATGGGGTCGCAGTATCTGAGGGTGACGGTCTTTCCGTCCACTGTCATCTTGGTCTCGGTGTCCCCGGCCTTCAGGCCTATCTCGCCGGGAATGTCCTCGGTGAGATGTGCACCGGACGCGAGGAAGCAGGGCTGAATGTATATATCGTCGACACCCTGGCCAACCAATGTCTTGATCCCTTCCTTGATGGTCGGGGTGTTGAGCTGCATGAACGCGGCGGCGACCGGGCCGAGGTTCATTTTGCCCATCTTCTCGGCGGTGCTGACCACCAGGTCCTTGTTGTACTGCAGCTTGCTTCCGTGCCCTATTAATAGAACTCCGTTCGTCATTTTCTAAATCCCCTTTTGTCACGTGGCCGCCGGAGCGGTCGATGGCCATAATGCGATATTCGTTAATAAACTTGTGATGAAAGGTGTTACGCAAATTTACATACTGCATACCCGCAAAATCCCGGCTCTGGAATTTAAATGGGGAACGACGGGAAATAAAGAGGAGCCTATTGTGGAATCATGGCCTTTTGCAAGGGCCGCCGTTCCCGATTAAAGGAATAGTCGTGTTACTAATTTAATGTTTCGTAATACTGATGCGTGATGAAGCGGAAGGCGCAACCCGTTCTTTTATCCCGCCCACGGGGCCGTTCGCCTGGGCAATGGCCCCGATCTAGTTGAAATGGCCCGACGCATCCCGAGGGATAAAAACGGACAACGATGATATGGGGCTCCCGGACCCTGATCCCACCTGATACAAGATCGCTGCAGGTCAGCTCAGCTACTTGTCTCATAATCTACACTGGTTGCTACACCTAATGCAATGGATTAAATACCGAACTCGCGCACTTTGGTCCAGAATAGAAAAGAACTATCGCGACAGGTGATCTGGATTTTTGAGGATCTAGGGAGGAGTTGAGCAATTCCCTTGCCGAACCGCAAATCTCAGAGCTGTGCCGCCTGTCGCGAGGTCAGTGTGAGCTAAAGTTGAGCCGATGCTCAGTTGGCTTAAAGGATGAATCTATACCTATTTATCATTGGCCGTTGCCGGTCTCGTTTTGTCGAACGCTACAGTTAATTGTTAATTTGTGCTGATGCGTCAACCCACATGAGATGAACGACAGGTTCAACGGTCGAGGTCATGGTTCTGACCGGCCGCGCCCTGTTCTTTATTACCTCTCTAATGAAAACGGACACTGCATCAGCTATCAACGTCGCTTCGAAGCCCCTTGAGCCGCGACAGGTCCCCTAAAAGGCCCCCCCCTCCCGGCCGCTCCGATCCGGAAAGAAAGAGATCTTATTTTATCGACTATATAGTATTGATAACGATTATTTATTGCATTTTTTAAGCATAGCCAGATGCATAAATTTATTCTTGGCCGAGCATGATGGAAAATTAGCTTGTTCAGATAACTAAAAATAGTATCCTGTGATTATGGTTTAAATTGGATATATCATCCAACTCTGGAAGGAAATTGGAGCGGGCGAATATATTTAGGCTCGTGCAAGGCTTCGGTTCGGGGGTTCCATGATACCGGTGTTCATCGATCTCAAGGGAAGGAGGACGGTCGTGTTCGGAGGAGGGCCGGTAGGGTTCCGCAAGGCCAGCTACCTCGCCCAGGAATCTGATGTCACCGTCGTAAGTAGAGAGTTCGTACCGGAATTCCAAAGCTCCCGCATCGCCCGGGTGACAGCGGACATCAGAGAGGTCATGGACGAGTGGATCGAGCGCTCGGACTTCGTGGTGGCCGCGACCGATGACAAGGACATCAACGACGCCATATCCCGCAAGGGCAAGGCCCTCGGCAAGTACTGCAACCGGGCCGATGGGATGAGCGACTTCATTATCCCCTCGACGATAACGAAAAGGAACTACACGGTGGCAGTATCGACGCTGGGGAAGAGTCCAGGGATGTCGAAGTATCTCCGGCTGCACCTGGATGAAATGCTCGAGCCTCGGTTCGAGCAGATGGTGGACCTGCAGGAGGCTCTGAGGACGGAGCTGAAGGCGAAGGTCCCCGACCAAAGAGAAAGGGAGCGCCTGCTGTGGAAGGTCCTGGACGATCAGGCTGTCTGGGACGCGCTGGGCGATGATATCGGACCGGCGAAGAAGATCGCGATGACCAGGATGGTGAGGAAGGACGGACAGCATCATTAGCGCATGCGTCACCCACAAGCAGGTGATGATGTCTCAGATCGAGAAGCTGGGCGAGTTTGATCCAAAGGACATGCTTCTGGCAATGGGCAGGATCGAAGGCGTGCGCGAATGCGTGGTGCTGAAGACCTGCAACCGGGTGGAGATCTACATCTCCTCGAGCTCGCCAGAGGCCACCCGCAGAGGCTTGGAGAACTTCATCAACGGCCAGGTCCCCTTCGGCACCTCCACCGATCTCGTCCAGTACCTCACCGGTCCCACCTCGGTCCGCCACCTCCTCAGGGTGTCCTGCGGGCTGGAGTCCATGATCCTGGGAGAGGACCAGATCCAGGGACAGGTCCGAGAGGCGTTCGAGCTGGCGCAGAGCGAGGGTTTCGTCGGTCCAACTTTGTCAGTGGTGTTCCGCAAGGCCATCTCGGTGGGCAAGAAGGTCCGGACCGAGACCAGGGTCAACAAGGGCTGCGTGTCCGTTGGCTCCGCCGCCGTCGAGCTGGCCGAATCAAAGGTCGGATCGTTAAGGGGCAAGAACATCCTGGTGGTCGGCGCGGGCGATATGGCCACCCTGATCGCCAAGCACCTGGCGGGAAAGGGGCCCCAGGCAGTTTTCGTTTCCAACCGTACCTACTCCCGAGCTGTAGACCTCGCCTTCGCCCTAAACGGCAAGGCCGTCAGATTTGACAGCATCATCGATTTCCTGGGCCAGGCGGACGTGGTGCTGGTGGCCACCGCCGCCACTCATATCCTGCTCACCAAGGACCGGTTCGAGCAGGCCATGGCCGGCCGGGAGGACAGAAGGCTGGTGGTCATCGACGTCAGCTTCCCCCGGAACGTGGAGCCGCAGGTGGCCGAGGTGCCGGGGGTCGAACTGTACGACATCGATGGCCTGAGGGGCGTTGCCGAAGTAAGCATAATGCAGCGCAAGGCGGAGATCAAGAACGCTGAGCTTATAATCGCCGACGAGCTTGAGTCGCTCGACGCCCGCATCAAGGAGATGCGCGCGGACGAGCTGCTGAGCAGGCTCTACTTCAAGTTCAACTCGCTAAAGGACAGGGAGATGCGGAAGGCCGCCAATCGGCTGGCCGCGGGGACGGAACCCCCGGCCTCGGTGCTGGCGGACTTCGCCAATTCCCTTACCAAGAAGTTCCTCGCCGATCCCACGGAGGTGCTGAAGGAGGCGTCCCGGACGGGGGACGTTGAGATGCTGGAGATCGTGGGAGAACTGTTCAAAGTGGAGGATGACAATATTGTTTCCAGAAAATCGGCCTCGAAGATTGCGGATGAGCAGTAACCTCCGGGACATGGTCCGGGAAACGGACCTCTCGGTCAAGGACCTCATCTATCCCATGTTCGTCAACGAGAACCTGCGCGCCCCCAAGCCCATAGGCTCGATGCCCGGGGTGAAAGCGTACCCGGTCGGCAAGGCCGCTGCCGAGGCCAAAAGCGCCGAGGCCCTTGGCATACCGGCGGTGCTGCTGTTCGGCATCCCCAAGAGGAAGGACGAGAGGGGCAGCGAGGCCTGGAACGAGAAGGGCGTGGTGCAGCGCGCCATCAGGGAGATCAAGAAGGAGACGGACCTCACGGTCATCGCCGACCTGTGCCTGTGCGAGTACACCGACCATGGGCACTGCGGCGTACTGCACGGGGAGGTGGTCGATAACGACTCCACCATCGAGCTCTACGGCCTCACGGCCATCGCGCAGGCGGAGGCGGGGGCGGACATCATCGCCCCGTCGGGCATGATGGACGGTCAGGTCGGCCTGATCCGCGAAGCTCTGGACGACGCGGGGTTCGAGAGCGTGCCCATAATGTCCTATTCCGCCAAGTACGCCTCGGCGTTCTACGGGCCGTTCCGCGACGCCGCCGAGAGCACCCCCCGGTTCGGGGACCGCCGGACCCATCAGATGGACCCCGGGAACCTGCGCGAGGCCATGAGGGAGATGGCCGCTGACATCGACGAGGGAGCGGACATCCTCATGGTGAAGCCTGCGCTGCCATACCTCGACGTGATACGCGAGGCCCGCCTTGCCTTTGATCTGCCCATCGCGGCGTACAACGTCAGCGGGGAGTATGCGATGGTGAAGGCGGCCGCCGCCAACGGGTGGCTGGACCACGACCGCGCCATGATGGAATCGCTGCTGTCCATCCGCCGGGCCGGGGCGGACATGATAATCACCTACTTCGCCAAGGAAGCCGCGGCCAAGCTGGGGGAGATGTAATGGGCTCGAAGCGCTCAGAGGAATTATACGAGAGAGCGAAGCAGCTCCTGCCCGGCGGAGTGTCATCGCCGGTCAGGGCGTTCCAGCCGTACCCGCGGTACATCGCGAAGGGAAAGGGCTCCCGCCTCTACGACGTGGACGGGAACGAGTACATCGACTACTGCATGGCCTTCGGGCCGCTCATACTCGGTCATGCGCATCCTGAGGTGGTCAAGGCCGTCCGGGAGCAAGCGGAGAACGGCACGCTCTACGGCGCTCCCATTGAAGCGGAGGTAAAGTTCGCCGAGACCATATCGAGGCTCTACCCCTCGGTAGAGATGATGCGCTTCGTCAGCTCCGGCACCGAGGCCACCATGCACGGCATCCGCCTGGCAAGGGGGTACACCGGCAGGAAGAAGATAATCAAAGTGGAGGGGGCGTTCCACGGGGCCCACGACGCCGTGCTGGTGAAGGCCGGCTCCGGGGCCACCACCCACAGCGCCCCCAACTCCCTGGGTATTCCCGAAGAGGTAACGCACAACACCGTCCTGGTGCCGTACAACGACCCCGCTGCCGTCGAGAAGGCCATAAGGGACAACAAAGGCGAGATCGCGGCGATGATACTCGAGCCGGTCATCGGCAACGCTGGACCGATACTTCCCCGGGAGGGGTACCTTCAGGAGCTGAGGGAGATCACCCGCAGGAACGACGTACTGCTCATCTTCGACGAGGTCATTACGGGCTTCAGACTGAGCATCGGCGGGGCCCAGCGGTACTTCAAGGTCGTCCCGGACATGACCATCATGGGCAAGATAGCCGGCGGAGGACTGCCGATAGGCATCTTCGGGGCGTCCAAGGAGATGATGTCCATGATCTCCCCGGTGGGCAAGGTGTACCAGGCCGGGACGTTCTCCGGCAACCCCCTGTCGCTCGCCGCCGGGCAGATGACCATCAAGGAGCTCGAAAGGCTCGGCCACGAGGACCTGTCCCGCAAGGGTGAGCTGATGCGCGCCGGGCTGAGGCAGGTGTTCGATGATGCCAAGGTCCCCGCGCAGGTCCAGGGCCTCAGTTCGATGTTCCAGGTGTTCCTATCAGACAAACCGGTGCTCGACTACCAGGGCGCGTTGCAGGCCGACGGCAAGAAGTTCATGGAGCTGTTCAACAGCCTGCTCGAGCAGGGAGTGTACCTGCCGCCGTCGCAGTACGAGACCAACTTCCTGTCCACCGCCCACACCGAGAAGGACGTGGAGCGGACCGTGGATGCGTTCGCCCAAGCCGTGGCAGAGGTGTTCGAGTGATCATAGGGACTCGCGGCAGCGCCCTCGCCATGGCCCAGACCAGAAAGGTCGTGGCCAATCTCACCAGGTTCGCCCCCGACCTCGAGGTCGAGATCATGGAGGTCCGCACCACCGGGGACAACGTTACAGACCGCCCGCTCAACGCGCTGGGCGGTTTCGGGGCGTTCGTGAAGGAGCTTGACCTGAAGATAGTCGCCGGGGAGATCGACGTCGCCGTCAACAGCCTCAAGGACATGCCGGTGGACCTGACCCCCGGAACAGAGCTCGCCGCGGTCCTGCCCAGGGGGCCGGTGGAGGACGTCCTTCTTTCCAAGGTGCCGCTGGACCGGCTCCCTCAAGGGGCCAAGGTAGGCTCGTCCAGCGTCCGAAGGAGGGCGCAGCTGCTGAACCTCCGCCCCGACCTGAACGTGGTGGACCTCCGGGGGAACGTAGGGACCAGGATACGGAAGTGGAAGGAGGGGGAGTATGATGCCATCGTCCTCGCTCACGCCGGCATGATGCGCCTCGGACTGCCGATAGAAGGTTTCCCCCTGGACCCGCGCGAGTTCATCCCCGCGGTGGGACAAGGCGCTATCGCCGTAGTGTGCGCCGAGGGGAGCAAGTATCTAGATGCTCTCAAGAAGCTGGAGGACCCCCGCACCAGGGCGGAGGTCGACGCGGAGCGCTACATTTTGAGGAAGCTGGGCGGCGGGTGCTCGGTGCCGCTGGGGATACTGGCGGTGAAGGAGGACGAGTGCATGCGCATCCGCGCCATCGCGGTATCGGACAACCCCATGGACGCGCTGAGGATCGACCAGTCCGTTCCCCTGAGCGACCTGGAGCCGGGATTGGACGAGATAGTGGACGCGCTCCGCCGCGGGTGGGGGGGCGATTTCCTTGTCCGCTGACGGTGAGGTGTACCTCGTGGGCGCGGGGCCCGGCGATCCCCGGCTCATAACCGTCAAAGGCCTTGAGCTCCTGCGCCAGGCCGACGTCATCGTGTACGACTACCTCGCCGGCGAGGAGCTCCTCAAGGAAGTGAAGAAGGGCGCCGAGCTGATCGACGTGGGCAAGAAGGGCGGATGCCACAAGGTGAAGCAGGACGGCATCAACGACATCATCGTGGCCAAGGCCAAGGAGGGCAAGAAAGTGGTCCGCCTCAAGGGAGGGGACCCCTTCATGTTCGGCCGCGGGGGCGAGGAGGCAGAGGAGCTGCGCAAGCATGGGGTGGCGGTGCACGTCGTCCCCGGGGTCACCTCGGCCATCGCCGCGCCGGCCCTGGCCGGCGTTCCCGTGACCCATCGCGATCACGCCTCGTTCGTTACCTTCGTGACCGGGCACGAGAGCGACTCCAAGGAAGAGGATATCATCGACTGGAAAGGCCTCGCTCAGCTGGGCGGCACCATCGTCATATTGATGGGCATGGGCCACCTGGAGAAGAACATGGGGAGCCTCATCGACGGCGGCCTGGACCCTTCGACCCCTGTCGCCGTGGTGCACAGAGGCTCCACTCCGGCCCAGAGGTCGGCGGTAGGGACCGCTTCCGACATCGCCGCAAGGTGCAGGGAACAGAACATATCCTCGCCCGCCGTCGTGGTGGTCGGATCGGTGGCGAGACTGAAGGACGTATTGGGTGACCTTAGATGACACTGCTTGCAGTAATGAGGCCGCGGGAGAAGATGGCCGAGTCCGAGCAGGCCGCGAAGGCCATGGGCTTCGACACCATCTGCGCTTCCCCGCTGGAGATACAGACGAACGACGTGCCTGCCTTTGACCAATTCCTAGAGGAGCTGGGAGGGGGCAAGGCGGACCTCGTCATACTGACGAGCTCGACCGGCGTTGCCTCGGTGATGGAGCTGGCGTCGAAGAGGATGCCGTCGGAGCGCTTCGCCAAGCTCATGAATGGAACTCGCGTCATAGCGATCGGGCCGCTGACCGCCAAGGCCATGGATGAGTATCACCTGGACGTCGCCGGCATGCCCGAGGTGTACTCGTCCGAGGGCCTGGTGGACATGCTCGGCTCCTCGTCCGGCAGAAGGGTCTTCATCCTCCGCTCCGACCACGGCGAGGGCCTGCTGCTGTCAGGACTGAGGGAGGCGGGCAACAACGTGACCGAGGTGGTGGTCTACAACCTCGTGGCGGTGGACAGCGACAGGCTCGACCGCCTGGTCAGCGAGACCGTCGCCGGCAAGGTGGACGTCTTCGCGTTCACCTCCGCGCTGTCGGCGCAGACGTTCATCGAGGCGGCGGAGAAGAGGGCGCCGCGTGATGAGGTGGTGAAGCTCCTCAACTCCCGCCTGGTGGCGGCGATGGGAGCGCCCACCAGGGACAAGCTCGCCGCCATGGGCATCGACGTTCATGTGGTGCCTTCGTCGGCCACGTTCCAGGGCATGCTCGAGGCCATCAGGGCCGCACAGTGATGCCCTGGTTTTTATTTCATTATAATTCCATCAGCGTTATAAGAAAGTGCTCGAATGAATAACCCCGAACGTCAAACCCATGATGTCGTGATAGACTGCTTTAAATCAGCTTGTGAAGCCGCGCTTGTCGCACCATACTCGACGGAGAAAGAGATCCAGTGGTACACCACTTACAGGTTGGCCCAGACAACGGGCATGTCGATTGTGCGTGAGGAGCGGACAAGATGCGCCTATTACACCGATGAAGCAACGCGCCTTTTGGTCAGGGCAGATGAACCAGTGCCGGGAAGGAAAAGGAGCCGAGGCTACATCGATATTGTTTGTCATGGAACGCAGCGATGGGCCATCGAGATAAAGTGCCCCCTTGGCCAGGGCCAGGCAGAATACTACAATGTGAGCATACGGCGCGATCTGCAAAAATTGCATGATATGGACTATGTCGACAGGAAGTATTTTCTATGCCTGATCGGCGTGCCATTCGAAAGGCAGTTCAGATCGGAATTGAACAAGTGCCGTGAGGAAGGACTTCTGGATGGGATAACCGATCATGTAGAGGTCCTCAGCACATAATCCCCGGCAGGCGGTCATGTGCTCACGCCGCGGTTCCCTGCTGGTACCGCGGATGACGCCGTCGTCATGGGCAGCGTGCTCACGCCTTCCCCTCCTCCATGACGTGATCGAACACCTCCGAATAGGACTCCGCCGTGGCATCCCAGGAAAAAGTCTCAGCGATCTTCAGGGACCTCTCCCCCATCTCTTTGGCCCTGGAGCGGTCGATGTCCCTGAGCCGGGCCGCAAGCTCGCCGGTGTCGTTCGAGATGTATCCGTTCTCCCCGTTCCGGACGAGCATGTAGTTGTTGCCTTTATCGGTGGTGACGACGGCCTTTCCCCGGCTCAGCGCCTCCATGATGCTCCCGGAGGTGGTGATATCCTCGAACGGCATGAAGAAAACGTCCGATGCGGCGAAGTATTCCGATACCTCCTCATCGCTCAGGTGCTCCAGGCGGACGGTGAAGCGGCCGGGGTGCTTCCGGGAGCACGAACCGATAAGCTCCTTGATCTCCTCGTTCCGGCATCCCCCGGCGAGGACCCCGTGGTACTTGTCCGGCATCTGGGCCATAACTTCCAGGTAGTCGCGGACGCCCTTGTTCCACCGGCTGGGACCCAGCATGAGCACGATGACCTTGTCCTCCGGGAACCCCAGCTTCCGTCTCGCGGCGGCGGGATCGGCAGGATGCACCAGGTCGAAGTAGTTCGCCAGCGGCACCACCGAGATGTCCAGGCCGGTGCCGTACCTTTTCTGGAGCTCTTCCTTGGTCCGGGCGCTGTGCACGATGCCCGCCTCGGCCCAGTCAATCATGTATCTCATGGCCGCCTCGTCGGCCTCCCTGCTCCCGAACTGCACCGAGTGAGGCGAGAGATTGTGGACGGTCCAGATGACATGGACGCCCAGGATCCCGCACAAGCCGCGCACCAGGCGCATCTGATAGCGGTGATTGAACGGCATCCAGTTGATGTTGAGGGTGCGGTACCCCATCAGGCGGTACGCGATGAGCTGGGCGACGGAGAACGGGGTCTGTTTGCCGAACCAGGACACCATGCGCACTTTGGCGCCCTCTTGCTCAAGATACTTCTTCAGCAGGACCAGGTGCGGCCCGGAAGCGTTGGGGCAGAGCATGATCTTCCGGTCCTTCGGCGGCATGTCCGCTACCCCTTCCATTCCTGCGCCTCCCAGCTGATGTCCAGGACGTGATGGCCGTCAGTTTATTTTTCATTTGCCCTACTTTAATCAGAATGATTATCATTATTTCTATCTGGATGCTGTCTCCATCATTAAATACTAGTTGGATGATTCATCCAATCACTATGCAAGAGGGGTTGAAAGGTGGGCCGACGCAGGACGAAGTGCTCGCGATATCCTTGCAGAAGCTGGGATTGAGGAGCGGCGACCGCTTCGCCGACGTGGGCTGCGGGACCGGAAAGGTCTCCATAGCCGCATCCAAGGAAGTAGATAGCGTTCTGGCCATCGATCTGAGGCCGGAGGCGTTCGCGTACGCCCAGCAAGAGATATCCAAGAGCGGCCGGGAGAACATCAAGCTCGTAGAGGGCAACGCGGTGGACGTGCTGAGGTCCGAGGACCGCGTGGACGCCGCGTTCGTGGGCGGTTCCAAGCATCTCGACGAGGTGCTCTCCATCCTCGTGGAGAAGGGGGCCCGCTCCATAGTCGTGAACGCGGTGCTGGTGTCCACCCTTCACCAGGCGGTGAAGAAGATGAAGGAGCTGGGGATATTCCAGGAGGCCGTGATGGTCCAGGTGTCCCGCTCCCGCGAGCTGGTGGGCGATATCATGTTCAAGCCGCTCGACCCCGTATTCGTGATCGTAGGAGGAAGGACATGCTGATCGGTATTGGTCTGGGCCCGGGCGACAAGGAATTGTTGACCCTTCGGGCGGTTAGGCTGTTGAAGGAAGCGGACAAGGTCTTCGTTCCCGGGAAGATGGCCAAGGACCTCGTGGCGCCATACACCGAAGCCGAGGTCCTGGAGTTCCCGATGTCCAATGACGAGGATGTGATCCGCGCCGCGCTGGAGCGCAATGCGGAGCGCATAGCTCCCGCCGCCAGGAACGGCACGGCGGTCCTGGGCATGATCGGCGACCCCAGCTTCTACTCCACGTTCTCCCGGCAGGTCGAGATCATGAGGGCGAGCCATCCGGACATCGAAACGGAAGTGGAGCCCGGCATCAGCTCCATCACCGCCTTCGCTTCGAGAGCGAAGCTCGCCATAAACGGAGGGTTCGTCGTTACGGACGGTGAACACCCTGATGCCATGATCATGCTCAAGGTGAAGAAGCCGGGAGAGCTGATGCGCAGCCTTCAGAGGGAAGGATATCGTGAGTTCGTCCTCGCCGAGAGGGTGTTCCAGGATGAGGAGCGCATCTACAGCGGCGAGCAGATCCCGGAACAGAGCGACTATTTCAGCATAATGTACGCGAGGAAGTAAAATGTACAAAGTATTCTTCGTAGGCGCGGGACCCGGGGACCCCGGTCTCATAACCGTCAAGGGAATGGATCTTCTGAAGAACGCCGAGGTGCTGGTATACACCGGCTCCCTGGTGAACCCTGAGCTGGTGGAGAGGTCCCCGGCAGCGGTGAAGCTCAACAGCTGGGGCATGAATCTGGAGGAGACGGGCGACGCCATCGAGTCGGCGGTGAAGCAGGGGAAGAGGGTCGTCCGGCTGCACTCCGGCGACCCCTCGATATTCGGCTCCATCGTGGAGCAGATCGACGACCTCTCCAAGAGGGGCATCGAGGTGGAGATCGTTCCAGGGGTCTCGTCGATGTTCGCCGCCGCGGCAGCGCTGCAGACCCAGCTCACCCTTAAGGGCGTCGCGGACACGCTGGTGATCACCAGGCCCGCCGGGGAGACCCTGGAGGTCGACGAGCTTCCCGAGCTGGCTAAGCCCGGCCGCTCCCTGGTGGTGTTCCTCGGCACCGGTCATCTCGAAAAGGTGATGAGCAGGGTCAGCTACCCCCAGGACACCCCCGCCGCGGTGGTCTATCATGCGTCGTGGCCGGACCAGAAGGTGCTCAAGGGCACTGTCGCGGACATCGCCGCCAAGGCCAAGGCGGCCGGGATCGACAAGACCGCGCTGATCCTGGTCGGCGGCATTGTGGAACCGTTCTCGCGGTACCACAGGTCGGTGCTGTATTCATGAAAGACACGGCCATTATCGCCCTTGATCAGGAGAAGGCAGCAAAGCTGGCCTCATTACTGGACGCCGATCTGCTGCCGTACCGCGAGGGCGTGTTTACGGAGGTGTTCGAGAGCTACCGGCGCATCGTGGCCATCATGGCCATGGGCATCGTCATTCGCGGCATCGCCCCGCTGGTCAAAAGCAAGTGGGAGGATCCGGCAGTGGTGTTGGTGACGCCGGACCTTCGGTTCGCCGTGCCCATGCTGGGCGGCCACCACGGCGCCAACGAACTGGCGAAGGAGCTGGGCGAGAAAGGCCTCGTGCCGGTCCTCTCCACCGCCACCGAGGCGGCCGGGCTGGAATCGGTCGAAGGCATTATGAACGAACGAAAGATGGATGTCCTGAACCGCGACTCCACCAAGGAAGTGAACGCCGCGATACTGAAGGGAACGGTCCCTCTGTATCTCACCAACGGCCCGGGCATGGTGCTCGCCGGCCCCGGCGTCTCGGTCCTGCTTAGGAAAGGCGAGTACACCATCGGTGTAGGCTGCCGGAAGGGAGCGGGCAGGGACGAGATAATCTCCGCGGTGCGGCAGGCGCTGAAGGAATCAGGCCTGCAGGCCAGCTCGGTGCTGGCCTACGCCACCACGGACAAGAAGGTCCAGGAGATCGGGCTGATCGAAGGGATAACGTCGCTCGGAGGGAACTTGGTGTTCCTGCCCGATGAGGAAATCAACGCCCAGGACGCCCCGACCCCGTCGAGGGCGAGCATCTTGGGGCTCAAGGGCGTGGCCGAGCCGGCCGCGCTCGCCATTTCCAGGAAGAAAGAGCTGATAATGAAAAGGAGAGTAATCGGCAATGTCACCGTCGCCATCGCAAGGTAAGGGAAAGCTGTACATAGTTGGCACCGGTCCGGGGCGCTCGGACCAGATGACCATGAGAGCAAGGGACGCGATCGCCTCTTCCACCCACGTGGTGGGGAACCAGATATACTTGGATAATGTCTCTGACCTGCTCGCCGGGAAGGAGATCTTCAACTCTTCAATGGGGCGGGAGGTGCAGAGGGCCAAGAAGGCGGTCGAGCTCGCCCAGGACCACATGGTCTCCATCGTCAGCGGCGGGGACGCCGGCGTGTACGGGATGGCCAGCATCGTCCTGGAGATCGTGGAGAAGTCGTTCCCCGAGACCGCGGTGGAGATCGTACCGGGGGTCACGGCGGCCAGTGCCGCGGCGTCTTTGCTGGGTTCACCCCTCTCCAGCGACTTCATGGTCATCAGCCTCTCCGATCTTCTCACCCCCTGGGTGGAGATCGAGAGGAGATTGGAAGCGGCCTTCGGGGTCGGGGTGCCGGTGGTATTGTACAATCCCAAGAGCCTCCGCCGGCCGGACAACCTGCATACTGCGCTGTCCATTGCGAAGAAGCATCTGCCGGGCACGACCCCCATCGGCGTGGTGAAGGACGCCTACCGCCCCGACGAAACGGTCACCGTGACCAAGCTCGAGGCGCTTGCGGAGAACGACGATTTCGTGGACATGCACTCCACCGTGGTGGTGGGAGGGCTCGACTCGAGAATATGGGCGGAGGGAGAGAGTGTCAGAGGGATCATCACTCCGAGAGGGTACAATCGCAAATATGCATACTGATCCGAGCGCGCACGCCAAGGGAGCGTACGGGGACCTCACGCAGCGAGATCATTGCCGCGTGGAGCGGGACGGACCATGAAGGACCCGGTCTCTGAGTTCGAGTACCCCCCCAGCTGGGTGGAGGCGTGCCCCTATCCTGATCTCCTCGCCCTGGTGGAGAGCGGTCTGGCGGTGCTGACATCGTCCGGCCAGACACTTCGCCGCGGCTTCACCACCGGCACTACCGCCTCGGCCGCCTGCAAGGCCGCGGTCCTCTCTCTCAAAGGCGAGAAGATCGAGTCCGTCCGGATCGATCTCCCCTGCGGGCTGAGGGTCGATGTGCCGGCGGCGGGGAAGCAGGGCCGGGGGTGCTGCGCCAAGTACTCCGGCGACTACCCCTCCGATGTCACCGCCGGCGCCATGTTCGTCGCCGAGGCGGCGGAGAAGGGGAGCGGGGCGAGCATCATCTATGGCAAAGGGATAGGGGTGCTGTCCCGCGACATGGGGCGCTACAAGAAGGGCGAGCCGGCGGTGAGCCCGAGCGCGCGCGGCAGCATCGACAATGCGGTGCGGCAGGCCCTGGAAGAGATGCACCTGAGCGGGGCGGAGGTGCGCCTGGAGATCGTGGGCGGCGACAGGATAGCCCTGAGGACCCTCAACTCCAAGGTGGGAGTTATGGAGGGCATATCGGTGCTCGGCACCACCGGGCTGGTGGAGCCGTGGGACGACCACCTGGAGGAATCGAACCTGGACCGGATCGCCTCCTCCGGCAAAGTGGTCCTCACCACCGGGCGCAGCGGGCTGAAGTTCTCGCGCCTCCTGTTCCCGGAGCACGATACCGTCCTGGTGGGCTCGAAGATCGGCAACGCCGTCCGCGCAGCCAGGGGAGAGGTGATATTGTGCGGGCTTCCGGCCCTCATACTCAAGTTCATCGACCCCGATGTGCTCAAAGGCACCGGCAAGGCCACCGTGGAGGAGCTAGTTAACACGCCGGAGTGGAAGGGGGCCATGGAAAAGGCCTTCGCCCGCTCCAAGAAAGAATGGCCGCGTCTCAGGGTAGTACTGCTGGACCGGCAAGGGAATCTGCTGGGTGATTCAGGATGATCGTGGTAGGAGTGGGCTGCGGCCCGGGCATGCTGACGGAGGAAGCGGTCGAAGTGATCAGGGGAGCGAGGCACATCTATACTTCCAAGAGATCGTTCGAGCTGGTGAGGTCGCATGTCCTCCCCGCGGCGGAGGTACATTTCATCACCGACTACACGAAGCTCAGCAGCCTCCCCGACGACGCGGTGCTCCTGTCGACGGGGGACCCCATGCTGGCCGGTCTGGGGAAGCACGGCGACAGGATCGTGCCGGGCATATCGTCCCTGCAGGTGGCCGCGGCGCGTCTGCACCTCGACATGGCCAAGGTGAGCGTGGTGGACGGCCACGGGAGGAAGGACTACCAGGAGAACGTCATCGACGAGCTGCGAAGGGGGAAAGTGGTGTTCCTCCTGGCCGACCCCGCCACCGACCTGGAGGACCTGGGAAGCAAGCTCACCGTGCTGGACATCGGGGGCAGGATGGCCCTGTGCCAGGACCTGGGGTACCCGCACGAGGAGATAGTCTGCGGGACCATCAGTTCCCCGCCGTCCAAGACCTCTCCTATGTTCTGCGTCGTCATCGGCAACTGGTGATCAGGGGAGCTTGCGGCTCAGCGTCTCGATGGCCTCGTCCACCGTCAGGGGCATCTCGAACTCGCGGCCGGTACGTTTCCTCCAGCCTTCCAATGCCCGGACCAGGGACGGCAGCTCCAGGTTCGCTTCCGTGATCACGTCGGGGCGGGCCATGAGGCCGCGGAAGTCCCCGTCGTAGAGGACCCTTCTCTTCAGAACGATCACCCGGTCGGTCAGCTCGAACGCCACCGACAGGTCGTGCGTGGCGATCACCATGGTCTTGTTCAGAGACAGGAGCACGTTCACGAGGGCCCGCCTCCCCTGGGGGTCGAGGTTCGCGGTGGGCTCGTCCATCAGGAATATCTCCGGGTCCATGGCCAGGATGCCGGCGATGGCGACGCGCTTCTTCTCCCCGAAGCTGAGGTGGTGGGGCACGCGGTCGGCATACTCCGTCACCCCGGCGAGGGACAGCCCTCGCTCCACTCTCCGCGTCACTTCCTCCTCATCGAGCCCCATGTTGATGGGGCCGAACGCCACGTCGTCCCACACCCGGGGCATGAAGATCTGGTCGTCGGGGTCCTGGAATAGGAACCCCGCCCTCCTGGTCGCGTCGGGCGCGGTCTTCTTCGTCACCTTCGCTCCCATGATCTCCAACTCTCCCTCTGTCGGAAGATAGAGAGCGTCGAGGATGTGCAGCAAGGTGCTCTTCCCCGCGCCGTTCGGCCCCACCAGCGCCACTCTCTCCCCCGCTTCTATGCACAGATCGACGCCGTCGAGCGCCCTCGTCCCGTCCTCGTAGGAGTACACGACCCCGTTCAATCTCAGAGCGTTGATGACAGCACACCCCATTGCATCAGTGTAATGATCGCGGCCATGCCGGCGAAGCAGGCCATGTACGCCGCGTCCCTCGCCCGCACTTTCGGCTTCCGTATCGTCCTTATCTCCCCGCGGTACCCGCGGGATACCAGCCCGTCGTAGATGTCCTGCCCCCTCTTGTACGAGCGTACCAGGACCATGCCCGCGGTGTACGATATGGTCTTGAACACTTCCCTGGACAGCAGGCTTCCCCTGTTGGAGAACCCGCGGGCCTTGCGGGCCATGCTCATCCTCTCCATCTCGTCGAGCATGACGAAGATGTACCGGTAGGTGAACAGCAGCAGGGCGCAGATGATGTACGGCACCCTGAACCATCTCAGGGCCCACAGCACGTCGAAGAACGGCGTGGTGGTCACCAGCAGCAGAAGGGCCATCACGGACGCGGATATCCTCAGGAACATGGCCAGGGCGGCCCCCGGCGTTGACGTCAGCAACATCGCCACCGCCGCCAGGGCGATGAGCGGCAGCGCCAGGGCGAAGGTCCCGGCGAAATGGCGCAGGGGAACGCGGGACACCGCGAGGACGGCAAGAAGGAATATGATGGCAAGGACCAGCGCGGCGATGTCCCGGACGAACGACAGCGCCACCACCAAGGCGATCGACCCCACCAGCTTGACGCGGGGGTCGAACCCGTACAGGGTGCTGTTCCTGGAATAACGGTCCACGTCCGCGGCGCGCATGTCCTCCTCCGGTGAGCGGATGAGCGATATAAAACGGAATGGGTTTGGAAAAGGAAGGGGGCTTACTCTTCCCCCGGGGCCTTGATCGACTTCCTGAGCTTGAAGAAGCCCAGCGCCACCACCAGGGTGACGGCGAAGCCGACGATGCCCATGATCAGCGAGGACAGGTAATCATCGCCGTAGTCCAGGGGCGCGGTGAACAGCGGGTCCCCCGGGTCCACCCCGGACTCCTCCATGGTCCGGTCCAGGCCGTCCGGCAGATCGGCCGAGAAGGCGAAGAAGCCCACCAGGCCTATGGCGAACGCCACCAGGATGCCGACGCTGGCTATGAGGTACTTCCTCTCCATGCTCAGGCCTCCGGGGCCGCCGCCTTGTTGGCCGCGGGCGACTTCCTAATCCACAGCATCTCCGGCGCCACCTTGGACAGGTACAGTATCACTCCGCTGGTGATGATCGCTTCCCCGATGGCGATGAGCACATGGAAGCCGACCATGGTGGGGAACGCCACCACTCCGTTGATGCCGAACGCTCCGCCGGACAGGGCGAAGCTGGCGGCGAGCTGGGCCGCGCACACGGTGGAGGCGACGAACACGGAAGCCCATGCTGCCACGGGGGTGCTGGCCCGGCGGTGCTTGGCGCCGGCGACGGCAACGACGGCCCAGGTCACCGCGGATGCGATGACGGCCATGTTCAGGATGTTCAGCCCCATGGTGGTGATGCCTCCATCGCCGAACAGCAGGGCCTGAATGATCAGTATTACAGTAATGATGATGATCGACGCCCACGGCCCCACCAGGAGCGTAGCGAGGGCCGCCCCGATGAGATGCCCGCTGACCCCTCCCCCGATGGGGAAGTTAAGCCTCTGGGCGATGAAGATGCCCGCCGCCAGAACGGCCATCAACGGTATCTTCCTCTCGTCCAGGTTCTTGCCGACCCTAAGGACCGCTATGCCGATGACCACCAAGGCGATGATCCATCCGGCCGCCCATACCGCAGGGTCCATCACACCGTCTGGAAGATGCATGTTCCTTATCCCCTTAACACGAACGAACGATTCGTGCTACAGGATTGGGACCGCCGTATATAATAACTGCGTGTTACTATCGAATATTTCATGCTACGGCGGAATAATCCGGCGGTGAAAAGGCCCTCAGCCCGCGGCGGTCATCTGCCTGTGGCTTCCTTTAGCGAGCGGACCAGGGCGCTGACCCGCTCGGGGCTTTCGCCGTCGATGACCTTCTGCAGGATCGCGCTGCCGACAATGGCGGCGTTCGCGCCGGTGGCGAGGACCTCCCTGACGTGCTCGGGGCGGGATATCCCGAAGCCCACGGACACGGGGAGCGGGCCGGCCGCCTTCTTGGCCCGGGCCACCAATCCTCCGACCGAGGAGGGGACGTCCCCCCTCGCGCCGGTGGTCCCCAGTGAGCTCACCACGTACAGGAACCCGGACGACCTCGCGGCGATGCGTTTCATCCTCTCCTCAGAGGTGGTCGGGCCCACAAGCTGTATGAGGTCCACGCCCTCGGCGGAGCAGGACCGTTCCAGCGAAGCGGACTCCTCCATGGGCAGGTCGGGAACGATGAACCCGTCCGCCCCGGCCGCCTTCGCTCCCCTCACGTACCGCTCCTCGCCGATGCGGAAGATGGGATTGTAGTAGCCCATGATCGCTATGGGGACGTCGCTCCTCTCCCTGACCTTTCTCACGAGATCGAACACCTTGGCCGGGGTGGTGCCGTTCTCCAGGGCCTTCTGGGAAGTGTACTGTATCACCTTCCCGTCGGCCACGGGATCGGAGAACGGCGCCCCGATCTCCACCACGTCCGCTCCGCCCTCCACGCAGGCCAGGACGTAGTCGAGGTCCCTGCCCTCGGAGGGGAACCCGGCGGTGAGGTAGCATACCAGTCCGCCGCCGTTGCTCAGGCGTTGAGAGATGCGGCTCATCTCGCTCCCTCCATCAGCCCTATGACGGTCTCCAGGTCCTTGTCCCCGCGGCCGGAGACGGTAATGACCACGATCTGGTCATTCCTCATCCCCTTCGCCCTCTCCATCCCCGCGTGCACGGCGTGCGACGATTCGAGCGCGGGGATGATTCCCTCCACCTCGCTGAGGGTGTGGAACGCGGCAAGGGCCTCATCGTCGGTAACGCCGACATACTCGGCCCGGCCGATGTCCTTGAGCATGGAGTGCTCCGGCCCCACTCCCGGGTAGTCGAGCCCGGCGGAGATGGAATGGGTGTTCTTGATCAAGCCGTTCTCGTCCTGGAGCAGATAGGACTTGCAGCCGTGCAGAACGCCTATCTTCCCGCCGCTCAGGGAGGCGGCGTGCTTGCCGGTGGGGATGCCGGCGCCCGCGGCCTCGGCGCCGAGGAAGCCCACGCCCTTGTCGTCGATGAACGGATGGAACGTCCCGATGGCGTTGGAGCCGCCGCCCACGCAGGCCACCAGGAGATCGGGCAGCCTGCCCTCGAGCTCGTTGAGATCGGAGCGTATCTCGTTGCCGATAACGCTCTGGAAATCGCAGACCATCCGGGGGTAGGGATGCGGTCCCGCCGCCGTGCCCAGCAGATAATAGGTGGTCTCCACCGAAGCGGCCCAGTCTCGGAACGCTTCGTTGAGCGCGTCCTTGAGGGTCTTGGAGCCTGACTCGACGGGATGTACCTTCGCTCCCATGAGCTTCATGCGGAACACGTTCATCTCCTGCCGCTTGATGTCCTCGCTGCCCATGTAGATCTCGGCCTTGAGGCCGAGGACCGCGCAGGCCATCGCGGTGGCGGTGCCATGCTGCCCCGCTCCGGTCTCGGCGATCACGCGCTCCTTGCCCATGCGCTTGCACAGCAGCGCCTGGCCCATGACGTTGTTGAACTTGTGCGCGCCGCCGTGGCAGAGGTCCTCCCTCTTGAGGTAGATCTTGGCACCCCCGCATCTCTCGGTGAGGCGCCGGGCGTAGTAAAGGGGCGTGGGCCTCCCGCCGTAGTAGCGCATGTACCACCGAAGCTCGTCGTGGAACGTCCTGTCCCTCTTCACCGCCTCGTACGCTTCCTCCAGCTCTTCCAGGGCGGGCATGAGTATCTCCGGGACGTACTGTCCCCCGAACTCCCCGAACCTGGTCCTGTCCTCTTTTACTGACATAGTCTCACCACGTCGATGAACTTCCTGACCCGTTCCGGGTCCTTGGCGCCGCCGACCTCGACACCGCTGGACACGTCCACCGCGAACGGCCCCACAGCTCTGACGGCGTATTCAACATTATCGCTGTCCAACCCTCCCGCCAGGATGATAGGCGCGGGGTCGGCCAGTTCCTTCAGCCTGGAGCTGGCGCTCCAGTCGTGGGAGAGGCCCGCTCCCCCGCCGGCGGGGGAGTAGGTATCGAGCATCACCGCGTCGGCGATCCCCTTGATCATCCTGACCCTTGGTCCCTCGTCCCCGCTGCCGACATGCGCCACTGCCCACAGCTCGCACCCCGCGCCCGCCTTGACAGCGGCCAGCGTCCCATCGCCGACGGGGGCGCTGATCTGCAGCACCTCCGGCTCCAGGGAGGAAGCGAGGTCGATGAGCATGCTCGCATCCCTGAAGTTGGTCACCACCACTCTGGAGCGGGAGCAGACGGACATGAGATCCCTCGCTTTCTCCACAGTAAGAGAGCGCCTGGTGCCGGCGTTCACCACGAACCCGTTGTAATCGGCGCCGGAGGACATCTCCACGTCCTGGGGGCGCATCATGCCGCATATCTTCACCTTGGTCATCTCGGCACCGCCATCGATCGGAGCTTGGCCCCGGGGTCGGGGGAGGATGACAGAGAGGTGCCGACGAGCACGGCATCGGCCCCGGAGTCCTTCAGGGCCACCACCTGCTCGCGCGAGCCGATCCCGCTCATCACCACCACCGGCCGGCCGTCCTTCTTTAGCCGGGGAAGGTTCCTCGCCCCCGCTCCCGGGTCGATGGTCAGCGTTCGCAGGTCCCTCTGGTTGAATCCCAGGACGTCCGCCTCGCTGCTCATGATCCCGTTGATCTCCTCGGCCCTGCCCGCTTCCAGGACCACCTCGACCCCTAACTCGTGCGCGTAGGCGACGAGATCGTCCCGGTCCTTTCGGCCGGTGGCGCCGAACGCGCCCTCGATCAGCAGCAACGCGCTCGCCCCTCTGGTGGCGCCGGCCCGTATCTGCTCCCGGGACACGATGATATCTTTCATCAGTACAGGCGCGTTCTCCGCCGAAGCGAGCAGCAGGGAGTCCAGCGAGCCCTTGAAACGGTTCGGCTCCGTGAGCACGGACAGCGCGGCGGCCCCCGCCCCCATGTAGTCGCGCACCAGCTTCCGCGGGGAGTGGGAGGAGATGTCCCCCTGCGACGGCGAGGACAGCTTGACCTCGGCGATGATGGGGAACGAGGCCGAGGAGCGCAGCGCCCTGCTCAGCGAGGGACCCGGGGACGACGGGCCCACGAAGTCGTAATATCCGCCTGCCGCCAGGCCGCGGGCGTTCTCCACCAGCTGCTCCAAGTGATCAGCCATCGTATCAGCTCGTTACGGCGTTGCTGCGGGAGATGTATTCCTCCAGCTTGGCCAGCGCCTTGCCGGAGTCGATGGCCCTCTCGCACTTCCTTATCGCCACGTTGAGGTCGTCCGCCGCGCCGTACGCAATGAGGCCGCAGGCCGCGTTCATGACCACCATGTCACGCCTCGCCCCCCTCACGCCGCTGAGCACTTCACGGGTGGCCCGCGCCGCCTGGGCCGGGGGCAGGTCCCGGACCTCCGCCGCGCAGGGGTGGTACATGCCCATCACCCGGGGGTCGATGACGTATTTGTCGACGCTGCCGCGGTCGATCTCGACCACCCTGGTCTGGTCCAGGACCGATATCTCGTCCATGCCGGGGCGCCCGTGGACGATGAGGGCTTTCTCCACGCCGATGGCGTCCAGCACCGGGGGCAGGAGTTCCAGGAGATCGGCCGAGTACACTCCGATGAGCTGCCTGCGCTTGGCCCGCACCGGGTTCAGCAGAGGTCCGAGCATGTTGAAAACCGTCCGGGAGCGCAGCTGCTTCCGAACCGGGGCGGCGTTGCGCATCGCCGGATGATATACTTGGGCGAACAGGAAGGTGAAGCCGATCTCGTCGAGGATGGCCCCGGCCGCTCCCGGACCCAGGGCAATATTGGCGCCCAGGGCCTCGAGCACATCGGCACTCCCGCACGGCCCCCGGTTGGAGCGGTTGCCGTGCTTCGCCACCGGGACTCCCAGCGACGCCACCACGAACGAGGAAGTGGTGGAGACATTGAAGGTGCGGAACGGAGCGCCTCCGGTGCCGCAGAGGTCCAGGACCGCATCGTGGCAGGTGTACACCGGTATGGCGGCGTCGCGGAAGGCGTTCACCATGGCGGTCACCTCCCCGGGGGTCTCCCCTCGGCTGGCCATGCGCGTAAGGGTCTCGGCCATTGCCGAGGGCTCGAAATCCCCGGCCACCAGGCGGTGGGCCAGCGCGTCGGGGTGTTCGGTGATCATCATGCCTCTGCCTCCCTCAGGAAGTTCATCAGCAGCTTCTTGCCGAGAGGAGTGAGCACCGACTCGGGGTGGAACTGCACCCCCACGATGGGATACTCCTTGTGGCGCAGGCCCATTATGATGCCGTCCTCGGTGCGGGCCGTCACCTCGAGGCAGGAGGGCAGCTCCGGCGCGACCATGAATGAGTGGTAGCGGCCGGCCACGAAGGGGTCGGGAAGTCCGGAGAACGGTCCCTCTCCGTTGTGATGCACCAGGGAGGCCTTGCCGTGAACGAGGGACGGCGCCCTGACCACATGCCCGCCGTAGAAGTGGGCGATGCCCTGGTGGCCCAGGCACACTCCCAGGGTCGGGATATCGTGGGACAGGGTCTGCAGCACCTCGCCGCAGATGCCGAAGTCTCGGGGTACGGAAGGCATGCCCGGTCCGGGGGAGATGACGATGGCGCCGGGGTCCAGCGCCTTAACGCCTTCGACGTCGACGGCATCGTTGCGGAACACCGCGCACTTCGCGCCCAGCTCCTCCAGGGCGTCCTTGAGGTTGTACACGAACGAATCGTAGTTGTCGATCAGGACCACCTTCATGCCATCCCCTCCCCGGCCTGGCGGAGGGCGGACCTGAGCGCGCCGAGCTTCTGCTCGGTTTCCTGAAACTCCTTGGCGGGGTCGGAATCGGCGACGATGCCCGCTCCCGCTTGAAAGTACAGCTTGCCCCCGGTGGCGAAGGCCGAGCGGATCGTTATCGCCGAGTCGAGGTTGCCGTTCATGGAGATGTAGCCCACGCCGCCGGCGTACGGCCCCCTGCTGACGCCCTCGACCTCGCCGATGATCTCCA
This sequence comes from Methanomassiliicoccus luminyensis B10, assembly GCF_000308215.1. NCBI lineage: Archaea > Methanobacteriati > Thermoplasmatota > Thermoplasmata > Methanomassiliicoccales > Methanomassiliicoccaceae > Methanomassiliicoccus > Methanomassiliicoccus luminyensis. The sequence continues at coordinate 70,257 of NZ_CAJE01000012.1, forward strand.
TGGCGCGGGGTTTGGGCGCGCCGGACACCGTCCCGGCGGGGAAGACCGAGCACAGCGCGTCCACCGGCTCGCAGCCCTTGGCCAGGGTGCCCTGGACCTTCGATACGATGTGCTGCACGTGGGAGAACTCCTCCACCCTCATGTACTCCGGGACCCCCACCGAACCGCCCTCGCACACCCGGCCCAGATCGTTGCGGGCCAGGTCCACCAGCATGGCGTGCTCGGCCCTCTCTTTCTCATCGTGCAGGAGGTCCTCGCGGTACCTCTTCCTCTCCCGGAGGCCGCTGCCCAGCGGCCTGGTCCCGGCGATGGGGAAGGTGGTGGCCTCCCTCCCGCGCACGGTCAGCAGCGTCTCCGGGCTGGAGCCGAGCACGGTCCTCTCCCCGAAGTCTAGGTAGAACATGTAGGGGGACGGGTTCAGGGTCCTGAGCGCCTCATACAGGTTCAGGAGGTCGCCCCGGTAGCCGGAGGCGAGCCTCCGGGAGATGACGGTCTGGAACGTCTCTCCGTCGGTGATCCTAGACTTCACCGTCTGCACCCCCTCCTCGAACGCCTCCTGCGTCGTCTCGGACCTGGGAGCATCGGCCTTGAAGCCCCTGGGATCCGGTTCTCGCAGCGCTGCCACGTGCTCCAGGAGCGCTCCCTCCTCCTTGCCGATCCCCAAGTAGTATGCCTGGAAGTTGGAATGGTCGTAGATCAGGCACTCCCGGTACAGCCCGAGCTCGAACTCCGGGAACTCGGAGGGGAACGGCCGCACCGAGGCGGGCTCGGCCTGCCTGGCGAACTCGTAGGAGAAGTAGCCGACCAGCCCGCCGGCGAAGGGGAACATGGTGATGGGGAGGGTGAAGTCCTTGCATGTCGCCCGGAGGAAGTCCACCGGCCTCTCCCTCAGATGGTCCAGGCCGATGCCGCCGCTCACCTTCCCGTCCTTGCAGGAGATGATCTCGGAGGGACCGAACCCCATGAACGAGTACGCCACGGTCTTGGCGCCTCCCACGGCGGACTCGAGCATGAAGGAGCTCTTGAAGCCGGGGCGCAGGCGCCTGTAAGCTTCGAAGGGAGGGAGAGCGAGATCGAGCCTCTGGAGCTTGATATCGATGGGTTCCATGATTCTCCCGTACAACATTACACATATATAATCAATATTGAACGTATTAGTACACTTTAACATTTGAACGCATGAGCAGGGCCGATATACCCGGAACGCCGTTGGCGGGAACATGAAGGTCGTCGCGTTCAACGGGAGCCCCCGCCGGACCGGGAACACCAACCGGGCGCTGGAGATCGCGCTGGAAGAGCTGAGGAACGAGGGCATCGGGACCGAACTCGTTCAAATGGGCAGCGAGGACTTCGCCCCCTGCCAGGCCTGCTACGCTTGCCAGGCCAACAAGAACCGCCGGTGCAAGATTAAGACCGACAAGGTCAACGAGTGGGTGGAAAAGATCGCCGCGGCGGACGGCGTCATCATCGGCTCCCCGGTGTACTTCGGCAGCATGAACGGGCAGACCAAGGCCTTCATCGACCGGGTCGGGCTGGTCGGACGGGTCAACGGCGACCTCTTCGCCAGGAAGGTGGGGGCGGCGGTGGCGGTGAACCGCCGGGCCGGATCTCTCGCCACTTTCCACGAGATCAACGACTTCTTCTTGATCGGCCACATGGTCGTCATCGGTTCGAGCTACTGGAACGTGATCAACGCTCACAAGCCCGGGGACACGGACGCGGACACCGAGGGACAGGAGATCATGAGGAACCTGGGGAAGAACATGGCGTGGGTGCTAAAGAAGCTGAATGGGTAAATCGCATGAAATGTCAGCGGATTACACTTCTGCTTGACGGCGATCTGGGGATGCCAGGAGAGGATAAATTCAATTCGTAGTCGCCAATCCAACACCTCAGAAGGATCTAGGGACTGATCTGGAATGCATTGGTTATAAATCTAGGAATTCCAAAATCTTAAATATTTAAAACAAGTTTGTATTCTTCTGAGAATACGGGGTAATGAAGTATTCTCTAATAATTAACGAAAGGAGGTGGATGAATGGCGAAAAAGATTGAATTGGGCCTTGAGCTTTCTGGACAGGATGCCAAGGATTTCCATGAATACATTAAAAATCCAAAATATCCACCACATGGTGTGCAAATGTTAAAACGTGCCTTGGAGTTATCCAAGGAGCGTGCAGGAAAGAAGAAGTGAACTGCCAATCGCCGAAGTTTTAACAGGCGCTCACAACCTTGGTGATTTTTCTTCAGAAAACAACGAGCTTACTGCTTATTTAAAAGAGAACGCTCTCGAAGAGCAGCGAGAGAAGACCTCTACTACTCATGTTCTCCTCGATGATAGCAGAGATATAATCGGCTACTTTACATTACTGAACGATTCAATCCGGGTCGCCAATATCAACGAAGAAGATAAGGTTGAAGGCTATTCTTACGGAGCATATCCCGCAGTGAAAATTGGACGACTAGCTGTACACAAGGATTATGCAAGGAAGGGCCTGGGCACTTTCATGCTCTCACTATCTGTCAGCTACATTTTTGACATTCACAGGTACTCAGGTTGTAGGATGGTGACCGTCGACGCAAAGAAAGGGGCTGAGGGTTTTTACGAAAAGTTTGGCTTTAGGAAGACGACCGTAAAAGGCAAAGACAACGAGACTGTAAAAATGTATATGGACATCGCGGCCTTCCTAATGGCTCACGATAACGGGTGATTCATGGGCAGTGTGCTCAACACAAACCGCAAGTCTATTTTCTTGATGGGACATTACTTCAATGGATCATAATGTCCGACCGCCGAGAGACTATCAGGGAGAAGCTGGGCCTGGTGCATGTGTACACCGGCGACGGGAAGGGGAAGACCACCGCTGCTCTGGGATTGGCGATGAGGGCCATCGGCAACGGCCTGAACGTCGCCATGGTGCAGTTCATGAAGTCACCGGAGCAGTACGGGGAGTGGGAGATGTCCGACCACATCGATAACTTTCTATTGCTGCCGATGGGCCGTTCCTGCCTGGTCGAGCCGGGAAAGCCCGAGAAGGACGATGTCGAGGCGGCCGAGGCCGCACTGAGGAAGGCCGAGGAGATCCTGTGCTCCGGTAAGTACGACCTGGTGATACTTGACGAGGTCAATGTAGCCTCCGCCTGGAAGCTCATCCGGAAGGAAGATGTGGTCAGCCTCGTGAAAGGTCGCCCGCCCAACGTCGAGATCGTACTGACCGGCCGCTACGCTCCGGAGGAGTTCATCGACCTCGCCGACCTGGTCACCGAGATGCGGCTCGTAAAGCACCCCTTCCAGAGAGGGATCCCGGCCCGGGCCGGAATAGAACGTTGATCAGCGGAACAGCGTGAGCAGGAACACCAGATCCTCCACCGCGTCCACGGCGTGGCGCTGCTCCTTCGGCATGTAGATCCACAGCCCCGGGCCGCCCTCGTGCTTTTCATCCCCAAGATGAACGACCGCCTTCCCCTGCAGCACGTGTATGGCCGCCGGCATCCCCGAGGTATGCTCCGAAAGGCTCTGCCCCTCGGACATGCAGAACAGCACCATCTTGACGTCCGGGCGCTCCAGGAAGGTCTTGGACACGATTCCTCCCTCGGCGAACTCCACCAGCTTGCTCAGGTCCTTGACCGCGGGCCCCTCGCCCCTCTCCACTTCGATCATGGTCAGGGGAACGGTCGTCCAGGCTAATAAGCGAGGCGCTGGGTTTCTGCCCCGACAAGTTATTTATCGTTAATTACCGTTGGACGCCGGGAGCGGAATGGAGCCGTTGTTGCTTCTGCTGATATATTCGATCGCGATCATAGCGGTGTCGCTGATAGGCGCGGCCCTGCCCCTGTCCAGGAGCTGGACCTCGGTACAGCTCCATCTTCTCACCGCTCTCAGCGCCGGTGTGTTCATCGGGGCCACTTTCATCATCCTGATCCCGGACGCCGTGGAGGCCATGGACCCCGCCGGCGCGCTCATGCTGGTGATGATCGGCTTCGTGGCCATCCTTCTGGTGGAGGTGTACCTCAAGGCACGCCACGAGGACGAGTGCGACGAGCACACCGACGAGCACAAGCACGCCCTTACATCCATGACCGCGTTCATCGGGCTCAGCGTCCACTCCGCCCTGGACGGGTTCGCGCTCGGAGTGGCGGTCGTGGTCGACCAGGAGATCGGGCTCGTGGTGTTCCTGGCCGTGCTCGCCCACAAGGCCATCGACCTCTTCTCCCTCTCCACCACCTTCTGCCTCGCCAACATGCCGCGCAAGAGGGCGATGCGCGTCCTGGCCCTGTTCTCGCTCATCACCCCGGCGGCCGCGGCGGTGGCCTTCCCCCTGCTGGAGGTCCTGCAGGGTATGTCGGTCGGCATCCCCCTGGCGCTGGCGGGAGGCACCTTCATGTATGTGGGCATCTACGACCTCCTGCCGGAGGCGTTCCACGAGGAGCACAACGACTTCAAGGCCTATGCCCTGGTGATACTGGGGATAGCCCTCATGTATATCGTCGGCACCGTTCTGGGCTCGGCCGGGATCTGAGGCCCGACCGACAAACGATTATGAACGCGTGGTTGCAAATATCATCGACATGCGAGCCTCGCTGCGCCTGGGCAGGCTGTATGGCATCCCCATAATGGTCCATGTCACCTTCCTGCTGATCCTCCCGCTGTTCGGACTTTCCTTCGCCTTCGCCGACTTCAACTATTTCGGCTTCCAACTGGGGTTCGGGGCGCTCCCCATTGGCGACCTGGAGAAGCTGGCCCTCGGCCTCTTCGCCGCGGCGCTGTTCTTCATCGCGGTGCTGCTGCACGAGCTTGCCCACTCCATCGTGGCGTTGCGCAACGGCTACGTGATCTCCGGCATCACCCTGTTCTTCTTCGGCGGGGTGTCGGAGATAGAGAAGACCCCGCCCAATGCCCCGGGCGAGGCGTTCATGGCCTTCGTCGGCCCGGCCACCAGCTTCGCCATCGGCCTGGTGCTGCTGCCGTTCTGGTACGTCGCCAACAACTTCGTGGACGGCCTGGGCGGCGAGATACTCACCGTCATGCTGGGCCTGATGAGCTTCTACAACCTTCTGCTGGGCGCGTTCAACATAATACCGGCGTTCCCCATGGACGGCGGCCGGGTGCTCCGGTCGGTCCTGGCCAAGAGGGTCGGGTTCATGCGCGCCACCAGGATCGCGGTGAACGTGGGCAAGGTCATCGCCGTGGTCATGGCCCTAGTGGGGTTCCTGTTCCTCAACCTCTGGCTCGTCATCATCGCCTTCTTCATCTACATGGGGGCGGGCGAGGAGGGTCGGGGGACCGAGATCTCTCACGCCATGGAAGGGGTGAGCGTCCGGGAAATCATGACCTCTGAGGTCTCCACCGTCATGCCAAACATGAACGTGGCCGCGTTCATGGAGAAGATGATGGCGGAGCGCCATCTCGGCTACCCCGTCATGGACGGCGGCCGCCTGGTGGGCATGGTCACCCTGCAGGACGCTCAGAAGGTGCCCCTTTCCGAGCAGCCCACGGTGTCAGTCGGCCAGATCATGAGCCCGCAGGTGATCACGGTATCGTCCGCCACTCCGGCCATGGATGCCATCCAGCTGATATCTTCCAAGAAGATCGGTCGCCTGGTGGTGGTCGATGACGACCGCGTGGTAGGCATCATCTCCCGCTCCGACCTGCTGAGGGCGATGGAGATCAGGGCCGCCGAGAAGGCGGGGGTGGAGGTCCGCACCAGGAGCTAACATCCAGCCGCTCACGAACGAGTTCGTGAGCTTGCAACTGAGCTCGGCCTCATCGATCGCCGCGTTCGGCTCGCTGACACGGAGCCTGCTGCTCACGGAGATAATGGGAATGGCGATGTTCGGGACCAGAGTATCGGAACTTCAGCCGTTTTGCTCTCAGGGAGAGTGTCTCCCCCCTCCTGCGAGACATCCGATGGTCCCGCGTGTCCAGTGCAATGCTGTTCTGCAAATATGTTGATTGTATTCAATCCACGATTTAGAAGGCGGTTTTCCGACGATGCTTTTTATAAGTGGCCGCCTGGATACTCCTCTCCAATGAGGTTCGGAGTGGTCATCCACGGCGCCGAGGTCATCGACTCCGGAACGGCGGCCCGGGCGTTGGACGCTCTGGGGGAGAGGGGCGAGGTCATCGCCACCCTGGGGGGCGCGATGGGCGCCACCGCCGTCCTCGACGCTGGCCTGGAGGACCGCGTGGCCATCGTGCCGGGACAGCTCGTGTCCGACGCCCTTCTGGACCTGGCCTCGGGATGCGACGCCCTTTTGCTGCTGAACCATGCGAAGAGCCGCGCCTCCGGCCTGGCCCTCGGCGGCATGGTGGCGCGCAAGGTCTCCAGCAGGATAAGGGTACCCATGGTGCACCTGGACGACGGCTTCTTCGTGGTGTGGTCCGGCCGGCCCCCCGAGGGCCTGATGAAGGTGGTGCGCGAGCTTGCCCCCTCGGAGGCGAGCGCTCCCGCTCTCGGGACGGCGGATGAGGGAACAAGGCCCGTTTACGGCGTCATTCCGGGCGAGAACGTGTGGATCAACGGGACGGTGGTGGGAAGGGCCACATCCTCGAAAGTGGTGATATCCTCCCGCGGCGGCCTGCTGTCCTTCGAGGGCTTGGAGATCAAGCAGCACGGCCTGGGCAAGCTCGGTGAAGTGGACCTTTTCCGGGCCATCATACGCTCCGGCTCGGTGCGCAGGACCTCATCGAGGCCCCTGACGGCGCCGCGCGGCACCGGCACTAAAGTCATCCTGGTGGACCATCGCGCGGAAAGCTCGGCGTTCCGCTGGGAGGGCGTCAGGGCCGCGGTGTCGGTGGGCGACGACACCACCCGCATCACCACCGCCCTGCTGGCCCGGAGGGGCATCCCCGTCATCGGCATCACCGACGGCGACGAGGACGGGATATGCTCCGACCGAACCGCGGCGGAGGGCTCGGCGGCGCTGAGGCTCCGGCCGGGCAACGACGATCAGCTGGGAGCGCTGGTGCGCCGGGAGGTCTTCCGCGGCCGGGACAGCGTGGAATACGAGGGCACCCTGGACGACCTGATCGGCTCCATAAAAGAACTGGCAGGGGACAAGCTATTGAGCGTCGAGAGGAAAGAGGTTTGAAAAAGGCATCGGCCCGAACTCTTGACCTCAGCCCTTCTTTCCCATCTCGATCAAAGACCCGCTGAGGGTGCCTATGTCGGCGTCCAGCTGGACCACGTCGGAGAAGATCTTCACGCGGCTCGTGGGGATCCTGACCTTGGAGGACCTAAGGGCGTGCTTCTTCACCGCCAGCTCCTCGACGGCCCTCTTGTCCAGCTCGATCACCAGGTCCGACACCGTCCAGTTGGACGGGTCGATCCATCCGCCCAGCAGGTTGCCGATGACCCTCCCGTCGGTCGTGAGGACCTCTCGGGGCTCCATGCATCCAAGTTCCAAGTATCGAGTGGCGCTCGTTGTCTCGGTTCGAGCCATTTTGATATCACCTTAGATAATTATTACCAGGCACCATTCATAATCCTTTGCCAATTCAGGCCTCCTTCTTCAGTATCTTGACCAGGATCTCCTTGTCCTCCTTGTTCAGCGCCCCCACCGCCAGCATGAGGGCGAAGTACACGACGACGCCGACTATGATCCAAGGGATGAAGCCGAGCCCCGGGAACAGGCCCGGGAGCACCACCAGCACCAGCCCCATGCCCAGCCCTGCCACGGACGGTTTTATCAAGATGTCCAGCAGGTCGACCTTGAACACGTTCTTGGTGAGGAAGTGCAGCCCCGTGATGGTGAGGGCGAGGAAGGATATCGTGAAGGCGAGGGCCGCCCCTATCGCCCCCAGGAACGGTATTAGGACCAGGCACAGGACGAGGTTCACCGTCGCCCCCACCCCCGAGGCCATGGTATTGAGCCTGATCAGCTTGGCCGACGCCAGCACGCTCCCTATCCCGGTGCCGAAGTAGCTGATGGCGATGACCGGAACAAGGTACTGGAACACCCGGGCGGACTCCCAGAACTCCGGCGCGTAGAAGAACTGGATGATGCCATCCGCCAGGATGATGCCCCCTATGCTCATCGGCAGCCCCAGGGAGAACATGTACTTCATGACCTTCTGCTGGGTCAGCTTGGTCATTTCCGTGGAGGTCTTGTACATCCTCGATATCACCGGCAGCAGGGCGGTGATGAGGATGGTCGGAACCGCTATCAGCGCCACCACCAGGTTGAAGCTCAGGTTGTACAGCGCGGTGGCGTGGGCTGCCATGTAGCTGCCCTGCCCGGTCCACATGATCACGTTCCACACCAGGACGGCGTTCAGGGAGTACAGGGAGGTGGTCAGCACCCCGGTGAGGGCGTAAGGCACCCCCGTCCTGATCTGGTGCTTCGACTGCGCCAGATCGGGCCGGCGGGCCGGCTTGGTGATGTACTTGGAAGTGGTGAGCCAGCTCAGCACCACGTTGAGCATCGAACCGGTGAGCACGACCAGGACGATGGCCTCCAGCCCGAAGCCCAGGGTCAGCAGCGCGATGGCCACGCTGACGGTGAATACGCGCTCCACCAGATTGGTGTACAGCACATAATGCATGCGCTCGAACGCGGTCATCATGGACGTGAAGGTGAGCGATATCCAGTTGAATGCGGTGGACAGCGCGATGATCATGATGGCCAGGGACACGTCCTGCGGCAGGGCCGATATGATAACGATGACCAGGGTGATGATCATGCTCGCCCCGCCCAAGAGGGCTCTCAGGAACAGGGTATTGGTCAGGTACTGGGAGGAGATCTTGTGGTTGGGGGACACGTCCACCACCATCTGGAACCCCAGGCCGAAGTCCGCCAGGATGAAGACGAGGGACGCCAGGGAGAAGGCGTAGGAGTAGACGCCGTACGCATTGCCCAGGTGGTACTGGAGGAAGATCGACAGAATGAAGGTGGAAATCTGACTGGCCAACTGCACCGAGCCCATGGCAAGAGTGTTCTTGGCGACGCTTCTTACGAGACCCATGATACAGCCTGACCTCTAGTGAATCTTGATACTATTGCGAACCCCCGGTATATAACGGGAAGCGGAGCGGAAAAAAGGGACCGGCGGGACGGGGCCCGGCCCGTCAGCGCCTGGCCAGCTTGACCAGGACGGCCACGATGATGAACGCGATGACCGCGTAGAGGAAGTTGCCGCCGCTGAGCAGCCACACGATCACTGCCACGATGGTGGCGGGGAGCAGGAACAGCAACGCCCCCACGATCAGTGCCAGGATGAAAATCACTATTACAATGAACACGACAAGAGCGATAAGGCCAAGTCCTATCCCGCTGATCAGCGTCCCGCATCCCTCCTGACCCAAATAAGGAGCGGTCCTTAATCATACTTTTGACGGTGTTGTCCCGCGCGTCCATCGAAAGCGTTTTTATCAGCATCGCTCCATATGCAGGCTCCGTGAACGTTCTGGTCACGGGGGGATCGGGCCAGCTGAGCTCGTACGTCTTCGAGGAGCTGGCAGGGAAGCATGATGCATGGGGCGTGGACACCAGGCCCGCGGTGCACAAGAGCGCGATGGGGAAGGTAGAGGTTGCGGACATCCGGGACACCGAGGCGATGCGCAGGGCCATGAAAGGGGCCGACGCGGTCATCCACACCGCCGCGCAGGTATCGGTGCAGCGCTCCACTGAGGACCCCGCCTTCGATGCCGATCAGAACGTTATGGGGACCATAAGCGTGCTCAGGGCCGCCAGGGACTCGGGGGTCAAGAAGTTCATATATATCTCCAGCGCGGCGGTGTACGGGAACCCCCTATACATCCCGGTGGACGAGAAGCACCCCGCCGCCCCGCTGTCGTTCTATGGCACCAGCAAGCTTTCCGCTGAGGCGTACACCCGGGCGTTCGGGTCGTCATTCGGGATGAAGGGCACGGTGGTCAGGCCGTTCAACTTCTACTCCTCGCGGGCCGATCCCTCCAGCCCATATTCCGGAGTGATAACCAAGTTCACCGAGAGGGCCAAGAGCGGCGAGGCCCTGCGTATCGAGGGAGAAGGGGATCAGACCCGTGACTTCCTGCACGCCTCGGACGTGGCCAGGATGCTCCGCCTCATACTCGAGTCGAACGTGGACGGCCTCACCCTCAATTGCGGCTCGGGAGCGGGGACCACCATCAGCGAGCTGGCGGAGACGGTGAAGAGAATAGCGCCGGGAGAGGTGCGGATAGAGCACGTGGCCCCCCGCACCGCCGACATCAAGCACTCCGTGGCGGAAGTTTCACTGGCAGAGAAAGAACTGGGGTTCCGGACCCGCGTCACCCTGGAGGACGGGCTCCGGACCTTCTTCCAATGAACGATCTCAGATATCGACCACGCTGGAGGTGCCTGGCTTCACGAAGACGTTCATGTCTATGTTGTAGTTGTAGTCCTCGGTGGTGCCGTCGATCATCTCGATCTTGGCCTTTATCTTGTTCTTCTCGAAGGTGATCTGCGCGTTCTTCACCCGAGCCTTGTACAGGTTGATCCGCTTGCCCGCGCGGGTCAGCTTGCGCTCGTCGCAGTAGATCAGGCCGGCCGATTCCAGCAGGTTGATCTTGCGGTAGCATGCCGCTATCGGTATTCCCAGCTTCTCAGAGAGCTCGAAAGCGCTCTTGGCCTTGCCCATGGTCGCCAGAAGGATCTTGGCGGAATATTCTTCTGTCAGGAGTCTGGAGGTTTCTAGTGCGTGCATCCCATTACACCTGCGGCCTGAATCCCGTTATATGAATATATAAGCTATCAGGGTTGATTATCAAAAGTGAATTTTCCTTTGGAGCTCATGCCAGACGTGCTAGCTCGCCCTGTTTTTCACCCTCAGTCTCGATATCAATATCAAGAACCGGCTATCATCATCAGGGAGAAACGCTCCCGCGGCGGGAGGAGGGGGGATGCATATGTTTTATAAATCCAGGATGATATAATGTCCCGAGGTTCTTCAATGGCTTGCGCCTCTAAGGCTGCCGAAAAGAAGAAGGACGAGAAGAAGGGCAAGAAGAAATAATTCTTCCGATGCCTTGCCCGCTCGGCGTAAACCCCTTTTTTTCTACCTCTCGCCAGGCCGCGCCGTCGGTCCGCGGGGGCGGTAGGCCACCAGGAATATGGCCGCGAAGACCAGGACCGCACCGGCTATGGTATGGAGATCGGCCGGCTCCCCCAGCAGGATGATGCCAAAGATCACGGCGAAGACCGACTCGGACAGCAGCACCGTCGCCGAGGTGGCCATGGTGATGGAGCGGAGGCCGCGGGCCCACAGCATAGTGGGCAGGGAGGTGCACAGCAGGCCGACGTACAGCGCCGCCAAGGCCACCCCCTGGTCCGCCCCGTAGCTCCCGCCGGCCAGGAGCGACAGCGCCAGGAGGGGGGCGATCGACAGCAGGTGGAAGGCCATGATCCACTCGTCGTACCCCATGTGGCGGACCGCCAGCTTGGTCATGGGATAGTTGGCGGCGATGCAGAACGACGCCACCAGCAGGAGGAGGTCGCCCATGAACATGCCGGTATCGAGGCTATCGGCGTCCCATCCGGTGGTGATGGTGACGAGTCCGAGCAGGCCCAGCGCCAGGCCTATTGCCCTTCCCCGCCCCAGGGGCTCCCGGAACAGGACCACCGACAGCGGCACCACGAAGATGATGTTGCTCCCCACGATGAGGCCGCCCACCGACGCCGAGGTCATGGTCAGGCCGATGTACTGGCAGGAGATCATGACCACCGAGATCAGGGCGCCCGCCCACACCTCCCAGTGCCTGAAGATCCGCCGGTCCACGCCCCTGCGCCGATGCACCACGAGGAATGCCAGGAGGCCTCCCACGGTCATGGTCATGGCCCCGAACATCAGGGGGTCGAAGGACCCCAGCCCGGTCTTTATGACCACGTACTGGGAGGCGAACAGCAGGCTCGCCAGGAGCGTCGCGGCCACCGCGCCCCTCTCGCTCTTCCGGATGCCCTCGCCGGCCGGCTCTCCCGCCCTCATCCTCCCCCTCCGATGGAGCTTAGCAATAGCTTGATGGACATAGTCTTTTCGAACGCTTTCCCGCCGTCCGGCCTCTGAGCTAAGAAATCTATATGGCCTCCCGATTCCCAAGCTCGTTCGGTCCCATGTCGAAGATGCCGAGGAGCGAACCACTGGAAGCTGGCCGCGCCGCATCGCCGGCGCTCCAGCCTGAGCGCCGGGAGGGGCCGTCCTGTCGCTGAGATCGCTGTACCTGCTGCTCGCGGCGTCCCTGGCATCCCTGGCCTGGGCCGCGTGGACCTCCCGCGTGGAGTGGGAGTTCCTCGCCGTCCTGTCCCTCGCTCTGGCCGTCGCGTGGGTCCGGGAAAGGAGGGACCCCGGCGCCGCGATCTCGTTCATAGTGGCGGCCATGCTGGCCCTGCCGGCACTGGGCCTCCTGGGGCTGGGGGACGACATCCTGTCGCCGCTGGCGGTCCTGGCGGGGGTGGCGGTCCTTTACCTCGTGTGCCTCTCCTTCATGGTCCTGATCGGCCTGAGGGGGGCCTTCCGCGTTGAGCCCCACGGGTTGCTGGTGATCGCCCTTTTAGCCTCGGTCTCGGTGGCCACCCTGTTCCAGCTCGGGGGATACTATTCCGACCTGATCCTGGGCACTTCGTTCATAAACGGCAGCGGCGGCCTCATGTGGCCGCTGTTCTTCAACCTGTGGGGCTCCCTCCTCATCACCATTTCCCTGGCGTGGTCGGAGCCGGCCCTGCGCCTGCTCGATCTTCCGGAGGCGGGCTGATGAGCGAGGAGGACAATGAGCTGTGGTGCCTGGTGTTCTTCGGCACCCTGATGGCCGCGAACTTCGTCCTCAGCGTGGCGTTCATGAAGCCGTACCCGGCGTTCTTTTCTCTCGTCGGGATAGGCATGACCGCGATCCCATGGGCGCTGCGGAGGCGCCGCCTCCTCACCCTCCCGTGGTCGCTGACGGCCATAACCGGGCTGGTGAACATACTGCACGTGTCCGGCATCCTTCTCCACATGTACGACCTGGTGTGGTGGTGGGACATCATGACCCACATGCTGGCGTCCATGGTCATCGCCGCCGTAATCGTGATCGGATTACTGCTGGTGGAGGACCACTATTCGTTCCTCCGCCTCCCTCCGCGAGCGTTCCCGGCCCTGGTAGTGGGGACGGTCGTATTCGCCGGGGTGATCTGGGAGGTGCTGGAGTTCTCCTTCGACATGATCCTGAACATGACCATGCAGTACTCCCTCGACGACAGCGCCACGGACCTGTCGTTCGACATACTGGGGGGAGCGGTCGTCGCGCTGATGGCGCCGTTCTACCTTCCGAAGCTGCGCGAGGGCCTGGAGAACGGCCGGTGGGCCCAGCGGGCCTGAGCAGTCTCAATACTTTTTCATCAGCTCGGCGACGTACGGCCGGAGCTGCGGCCCCAGTTCGGGATCCTGCAGCGCCAGATCAATGGTGGCCCTCAGCCACCCTGGCTTGTCGCCGACATCGTACCTGGTGCCCTCGAAGACGTAGCCGTAGATGGGGTCGGTGGTGTTCAGCAGCCGCAGGGCGTCGGTGAGCTGTATCTCGCCCCCGCGGCCAGGCGGGGTCCTCTCCAAGCAGTCAAAGATCTTGGGCGTGAGAACATAGGTGCCGGTGATGCCGAGATTGGACATGGCCTCCTCCGGCCCGGGCTTCTCGATGAGGTCCAGGACCTGGTACAGGCGGTCGGATATCTTCTTGGCCTTGATGTTGCCGTAATCCTTGAGCTTCTCCTGGGGGACCGCCTCCACCGAGATCACGGACCCGCCGACCTGCTCGTGCACATCTATCAGCTGCTTCACCACGGGGACCTCGGAGCGGTGGATGTTATCGCCCAGCATCACCGCGAACGGCTCGTTCCCCACGTGCCGCCGGGCCAAGTGGATGGCGTCGCCGAGCCCGTTGGGGTTCTTCTGGCGGATGTAATGGATGTCGGCCATGTTGGAGATCTTCCGGATCATGTCCAGCTCCTTCGTCCTCCCCTGCCGCTCCAGCAGCATCTCCAGGTCCAGGGAGCGGTCGAAGTGGTCCTCCAAGGAGCGCTTTCCCCGGCCGGTTATTACCAATATATCGGTGATGCCCGCTGCCACCGCCTCTTCCACCACGTACTGGATGGTGGGCTTGTGCACCACCGGCAGCATTTCCTTGGGCTGGTCCTTGGTAAGGGGGAGGAACCTCACCCCGAACCCGGCTGCAGGTATCACCGCTTTCATCTAATCACCAACAGATGCCTTCGTAGTTCTTCGTCCTCACTACCCCCCTTCCGTCCACGACCAGTACATTGCCGTAAAGGGAGGGGTCCTCGAACTCCCTCCATTCAGTCACGATGAGGATGGCGTCGGCGCCCCTGACGCATTCGGAGGGGGAAGAGCAATAAGTGGGCGCGTCGAATTCCCTGCGGAAGTTGTCCATGGCCTTGGGGTCATAGCACCGCACCTCCGCGCCGCGGTCCAGCAGCCCCTTCACGATCCTCAGGGAGCTGGCCTCCCTGATGTCGTCGGTCATGGGCTTGAACGCCAGACCGAGGACCGCCACGCGCTTGCCTCTGACGTCCATGTTCTTGTCCAGGAGGGACAGCATGACCTCGGGCTGTCTCTCGTTGACCTCCAGGGCAGCGCGCATGAGGACGGGGTCGTAGCCCCTCCTCCCGGCCTCAGCCACCAGGCCGGCCACGTCCTTGGGGAAGCACGAGCCGCCGAACCCGCACCCCGCCCGCAGGAAGTGCGGCCCGATGCGCTTGTCCATGCCCATCCCTTTCGCCACGTCGCGGACGTCGATGCCCATGAGCTTGCAGATGTTGCCGAGCTCATTGACGAACGAGATCTTCGTGGCCAGGAAGGAGTTGGAGGCGACCTTGACCATCTCCGCCGTAGAAGGCGTGGTCAGAAGGAACGGGCAGTCGAAGCTGGCGTACAGCGACCTCACTGCCTCGGCGGCCCTCTCGTCGACCGCACCGATGACCACTCGGTCGGGGTTCATGAAGTCGTCCACGGCCATCCCCTCCTTCAGGAACTCTGGGTTGACGGCCACGCCGAGGTCCCGCCCCGCTCTCCTGCCGGAGGCGCGCTCCAGCGTGGGGATGACCAGGCACTCGGTGGTGGTCGGGGTCACCGTGCTCTTCACCACGACGACATGATATCCGTCCTTCCTCGACAGCACCCCGCCGATGCCCTCGGCGGCCTTCTCCACGTACCGGAGGTCCAGGGACCCGTCATCTTTGGAGGGCGTACCGACGGCGATGAACGTCACGTCCGTCCCCGCGATCTCCTTGATATCCAGGGTGGCGCGGAAATCCCCTCTCTCCAGGTGCTTCACCAGGAGGCCGTCCAGCTGGGGCTCGAATATGGGCGAACGGCCGGCCTTGATGGCGGCCACCTTCTCCGGCACCACGTCTACGCACACCACGTCGTGCCCCAGCTCCGCCAGGCAGACCCCTGTCACCAGGCCCACGTATCCAGTTCCGAGGACGGACACCTTCAGGTTCAGCACCCCGATATATCGTGGTCTCGCAAAGAATATCGGCCATATTAACATTTCCAGCTTTCTGCCGTCAAGGCAAGGATTAAGAAGGTGAGGGTGATTGGCTCGGGTGTCATGTTCAGGAAGATGCTCGGGTCATTGAACGCCGAGGGGATGGGCGGCCCCGCGTTCATCATGCTCGTAGCCACGGTCGTGGGGGGCGGGTGCAACTTCCTGTTCCAGATAAGCATGCAGAACTACGCCTTTCCCTACGTTTCCGAGATAAACACCCTTCTGGCGATCCTGTACATAGTCTCCGTCCCCTCCAGCGCGATAGCCAACGTCATGATCCGGTACGTTTCCAAGTACAAGGCGGAGGGGCAGGAGGGAGCGATCTCCTGGCTCATGCGGCGCACTATGGTGGTGGCGACGGTGGCGGGGACGGCCCTCGGACTGATCATCGTCCTGATGCTCACCATCCCCCAGGTGCGCGAGGCGCTGATGCTGACCTCCTATCTGCCCAGCGTTCTCATCGGCATCGGCGTCCTGGTGTCCCTGATGTCGCCGGTGGGGGCCGGCCCCCTCCAGGGGCTGCAGTGGTTCACCCGATACGGCCTGCAGAGCGTGGTGAACTACGTCCTCAAGCTCACCGTGGGCCTGGGCCTGGTCCTCATGGGATACGGCGTCTCCGGCGCGGTGGGCGGCGTGGTCATCGGCCTGGCCTTCGGGGCGGGGCTGTCGTTCATCATGGTACGCAAGTACCTCCGGGCGCCGGGCACCGCCGTGGAGACGAAGGAGATCTGGCGGTTCACCGTGCCCTCGATGATCGGCGTGCTGTGCTTCACCATCCTCACCCAAGTGGACGTGATATTCGCGGCCCTGCTCTTCGACAAGGACGTCGCGAACATATACACCGGGGCGTCCATGCTCGCCAAGATCGTGCTGTTCCTGCCCCAGGCCATCGCGGCGGTGATGTTCCCCAAGATCGCCAAGGCCCACGCCGAGAAGGGGTTCACCCACAGCATCCTGAAGAGCGCCGTCCTGCTGACCCTGGTGCTGTCCAGCATCGTAACGCTGGCCTACCTCCTGGCCCCCGAGTTCATCCTGGGCATCCTAGTGCCGGGCAAGTACCCTCTGGACCTGACCATCCCGGTGCTGCAGATACTCGCGGTGGCCATGATGCTCCTGGGCCTGGCGAACCTGTTCATGCTGTACGGCCTCGCTACTGACGGCCACGCCTACATAGTCATCATGGGCCTCACGGTCGTCTTCATGGGCGCGCTGATGGCGATAACGGCGGGAGCGGTGAGCCCGTACACCCCCGAGGTACTGGCCGGCGTCATGGTCGCCACCGGTGCGTTCAATATCATCCTGAGCGTGTTCTATCTGTTCCTGGTGGAGCGGGAGAGGACTCTGAGGCTGCCTCTCTGATCCTCTTGGGCAGGACGATGTGGACCACGCTGCCCTGAGTGTGGTCGCCGGGAACGCGGTTCTCCACCCAGATGCGGCCGCCGTGCCTTTCCACCAATGCCCGGGCCAGCGCCAGGCCCAGCCCGCTGCCCCGTATCTTCTTCTGCTTGTCCAGGCGGTCAAAGCGCAGGAACACGAACTCTTTCTTGTCGTCCGGTATGCCCCGGCCGTTGTCCTCGAACCTCAGATGCCACTTCGCCCCGTCGTCATCCGCCTCCACCGCGATCTCGGGGGCGTCGGAGTAGCGGATGGCATTGTCCAGGACGATGGTGAAGGCCTGGGGGAGCGCCGTCTCCGCGTCGATCACGTGCTCTCCGGGAGGCATCCGCACCTCCACGGCGGCGCCCTTGCCCCGGTTGGCCTCCCGGGCCGCCCCCACGCTCCTGGCGATGGCCTCGTCCAGGTCCAGGGGCCCCACCTCCTTCAGGGGTGAGGTCTCCAGCTGGCGCAGCGTCCTGGCGGTGTCGATCAGCTGGTTGAGCGCCTCGGTCTGCTCTATCGAAGCATCCACGTACCTGCGGAGCTTTTCCGGCGGGAGGTCCTGGGACTGCATCATCTGGAGGTAGCCGTACACCGCAGTGATGTAGTTCGGGGCGTCGTGCGTCAATAGCTCGTGATATACGTCCAGGCGGTCGTTCCGTCTGGCCGCGGTCTCCGCTGCCGCCAGGAAGGCGCAGAACAGCCGGACGTAGTCCTCGGCGCCGGCCCGCCCGTCGGCCGGGCACAGCAGCATGGAGCCGCCCCTCAGGCCCAGGAGCACCATTCCCTCCGGCGCGGGGGGCGAGGATATAACTGCCACTCGGCCGCGCTGGAGCGGAAGTTCGATGCCGGGGGCCGCCAGAACGGTCTCGGCGCCGCCCCGCCGATCCAGCCACTCCTGCCCGGGCGCGTTGGCGGCCGCGACCTTCCTGTCCTTGTCCAGGATGGCCGCGGGAAACTTCGCCTCGGAAAATGCCTTGCGCCACGCTTCCCTCAGGGCCCCGACAAGCTCCCCGGTCATGATCTCACCGACCGGTATAGTAGACCCCTCGGGGGGTCTTATCTTTTGCCCACGGACCTCGGTTTCCCCGGGAATGTTTATCTTCATTGAGAGCGGTCGAACGTTCGGAGCGCTGGACATGCCTTTCATGAACGAGGAGACCTACGAGAGGGAGGCCTCGGAGGGCGGGGAGGCCGCCTTCCACACCGCGTACGAGCGCGCCGCAGAGGAGGTTCTTTCCTCCGGCGGCACCGAACATCCCAACCACATCGGAGGCAGGGCGGCACGCGGGAAGATGTTCAAGGACCTCAGCCCCACTGACGAGAGCAGGGTGGTGGGGACCTTCGGCCTGGGCAATGCCGATGAGGCCAGGGAAGCGGTGCGGTCCTGCAGGGAAGCCTTCCCCTCCTGGTCTGGCACGGACTGGATGGAGCGGGTGAGGATATTCGAGCGGGCCGCCGGCATAATGCGGGAGCGCAAGT
Organism: Methanomassiliicoccus luminyensis B10; assembly: GCF_000308215.1. Classification (NCBI taxonomy): domain Archaea; kingdom Methanobacteriati; phylum Thermoplasmatota; class Thermoplasmata; order Methanomassiliicoccales; family Methanomassiliicoccaceae; genus Methanomassiliicoccus; species Methanomassiliicoccus luminyensis. The sequence goes on from NZ_CAJE01000012.1 coordinate 88,610, forward strand.
ACGAGCTGGCGGCGTCCCTGACCCTGGACAACGGCAAGAACCGCCATGAGGCCATGGGCGAGGTGGACGAGGCCATCGACTTCATGGAGTACTACGGCAGGGAGATGCGGCGGAACGACGGGTACGAGGTGGCCAGGGATGCCCCCTATCCCGATGAGGAGGTGCGCCTGAAGCTTCGCCCCTATGGCGTATGGGCGGTCATCTGCCCGTTCAACTTCCCGCTGTCTATCACCGCGGGGATGACCACCGCGGCGCTGATCACCGGCAACACCGTCGTGCTGAAGCCCACCTCGTCCGCCCCGCTCCCGGCCTGCCAGTTCTTCGACGTAATGGTCGAGGCGGGCATGCCGCCGGGAGCGCTGAACCTGGTGGCCGGCCCGGGGGAGGGAGTGGGGGACGCTCTGGTAGGCAACAAGGATGTGGACGGGGTGGTGTTCACCGGCTCCCAATCGGTAGGGGAAAGCATCATGCGCAACCCGCCCCGCCCGGGGCAGAGGCCCGTGATCGCCGAGATGGGCAGCAAGAACCCCATCATCGTGACGGCATCGGCGGACCTGGAGGCCGCGGCGGACGGGGTGGCGGCGTCGGCGTTCGGCTACTCCGGGCAGAAGTGCTCGGCATGCTCCCGCGTGTACGTGGAGTCGTCGGTAAAGGACCGGTTCACGGACATGCTGGTAGAGAGGGCCGAGGAAATGGCGGTAGGCGACCCCTTCGACAAGGGCACCTACATGGGGCCGGTGATCACCCGCAAGGCCATGGACGACTTCGTAAAATGGTCCGAGCTGGGCAGGCGGGACGGTCGCGTCAGGGTCGGGGGGAGGAGGGTCGAGGGGGGCCTCTCCCATGGCTACTACGTCGCGCCGACCATCATCGACGGTCTGCCGGAAGGCCACGAGCTGATGAGACGGGAGCTGTTCGTCCCCATACTGTGCGTCCAGGGGTTCGGGTCCCTCGATGACGCAATAAGGAGAGCGAACGATACTGAGTTCGGCCTTACCGCCGGCATCTTCACCGGCAGCGAGGCCGAGGCGGAGAGCTTCTTCGACCGGGCCGACTTTGGGGTGGTGTACGCCAACCGCCGGAGGGGCGGGACCACCGGGGCCATGGTGGGAGGGCAGTCCTTCGTGGGATGGAAGGCCTCCGGCTCCACTGGCAAGGGCACGGGAGGTCCTCACTACCTCCCGCAGTTCATGAGGGAGCAGAGCCGGACCATGGTGCGCTGAGCAGCGGGATCGCGGCGCCCCGGCCAGCTTCGTGCGGGTCATCTGCGAAACCATTTTTAGGGCGGAGGCCCCGTAATAACGCCGATGCTGGGGCTGGAGGAGATAATCGGACTGGAGGTGATCAGCTCCGATGCCAGGGTCGTGGGCACCGTAGAGGGGGTGGGAGTGGACCTCCTCCAGTGGAAGGTGCCAGCGCTATCCGTAGGTCTGCGGCGGGGGGTCGAGGACCTTGCCGGCATCAAGAAGCGCCCGTTCTCCGTGGAGAAGGTGTACATGCGGACCCAGGACCTCGAGGCCATCTCCGACACCGTCATCATGAAGCTGCCCCTGTCCTCGGTGGGCGAGACGATCTACCAGGAGCAGGAAACGGTGACCCCGGCCGGCTCCCTGATGGGGATGCGGGTGATCCTCCGAAACGCCCGCTACATCGGGATGGTCGACAACATGCTCTTCGACCCCGCCGGCGACTGGAGCGTTCCGTACCTCCAGGTGAAACCGGACCGCTCCACCGTTGAAGAGCTGAACATGTCGCGCTCCTTCATGACCTCTCCCCTGGTCCCCGTGCGCACCGCGGACATACGGGCCATCGGGGACATGGTGATGATGGGCATAGATATGGGCGAGCTCAAGGAGTCGCTGAGGAACCGGGGCGCTCCCTCTGGCGGGCCCCCTCCCCCGCCCCCCGGCCCACCCCAGGAAGAGCGCTGGGAGCCCCCGGAGCAGTACCGGGACCAGTACCGTCAGGGTCCCTGAGCCAGCCAGGTCCCCCGGATCGCACGATGGTGCGATACTTTTAATTCTCTCTTTTCGATGTGCGAAGCATGCTGTTCAATGAGAGGACCTGCTCTCACTGCCTGCGGACCTTCAAGCCCCGGGCCTTCGGCATCAACCTGCTGGTCAAGCGCTACGAGATATGCCCGTCCTGCCACCGGCTCACCGAGGTCCATTTCGCCCCTCCGGCCGCCGCCGAGGCGCTGAAGGAGGAGCACGGGGCGCCCCTCTCCGAAGAGGAGGCTCTCAGGAAGCGGCTGAACGACAGCAAGTACGAGGAGATGTAAGGGAATGATCGAGACCTCCGGCCTCACCAGGCGCTTCGGCAACATCACCGCCGTGGACGGCGTGGACCTATGCATACGGGACGGCGAGGTATTCGGGTTCATCGGGCCCAACGGCGCCGGGAAGACCACCACCATCAGGATGCTGACCTGCCTCATCGCGCCGACCAGCGGGACCGCCTACGTGGGCGGGCTGGATGTCGCCAGTCCGGAGAACGCCATCACCATACGGTCCAAGATAGGCCTGCTGCCGGAGATGCCCGGGCTGTACGACACCCTGTCGGCGAACCAGAACCTGGAGTTCTACGCCAAGCTGTACGGCGTCCCCGAGGCCAAAAGGGCCGAGCGCATCAGGAGCCTGCTGACCACCCTGGGCATCTGGGACCGCCGGGACGACATCGTGGGCAAGTTCTCCAAGGGGATGAGGCAGAAGATCGCCATCTCCCGGGCCCTGGTCCACGAGCCGGAGTACCTGTTCCTGGACGAGCCGACCTCGGGGCTCGATCCCGAGGCCTCCCTGACGGTACGGAACTACCTGCTGGATCTGAAGAAGGAGGGGCGGACCATATTCATCAACACCCACAACCTCGATGACGCGGAGAGGCTGTGCGACAAGATCGGGGTCATGAAGACCCGCATGCTCGCCACCGGCTCCCCGGAGGAGCTGTCCAGGATGTTCTGGGGCAGGACCACCGTCCTGCACCTCCGGTCCGTCACCCCGTCCATGGTAGCGGCGGTGCGGTCCATCAGCGGGGTCACCGACGTGAAGCAGATCGACAACAAGCTGCTGGTGGAGGTCACCGACCCCGAGACGGTGAACCCCGTGATAGTGGCCGAGATCGTCCGGCAGGGCGGGCAGGTGGAATTCGTGAACGAGCTCAAGCGCGGGCTCGAGGACGTGTACCTCCGTCTCCTGGGGGGAAGGCAATGAGGTGGGACAAGGTCTGGACGGTGGCGAGGAAGGACCTCGCGGAGTTCAGGAAGAACAAGTACATCATGTATACGATACTCCTCATGCCCATGCTCATGGGCATAGTGCTGCCCCTGATCTACATGACCCCCTTCGCCATGGTCACTCCCGAGACCGAGCCTCACGACCTGGGGCTGAATACCCAGTTCACCATGACGGGGGAGAACGTTACCGGCACCTATTCCAACACCACCTTCGTGAACTGCAATATCACCAATGCCGTGATCACGGGATCGGTCATCGAGGGCGGGAACGTCGGATCGACGCTGGTCCGCAACTCCTACCTGGGCAATACCACGCTGACGGACAGCGCGATGTTCCATTCCAATCTCAACAACGTGACGTACATAGGCAGCGCCGCCTCGGACGTGGTGGTCCTGGGACAGGAGCCCCCGGACCTGGAGTTCCTGGGGCAGTTCATCGATTTCCTGCTCATGTTCTTCATCATCATACCGGTGACCATCCCCACGGTGATAGCCTCGTACAGCTTCGTCGGCGAGAAGGTCAGCAAGAGCCTGGAGCCTCTGCTGGCGACGCCGACCAGCGACTCCGAGCTGCTGGTCGGGAAATCGCTGTCCATATTCCTGCCGTGCATGGCCGCCACCTGGCTGTCGTTCATTCCCTTCGCGGCGATCGTGACCGTCATGGCCTCTCCGGTCCTCGGCTACACGCCGATACTGAGCCCGGTCTGGCTCGTCGGGGTGATCCTGCTGGCGCCGCTGTTCTGCGTCATGAGCATCGCCCTGAACGTGATCGTCTCCTCCAAGGTGAGCGACGTGAGGGCCTCGCAGCAGATCGGCTCCCTGATCGTGCTGCCGGTAGTGCTGATCTTCGTCGTCGTCCTGCTCGGCGGGCTGCAGCTCACCGTCCTCAATATGCTCCTGGTGACGGCGCTGGTGCTGATCATCGATATCGGCATACTCCTCCTGGCGGTGAAGACCTTCCGCAGGGAGAGCATACTGGTGAACTGGAAGTGAGAGGCCCCCGCGAGCGGCCGTCTCAGTACGTCCAAAGGTCGTGAGCAGCGCCCACCATGGCCCTGACATGGTCCAGGGGCATCCCGCGGTGGAGGGAGCAGGAGGGCATGAGAACGAACCCTCCTCCCGGCGCGCAGCCGCGCAGGCACTCCTCCACCTCGCGGCGGATGCGCTCCTCCGGGCCGAACAGCAGGGTAGTGAAGGTATCGATCCCTCCCAGTACGCACACCCCATCGCCCCAGCGCTGCTTTGCCGCTGCCAGATCGTTGTCCTCAGCGAACTGGAACCCTCTTACCCCCTGCGCGAGGGCCTCGTCCACCAGGTCGTGGAAGGATGGATCGGTGAAGTTGCCGTGAGGGTGGAAGATGGTGGGCAGCTCCCAGGGCCGTCCCGCTTCGGTAAGGCGGCGCAGGCCGGGGAGGGTCAGTTCCCGGAACCACTGCGGGCCGATGAGGTCGGGGTTGTCGGTCGCGGCGGCCAGGAACGTCGCGCAGTTCACTCCGTTGAGGGCCAGGGCCCCGATGAGGTCCGTTCCCAGCCGGGTGGCGAACTCTACGGTCTTCCGGCCCAGGGCGGGCTCTTCCATGAGGTCCATGAGCAGGCGGTCCAGCCCCCTCAGGACGCCCGCCTTGGTGACCGGACCTTCTATGTTCCCCAGGATGGCGACCTCCCTGCCTAGGCGGTCCGCGGTCAGCCGGTACGCGCGCACCACGTTGCAGAGCGGCGCGTCCGTGAGAGGATCGGGCAGCTCCGCCTCCTCCACGTCCCAGGGGGTCTTGAAGGCCGGTTCCGCCACCGAGGGGACCCCCCACTGGGGGAATTTCAACTTCCCGCCCAGCATCTCCGTTTCCAGCCCCACGAACTGGACGCTCCCCACCATCGCGTCATGTCCCAAAGCCCGCTGGGCCGCCACCATGGCTTGAGACGAGGCCTCGGCATCGAAGTCCCCGGCGCAGACCTGGGGAGTGGGGACCCCCGTAACGTTCAACCCCAGGGTGAGGTCCCGGGGGAACACCGGCACCCGGTCGGGGATGCCGCCTTCAAGGGCACCGCGCATGCGCTCAAGAGCGGTCATCGCCTTCATCCTAATCCCACCTCAGCGGTCTCCCTTGGCGGCCCGGAGGAAGGTCATGTCAGTGCTGGCCACAACGTCGGGCAGGACGTTGATCTTCCCCGCGCCGAGCAGGAACTCGGCGGTGATGTTCAGGCTCTCCAGGTCCGTCGCGTTCAGTCCGAGATGGTAGTCCAGCGACGAGAGGCACTTCTCCTCGTTCGCCGCGCTTATGCCGATGATCTCGGCACACATCTCCACCGCCTGGGACGGGTTCGCCTCCATATACTCGATGGCGCGGTCGATGGCCTTGAGCACCGCGGTTATGGCCTCGGGCTTCTCCGCCACCGCCTTCTGGGACGCCATTATGGACAGCGGGTAGGTGCTGCCCAGCCCTGCGGAGGTGGCGATCTCATGCACTTCGCTTCCGCAGTAGTTCTCCACGTTGAGCGGCCAAGGTTCGCTCCCCATGACGGCGTCGACCTGGTCGGTCTTGACCGCCGCGGGCATGTCGGCGGGGGCAAGAGGCACGATCATATTCTCTATCTGGGACTGATCGAACCCGTTGGTCTCCAGCAGCCTTATCAGCGCGCCTTCCGAGCTCGATCCCGCCTGCACCCCTACCTTCTTTCCCGCCAGGGAGGCCACGTCCGGTATGGTCGCATTGCCCACCAGGCGATGCATTCCTTCGCCTCCCCCGTAGCTCGCTACCAGCCTGGCGCCGGGGAGGGTGGACATCATCGTCACCGCGGGAGCGTCGCCCATGGCCGCGAGGTCCGCGGAACCGGTGGCGATGGCCTCGGCGGACTGCACCCCTCCGCTGACTATCAGCGGAGTGACGTTCAATCCCTCGTCCTCGAAACAGCCCAGAGCGCTCGCGATGATGAACGGTTCGTAGTCCACCTTGTTGGAGTAGGTGATCCTTATGTCCATGCCATCGTCCTCCGAAGGCGCCAGCACGAACGCCGCGGCGAACAGCGAAGCCACTATCACCACCACGGCCAATGCCGCGACGGCCAATTTCCTCTTCATTCCTGGATCTTCCATCTTTCTTCACCTGGTATCGTTCTTTCAAGCCCCGGCACGATGGGCGCGTAGGTCTCCGACCGCTTGCACCCGCACTCCTCCAGGACGGCCTGGAGGGCCCGGGACAGTTCCATCTTCAGATCGGTCACTTCTTTCTGGAAGGGGTCACGGGGGCGGGGGATGCCTACCTTCCACTCCCGGACGATCCGGCCGGGGTGGGCGTCCATCAGGACTATCCGGGTGCTCAACATGACCGCCTCCTCGATGTTGTGGGTGACGAACAGCACCGTCCGGCGTTCCTTCTCCCAGATCTTCAGCAGTTCCAGGTCCATATGCTTCCTGGCCTGCTCGTCGAGGGCCCCGAAGGGCTCATCCATGAGGATGATCTCCGGCTCCAGCACCAGGGCGCGCGCCAGCGCCGCCTTCTGGCGCATCCCTCCCGAGAGATCGGTGGGGCGGGCGTCCCTGAAGTCCGCCAGGCCGACCATCTCCAGCATCCCCAGGGCCTTCTCCCTCCGCTGTCCCTTCGGCAGCCCCTTCCCCTTCAGCCCGAACTCGACGTTGCCGAGCACCGACAGCCACGGGAACAGGCCGGGCTCCTGGAACACCATCCCCACCCGGGGGTCCGGCCCGGTTATGTCGGTCCCGTCGATGCTGGCCTGCCCCCTGGAGGGACGGACCAGGCCCGCGGCGATGTTCAGCAGGGTGGACTTGCCGCACCCGCTGGGCCCGATGAGGCACACGAACTCGTTCTCCCCTACCTCCAGGTCCACATCCCGGACCGCCAGGACCCCCGCGCCCCTTCCCCGGTCGATGAACGCTTTCGTCACATCGGTGAAGCGGAGCATTCAATCACCTTTCTCCAGGCCGAGCCTTTCCCGGACCCGCCGCTCGATGGCGCTGAACAGGCATTTCTCGATGAACAGGCCCATGATGCAAATCACCATGATGGAGACGAAGGCCGCCTCGAAGTCCAGGGACCACCGGGCCTGGATCAGCACGTAGCCGAGCCCCAGGGCCGCCCCCACCACCATCTCCGCGGCGATGAGCACCTTCCAGCCGCTGGCCATCCCCACGCGCAGGCCGTCGATCACCTGCAGGGACGCCGCGGGGACCAGGACGCGGAAGAAGGTGGCGGCCCTTCCCACGTTCATCATCCTCGCCGACCTCAGGTAGATCTCCGGCACCGACCTGATGGCGCCCGCGGTGCAGATGATGATGGTGGGCAGGACGGTCATGAAGATCATGAACACGGTGGCTGACTCCCCTAGCCCGAAGATCAACAGGGCCACGGGTATCCAGGCCAGGCCCGGGATGAGCTGGAGTATCGATGCGGGGACCATCATGATGTCGTGCACCGTGGCGTTCGTCCCCATGGCCGCCCCTATGAGGATGCCCAGGACCACCGCGAGGGAATAGCCGGAGATCCACCTGACCAGGCTGTTGTAGAGGTGGTCGAATATGGTGTACCTGTACAGCTTGTCCCCTGACAGGAGGTCCGCCAGCCGGGAGACCGTGTCGAGCGGCGTCGGGAAGGTGACCCCTTTTATCGCGAACACCAGCATTGACACCGCCTGCCATACCAACAAGAGCAGCAGCAAGCCGGCCGCCCCCACCAGCACCCTGCGCAGGAGCGAGGATTTGGCATCCCCCTCGAACGTGAAATGGACCGCATCATCGGCGATAGCCCGGTCCAGGACGGCGGATTCCTTGGCAAGGGAGCCAGTCGGCATCATTGTCGCACCATCGGCGTGAGAATACGGTGCGAAAGAGGGGCGATCTCGGCGCGCGGCGTCCCGCCGTCGCAGGGTCTTTCTGTGCTCATCCGCAACCCCACTTTGATTCGAGAGTATAATAATTGCGTACGAATTCAAGACCTTTCTGGCTATTTAACGATGGTGAATCGTAACAATAGTGAAAAAAATGTCCCGCGGCGGCCGAGCAACCTCTAGGCATGCCCGGCAAGGGGCACCGGCGCCGCTGGGCGCCGGCGGCCTCGCCGCCTGAAGGGTAGCTTTACTTCTCCTTCCAATTGGTGAGGTACACCGCCGCGGCCATGAACACGACCATCAGGACCGTCAGTATCAGCAGGTTGTCGATGGCGCCGGCGCTGTTGCCGAATATCATGGCGTCGCGGAGCCCCTCGTTGACATAGGTCAGGGGCAGTACCGTCGCCAGGGACTGCAGGAAGCTCGGCATCTGCTCCAGGGGGAAGAAGCTTCCCGACAGGAACATCATGGGGAAGGTGATGGCCCCCGCGGCCGCCCCGGCCGCCTCTTCGTCCTTGATGAAGCGGGCGATTATCAGCCCTATGGCCGAGAACAGCATCGTGGCGACCACCATGATGGCCACCGAGATGATGTCGAGGTTCACGTGAATGCCGAACGCCAGCACGCCCACGATCAGACAGGTCGCCACCGAGATGGCCACCACGACCAGCTGGAACACCGCCTGGGATATCAGCCACTCGAACTGGGTGAGGGGGGTGGTGGCAAGCTTGTGGAATATACCGTTGGTGCGGTACCGGGTCTGGGTGCCTATCACGAAATTGACGGCGTCCTGCATGACCATGATGGCGATGACCCCGGGCAGGAAGAAGTCGATGTAGTTAAGCTGGCTGGACACGATGTTCTCGGTATCCACGGTGAGCAGCGGCGAGCCGCCCGCCATCTCCAAGTTCACGCCGTCGGCCACCGCGCTGACGATGGAGAAGATAACGTTCGCCGAGCTGCTGGACTGATCCATCCGGAGCTCCAGTGCGGCGGGGTCATGATTGATCAGCTTGTCAATGGAGCCTTGAGGGATGATGAGGAGCGCGGACACCGAATTGTCCTTGATGTACTGCTCCACGTCCGTGGAGGTGTCGACCTCCACTATCTTCAGCGCCCCGGTCTGTTCCAGGGCGTCTATGAATTGCTGGGACCCAACGGCCTCCTCGTCGAGGTTCTGCACGTACAGCGTATAGGTGGACCCGCCGCTGTCCGAAAAGATGGCCCCGAACAGCAGTATGAGCACCACGGGGAAGAACACGGTCCAGAACACCGAGCTCTTGGAACGGAAGAACATCTTCGCCTGGCTTTTTATGTTGACAATGATGCGGTTGGCCATGCTCACTCCTCCAGGATGCGCTTGCCGGTGAGCCCCAGGAACACGTCCTCGAGGGTGGACTTCTTGAGCTGGATCTCGTCATAGTACGCCCTGCTCGCCTCCAGCCTCTTGATGATCTCGGGAAGGACGTCCCTTCCGCTCACGTGGATGAAGACGTCGTTCTCCCGCAGCTCGGCGCCGGAGTTGATGTCCTTGAGCGCGGCGTGCGCCGGCGCCCCTCCTCCCCTGACGACGCACACCGTCCCGGTGCCATACTCATCTATCAGCTGCCTGGGCGTTCCCAAAGCGATGAACTTGCCGGAGTCCATGATGGCGACGCGGTCCGAGAGCACTTCGGCCTCCTCCATGTAATGGGTGGTCAGGATGACCGTCTTCCCTTTGTTCCGGAGGCCCTTTACGACGTCCCAAACTTCCCTCCGGGCCTTGGGGTCCAGCCCCGTGGTCGGCTCGTCCAGGAATACGATGTCAGGGTCGTTGACCATGGAGATGGCCACGCCGACCCTCTGCTTCAGCCCCCCGGACAGGTTCTTGAAGTACTCGTCCTTCTTCTTCCCGAGCTCGACGAGATCTATCAGCTCGTCCACGTCCAGGCGGCGATCGTACATGTCGCCGAAGAACTGCAGGTTCTCCTTGACCGTGAGGAGATCGAAGGAGTTGAAGGCCTGGGGGAGCACCCCGATCCTCTTCTTGATCTCCCTGACCTGGGTGTCGATGCTCATCCCCAGTATCTCCACGGTGCCGGACGTCTTGGTCTTCAGGCACTCCAGTATCTCCACGGTGGTGGTCTTCCCCGCGCCGTTGGGGCCGAGTATGGAGAACACCTCTCCCCTCTGGACGCTGAAATCGATGCTGTTGACGGCGGCGAGATCATCGTACCTTTTGACGAGATCATGAACAACGATTACCTGCTCGGACAATCCTGGTACCCTGGCCCCAATCTCGGGATTGCTATATATAGAATTCCGACATAGAAACCCGGTTGGTTCGCCCCCTCCCACTGGACGGGGCCTCGGCCCACCGGCCTCCGGACGCCGAGAGGGCGCCGGCAAGAGCGTACGGTAAATGTCAGCGGCCCTTTTTGCCGTCGGCGTCCTCATACTTGTAGCTCAGTATGTTCTGGATGTTCTGCAGGCCCGCCTGAACCTGCTGGATCGCCTGCATCAGCATGTCATTTCCCAGGGGAGTAATATGGTAGACCCGCTGCCTCCCGTCGACGCTGAGATGGATAAGACCGTTGTCCTGGAGGCTCTGCAGCGCCGGGTACACCGACCCGGGGCTGGGCTTCCAGCCGCTCCCGGTGATCCGCTCTATCTCCCTGATGAGCGCATAGCCGTGCAGCGGCCTCTCGGACAGTATCCGGAGGATGGAAAGCTTCAGGAACCCCGCCCTGAACGTCTGGGTCCCGAAAGCTTTTCTTAGATCGTCTTGGGCATCGTCCCAGCTGATCAACCGGAACCCTCAGATGAAGTAGAAGCGCGCGCCGTGCTTTGCACAGAGGTCTGCCAGGACTTCCAGTCTGTCGACGACCCCGCCATACCGGTGCGCGGGCCCCTTTCCCTCCTCGGGAAGCTTCGCCTTGAGGACCTTGCACTCCTCGGCCAGCTTCTTGGCGTCCTCAACGCCCAGCTTCTCCCGGCTCTTGGCCAGCTCAGGGATCCGGGCCACGATGGCGCAATTGTGCTTCTTGGCGATCTCGGGCAGCTGGGAGTTGTCGGGGCCGAACGACCCGATACAGCCGCGGCCCTTGTCCCAGGACATCTGGCACTTTCCGCAGATGACATTGGTCTCATCGAGAGGAACGGTGTCCCACTCAGTCATGATGTTGTCGGGGCCGGCCTTCTTTACTACTTCGACGGCCTTGTCCTCGGGCAGCTTGGTAAGGGAGATCCACCCGGTGTACTCCCTCTGCACGAACGGCCTAAGTTTGGAGATGTCCTCGTCCTTCTTCACCTTGCTCAGAAGGAAGCTCTCCCTCTCCGCGTCCAGGCGGTTCCTCTTTAGGAAGCCCTCCCAGTCTGACTCGAAGGCTTTCTTGGCATCGGCGGTCTTTATCACCTCGTCGAAGTCGGCGGCGGCCTCATACCCCTCGATGGAGCCGAGCCTCGCTTTCAGAATGGTCTGCTTCCCCTTCTTGCATAGGGAATCGTCGGTGTCAAGCTCGCAGATAGCCATGCTTATACCCATAACCAAGCACCTTTGGCCTCCGTCTAGTTCGGGAAAGGTATATAGCTGTTTTCTTGAAAGATACCAAGACCTATTATATGGGGCGAGAAAGAGGACCGACGTTTCAGGGGGCTGCCGCTCCTCCGCCCGCTCCCCCGACGGCTGCCGGAGCGGCCTCTTTCGGAGCGAGCCACTCCTTCCGGTACGAGGACATCTCCGCCACATAGTACAGCCCTTTCAGAGCCGCCCCCGCCAGGAGCAGGTAGATGAAGCCGGAGAAGTCGACGGTCGCCCCCGCCTCTCCCAGGTCGATGGTCAGCAGCCCTCCTTGCGTGACCAGCCACAGCCACAGGCCCGTGAGCGCGGCCACCCCAACGCCCATAATGGCCCGGGGGATCGATCCTTTCGGATAGAATCCCCGGAAGAAGCTCAGGACGGCAATGGGAATGCCGGCCATCAGGACGGAGCTCATCACGGCATTCAGGCCGAGGCGCTCTGCCATCTCGACCGCCTCGGAACCGGCCACCATGGGGATGATGAGGAGCACTGCCGCCGGTATCACCACGAACTTCACCCCATCCGCCACCGCGGCGGCGATCCCCCTGCCCACCGATCCTCTCTTCGGAGAGAATTCGCTCAATGCTGTCCCGGTCAAAGTAGCACCCCCATCATCCCGATATCCCTCCCCAATAGATCTGGTACTCCCGGTGGAGCGTCATGCCCGCGAACGTCATGTCAAGTCCCACCGTCAGCTGCTGGCCTGGGTTCGCCATAAGCTCCTGCGCCGTGGTCCCATCTATGATGAATGACAGCATGCCCTGGTACCGCCCTTCGGGGAGCGTAATGCTCATGTCGGAGCAGGATAGCTCAGAGGTCGCGTTGCTCAGGGTGGCGTTCACCTCCACGGTGCTGCCCTGGATCATGGATGATGCCTGGAATGAGAACGGTACCCGGATGTTGATATCGGGGCCCTCCTGGCAAAACTGGGCGGCATCGGTGTTCACTTGAAAATCACCTACCAAGGGCTCCCACTCCATCTCCCCGGCGATCCTGAGGGATGCGCTGGCCAGTCCGAGCGCGTAGCCCGCCTCCACCGTGATGTTCCGTTCCAGATCGGCGCTCTCGAAAACCAGCCTCTCCCAATCCTCCTGGCTCATCCTGCTGAGGTCTATCGTCATCGTCAAGATAACACGCTGGTCCGCCCCTGCCGCGATGGTCGTTGGCACGGAGGAGGATTCCACGATGGTCCGGCCGTCCTTGCCCACCGTCATGTGGAGCCGGAGGTCCTGGATGGCGAAGAACCCCCCGTTGCTGATGTCCAGCGGAATGGACACCGTGATCACGCCGTCCTGGTAGGACGGCTCTATGCCATCGCCCCCATCGTCGGAATCGGGCACCTCTACCTCGAGCCCTCCCGAAGCAAGTGGCATTATGCTGAGAATGACCATTGCCACCACGAATGTGGATATGACCGCGATGCCGGCCCGGACCGCCAAGAGGCTCCAACGCATGAGGCGATATTCTTTATTTTGATTATATACTTTGGTTTCAGATGAATTTTCCCGGGCTGGGAATGGCGGGTTTTCAAGTATGAGGACATTATTCTCGTCCTCGTGCTAGCGAGCGAGGGATCACGAATGCGCGCAGTATTATCAGGACGAGTATTGGAGGGGCCCGCCCCGCACGCGGCCCCTTGCCTGGCTGGAGGTCCCTGATATGGTGGACCTGTCCTTCCTTGACTTCGTGGTGTTCGGAGACATCACGGCCATGCAGCTCATCGAGTTCATTCTCATACTTACTCTGTTCATCGCCATCGGCAGGGCCGCGTACATGCTCATCCGCAGGTATCTGGACGACCTGACCGGAAAGAGGCAGTCCAAGAGCGTGGCCAGGGCTGTCCAGTACATAATATTCGCCTTCGGCATCTATGCCAGCTTCGGGTGGATACTGAACATCGACTTCACCGGGTTCGTACTGTCCCTGGGGATCGTCGGTATCGCGATCGCGTTCGCGTCGCAGCAGATAGTGCAGAACGTGCTGTCCGGCATACTCATCTCCATCATCCGGCCGGTCCAGCTGGAGGATTGGGTGGACGTGGGCGGCGTGCCGACCACCGGAGTGACCAGAGTGAAGGATATCACCCTCATGAACACCGTCCTCAGGGAGGATGACGGGAGGATTGTAATAGTTCCGAACTCCTCCATCATGAACGGCAAATTGGTAAATTATACCCGGGCCGGCTTCGTGGCGGTGTCCGCGCCGATGTGGGTGGGTCCGGGGGTGAACATGGACAAGATACGCCGGATCGTGCACGAGGAAGCTGACCGGGACCCCCATATCCTTCCAGAGGTGACCGGCGACGAGAAGAAGGCCGTGGAGAGGTTGATCGAGCGGAGGTCGCTTTCCAACCTGTTCGAGCGCGGTGACGATCTCACGTCGCTCAACCCCCAGGTCAACCTCCTGGACATCCAGGGCAGCAAGATCAAGGTCGAGATCAAAGTGTGGATACGGGAGATCCAACGGAAGGACGAGATCATGGGGGACTTCCTGGAGGCCATCAGGGCCCGCTTCACCGCGGAAGGCGTCGAGCTCAGGGACTCCTGAGCGCACCCGGGCCTGCTCTTTCGAGGGTCCGGCCCGGAAAGACTTTATTATTGCATTCAGGGATGGCTAGAGCATGAGCGAGATCAGGATCCGGAAACGCCATCGCCTCAGGGAGAAGGAGATCAAGGTCCTGGACGATGAGATCCGGGAGCGCCTGGGGGCCGAGGCCTTTAGCCCGGGAGAAGCAGTGGACCGGGCAGAGAGCTCGGAATATGACGTCCTGTTCATCGGCAACCAGGTTCAGGGGATCGTATACCAAGGAAAGGCCTTCCTGACCGTGAGGGGGCTGCTGAAGCACCCCGCCACCAAGGCCTGGGTCACCGTGGACATGGGAGCGGTGCCGTTCGTCACCAAGGGAGCGGACGTCATGGGGCCAGGGATAGTGGACGCCGACCCCGCGCTGAAGGCGGGCGACCTGGTGTGGATCAGGGACATCAAGAACGGCCGGCCTCTGGCGATCGGCGAGGCCCTGGTCCCCGGCTCGGAGCTGGGCACCAAGGTCCCGGGCAAGGCGATAAAGAGCATCCATTACGTCGCCGACAAGCTTTGGAAGCTGGACGAGGAGTGAAGGGGCCCCGGCGATGGCTTCACCGCCATCGTCGAAAACATAAAAATAAACCAGGCCCATTCTCCCCGAGGGAAGACGTTGCCGTACTGCATCCACTGCGGGAACCCGGTCAGACCTGAGGATAGCTTTTGCATCAGCTGCGGGGCCAAGTTGAATGTCGTGCCCCCGTCGCCGGCGCCGCAAGACAAATGGGGCAAGGCGCACAAGGCGAGGAAAAACCCCGCGCCCGCCGTGCCGCCCGAACCGGTGGAAGGGCCTGAGGAAATGCGGAAGAGGGTTGGATCGTCCTCGCCGAGGATCGATGAAGCGAAGGTACCGGACAAGCAGTTCCTCTTCGTTATATGGGCGCTGAGAGCGCTTTTCGTCTACATTGTAGGGATGTTCTTGTTCGCGGGCGATGCCATGCTGGCGAACTCCGTGTGGCAGCAAATCGTCATGATCGCTTTCGTTACGGTCCTGTCAATATCCGGGTCAGAGTACTTCTACTGGCTGATGAGGTCCCGCATGGCCGGAGCACGCCTCACCCCGGAAGGGCTGGACGTGCAGCCTATCAAAATGTACGGCGACCTGCTCCGCCGCAAGGGCTATTTCATCAACAAGGACCTAATCGAAAGGGTGGATATTGTCAGGACCAGGGACGCCCCGCCCGGGACCTTGAAGGCGTCCCCGACCGAAGGGGTGCCCTCCTCCCTGGCCGTGTATCTCAAAGGAGGGAAGGTGCGCAGTTTCGTCAGGAGGTCCCCCGAACAGCTCCTGGCCGCCAGGGAATATGCGGAAGCGATGTGGGGGGCCAAAGCTACGGACGAGGGCGACCGTAAGGAGCTGTTGCCGGAGGAATTGTACAAGACCTTTTTCAACGTGCATAACTCCAATCACTTCAGGTCCTCTGCGCTGCTGTTCATCGGCCTCACCGTGATGTTCGGGTACCTGATCGTGGACATGAACCTGTCCAGGATCTCCACAGTCAATATCGTCCTGTCCCTGGTGCTGGGAGGGCTGATCGCTTACGTGTGGTCGATCGGCTACCTGATCTATCGCCAGACCTACGGCGTCAAGGAGGTCAGGGTCACCAGGGAAGGGTTCGAGCTCATGTTCAAGAACAAGAGCAGGTTCTACGACTGGTCCAAGGTCAAAGCGCTCAACATGGCCAAGTCGGATCAGATAAACAACAAGAACGAAAGGATCGCCTCGGTGAGCCTCGTCCCCCGCGGATCATACCTCGTGAGCTGCGATATCGGCCGGGCGCTGGAACAGGCTTATGCGGAGAACGCCGGGAAACCTGCTCCCAACGGCTACAACGCCATCCCGAAAAAGGGAGCTTACAGCACGGAGGAGATGAACTCCCTCAAGTACGAGCGCCCTGACCTCTACAGGAAGAACATTTTGGTGTCCGTTGCCTTTTTCGTTCTTGGCATACTGCTGCTGATCAACGTCGCCCTTCATATTCGTCTGGTCACGCTGGTCGGCCTCGTGGCGATCATAGTGCTGATGTTCCTCCGGCTGCAGCTGTCCAAGGAGATGAAAGAGCACATCAGGAACGGAAGGTCCGGGGGCTTTCCCCCCGTGAATTAAGGGCAAATGGAAGAGGACATGGCATGCGATACAAGCTAAAGAGGCAGGCTACAACAGGGGACATAGCTCGCCTGTCTTTCCTGATCCTTTGTGCCTGTGTCATGCTGTGGGCCGCCACTGCCTTCGTTATGTACCGGCCAGAAGCGTTCATGTTCACCTCGATCCTGCTCCTTGAGCAGATGGCCATCGTCGGCATCTTCGCTCTGAGGGGCAGCATCTTCGATTTCACCGACGCCCCCCAGGAGCCCAAAGGCTGGGTGGCGTCCACATTCTTAGAAAGAAAGTGATCCCGATCTCGCTGTCGTCGCGACCGATATTAGAATACAGTAGTGATAAATATCCAACACTTTATACCCAGGAGGGAGGGATGCAATTTGCCTTTGCTCAGGAAGCCTTTTGCCCGGAACAGGGAGGACGTTCAGACCGTTGAGACAGACCAGTACATCGACCTCGGCGCCATGCACTTCGATGACGACAGCATCGCCGGGACCAGGGGGGCTGTCAAGCTGGCCGAGATCTACCGGTACGAGGACATCTCCGAGATCACTCAGCCCGTGTACGACGGAAGCACCGTGATCATCGACTACGCCGCCGTCGCCAATGACACCGACACCCTGAGGCGCGTCACCAGCGAACTCAAGGCGGTGGCCAGGGACTGCAACGGTGACGTGGCCGCTATCGGGCATGATCTGATCGTCGTCACCCCTCGGGGCCTCAAGATAGATCGGAACAAGATCAAGGGCGGTTTCCACTAACCGTGCCAAACCCCTTTCTTTAGGTTTTCTTGCGCTAACAGGGGTCAGCCGCCCACTATTGAACTCATGGGCTTGCAACTGAGCTCGGCCTCGATTGTCCAATGACCTTCGGCCTCGTCGATCACTGCGTTCGGCTCGCTGACGCGGAGCCTGCCGCCTTCCCGCGTGAAGAAGGCGGCGATGTTCATCGAGGCGTTCGAGCCAGCGTCAGAGCGAGCCCGCACTAAACGCGGCTGAATGCTGTCCCGTTCTATCGATCCAAGACACGCCGATGCGCCTCGCTGACACGCTGACCGTCTCGACGATCTCGGCGGCGCGTTCCAAAATGTGTCGTGATGGTGCGGAACATCTGAATAGGGGTTGGATCTGGCGATTTGATACGTTTGGCTGCATGTAGTTACTTCCCTTGAGAAGGTGGGGCTTTCTGGCGATAATTAATATAATCTGCTGGCCATTTTGTGCCTGTGCCCGGCTTCAAGGTCATACACGACAGCGTCCACGGCAGCGTCAAGGTCGATGGGCTGTTCCTTGATCTTCTGGAGCGTCCGGAGATGCAGCGGTTGCACGGCGTGCACCAGCTCGGCCTTGCCCATCTGGTCTTCCCGGGAGCGAACCACACCCGCCTGGAGCATTCCTTGGGCACCTACCACCTCGCCAGGACCATGAGCGGGGCCCTGGAGCTGGACGACCAAGACCGGTCAACGGTGCTGGCCGCGGCGCTCCTGCACGACCTCGGCCACTCGCCTTATTCTCATACCCTCGAAGAGGTCATCCACAACCGTACCGGAAAGGACCATACTGGCATCACCCGGGACATCATCATGGGCTCCCTTCCGATAATGAGCGAGGCCTCCGCCGAGGTGCTCGGCCGCTTCAACCCCATCGCCGAGGTGCTGGAAGGGGAAGGCATCTCCCCACAGGACGTCACCGGTCTCATCTCCGCATCTCACCTCGCCAAGGACTCAAGGCAGCGCACCCTCGACGTGGACGCGGGGCAGGCTCACTTCGGCCAGAAGAACTACCTAAAGCAGATCATCTCCGGACCGCTGGACGTCGACCAGATGGACTATCTCCAGAGGGACGCCTATTACACCGGGGTGGCGCACGGCACCATCGACATCGACCGCCTCATGCAGACCGTGGCGGTGTTCCATGGGGACCTCGTGATCAGCAAAGGCGGGATGGTGGCGGTGGAAGGCCTCATGGTAGCCCGCTCCCTGATGTACACCTCGGTGTACTTCCACAAGACCGCGCGCATAGCGGAGATGATGCTGTGCAAGGCCGTGGAGATGGCACCCCCGTCGGTGCTGGACGACATCCACATGGCTACTGACTGCGAGCTCGACTCCAAGCTCACCGAGGCGGGGGGCGACGCCGCGCGCCTGATGACCCTGCTGCGGTTCCGCAAGCTGTACAAGAAGGCGGTGATGCTCCCGGTGTCCGGTCTCGACGAGCATCAGATCGAGCATCTCATCGAGCTGTCCGATTACAATAGGCGCAAGGCCGCCGAGAGGGAGATCGCCGACCGCGCCGGGCTCAAGGAGTCGGAGGTCCTGGTGGACATCCCGGACCGCGCCCTGCTCCTCGGCGAGCCGCGCATCGGAAAGACCGACGTGGCCATCCTCGACGGCGACAGGGTCAGGCCGCTGTCCCGTTACAGCCCCCTGGCCAAGGCCATCCAGTCCCGCGGCGTGCACGACTGGGCGGTCATGGTCTCCACCCCCGCCAAGAACCGCGAGGAAGTGGAGAAGGCCACCCTCAAGACGCTGTTCGCCTAGCCCTTCATGACGCCCAGCGGAGTGAGGCGGGCCACCCTCCGGGAGAGCCCCGCGCCGGCCACCACGTCGATGACCTGCTCTATGTTCTTGTACGCCTCCGGGGCCTCTTCGAGGATGCCGTCCTTGGTGGCCGACTTCAGGAATATGCCGCGGTGCTCCATGTCCTGCTTGATCCCCTGGACGGTGAACTTCCTGAGGGCCTCGGTCCTCGACATCATGCGCCCGGCGCCGTGGCAGGTGGAGCCGAACGACTCGGCCATGCCCCGCTCCGTGCCGACCAGGACGTAGCTGCCGGAGCCCATGTCCCCGGGGATGAGGACGGGCTGCCCCACTGAGCTGTACTGCCTCGGTATCTCGGGGTGCTCGCGGGGGAACGCTCTCGTAGCACCTTTGCGGTGAACATACACCTCCCGGCGCCTCCCGTCCACCTGGTGCTCCTCCACCTTGGCGATGTTGTGGGCCACGTCGTACACCTGGTGTAGCCCCATGCTCTCGGCGTCGCGCTTGAAGTGCTCCTCGAACGACTCTCTGATCCAGTGGAGGATCATCTGCCGGTTGGCCCAGGCATAGTTGGCGCCGCAGGCCATGGCCTTGAAGTAATCCTCACCCTCCTTGGAGTGCACGGGGGCGCAGGCCAGCTGGCGGTCGGGCAGGTTCATGTCCCGCTGCCGCATGGCCTTCTCCATCACCTGAAGGTAGTCGGTGGCGATCTGGTGCCCGCAGCCGCGGGAGCCGCAGTGGACCATCACGGTCACCTGCCCCTCCCTCAGCCCGAAGGCCCTGGCCGCTTCCTCATCGAAGATCTCGTCCACCACGTCCACCTCCAGGAAGTGGTTGCCCGAGCCAAGGGAGCCGACCTGCGGAACGCCTCTCTGCTTGGCCTTGCCGCTCACCTTGGTCGGGTCGGCGTTCTTCATCCGGCCGCCCTCCTCGGTGACAGTGAGGTCCTCATCCCACCCGTACCCGCTGCGCACGGCCCACTCCGCGCCCTCCACCAGTATGTTGTCTATCTGACCCTCCACCGCTCCCACGATGCCCTTGGAGCCCACTCCGGCGGGCACGTTCTTGAACAGCGTGGAGATCAGGTCCTTGATGCCGGGCTGGACGTCCTTGGCCTCCAGCTCGGTGCGGACCAGGCGCACCCCGCAGTTGGACACGATCATCCCGTCGGCGACGAAGTTGTGGGTCTCCGGTACGGTGAAATCATAGACGAAGCCCTTGTAAGGCACCTCCTTCACGGCCGTGACCCGGTCGTACAGGAACCCGGTGGCCTTCAGCATGTCAAGCTCCTGGTCTAGGAACTCGCTGAACGAGGTGAAGTCGACGGACGGCCTCTGCCCTTCCCCGTTGTACTGTTTCTCCACGAAGCGCGGGGTGATGCCGTAGCCGACCAGGAGGGTCTGCACCTCCTTGAGCTTCAGTCCCTTCTTCTTCAGCTTCCTGGCCCTCTCCGCCGCCTTGACCCTGCTGTCGTTCAGCTCCTTCTTGAGCAGCATGTACTTTACGGCGGCCTCGGCCATCTTGCTCTTCATCTCGGAGTACTCGAACCCGATGATGCGGTACAGCCTGATCAGGTTGTCCTCGTTGGCGCAGATGCTCATGGTGAGGCGCGAGATGCTCCCGTTCCTGTGGCGGAGGTCCTTCCTTTCACATATCTGGGTCTTCTCCACCCCCAGGTCCTCCAGGAGCATCATCACGTCGATGTAGAACATCCTGGCATCGTCCAGTCGCGCGTCGTCCAGCTTCTGCACCAGCATGGGGGGGTCAAAGGTGGTCTTGGTGTCGGCCTTGGGCATGGTCAGCTCGGCGCCGAACAGCCCGGCCAGGAACGCCCTCTTGATCGCCGGGGCCGCCTTGGTGACCCACTCCGGGACCCGCTGGTCGGAGATGGTCTTGCTTCCCACCGGCATGCCCCTCTCCACGAGCAGATCGGAGAACTCCCGCGAACTCACCCGGATCTCCGGTCCGGCGACGGTCGAGTCATATCCCAGATCGGCGAGGTCCCTCTTCATCTTCTCCAGGTCGGTCCTCTGGCCGCAGACGCTGGCGATGATGCCCCCCTCTTTCAGGTCCAGCGAGCCGGCCCCCAGCATGTAGCCGAAGAGCTTGGCCAGGACGACCTCCCTCCGGTCCACGTTCTGGTCCACTTCGACGCCCTGGAAATAGGTCACCGCCACCTGGTCCCCAGGCGCGATGAGCGCCGCATTCTTCATGCCGATGCTGGTGAGCACCGGGTGGTCCTCGGAGGCCCGGAGCTCGATGCCGGTCCTGGTGGTGATCAGGAACACCCTCTTGTCGCTCTCCTTCCTTATGAAAGCGGCGGGCTTCCTGGCGACCAGCCCCCTCTCCAGCGTCATCACGGAGGTCGTTCCGCCCATCATTCCCACGGTGAACCCGTCGTTCGTCTGTATGGTGGTCCCGAACTCCTCCTCGAAGTCCTCTATCCTCATCCACCCGCCCAGGTCGGTGCTGATCCTGGAGCCCTCGCAAAGGCAGTTGATGTCGAACCCGATGCCTCCGGGGGAGATCACCCCCTCCTCGGCATCAAGGGCGGCCACGCCCCCGATGGGGAACCCATACCCCCAGTGGATGTCCGGCATGGCCAAGGAGTTGCCCACGATCCCGGGGAGGAAGGCGACGTTGGCCGCCTGCTCGGGCGCATTGTCCTCCTTCAGCTTAGGTACCATGCCCTCGTCGGCGAACACGATGGCATCGGTGCGCATACCGCTCTTATATGTCCGCGGGATCTTCCAGCGAAAGTCGTCGACCTTCTCGAGGGGTCCATTATATGTCATTACTCCACCGGATTCGCCTATGGGGTGTCTGGGATATAATCTCTTTCAGCGGTCACAACGTCCTCTCGGATACGAACGTTCGTAGGCCAGACCGCTCCGGCGTGCGTTGTTATTCCGCCCATCGTTATTCTGTCCGTCGCATTTATTATATATAATATTTTTCGGAGAATCGGGTCGTTATGGACGGGATCTTGATGGGGGTGATGCCGCTGGCGGCGGGCGCGATAGTCCTCGCTCTGGGCACTGCCAGCCTGGTCCGGAACCCCGGGCTGAGGGTCTCTCGGACCTTCTTTGCCAGCATGTTCTTCGCGGGGGCCTTCAACATCGCTCTGTTCGCCCTCCTGGCTCTGTCGGATCCATCGTCCGCGCCGGTGCTGTCGAAGGTCCTGATGTTCATGGCCGTGCTGGCGGCGGGCGCGAACATATTCCTGGCCTCATCTTTGTCCACATGGAAGGGGGAGAGCTGGACCAGGGACCACCCCGTCGTCGTCCTGCTCGCGGTCCTGGCGATGGCCTCCGCCGCGGGCGTCCTGGGCAGCGCCGCCGCGGCCCCCGGGGCGCTTGCGTCCCCCGTCGGGACATGGTGGTTCCCGGTGCTGCTGGGAGCGGCCCTGGCAGGGGCCAGCGTATGGGCGGTGTATTCGGCCAGGAGGACCTCCACCGACCAGTACTTCAGGCGCGCCACCACCTGGCTGGGGGCGGCGTTCATGCTGCCCGCCATCTCCCTGTCGGCAGTGTTCGGCGGGGGCGGCGGCATCGCCTCCACACTGGTGGTCTCCTTCGCCCCCCTCCTCTCCGCGATGGTGTTCGTATACGTGGCCGTCCGCTACAGGACCTTCACCCAGGTCCCCGCTGCGGCCAAGGACTCCGCCCGCGCCCTCCTGGACAGCATGTCGCCGGGCAGCTCCATCCTGGTGGAAGGGAAGAGCACCGACGCCGCCTTCTCCATGTTCATGTCCGAAATAGGGCGGGGAGGCGACGGCCTGGTGATATCTAGGAAGCATCCCGGGCAGGTCAGGGAGGTGGTGGGACTGGAAAGCGCCTCGGTCCTGTGGCTGTGCAGCCAGCCTGGTCCGGGGAGGATCGACCCGGCGTCCCTCTCCCTGCTGCAGAGCACCATGTCGGACTTCCTGAGGAGGGGGAAGCGATCAGTGGTGCTGCTGGATGGGCTGGAGTACCTGGTCTCGGAGAACCGCCCGGACAAGATCCTGCGCCTGGTCTACAGCGTAAAGGACGTGGTGACGATGTCCGGCTCCAAGCTCATAGTCCCCCTGGACCCCGAGACCCTTGGGTCGAAGGACCTCGCTTTCTTCGAGAGGGAGTTCAAGGTGCTCAGGCCGGAACCGGGTCAGGCCGGCTAATTTACAGATTATGATGCAATGACCATCGCACCATCCGAGAACGCCCGGGGAGCGAGCGGTCCGTCAGAACAGTCAAAGGGGCCGGGCCCGAGATTTGAACTCGAGTCTAGGGATCCACAGTCCCACAGGATACCAGGCTACCCCAACCCGGCCATGATGGGAACTCCACAATACATGGCTGTAAATAAACCTTCCGACGGCTCCCGGCACAGACTGGCTATGCCCTCGCCGGGCATTCTCCGAACGGTCATCTCTCCCGTCGTGCTCCTCAGGTCAACGCTTCCGCAATCATCTTAACCTCCCGAGGCGTTTTTCCTCCGGGGATGGGAATGAGAACAGTTTGTTTCGTAGATGAATCCATATTAGGCGCCAGGAAAGAGGAGGGCGCCCTGGGGCTGAGACGCTTCGTGAGGATGCTCCAAGATCTGCTGGACGAGGAGGGGCTGCCTATAGATGTGCGTATCGGCGTGGCCCCCGGCAACAGGAAGATCGCTCAAGGGCTGAAAGGCCTCAAGGACCACGTCCCCGAGTGGATCCTGAGCGAGGCCAGGCAGCTCTTTCAGGAAGAACTTCCCGGCTAAGCGGCATTTCACGCCGGGGTACGGCCGTACCGCCAAATCCAGACATATACCGTCCGGTTTGTACGCACCTGTACATAACGGTTAAGTCTGTTGTCAAAATTCCAGCTCGGAAATCATGAAGAGGGACATACTATCAGTGCTCGACCTCGCCGGCGACCTGGACGAGGTGCTTGCTTTGGCGGCCGACCTCAAGAGGAGGACCGACGGCCCCCAGACGCTCAAGGGCAAGAGCGTCGCCATGATCTTCGAGAAGTCCAGCACCAGGACCAGGGTATCGTTCGAGGTCGGTATCGTCCAGCTCGGCGGCCACCCCGTGGTCCTGAGCCAGAAGGACACTCAGCTCGGACGGGGTGAAACGATCGAGGACACCGCCAGGGTGTTGAGCCGCTACGTCGATTGCATCACTTACCGCGCCTTCAGCCACGTGGCCGTGGCCGATCTGGCCAAGCACGCCACCGTCCCTGTCATCAATGCGCTCGACGACCTCGAGCATCCCTGCCAGATCACCGCCGACCTTCAGACCATCAAGGAGTGGAAGGGGGACCTGCGCGGCCTCAAGATCGCCTACATCGGCGACGGCAACAATGTATGCAACTCCCTGATGCTGGGAGCCGCTTTGACCGGCATGGACTTCGTGGCCGGGTGCCCCGCTGAGCACTCCCCGGACAAAGCCATCGCCAAGAAGGCCGCTGCCATCGCCGCCGAGCACAAGCGCGCGTCCAAGGTGGTCACCGATCCCGCCCAGGCCGCCGAGGGCGCCGACGTCATTTACACCGACGCCTGGATCTCCATGGGGCAGGAGGGAGAGGCCGGCTCCAAGGTGAAGACCTTGAGGCCGTACCAGATCAACGAAGCACTGGTAAAGAATGCCGACCCGGACCACCTATTCATGCACTGCCTCCCCGCTCACCGGGGAGAGGAAGTGACCGCTGAGGTCATGGACGGCCCCAACAGTGTGGTGTTCGATCAGGCGGAGAACCGCCTGCACGCTCAGAAGGCGATCCTGATCAAAGTGCTCGGCTGAGCTGATCTCCCACGATGCGGTCGAGGGCGAGGAGGAACTCGTCCTCCCTCCCCCCAGGTATGGTAGCCCCGGCGGCGATGTTGTGGCCGCCCCCGGTGCCTCCGGCCGACTCGGCGGCCCCGCGCAATGCGATGGAGAGGTCAAGCCCGCGCTTCACCAGATCTCGGGTGCCCCTCGCGGACACCTTCACCGAGCAGGTGCCGTCCATGGCCTGAGCGAATCCGATGAGGGGACGGTCGGCGAGCCTGGCGTCCGAGCCGAGCACCATGCCGGCCACGATACCCACGATGGTGTCCTCGATGCGGTCCCCGCTGTGGAAGTACCTGATGTTGCTCAGCCCCTCCCCGCCGCCGGTGACATCAGTGGGCCGGTTGCCTTCCCCGTTCTTCACCAGCTCGATGGCGGCCTTGAGCTTTTCCCGATGATCGTCCTGCTGCTCGATAGCTTCCCTGAACGCCTCGGCGCGGTCGCCCTGGCATACCGCCCTCCCGAGATCGGCCTTCTCGTGGCGGCCGCAGGCGTTCAGCAGGGTGGCGAACTCCTTGGCATCGAAGATGGCCCTGAGCTTGACATCGTCGCCCTTGAACCACCCCGGGGGAGCTCCAGGCAGGTCCTCGGAGAGCGTATATGCCTCCCCGATGACCTTGCGCACCTGGGCGACGCCCTTCCCGGAGTCGATCATGCGGTCCACCAGCCTGCTTACCACGGCCTGCCTCTCCTCCCAGCTCAGTTCGGACCAGTACCTGAGGCGGCCGCCTTCGGAGACAGGGACCCCGCACTCGGTCACGAAGTCGATGCAGGCCATCTTATCCTCGTCCTGCTTCACGGGGTCCTCGCCCAGAGGGTTCGCGCCCGCCCGCCTCCTGGTGATGTACGGCAGCAGCGGCGGATCGGAGGAGTGCTGGAGCAGGGTGTGCAGCGGGCGGGTCTGGCGCCCGAACAGGCGGAGGTCCTTTTCCGCCCGGACCAGGCCGGCGTCGACGGCGTCCTGCAGGATGGTGCGGTTGTACCCCGTCAACCGTCCTTCCGCGGAGTCCTGGAAGTCCCCCACCGCCCCGATCACCGCAAGGACCGCGAGGTCCCGGTTGCAGGGGTCCATGGCCTTGGCCACGGCATAGGTGGCGCCGGCCCCGGAGATCTCGGTGGAGCCGTCCAGCCCGTAAAGGTGGGGGTTGACGTGATACCCGGCGAAGGAGAACAGATCCGCCTGTCCCCTGGTCCGGGGATGGGAGTCATCGGGGCGGTGGTGGTCCGAGACCGCCGACCGTTCAGGATCCAACCTGGAGAACATGCCGCTGCCGAGGTCCACGAACCACAGCCGCTCCATGGGGGACGCCTTCGCTCTATCCAGCTCGGCGTCGTCCAGCTTCTTAACGAAGCGCACATTGTGCTCGATGCCGGCGCGCCGAAGCGCCACGGATGCGATGGAGGAGGCTGTGATGCCGTCGGCGTCGATGTGCCCGATCACCAGGACGGACTTCGAGCCGAGCAGGAACCTGGCGGCCTCCGCCGCGGCCTTCTCGAACCCCCTGATGTCCCTGACCTTCTCCTCTGCCATGTTCAATCCGCCCCATGCACCAGGCCGCTCTTAAGGATTGCATATACACGTTCGGCGATGGGCTCGAGGTTCTTAGTATCCTCCTCGTTGTAGCGCTTGAGCAGGTTGAGGGCGTTCTCCCGCCCGGACCGTTCCCACACCCTCCAGAGGTACACCGCCTCCTCCCCGGTGACGTACTCCACCTCCCTGGCGCGGCCGATACCCATCCGCTTCTCGATGTGCTTCAGCCCGCCCTCGTAGCCGGCCCGGCGGCAGGCGTGCCGAAGGTCGTAGTGAGGCACCTTGGGCACGGTGAATGGAAAGTGGTACTCCAGGATGGGGAGGTCGAAGGAGCTGCCGTTGAACGTCACCAGCATCTTCACTCCCTCCAGCGCCTTGGCCAAGTTCTCCCTGTTGAGGTCCTGCCCGCGGACCAGGGCTACGGTCTCCCCGCGGCGGTGTATCCCTACCACCGTGACACTGGCGTGACGGTAGCACCCATCGGTCTCGATGTCCAGGTAGGCGGCATCATCCCTGAAGCGGTCGTACATCCTCCAGTGCTCGACGGTGGGCAGGATCTTGGAGAAATATTCGGTCTTCCCGCCGGAGAGGAACTTGTCCGCCCGGTCCACCGCCTCGTCCATGCGGGCCTTCCGCTCCCTGGAGATCCCGGGGACCTTGGGCGCAGAGAGGAAGGCGTCCCAGTCAGATATCCCGGCCTTCCAGAGGGTCATCTCCTTGCCCTTGCCCACCGAGGGGAGGATGAGGAAGGTCCGGCGTATCACGGGCTCAGGATGACAGGAGGTCTTGATACTGTTTTCGGGCGGTCCCCCGAAAGCCGCCGGCGGAAATTTATTTAGGTCTTCGAATCATGACCTGTCGGATTTGCTGGAATCACGATGACCCAGGCGTACTGCGTCTCCGCTCACAAGAACCCCCAACAGGTCAGGATGCTGGTGGACCACCTCTGCGAGGAGGACCTGGTCTACATGAACGTGTTCAACCACAGGGGCGCCGGGGAGCGGGCCGCCTGGGGCAAGTGGTTCTCCGACATCCCCCCGGACCGACTGTTCATCAGGTACCGGTACAAGCGGGGGTGGGGAACCTTCTCACAAGTCCAGGCCGCCCTCGATGCCATGAACTACTTCAAGGATGCGAAGTACACGCATTTTGTGAACCTCAGCGGGCAGTGCTATCCCATCAAGCCCATGGATGAGGTGAGGGATTTCTTCCGTCGCAGCCCCGAAACATCGTTCATGGAGGCCCAGGCGGTGGTGTACGAGGAGGGCGAGGAAGGTTACAACCCGGACATCCTGGGCCGGCTGGGGTACTGGTGGATACGGTACCCCGACATCTACTTCCGCCTCACCGGGCGCAGCAACTTTGGTTTCCGGAACAAGTTCCTCAAGGTGCGGCGCAGGTGGAACAAGGAGGTCCCCGGCGGCCTGAGGCCGTACAAGGGCAGCTCATGGTTCATGCTGAGCAAGGACGCGGTAGATCATGTGCTGGAGGCGATCGCGGGGGACCCCCGGATCATCGGCTTCTTCCGAAGGTCGGGCCTTCCGGACGAATCCTTCTTCCACACGATATTGATGAACTCCGCTTTGCCCGTGGTCTCCGAGCCCCAAGGTCTCCACTACATCGACTGGTCGAGGGACGATGTCCCCAACCCGCCGGTGCTCGACGGCAGGTACTTCGATGCTCTGAGATCCTCCCCCAAGCTTTTTGCCAGGAAGTTCGACATCGTGGCGGAGCCCGGCATATCAACGGGTCGAGCGCGAGCTCGTGGCGAGGACCTCGGGGGAGCAGCTCCCGCCCGCCCCGGGCGAGGCCTGAGGCGTCCTGCTCCGCCGTCCGTCGATAGCTAGAAATAGCGTTGCAAGGTTGGAAACCCGGGGCCGCATGGACCGGATCGAGGCTTTCAAGGGCGTGTACATGACATCGGAGCAGTGCCTCCTCATCCCCGAGGAGAGGACCGCCGTGGTGGCGGACCTCCACATCGGGTACGAGTCTGCCCTGGAGGCGGAGGGCATCCATATACCGCACGTGCAGACCGCCTCGGTGAAGGAGAACCTCCTGAAGATCATCGACAAGTATGCCCTGGACCGCATCATCCTGCTGGGCGACCTGAAGCACGAGTTCTCCAGGAACCTGGGGCAGGAGATGAGGGACGTGCGGTCCGTCATGGAGATGCTCTCCAATCTGGTGGAGGTCATCCTGGTGAAAGGGAACCATGACAACTACATCGAGAACATAGTCTCCCGCATCCAGGTACCGGTGGTGCCGTTGTACCGCGCCGCCGGCCTCACCTTCGTGCACGGCCACCAGCCCTGTGCCGACAGGCCGCTGGTCATGGGGCACGAGCATCCCTCTGTCAAGATATTCGACCGGGTGGGAGCGTACCTGAAGCTGCCATGCTTTGTGCATCTGAGGGAGGAAGGGGTCCTGGTCCTTCCGGCGTTCAGCCCTCTTGCTGCCGGCACCGACCTCACTAGGGTGTCGAAGAGGGACTACCTCTCCCCGATCCTCAAGAACTATGATGTCGGGGAGGCCGAGATAATCGGCTGCAGTGACATCGGTCTGCTCCCCCTAGGAAAACTGTCGACGCTAGAGGGCCTGCGGCTGTGACTGCGATTTTCACAGCGCCCTCTTGGGAACATGTTTAATAAAAATACGTCGATAATGTACTGTCGTTCGGCCCCCGGACCATCGCCGGGCCGAGACATCTTCGAGGCCGCGTTCAGATGCTGATAAACGGCGGAAAAATTTCGTCCCGATAAGCCATCCATCTCTAAAAGGCTAAATAATCTGCTAACATATCCAGTTCAATCTGTTGATTGTCTGAGGAGGGAATCAGTCCATGAGCAACGAAATACTTGACAAATTATCCGATGTCGTAGTCAAGGGCAAAATAAAGGAGGCCAAGCCGCTGGCGGAGCAGGCCCTTGCCGCCGGGGTCGACCCCAAGATCATCATCTTCGACAGCTTGAGCAAGGCCATGGCCACGGTGGGCCAGAAATACGAGAGCAAACAGTATTTCCTGCCCCAGGTCCTTTTGGCCGCCCAGACCATGTACCAGGCCCTCGACGTGGTCCTTCCCAGGATGAAAGTGGATACCAAGGCCAAGCAGCCCGGAAAGATCGTTCTGGCAGTGGTGGAGGGCGATGTCCATGACATCGGAAAGAACATCCTCAAGGCCATGCTGACCGGGGCCGGCCTTACCATCTACGACCTCGGCAGGGATGTGCCGGTAAAGAACATAATCGAGAAGGCCAAGGCCGAGAGCGCCCAGATCATTGCCACCTCCACTCTTATGACCTCCACATTGGTCGCCATGAGGGAGATCGAGAGGATGCTGGCGGAAGAGAACCTGAAGGGAAAGATGAAGACCATCATCGGCGGTGGAGCTACCAACAAGGAATACTCCGCGCAGATCGGCACCGACGCCTGGGCCCATGACGCCATTGAGGCGGTCCGGGTCATCGACGACCTCCTCGCCTGAGGTCGTCGTCCCAAACCTGATAAACCCCTTCGTCCAATTTTATTCACACTGCAGTGCCGGGCCCTGCCCCTTATGCTCACCAATTCTTGGGGTGGAAAGGGCCCCGCGCTCAGAACACGGAGCGGATATGGACAACGATCGCTCTTTTGGCGGGATCACGGTCAAGCTGACCCGCCAGGACAAGGTCCTCTTCCCCGGGGACGGCCTGACCAAGGGCGATCTGGTGGATTACTACTCCCGCATCTCCCCGACCATGCTGCCCCACATGCGCGGCCGCCCCGTAATGTTGTCCAGGTACCCCGACGGCATCACGGGGGAGGGCTTTTATCAGAAGGAAATGCCAGACCGCCATCCCGCATGGTTGCGGACGGTGACGATCAGGAAGGAGGGCGGGACGCTCCGTCAGATGGTGTGCGAGAAGGAGGCCGACCTCGCCTACCTTGCGAACCTCGCCTGCATCACCCCCCACATATGGCTGAGCAGGGAGGACCGCCTGGACCGGCCCGACAGGCTGATCTTCGACCTGGACCCCCACGAGCAGGGGTTCGACCTGGTCCGGCACGTCGCCCTGAGGCTGAGGGATCAGCTCGGCGAGCTGGGCATGACCGCGTTCGTAATGACCACTGGCTCGAAGGGGCTGCATGTGGCGGTGCCTTTGGACCGGTCGGCGTCCTTTGATGAGGCAAGGGCGTTCGCTCGGGAAGTGGCCTCCCGGGTCGCCAAGGAGGGACCCGATAGTATGACCCTCGACCCTTCCAAGGAGGGGCGGGAGGACCGGCTGTTCATCGACATATACCGGAACGCCTACGGGCAGACCGGGGTTGCCCCCTACGCGGTCCGGGCGAGGAGCGGGGCGCCGGTGGCCGCCCCCTTGGAGTGGGGCCAGGTCGAGGATGGCGGGGCGGGACCTCAGAGCTACAATATCCATAACGTATTCAGGAGGCTGGAGCGGAGCGGCGACCCGTGGAAGGAGATCGACGACCGACCCGCCTCGATCGCCCGGGCGGCGGCCGCGTTGAAGGGGTCCCAGGGCTGACCCATACGGGTAGTCATTATCGTTCTGGGTAAACTGCGCCAGAATATTCCCGATAGCGGGAACGCACCGTCGGCAGTACGAAAAAAATTTTATATGGTGTTTCCATTAAGCGATTTAACTCGTTTAATAATTTAGGAGATGAGTATTGTGACGACCCCAAAGGAGCTTGTAATGGCCGCCCTGTCTAAGCAAAAGACAGAGAGGACGCCCATAGGCATTTTCACCCAGAGCGCGACTGTTGACCAGATGGATGCCGTTGGCGCCCAGTGGCCCGATGCCCACAGCAATGCCGACCTCATGGCCAAGCTTGCCGCCGCTGCTGCTACCACCCTTAGCTTCGACACCATCAGGATCCCCTTCGACCTGACCGCCGAGGCTGAGGCTTTCGGAGCCACCGTGGACCTTGGAAAGCAGGACAGGACCCCTATGTTGAAGGCCCACCCCTATGAGTCCGGTTCCGACCCCGTGATCCCCACCGACCTCAGCAAGGGCCGCGTAGGCGTTGTCATCGAGGCCACCAAGAAGCTGAAGGCCCAGTACGGCAACGAGTACCCCATCGTGGTCGGCGTCGCCGGCCCCTTCACCCTCGCTGGCCACCTCGTGGAGACCGGCAACCTGCTCCTCTGGTGCATCACCGAGCCGGACAGCGTCCACAAGTTTGTTGAGGCCGCTACCAAGTTCGAGGAGAAGTACATCGCCGCGCTGGTCGCTGCCGGTGCCGATGTGATCGTGTTCGTGGACCCTTCTGCCTCCACCGACATGATGCACCCCGATATGTTCGACGTGTTCGCTCTGCCCTACCTGCAGAGGTGCAACGCCGCCGCCAAGGGCGCTAAGACCGTCCTGCACATCTGCGGCAACACCACCGAGCTGCTCGACCACATGATCAAGACCGGAGTGGACGGCGTGTCCATCGAAGAGAAGGTCACCCCCGAGTCCGCTGTCAGCATCGTGAACGGCAGGGTCGCCCTGGTCGGCAACGTCGGCGTCGTCAAGCCCCTGTTCCAGGGCAACGCTGCCGATACCACCGAGGCTACCAAGCGCGTGGTTGCCGCTGGCTTCAACATCGTCGCCCCCGGCTGCGGTCTGGCCGCCAAGGTTCCCAAGGAGAACCTGGTCGCAATGGTCAAGGCCGTCAAGGGCTGAAAGGAACATAGTTCAACTTGTGTTCCTGACCTCAAACCCCTTCCTTTTACCAATTTTTATTTCTGAGGGAATATTGTGGCCGCAGCCGTCAGTACCGGCCGTGCTTCTCGCAGGCCTGCCTCAGCATGACGATGTTCTCCAGGGGGCTCTTGAAGGGGACCTCGCAGCCGGGAGCGATGATGAGCCCCGGCTCCTTTCCATATATATCGATGGTGCTCCTGACTGCGGCTTCCACCTCCTGCGGGCTCTTCTTGAACATCAGCTCCTGGTGGTTGATGCCGGCCATCAGGCATACCTTGCCCCGGTGCTTCTCGAACATCCCGGCCAGGTCCACGCAGTCGTTGTTGAAGTGGGAGCAGGCTGCCCCGGTGGCGATCTGCATGTCGACGAACGGCTGCTGGGCGTCGTTGTGGATGATGGTCCTCAATCCCAGTTCCTTGTACCTATCCACCAGTTCCTTCAAGTGGCGGACGTCGAACCTCTCGGACATCTCCGGGGGGAGCATGCTCTCGGAGGCGCTGCTGTCGTCCACGAACACCGCGTCAAGGCCGAGGGCCGCCGCCCGCTCGCCGTAGGTCTTCAGAGACGCGGTCGCTACCTCGGTCATCTTCTCCACCGCCTCGGGGGCGGCGAAGGTGTCCATCAGCAGGTTCTCGTAGCCACGAAGTTCGGAGGCCAGGAAGAACGGCGAAACAATGGAGCCAATCACCGCCACCTCCTTCCCCACACTCCCCTTGAGGATCCCCCCGGCCTTGAGCGGCACCGACCAGAAGCGGTCCTCCAGGGGGTCGACCGGGCGGAGCTTGTCCACGTCGGCAAGGTCCTGTACCACGTGCCGCTCCATCTGGGGGTAGAAGTCCCTCTCTGGAAACCTCCACACGCTCCCGTGGGCCTGCGCCTCCGTCAGCAGGTCGCCCCAGCCTGCCATGACGTTGTCGTAGCCGAACAGCCGGCGGGCCTGGAGACAGATCTTGGCGAACACGGCGGGGTCCTGGAACCCTTCCCTGATGGTAAGCCCTGACGCATCCAGCACGTGCCTCGCGCCTCCGAGGTGCTGGTAGAACACCGGCACTCGGTCAGGGGTGTCCAGGTCCAACGCCGACAGGAACCTTTCCCGGGAGTTCATGAAGGGGATATGCTCGCGGCGACAATAGAACGTTCCGCCCGTCCGAACTATCGCCGTCCTAACTATCGTGAGCCCCCAACGCCTCTCTGGCCCGTCTTGTCCGGGAGATTGCCGGCGTCGCTCTATTTATATTCATATTCTCATTTTCGGGAGGCGACCAATATGGGCTTGGGAGTAGCGTTAGATGTCGGGACCAGCGGATACCGGTCCCAGATCGTGGACTTGTCGAACAACGGTAAGATCATCTCTACCGCCATCACCATGCGGCACCCGCTCCCGGGCGCGAACATCATGGACCACCTGACCTTCTGGCTGGAGAACGGCTCCGAGGTCGGGCACAAGATCATCATGGATACCGTGAGCCGCCTTATCGAGGCCCACGGCGTGGACACCGGGAAGATAGAAAGGCTGGCGGTGTGCGGCAACCCTGCGCAGGTCTCCATGTTCGAGAACATCGAGGTAAGGGACCTCGCGTTCGCCGGCCAGTCGATGCTGAGCCGCCTCAACGTGAAGGTGCCGGACCGTCGGGGCAAGCTCATCACTGCCGGCGACATCGGCCTGAACGCCCTGAGATCGGAATGCGCGGTGATCATCCCGCCCTCCATAAGGCACGAGATCGGCGCCGACGCGCTGGCCATGATCATCAAGTCCAAGCTGCTCGAAAAGAAGGAAACGTGCATGGTCACCGACTACGGGACCAACGCGGAGATGGGCCTGTTCCACGACGGCGAACTGTACACCGGTTCGGCAGCAGCGGGTCCGGCCATGGAAGGGCAGGCCATCGACCACGGCATGCTCGCCGCCCCCTTCGCCATCAGCGATCTCAGCTTCGCCGGGGACGGCTCGTGGAACAACTATGTTCTGAACGAGACCCTCAAGCCCCAGCTCGGCACCGTGGTGGACCCCTCCACCGGGAGGTCGAGAGCGGCCAACGCCATCAAGGCAAGGGGCATCACCGGGACCGGCGTGGTCGCGGCGGTCGCGCTGGGCTTGGAGTCCGGCCTCATCACTCCGCCCAAGATCAACACCCGGGACCATGTCCTCCACCTGCAGGACGGGATTGATTTCAACGAGCATGACCTGATGGAAGCGGGGAAGGCCATGGGGGCCATAAGGGCCGGCCACCGCACTCTCATCGCGGAGGTCGGCATCGACGAGAACGCCGTCAAGACCATGTACCTGGCCGGTGCGTCAGGCACCTACGTGGACCCCCTCAAGGCCCAGACCGCGGGGATGGTGCCGCGCATCATCGAGAAGACGGTGCAGATCGGCAATACCTCGCTCATGATGGCCTACGACCTCGTGAAGGACGAGGAGACCCTGGACCGCATGCAGAGCGTAGCGGACTCCATAGCCTCGAAGCACATCATGTTCGCCACCAGCAAGATCTTCGAGAACATCTACCTCAACGAGCTGTCCTACTGGACCGAGGCCATGCCCATGGAGATGTACAACGAGATGCTGAAGGGCTACGGCCTCGCCCCCCTGCCCAAGATCGTAAGGCCCAAGAGCGTGGAAAGGATAGTGTCCTCGGACATCCCCGTCCTCGGCAGCGGCGGGCTCAAGATCCTTGACAACGTGGGCGTGTACCTGACGAGCAGCTTCGAGGGCTGCACCGGATGCGGCACTTGCGAGCAGCAGTGCCCCGAGAACGCCCTCACGGTCATCGATGGCGGGAAGAACGGGTACACCGTCAAGATCGCCACGGAGTTCTGCCTGGGCACCGCGTGCAAGAAATGCGAGGCGGCCTGCCCTGAACACGTGTACCGCTTCGCCGATCACAAGGTGACCGAGAGGGACTGAGCCTCACTCGGTGATGACGCAGCCCCACCGGTCGTAGAAGGGGTCCCGGTCGTTCTCGAACTTCCGGACCTTCTTCCCCATTCCCAGGGCCCACATCCTCACCAGCTCCGACTCCTTCTCTGTTTCCACCGTCACCAGCGTTTCCTCGGTCATATCGAGGAGTTCGCCGAGCACCGCCTTCCAGATCATGGCGGTATGATCGTTGATGGTCCCTGCCATGAGCGCGAGGCCCAACGGCGCCGGCCTCATGTAGTGGGAGGCGAGCGCGCCGTCGATGCACATGGTGCCCTCCGGCTCCAGCCTGCCATCCTTAAGTCCCCGGGCCAGCAGCGAGGGGTCGTTGTCGTAGGAGACGGGCACGAGCCCGGCCTCCCGGAGCATGGCCGAGCCCATCCCCGAGCCGCACCCGCAGTCCAGGCATACCTCGCCCCTGCGGTCCCGCCACAGCTCCTCGAGGAGGTCCTTCACCTTGGCGGCGCGGTCGGGGGAGAAGTCCTCCACCGCCGCCGGCACCATGTCGATGATGTCCTTGGAATAGTATTCCCTGCACGCTTTGGCCCACTCCTCCTGGGTGGTGGTGACGACATCGCCGTCGACGCTCTCGAAGAACTCCACCACTGCCAGGGAGGGAGGCCTCAGAAGGAACGATGTCCCCTTCCACTCCTTGGCGTCACGGACGGCCAGGGCCACCGGCCACTCGTCCTCGTCCACGGCCAGGCGGGCCTCCTCGGCCGGAGAGCTGAGCAATAGGTCGGTGAACGACCCTTCGGGAAGATGCTGGTAGGACGGCTCTATGAACTTGAGCGAGGGGACCTCAAAGATATCAAAGGCTTTCAACTCTAAACCTCCGCGGCAACCTCGCACGCCTTCCTCGATATAAGTGGTTTGCCGCCCCCGCCTCAGGGGGCTGGGCCCGAGAGAGGTTTATTACCGTTCATGAGCATGGCCGGGGCATGAAGTTGGGCCCCTCCCCCAAAGGCTACAGCGCGGACGGGCAGAGGACCGCGGATCCCGCCGAGACGCTCAAGCGGATCGAACCCCTGCTGAAGACGGCAGGCATCACCAGGGTCGCCGAGATCACCGACCTCGACCGCATCGGGGTGCCCGTCTTCTCCAGCATCCGTCCGGCCGCGGAGAGCGGCGCGATATCGGTGTACAACGGCAAGGGCCTTACCAAAGAGGAGGCCAGGGTGTCCGCGATCATGGAGGGTATCGAGCGGTACAGCGCCGAGGTCCGAGGCGATACCATCATCCGGCAGGGCGCCGACGAGTTCATGTCCTCCCGGAACGCCGTCGATCCCATCGACCTCATCCTGCCGAGGGGGGTGGCCTACTGGGTCATGCAGCAGCAGGCCGTCGGCTGGGTCAAGGGCACCGAGCTGAACACCATGGAGGACATGTGGGTGCCTGCCAGCGCGGCATTCCATCCTTATGCCTCCAGGGCCGACCTGATGATCTTCCGCACCTCCACCAACGGCCTGGCCTCCGGCAACAACCTCGAGGAGGCGATCCTTCACGGGCTGTGCGAAGTGATCGAAAGGGACGCCTGGTCATTTGCGGAGGCGCACCGGAAGACCGGCCGGCGCATCGCTCCGCCCGCCTCCGGCCGGGTGAGGGAGATCATCGACAGGTTCACCTCGCAGGGGGTAGAGGTCCACCTGAAGGACCTCACCTCTGACATCGGCATTCCCACCGTCGCCGCGGCCGCCGATGATGCGGCCATGCAGGACCCCGCGCTGCTGAACCTGGGATTGGCGACGCACCTTGACCCCGAGGTCGCGGCCTTGAAGGCGCTGCTGGAGGTGGCCCAGAGCCGCCTCACCCAGATCCATGGGGCCAGGGAGGACACCGTCAGGGCGGAGCAGACCAGGAAGCTCGGGTACGAGCGGATGAAGCGGCTCAACAAGATGTGGCTGGACGAGGAGGGGGAGGCCGAGGAGCTGACCGACCTGCCGTCCCTGGCGACCGACGACGTGTTCGACGACCTGCAGCTCGTCCGCGCCAAGCTCAACTCCAGAGGGCTCACCCGCACCGTGGTGGTCGACCTTACCAGGAAGGCGCTGGGCATACCGGTGGTCCGGGTGATCGTGCCGGGGCTGGAAGTGTACGCCATCGATGAGGACCGCATCGGACCCCGGCTCATGGGCAGCTCGACATGAGGCCGGTGGTGTTCGCGGGCCTGAGCATCGCCGAGGAGGAGGCGGCGAAGATCCTCGACGCCGACTACCGCCCCCCGTTCGGCGGGGCGATCTGCTGGACCTCCCCAAGGGCACCAGGACCGTGGGCATTATCGACGGCGTCATCCTCAGCGATGCCGCGGTGGGCCACCGCGAGATACTGGACGTGATGAGGTCCGGGATCACCGTCATCGGCGGGGGCAGCATGGGAGCGCTGCGGGGGGCCGAGCTGAAGGACTTCGGGATGATCGGCGTCGGGAGCGTGTACGAGGAGTACGCGAGCGGCCGTGTGGAGGGTGACGACGAGGTCCTCCTGGCCTATGATCCATCCACCCACGCCCCCCTGTCCGTTCCCCTGATCAACCTGCGGCTGAACCTCCGGAAGGCCGTGGAGCACGGCGTTCTCGACGCGGGCAAGGCCGAGGGTATATTGAGAGATCTCAAGCGGCAGTTCTACCCGGTGAGAAGCTATGATCTCATGCTCGATATCGCCAGGCGGACCCTGCCGGAGGAGGAGTCCGCGAGGTTCGAAAAATTCGAGAAAACTCAATTCGAGGACTTCAAGAAAAAAGACGCATTATTGGTCTTAATGGCCGTTAAGAAAATGGACCAAAAATGAAAAAAATATACCCCCGTTAAGGAAAACGGAAAAACTCTGGCTACTTTCTAAAAAACACGACTATCCACTATGGATGGATGCTCCATCCATCACCAAATATATATGCTTCTCTTTGCTTACTCGGTTCTCGCAAGGGGATTCGATTTTCATCGCATGACAAGATTTTGTGCAGATGAAGATCATTAAAAAATTTAGTCGGCAGGGGGGTACCTCGGCCGACGAAGGAAGATGAAATAAGGAGGTAGAAAATTTGGCGAAATACAAGGACAAAATAGACTTGTATGACGACAGGGGCAAGATCATCGAGAAGGATGTCCCCCTGGAAGCTATCAGCCCGTTATACAACCCTGCCATCCAGAAGATTGCCTCCTTGGCCAAGAGGACCATCGCCGTGGACCTGGCTGGACTTGAGAAGAGCCTCAAGACCGGCAAGGTCGGCGGTGGCTACATCAAGGGCAAGGAGATCGACGCCGCGGTTGTAAGCAACGCTGACAAGGTAGCAAAGAAGGTCAAGGACATCCTGAAGGTCGACAAGGACGACGACACCGATGTAAAGGTCCTCGCGGACGGGAAGAAGATGGTCGTTATTGTTCCATCTCTTAGGCTCGACTCCGGTGTTGAGTACACCACCGGTTTCACGGCCACCGCCGCGGCCGTGACCCAGGCCCTCATCGACATATTCGATGTGGACATGTTCAAGGCGAACATGGTGAAGGGTGCCGTCTGGGGCAGATACCCGCAGACCCTTACCTTCCAGGGTTCCAACCTCAAGTCCATCCTTGAGGTGCCGCAGAACAACGAAGGTGCTGGTTACGCTCTGAGGAACATCATGGCCAACCACATCGTCGCTCTGACCGGCAAGAACTCGATGAACGCCGCTGCTCTCTCGTCTATCTTTGAGCACACCGCTATGTTCGAGCTCGGTGACGCCATCGGGCCCTTCGAGAGGTACCACCTCTTGGGCCTGGCTTATCAGGGCCTGAACGCGAACAACCTGACCGTCGACCTCGTGAAGGCGAACGGCAAGACCGGGACCGTCGGTACCGTCATCGAGTCCCTCGTTGACCGCGCTATCGAGGACAAGGTCATCAAGGTGAAGGAAAAGCTGCCGTCCGGGTACAAGGTGTACACGACCAACGACTTCCCGCTGTGGAACGCCTATGCGTCCACCGGTATGCTCGCCGCTATCATGGTGAACGTCGGTGCTGCAAGGGCCTCCCAGGGTATCCCGTCCACCATCCTGTACTACAACGACCTGCTTGAGCACGAGACCGGACTGCCCGGTGTTGACTTCGGGCGTGCGATGGGTGTTTCCGTCGGTATGTCCTTCTTCTCGCACTCCATCTACGGTGGAGGCGGCCCCGGTCTGTTCCACGGCAACCACGTCGTGACCAAGCACTCGAAGGGATTCGTCATCCCCGTGATCGCCGCCGGCTGCGCTCTCGATGCTGGAACCCAGATGTTCTCGCCCGAGGCGACGTCCGGTCTGATCAGGGATACTTTCGGAGACATCCCCGAGTTCAAGGCGCCGTTGAAGGCTGTTGGCAAGGAGGCCAAGAAGCTGAAGTAATCGGTGCTACGGTGGTCTATACATGAGTACTGACAAATTTGAACCGGTCCCCCTTCCCGAGATCCTGATCTTCCCGAACCGCCTGCTTTCCGCAGAGACGACGGAGAAATTATTGAACAGGGTCTACGATGTGCCGCACGTCCGGCAGGTCAACATCAGCGGCGAGGGGGTCCCCGCCATGGTGGGGTCCGGCCCGGGGAAAGGTCTC
The DNA here is from genome assembly GCF_000308215.1 of Methanomassiliicoccus luminyensis B10. Taxonomy (NCBI): domain Archaea; kingdom Methanobacteriati; phylum Thermoplasmatota; class Thermoplasmata; order Methanomassiliicoccales; family Methanomassiliicoccaceae; genus Methanomassiliicoccus; species Methanomassiliicoccus luminyensis. Next base: position 127,945 of record NZ_CAJE01000012.1, read on the forward strand.
CCCGTCGAGCACGAGGGACGAAAGGTCATCAACGTGAAAGGCCGGGAGATCGAGCTCCAGTTGCTCGTAGGCAGGGTGTTCGTCGAGATCGACGACATCGACGTGGTCGAGAAGGCCATTGAGGCCATCGACGAGATCTGCCAGGAGCTGTTGCCGTTCGGCTACAATCTGGAGGTCGGAAGGTACTCCAAATATAGGCCAACAGTCACCGATTATAAGAAAGGCAAGAGGTAATGACTATGGCATACACTAGACAGTTCTACCCTGGAAAGAGCCAGGTAGCCGAGAACAGGCGCCGCTACATGGACCCGTCCAAGAAGCTGAAGAAGCTCAGGGACGTTGCCCAGGACGACGTCGTCAGGATCATGGGCCACAGGTCCCCCGGTGAGGATTACAAGTCTATCCACCCCCCACTGGAAGAGGGCAACGAGCCCGATGACCTGATCAGGAAGCTGGTCACCCCCATAGAGGGAGCCAAGAAGGGCGACAGGATCAGGTACATTCAGTTCGCTGACTCCGTGTACTTCGCCCCCATGACCCCCTACATGAGGGCCTGGATGTATATGTCCAGGCTGCGCGGCTTCGACACCGGTACCCTCTCTGGAAGGCAGATCATCGAAATGAGGGAGAGGGACCTGGAGAAGGTCGCCAAGGAGCTGATCGACAACGAGACCTTTGATCCCGCCAGGTGCGGCATCAGGGGCGCCACCGTGCACGGGCACGCCTGCAGGCTGGACGAGAACGGAATGATGTTCGATGCCTGGCAGAGGTACCGCTGGAACGCCAAGAAGGGAGAGGTCGAGTACGTGAAGGACCAGGTCGCTATCCCACTGGACAAGCCCATCTCCGTGGGCAAGCCCATCGCCGAAGCTGACCTCAAGAAGATGACCGCCATCTTCAGGTCTGACGGCATTGACATGAGGGACGACCCCGAGGTCATGGCCACCCAGCTGAGGATCCACAGGCTTAGGACCCTCTGTGGTTACCAGGCCTACGCTCTGAAGGGAGAGTAAAACTATGGCTAAGGAAAAGCAGAAGATGTTCATGGACTCCTTGAAGCACAAGTTCAAGGAGGACCCGACCGACCAGAGCACCCATTACTACACCTACGGTGGCTGGAAGCAGTCCAAGAGGAAGAGGGAGTGGGTCGAGCAGGCGAACAAGATCGCCAAGCAGCGTGGCATCCCCATGATGAACCAGGACATCGGTGTCCCCCTGGGACAGCGTGTCCTGATGCCCTACCAGCTCTCTCACACCGACATATACGCTGAGGGCGATGACCTGCACTTCGTCAACAATGCCGCTATCCAGCAGGCTTGGGACGATATCCGCAGGACCGTCATCGTCGGTCTCGACACCGCCCACAACGTTATCGAGAAGAGGCTTGGCAAGGAAGTCACCCCTGAGACCATCAACCACTACCTGGAGACCGTTAACCACGCCATGCCCGGCGGCGCGGTCGTTCAGGAGCACATGGCCGAGTGCAGCCCCGCTCTGACCGCGGACTGCTACGTCAAGGTCTTCTCCGGTGACGCCGACCTGATCAGCCAGCTTGACAAGCGCTTCGTGATCGACATCAACAAGGAGTTCCCCAAGGACCAGGCCAAGCAGCTGAACGACGCTGTCGGCAAGTCCCTGTACCAGGTCGTCCGCTGCCCGACCATCGTCGGCCGCGTTTGCGACGGCGGTACCATGTCCCGGTGGAGCGCCATGCAGATCTCGATGTCCTTCATCAGCAGCTACAGGCTGGCCGCCGGTGAGGCCGCTATCGCGGACTTCGCCTATGCCGCCAAGCACTCGTCGGTCCTCGAGATGGGTACCATGATGCCCGCCAGGAGGGCCAGGGGCCCCAACGAGCCCGGTGGAATTCCCTTCGGGTTCCTCGCTGATATGGTCCAGTCCACCCGTGTCTACCCCGACGACCCTGCCAGGGCCGCTCTGGAGACCGTTGCTCTGGGTGCCATCATCTTCGACCAGATCTACCTCGGGTCCTACATGTCCGGCGGCGTCGGGTTCACCCAGTACGCTACCGCGGCCTACACCGACGACATCCTGGAGGACTACACCTACTGGGCTCTTGACCTGATCAAGACCAAGTACGGCGGGCTCTGCAAGAGCAAGCCCTCCATGGACCTGATGGAGAAGCTCGGCACCGAGATCAACTCCTACGCTCTGGAGATGTACGAGAGATACCCCGCCGCCATGGAAACCCACTTCGGTGGTTCCCAGCGTGCCACCGTCGCTGCCGCCGCCACCGGTATCGGCTGCGCGATGGCCACCGGCAACGCCGACTTCGGTGTCAACGGCTGGTATCTGTCCATGCTCCAGCACAAGGAGAGGCACGGACGCCTTGGCTTCTACGGCTACGACCTGCAGGACCAGTGCGGTTCCGCCAACTCGTTCGCCTACAGGAGCGACGAGGGCCTGCCCTTCGAGCTCAGGGGCCCCAACTACCCGAACTACGCCATGAACGTCGGTCACCTGCCCGGCTATGCCGGTATTGCAGCGGCGCCTCATGCGGCCCGCGGCGATGCGTTCGCTGCCAGCCCGCTGATCAAGATCGCCTTCGCCGACAAGAACCTGCCCTTCGACTTCGCGAACATCACGAAGGAGATCGGCCGGGGCGCTCTGCGCGAGTTCGTGCCTGCTGGTGAGAGGACCGTAATCATCCCCGCTAAGTAAGTACCATGCAAGTAGGCGACGTCGTTAGGTACAGACACACCGGGACGGTGGGCAAGATAGTGGACATCAGCGAGGAGGAAAAGGTGACCTGGATGCACCTGGACACTACCAACCTCCTCTACGATTCCACCACCCTTGACCCGGCGTCCGAGGAGGACTACCGCGGTGCCGCCGAACGCGAGAAGGGCGTGAGGGATTCCCTCGAGGACATCGAGCGTCTCCGCGAGGAGGCGGAACAGATGGCCGAGAAGATCTCCCGCATCACCCCTTCCGGCGCGGGATGAATTTCGGGCACAGCCATAAACCCCTTCCTTTCACATTTTTCTGGTTTTGTTGATCAGCGCGAGCTCTCTTCTATGAGTATGCCAAGCCACCTCAGCAGAGCATCGGGGATGCCCCGCGACCCTCGCCGGCCAGAGGGTGGCCTGTTTGAGACGATGAGAAATTGAAAAAAGGAAACGAGCTCAGAGCTCGATGGTGCTGGAATTGAACCCGATCAGGATGGAGGCGAGGCGGGGGTCGTCCTCGTAGCCGTGCATCTGGCGCAGCATCATGTCCGACGGGGCGGAGGGAGAACAGGAGACAACGTCCGTTACGCCCTCGTACTGCTCCACTTCGGGGAAGGACACCGGGGGCATTACGAACATTTCCTTCAGGTTCCCGGTGCGTTCGGGGTACATGACGAACTCCTCGGAGAGCCAAACGACCTCTTCCTTGTTCTTCTCCAAGAACTCCTTCTTGCGGTGGGGGAGGACCTCCTCGCCCAGTATGGTAGCGTCATCGGAGACGAGCAGAACGGTGGCCTCCGGTGGCGGGCGGAAGGCGCGGTTCTTGATGATGCAAATGACATGATCGCGCTTGAGGCACTCCTCCACGCCGGCGTTGATGACCGGTATGCCCAGGGCGGCCTTGATGTCCTTCTCGATGTCCCAAATCTTGGTCCTGCATTCATTGTTCAGCGGGAAGACGTAGACGCTTCCCCTCATTTTTTGAAGCATTTCCACGATCTCGGTCATCCGTACCATAGGTGATTGGCAACGACATTGGATGTAATAAACCCTTGGCTGGATGGCTTATATCCAGCCAGCCGCGGGCGGTGTTGGATGCATTGCGGCGCAAGCATTATTAGGCGAGGCGGCGGTCTTTCAGCTATGAGCCTCACTCTCATCGCCAAGCAGCAGCCGTCTTCCATCAACGCGTTGTTCCGGCTCCGCAACGAGGTCTTCAAGGACGGGGCCCTCAGCGCCAAGGAGAAGGAGATAATGGCCGTATGCGTGTCCTGTCTTCTCAAGTGCGATCAGTGCCTGGAGACGCACGCCAAGCTGGCCAAGGACCTCGGGGCCACCGTCGACGAGCTGAGGGAGGCGATGCTGGTGGCCATGTACCTGGCCGGCCCCTCTTCCGTTATATGGTCCCCCAAGGTCGACGAGATACTGGGGGCCCAGGATTGATCAGCACTCGAAGTCGAACCTGACGTTCCTCTTCAAGCCGAGGCCGGCCACTACCTCGGCGCATTTTATCAGCGCCGAAGGGATGGGGCAGGCCGAGTGTATCAGCACCTTCCCGCAAGTAATGTATATGGGGTTCTCCGCGAACGGCATTTTCAGGGCCTCGAACGGGCTCAGTCGAGGGTCCAGCTCGCCCTCCAGCTTGCTGGCGTGGGGGCAGTCGGTCTGGATGTGATATCGGATCGCCCCGTCCTGGTACTCCGCCTTGATCTTGGTCTGGAACCGGCATACTCCCGGGTCCACCGACATGCAGGTGCTGCCGTCGCTCATGCGGGCTCAAAGCGTTGCTGAACCGTTTAACCTTTTCTGAGATCCGTGGCACGGAGCCGCGTGAGCGTCCTGGGATCGCACAGCGCGGCGATGACGGCGGCGGTCAGAACGATGGTGCCGTATCCCACCGCCCCGCCGCTCAGCTCGAACCCGGCCCGGCCGCCCGGGAAGGCGGTCCGTCCGGTGTTACCGATGGCGTGGGTCAGGATGACGGCGAACACGCTCTTCCCGGCATTGTTGTAGATCCAGACATAGATGACCCGCCAGGCCATCGTAGCGGCGAGCCCGAACGCCATCAGCGCCCCGCTCTGTCCCAGCGCGATCATCGAGGGCACATGCCAAAGTGCCCACAGGGTCCCTATGAGCAGGGCCGTGGTCAGCGCGCCCCAGCGTTCCTGCAGTGGGTCGGTGGCATATCCCGTATATCCAAGCTCCTCCGCCGCCGCTCCTACGAGGAAGAACAGGAACGTCGGCACGGTCAGGATCGAGATCTCCCACTCGCCGGGGAGGTCGATGCCGATGACGCCCATGACCCCTGCGGTCAGCAGGTAGATGGCGGGCATAAGGAAAAGGACGGGCAGGTACCACGCCCTCCGTCCGATCCTCCGGATATCGAAAGCCCTCCCCAGCAGCTTCCTGACCCCGCCCGCTCCCTCCTCCTTGTAGATCAGGATGCACGCCGCGGCCGTGGGCATGAACACCGCGCCGACATCAGTGATGGGAAGGCTGTCTGGAAGGCCGCTGCCCTTGAACAGGATGCCGGCGGCCCAGAACGGAGCGCTCATCAGATAAAGGAGCGCGAAGAACCGAACGGGAGACCTTTTCGTCGTGACCTGCCGCCCCTTGAAGGACTGCGTCCGATCATTCATGGCGGTCCTTGCGGGAGCGCGATATGGCCTCGAACATGCCTCCCTTGGTGATGTCCACTACGCCGAAGACCGCCACCACTTCCTTCTTGCGGACTATGGGGACGACCACCACGGCCATGCCCCGGTACGGTCCCGCCGGAGAGACCCTCCGCACCACCGTGCCCTTCCTGAGCACCTCCTCCAGCACCGGGCCGGTGTAGCTGTTGTCCACTATATCGCCGTCCTCGCACCTCACTCCGTAGTGGTTCTGGCTGCGCATGGTGACCGGCAGCCTGCCTACCAGCTCGTGCACCGCCAGAGCGAGGCACCGGAGGTCCTCGGCCTCGGTGTCCGGCCCGATGAGGCCGTCCCCTGCCGGGACGTCCCTCCAGCCAGCCCGGGTCTGGTCGCCCAAGGCCAGGGCCGCGGTGACCGCTCCCTTTTCTGCCGCCTCGTACGAGTGCGCGGTGCCCACCACCACGGCGTCCCCGTCCTCGATATCGAAGACCGAACGGAGCGGCAGCACATCGTTCTGGTCCGGCTCGGTCATGTCCGGAAAATACAGCTTGCCGTCCCTGGCTATGAAAGTGGTCGCGCCCACCGCCCCCGCCCTGGCGGCGTCGTCCCTCTGCTCGTACCCGGTGGCGATGCGGCCGGCCATCCCCTTCACCAGGACGGCGCAGTCCTGGGCGGAGATGGTCATGTTGGCCATCCTCACCGGCGCGGCGGAGATGCCGGAGTTGCGGAACACCTTTCTCCCCCTCTCGGTAAGCTCGGCGCCCTTCTTGGTCATCTCCACCGAGCCCTCACGGATCAGCTTGTCCAATATGGTCCTGGTGCTGCCTTCCCCGATCCCCAGCGTCTGTGATAAGGCCTTGCGCCCGATGGGGCCGTGGGTGCTTATGATATCATAGGACTTCCAGACATGGAACAGGGTGAACTTGGGAGTGGGGCCGCCGCCAGTATATGACTGGAACTTCAGGACCATCGGCCCTGGATGGAGTATCCATCCTATAAAACCTGTTCAAACCTGGCACGGAAGGGACGGAGCAGGGACTCAGTAAGGTTCCTTGCCGTTCCTCTTCCTGAACGCATCCACCAGAGCCCCGAAGATATCGTCCGAGACCAGCATCGGCATGCGCTTGCCCTCCTGCACCAGGATGCCGCTCGGCGCACCCTGGCCGCCCCGCCTCCGGGGGATCAGCACCACGAGGCTCCAGGGAATAAGGATATCCTCCTTCTTCCCAATATATGGGGTCACCCCGTTGTTGTCGATGATGATCCTGGTCGGACGGATCTTGCGGTCCTGCCAGAACGCGGTGATGGGGCCCAGGGCGAGGAACACCGCCAGCAGAATGAGCAGGGGCTGGTCGGTATACAGCAGGTATATGACCAGCGCCACCATGATCGCCGGCTCCAGGACCAGTACGATCTTGGTCCTCAGGGGCATGGGATTGACATGCTCCGACCTGACGATGCTCTCGATCTTCGTCCTCGGCGCCTCCGGGGGCTTCGTCTCCTCCTCGACCCTGATCTTTCTGGCCATGGACCAACCTCGACCGGGGGGACATGTCATATTGGCTATATATCTTGATGTCCCCTGCGGGGACCGCCCCAAGAGCAATCGTTAAGGATGATTGTTAAAGGCAATTGTTAAGCGCAATTGTTAATACCAGAACCTCTCCAAATAGGGATGGAACAGGGAAAGGCTTTATACTGTTAATAATGGTTGTCGGATTATTATGGCCGAGTCGTCCGAGGCGTTCGTTATCATCAGCAATGTAAGCAAGATGTTCAACGGTTCGTATGTGCTCAGAGATGTTAGCGCATCAATCCGCCCCGGGGAGATACTCGGCCTGATCGGGCGGAGCGGGGCCGGCAAGTCGGTGCTCATCAACATGTTGAGGGGAAGCCCGGACTACAAGCCGGACTCTGGCAAGGTGATCTATCGCTTCAATTCCTGCAGCGCCTGCAACTGGGCGGACCTGCCGCTGGCCGGCAAGAAATGCGGCCACTGCGGGAGGGACATGGAGACCGTGGAGGTCGACTATTGGGCCTTGGATGACGACGACCCCCTCAAGGGTCAGATCCGCAGGCGCATAGCCATCATGCTCCAGAGGACCTTCGCCCTGTTCGGCGACATGACCGTCATCGAGAACATCTTCGAGGCCCTGCCCGAAGGCATGGGTGAGAATCGGAGGGTCGAGAGGGCGCTGGAGCTCCTGCGCCTGGTCAAGCTGGACCACCGCATCACCCATATCGCCCGTGACCTGTCGGGCGGCGAGAAGCAGAGGTGCGTGCTGGCGAGACAGCTCGCCAAGGATCCCATATTGTTCCTGGCCGACGAGCCCACCGGCACTTTGGACCCTCAGACCGCGGAGATAGTTCACGACGCCCTGATCGACGCGGTCCAGAAGACCAACATGGCCATGGTAGTGACGTCCCACTGGCCCAAGGCCATCAACAGCCTGGCCGACAAGGCCATCTGGCTGGAGTCGGGCGAGATGATGAAGATCGGCGAACCCGAGGAAGTGACCTCCGAGTTCATGGTGGGTTTCGAGCCCAAGATCGAGAGCAAGGTGGATATCGGGCAGCCCCTGGTCAAGGTGGAGAACGTCAAGAGGTACTTCTATTCATACAATCGCGGCGTGGTCAAGGCGGTGGACGGCGTTTCCCTGGAGGTCGGGGAGAAGGAGATCATCGGGCTGGTAGGCCTCTCCGGCGCCGGCAAGACCACCCTGTCCAGAATGATATCCGGCCTGGGAGAGCCGTCCGAGGGAAAGATCACCGTCAGAGTAGGCGATGACTGGGTGGACATGTCCGAGCCCGGGCCGATGGGAAAGGGGCGGGCTACCCAGTACATCGGGATCCTCCACCAGGAGTTCTCCCTGTATCCTTTCGATACCATCCTCCAGAACCTCACCGTGTGCATCGGGATCAACCTCCCCGCGGAACTTGCCAAGATGAAGGTCATCCAGGTTCTCATGGGCGTGGGTTTCTCGCGCCAGGAGGTCGAGCGCATCCTCTACGCGTACCCGGACAACCTGAGCGTCGGCGAGAAGCAAAGGGTCGCCCTGGCACAGGTACTGATACGCGAGCCGCGCTTGGTAGTGCTCGACGAGCCCACCGGCACCATGGACCCCATCACCAAGCTGTCCGTGGCGAAGTCCGTCCTGACGGCCCGAAAGGACCTCGGCGAGACATTCCTTATAGTCTCGCACGACATGGACTTCGTCATGAACTGCTGCGACCGCGCCATCCTGATGAAGGACGGGAAGGTCATCGCCGAGGGCGACCCTTCCAGCGTGATAGAGTACCTGACGCCCCAGGAGTCAGAGGTCATGCTCACCAACGGGGCGAGGTCTTGAAGCAGCAGATCGGCCGGAAGATGAGCTTCGTGGAGTGCCGGGAGTCCCGCGGCCTGGGAGTGGGCGGGGGCCTGGCCCAGAAGGCCACCATCTCCGAGAGCGGCAGGGACGTGGTGGCCGTGGCCATGGGTCCCGGCAAGAGGCACATCACCAAGCCGGTGTGCGAGATCACCTATGCGCTCAGAGAGGAAGGCATCGATACCAGCGTCATAGTCATCAACGCCGGGTCCGGCGTTCCCGCCGACGCTCCTGACGTGAGCACCGGCTCCATCTTCGGCCTGGACCCCATCGAGGTCGATAGGATCCAGCAGTTCAAGGTCGCGCTGATCCACCTGGGGAACGTGCGCAACCACATAATCTACAAGGCCAGGTTGATCCTGAGGAATGTGGACCTGCCCGCGGTCATCGTATGCCAGGCTCCCGTGGACTTCGAGGACTTCGCCCGCATAGGCATCAAGACCCGGCTGGTGATGCCCACCAAGGAAAACATCGCCACCAAGGGCAGGATCGAGGAGATCGTGACCGGCGTGGTGAGGGGGACGACCGCCCCGCAGAACAAGCTGGACGAGATCGTATCCAAGGTCCGCGCCAACCTTTGATTCAGAGATCGATGTCGAACCCCACCAGGTGGGTCCAGTCCTTGGACCCGTTGTACCCCATGACGTTCCTTATCCAGTCGTCGGTGAGAGTCGATATGCTGCCGGAGGTGACCCTCGCCACGCCCTTGATGTTTTCGAGGTATGGGAACAGGACCTCCCCGATGAGGATGTACGGCTCCCCCTCCGGCATCACGTCGGGATGGAGGCAGAAGTCGTCGGAGAGGAAGCTGGCATTGGGGTCCTTCTCCAGGATCTCGTCCCTCTGGTCGGGCCGCACGTACTCGCCGATGACCCGCCCCTTCTGGTCGACCATCAGCACGAGGTTCTCCCCTCCCCCTACCAGCAGGTGGGCGTTGCCGACGATCATGACGCTGACCTCGCGGTCGAGCGATTCCCACACCCCCTTGTTGACGAACGGCATCAGCCCCGCGCAGGCGCCGTTCTCCTCCGCCAGCCGCTCCATCCGCCGCACCTCTTCCTTCAGCTCGGGCTCGAGGAACCTCAGGCCCGCCACCCCGGGAATGGAGCGCAGGCGCTTCTCCACCGCGGCCAGGACCGCCTCTCTGTCCGACATGAGAATCTCCAGCGTGCTATCGGGGCGCCTGGATTTTATTCTTTCTCCTCCAGTAAGGTGCGGAACGTTCTCTGGAGGGCGCAGAACGGCTAAACAATAATAACCCGGATGTGCGTTGAGAGGATGACTCGATGTTGCTCAGACTGAACGGACGCGAGGTGGACACTGGGACCAAGAGCGGATTGTCCGATATTATTGAAGGAGAGCCGTACGCGCCCGGAACGCTGGTGGCTGTTACACGGTCCACCAGCTCGATGAAGAAGGAGACCAGCGAGTTCGAGATCGTCACCCCCCGGGGCTCGTTCATAGTCCGCCTGAACGGTTCAGAGTTCGCCAAGGCCTGGAGGGACCTTCTTCCCCAGATCAAGGAAAGCGGGGTGAGGTGGCGCACCACCAAGGTGCTGGCGGTGGGGGCGTTCCCCTCGTCGGTGGAAGTAGAGCGGGGCCATCACGCCTACTCCGAGTACGACTGCTTCCTGGCACTGGGCGGGTACGACAGCTCCACCACCTACATGATGATCGCCCGTGCCGACCACGTCGGCGCCTACGGCGTGAAGGGGGGCAGGTTCGGCAAGGTCACCCGGGGAAGGTACGTCCTGGACCTGGTGCAGGAAGGGGACAATATACTGGACATCCGGCCGGTGGTGTTGGAGATGTCGGCGAAGGACTCCTTCGCCACCTCCGACATGGAGCTGAAGCTGGAAGAGGGGATGTCTGTCGACACCTACGTCGGCGTGGACCTGGAGAAGCGCTCCCCGGTCAGCTGCGAGCAGTTCCTGGTCATCGCCGGGGACGGCGTGCTGACCATAACGGACTACACCCCCACGTACTCGGCCAATTCCAGCCGCACCGATGTCACGCTGATCAACGAGTACTCCGAGGTGCGGGAGGAGGGGGATGTCACGGTACGGCACGAGGGACCCGGCACCGGCCGCCTGTACTTCTACCGCAAGAGGAGGCAGCTGTCCCAGGCGCACAACCTCGTGGGCAAGGTCACCAACGGCCTGGAGCTGCTGAGGCTGGCCCAGGCCGGGTCCAAGGTCACTCTGGTCTCTGTTCCGTCCAGGCTCATGGTCATCGGCATGACCCAGAAAGAGGCCCAGGGGTTCCTGGAGTCCAGGGGGATGCGGCAGAAGAGGACTGGGCTGCAGGGCGACGATGCCAGGGTGGTAGAGCAGGAGCCCGAGCTGACCATGGAGATGCGCGAGGGCAGCGAGGTGGAAACGTTCGGCGTCAAGGCGGAGAAGATATCCGTGCTGGAGCTGAACGAGACCTCGCCCAAGACGGTACGCTATTTCCGCAAGATGACCGGCCTAGACCACAAGCCGGTGGGCACCATGAAGGTGTTCTTCACCTACCAGGACATGCCCATGATCACCTTCGAGGGCAATGCCAAGGAGGCCGCGGTGCTGCTGCCGGAGAAGAGTTTTGACCCCGATTCCCCGAGGGGGCAGATCGGCATAACCAACATGTCCCGCCCCAACAGGGGGGCCATCGGCATAAGGCTGGAGGTGAGCGAGGAGTTCGGCCCCACCGGCGAGGAGCGCTACGGGACCAACATCGCGGGGAGGATGATCTCGGACCTCCCCCTCCTCATGGAGGGCATAAAGGACGGGGACATCGTGTATGTGCGGGAGGCCCGTCCGGGCGAGAAGGCAGTGGCCCCGCCGCCCGAGGAAGTGCCGAAGAAGATCATCCCGGAGGAGGTAGCGGAGATCGCGGCTGGGGAGTTCCAGTCCCACGCCCCCCCGCCCACACCGTTCGGCGCCCCTCCCGAGAGAGAGGAGCTGGCCGGCCGGGAGGAGCCGGCGGAGCCGGAGAAGAAGCCCAAGCCCAGGGCCAAGAGGGCCGCGCCGAGGAAGTCGGCGGCAAAGCCTAAGAAGGCGACCGAACCAAAGAAGACCACGGGGGGACGGCCACGGACCAAGAGACCGAAACAAGGATGATCGTCATCGCACCCACCTCCGAGCTGACGCCGGACCAGGTGGCCAGGTTCATTCATGCGCTGGGATTCGAGATCAATGTCAAGGAGACCTGCTACGGGGCCAACATCGAAGGTCCCCGAGAGGATGTCCGCAAGGTGCTGCAGGAGGTGAGGAAGCTCGATCCCAACCGCATCTACTCCAAGATCAGGGCCTTCCCTATCGGCGACGAGAGGAGGTGCCGCGCCCACCACGGGTCGAGGCCCGGCTTCCCCCAGCTGGAGAAGGAGTGGAAGGACCTTTCCCTTATCGACAAGGGGCTGTGCGCCGCTGAGAAGGGAGAGAAGTGCGAGGAGAAGCCCCCGCCCAAGAAGCTTCCGGTCAAGGAGCTGCAGAAGATAGTCGACGAGGTGTGCTGCAAATGACAAAGGTCTTCATTGTCCCGCCCAACAGCCTTATATTGTACGATCTGGTGGAACGCTTCGGGCACGAGCCTCTCTCCATAATGGGAGAGATGCGGGAGCGTGTCACCAAGCCGGAGATGGACTCCCCTCCGCTCAACGTTACTCAGGAGGAGATCAAGAAGGGCCTGAAGTACGCCGGCATCGAGGTGCCTTCAGGGGTCCGCGGGCGCCTGGCGCTGTGGGGCCCCCTGATCGATCAGGCCAGCGCGGCCATCATTATGCATGACATGCCCTATACCTTTGGCTGTGTCGGGTGCCATCGGACCAACCTCATGCTCATTTACATGGTCCGGAAGAAGAAGATCCCCGTCCTGGAGGTCCACTATCCCAAGGACGAGGAGGAGGCCAAGGTCATGGTCACCCGGGTCAAGACGTTCCTGGAGGGATTGAAGTGACGATAAAGATCGCGCAGCTGTCCTGCGGGACGGAGTACTCCGGCATACAGTCGGAGATAGAGAGGGCCGCCTCCACGGTGGGAGGGAAGATGGTCTACCCTGATGTCGCCTTCGACGACATCGACGTGGCGGTGGACGAGTTCGGCTTCGCGCCGGCGTCCCCCCAGCTGAGGATGATGATCGCCCGGGCCAAAGAGCTGGCCGACGGGCACTATGATGCGGACGCGGTGTTCATCGCCACCTGCTTCCGGTGCGCCGAGGGAGCGCTGGTGAGGAACGAGGTCCGGAGGTACATCCAGGAGCATACCCGGCTTCCGGTGGTGACATACTCCTTCACCGAGCGCCTGAAGGCGGCGCAGCTGCTGACGAGGATGGAGGCCCTGGTCACCATCGTGGAGAAGAAGGAGCTGCTGGCCCGGGAGCGCCAGGTCGGCCTCACCGCCGGGATCGACTCGGGATCATCGACCACCAAGGCCATGATCCTGAGGGATAACAAGATCATCGGCAAGTCCTGGACCCCCACTGGGGAGGTCATGGGGACCGCCCAGGAGGTGCTCGACAAGGCACTGGCCGAGGCTGGCGTCAAGCAGAGCGAGCTTGAGGGCATCGGGGTCACCGGCTACGGCCGCTTCCTCATCGGCAAGAAGCTCAACGCCAAGCTGGTGCAGGAGGAGCTGACCACCAACGCCAAGGGAGCGGTGTGGCTCGCGGACCGCCAGAGGGGGGAAGCGACCATCATCGACATCGGGGGGATGGATAACAAAGCCATCACCGTGCGGGACGGCATCCCCGACAACTTCACCATGGGCGGCATCTGCGCCGGCGCCTCCGGCAGGTTCCTGGAGATGGTGTCCAAGAGGCTGAGGGTGGAGATCGAGAACCTGGGGTCCCTGGCCGACAAGGGGGACTGGAAGAAGGTCAACATGAACTCCTACTGCTCGGTGTTCGGCATACAGGACCTCGTGACCTCGCTGGCCGCGGGCAACACCATCGAGGACGTGGCCGCGGCGGCCTGCCACTCCGTGGCCGAGCAGGTGTACGAGCAGCAACTGCAGGAGATCGATGTCCGGCAGCCCGTGATACAGGTGGGCGGGACGTCCCTCATCAGCGGCCTGGTGACCGCGGTGGGCGACATGCTGGGAGGCAAGCCCATCATACCGCACGACTCGCAGTACATCGGAGCGGCCGGAGCGGCCCTGCTGGCCTCGGGGTTCCTTGAGGGAATGTGATGAGCCGGCAGGACGAAGGCTTCGCGTACCAGAACTTCGACGCCATATTCAGGTCCACCATGGCCGACCTGGGGGTCAGCCGCATGGTGCAGGCGTTCAAGATACTGGCCGACCCCGAAGCGCCGTACTTCCTCATCTCCATGAAGCTGGGCAAGCCCCGAGCGGCCATCAGGATCCCTGACATGTCCACCCTGGACGACAACACCAGGGGCACCATGATCACCATCACCGACGAGGAGTGGGCGCCGGCCCTGCTGACCAAGCTGTGGCAGAGGTACGGGCGGGACGGAGTGGAGCAGCTCACCCGGTTCGAGCTCCTGGTGAAGAACGTCAAGGTCTCCGAGCTCGAGAAGATCGAGCTCGACCCCGGCGAGGAGCTGAGGACAAAGCTGCTGGATGCAGTATGGAGGGTGTTCCCGGAGGGCTTCAAGGTCCGCCACAACCTGGTGGACGACAAGGTTCTGACCATAATAGGGACGGAGCACGACATGAAGCAGGAATGGATCGACATAGCGACCAAGGTCCACGAGGAGATGCATCACGCGGAGGCGGAGTGAGATGTACGAAGTGCTGATGTACGACGGGGGCGTTTACCGGGTCAACGAGCTGTACGAGCTGATAGAGGACATCGGCGGCTTTGTCATCCAGAAGAACCAGGTGCAGGTGCAGATCCTCGTTACCATGGCCATCCCCGAGGAGGAGCGCCCTGCCATCGAGGCCAAGACCGTGGAGCTTGGAGGCAAGCTCGTCAACGTGCCCCTGGCGGGAACGGAGATAGCGGTGGTCGCCCCCACCCTGGGCCGGCATCACATGCCCCACCCCACCTGCGACATCGCCGAACAGCTCCGGCGGCTCGGCGCGATCACCGTGGTCATGGGCCTGGCCCGCGGAAAGGGACGGAAGACCGCGCAGATCTCCGCCGAGGAGAAGGCGGTCATCGAGGAGTACGACGCCGCCGTGTTCGTGCTCGGCAACTTCAAGGACTGCATACTGGAGCACAAGGTGAGGTTGTTCGAGGACATCCACATCCCCGTCGCGGTCATGTGCGGGCCTCAGATCGACCAGCTGCCCAACTGCGAGTCCCTGGTGTGCGGGGTCGGACGCAAGGTCGAGAGGATGAGGCGGGAGGAGGAGATCACCAAGCTCGACGAGATCGCCGACGCGGTGGACCACATGGTCCGGGACCGGCGCAGGGAGCTGGACGAGGATCCCCTGTTCGTGCACCCCGCCGAGGTCAAGGACCGCATCTCTGAGCTGGAGCCGGTGCAGGCGAGCTTGCGCCCGGCCCCGGTGGTGCTGCACCTGGACGGGCTGAGGGTGAAGATACCGTACGAGCAGTACAAGAACCAGCTGGCCGCGGTGGAGGTCTACGGCCATCGGCTGGGGGACATCGCCACCATCAGCAGCTCGCGCCTGGGCGGCAGCACCCTTATCAAGATCTGGTCCCGCGCCGAGGTCGAGGCCATGGACGCCAGGAAGAAGGCGTCCCCGGCCAAGGCGACCTCATGAGCGGCGGAAGGACGCCGGGCGCGTACATACTCCTTCTGCGTCTGGACAAGGATGAGGATATCACGGTGGGAAAGCTCGGCCCCGCCAGGTTCCCCCGGGGCGCCTACGCCTACGTGGGCTCGGCCATGGGCGGGCTGGAGGCTAGGGTTCGCCGTCACCTCGACGGCGGGGAGAGGAAGCACTGGCATATCGATCACCTATCAGAGGTCGCCAGCGGCAGGGAGGCGCTGCTGTTCCCTTCGGATGAAGACAGGGAGTGCACTCTCAACGCCATGGTCGCCACCCTGCCGGGGTCCCGCATTGTCCTGAAAGGCTTCGGCAGCTCGGACTGCCGCTGCATCACCCACCTTCACCTGCTGAGCGCGAAGGGCGAAGAGCTGTTGAGGGGCATGCCGGGGCCGCGCATGCGCCCCTCGAAAGCTCGACCGGATCAGGGTCCAGAGAACAATATCGCCCCTTTCTGAACGGTCGAGCCAGAACGTATAAATACAATCATTATCTAATTAGAAAACGCTCAGAGGCGGAATGCCCCCTGAGCGAAGCTGGATAGAAAACGGGACCGTTCAAGGACGATTCTGGTTCTATCCTGTTCCATCTATGGTTCACAACCATAGTGTGTTGGCGCCGGATCAATGAGGCTGTCGACGTCCAACATATCCCAACCCTCAATAAAATATGGTCAACGTCCGTGCTTACGGCCTGATCAGGGTAAGAATGGTGCTCATCGGACCAAAGCGAGGTGATTGCTAGGAAATCGATGAGACTTCCTCTACCGGGGCTACGTGAACTCTGAGCGCAATTTTTCTTTTCCCATAAATCTCGGGTCGCTCGACTATCTGCTATATATACCATTTTGCCCGCGGCGGGGGCAGGCTTCAAATATCACAATGCGACTATCAGGTTCGAATTTAGCCACACCCAGGAGGCATATCATGGAAGCCACCGCGGACGTTTCTGAAAAGACTCAAGGTTCTATCGTGCAAAAGCTAGAGGCCGCCATCGGTGCGGAGAACGTAAAGACCAGCAAGATGGAGAGGCTGCTGTACGGCCATGACAGCACCAACGTGCCGAAGGAGATCCTGTTGGGCTTCAATACCATCCCCGATATCGTGGTCCGCCCCCGCTCCACCGCGGACGTGCAGAGGATCGTGGCGACCGCGGCGAAGGAAGGCATGTCCATCACCCCGAGAGGAGCGGCCAGCTGGTACCTCTCTGGAGCGGTGACCGCTTATGGCGGAATACTCATCGACATGGTCGGCGGGATGAACAAGATCCTCAAGATCGACGAGGAGAACATGACCATCACCGCTCAGGCCGGAGCTTCCTGGAAGCAGGTCTACGACGCCGCGTGGGAGAAAGGCTTCCTGCTCGGTTCCTATCCCAGCAGCTTCCCCTCCGCCTCCCTGGCTGGATGGATATCCACCGCGGGGGTCGGCATCGGCACCTACAAGTACGGGAACGCCGGGGACAACATCCGGAACATGGTCGTGGTCACGCCCACCGGAGCCGTCATCAACACCGGGTTCAACAACCTCTTTGACGCCTCATCCGGATACAACCTGAACCGCCTGTTCGTGGGCACCGAGGGCACCCTCGGCGTCATCTGCGAGGTCACCTTCAAGCTGGTCCCCCGCCCCGAGGTGCTCAAGCCCCTCGCCTACTCCTTCGAAAGCGTAGAGAAGCTCGCGGAACCCATCAGGGAGATAACCAGGTCCAGGGCCGTGCCCCTTCATATATCGTGGTCCGACCGGAACTACTTCAAGTGGCTGCAGAAGATCGGGCACGGCGGCCTTGACGTGGGCGCCCTGCTCCTGGTCACCCTGGAAGGCGACAAGACCATCACCGACTACGAGGAGAAGGTCGTCGACGCCATCGCCACCAAGTATGGCGGGAAGAGGGAGAGCGACGAGGTCGCCATGCACGAATGGAATGAGCGCTGCTACGAGCAGCGGGGCGGCGAGCTCGGCCTCGGGGTCATGGCGAGCGAGGTCCTGGTGCCAACCAGCGAGTACGCCATTACTGCCAAGGAGCTTTACGGCCTTATAGACTCTATGAAGATGGAAGCGGGCATCATCGGCATCATGTGCGACCGCAACACCGTCATGTTCATGCCCATGTTCCTGTACGACAAGGAGTCCCTGACCAAGTCCATGGTCTCCTTCGGCTTCGCCTACAAGGCCGGCGAGGTGGCCAAGAAGCACGGCGGCAGGCTGCTGGGCGGTTTCGGGATGCTGATGGGCTCCCAGCTGAAACCCCTGCGCGGGGAAGGCTACGACGTCATGGTCGCCATCAAGAACGCCCTCGATCCCAAGGAGATCATGAACCCCGGCAAGCTGCTGGGCATGAAGACCCGGTTCGGCCTTCCCGTGGGGGCCGGTCTCCTCGGCTTCGGCATGACCGCCATATCCGCGGCGAAGAAGGTAATGCCTGGGGACACCTCCTTGGTGGACAGCAAGGCCGAGGCTTTCGAGCAGGAAGAGCTGGAGAGGGACAAGCCCCACCAGTATAAGCATGACCCCCTCAAGGACAAGAAGGACTGAACCCCTTTTCCAACCCTTTCCCTTTCTTCATTTTCAGATCCGGCTCAATTCAGGGCCATAATGCCGCCTCTCCTCCGGACGGCGTTCCTGGGCCGCCGGCACTCGGTCGGAAGATTATGCGCCCGTTTGTCGTTCGCATGTAATGAAAATGGCCCTGCTGACGTTTCTTTGACAAAGGTTAATATCCTAATGCTCCCAAACATTCCATTATGAGCTTGGACGATAACGACATCAATATCCTCCATGCCCTCCAGACCAACGGCCGGCTTTCCTTCCGCCAGATCTCGGAGAAGGTCAAGATCAGTGTGCCTACGGTGAGCAACAAGGTGAACAGCATGGAGAAGTTGGGCGTGATACGCGGTTATCGTGCCGACCTCGACCCCGAGCGGCTGGGGGAGCTGAGCGCTGTGGTCACTATAAAGGCGAAGCCCGCCGACCTGGTCCAGATAGGGGAAAAATTCGAGAACGATCCCCAGGTGCGGCAGATGTTCCACCTCAGCTCCGGCCGCCTGCTCCTCATATGCACCTTCGTGGACGCGCACCTCATCAACGAGTTCGCCACCCGCCTCGGTTCGGTATCGGAGATATCCGAATACGAGATCGCCAACGTCATCAACGTGGCCAAGGAAGAGGAGCGGGCGGTGGTCGCCAACGGCCTTAATGTGATAGTTCAGTGCTCGCAGTGCGGACGGGAGATGAGGGACCAGCCCATGAGGCTGCGCGAGAACGGCAGGGAGGTCTACCTATGCTCTCCCGCCTGCATGAACGCGTTCCAGGCCAGGAACGGGCCGGGTGGCGGATGATCACCCCAGCGTGGCTATCGCTTCTATCTCGACCTTCCCGCCCAGGGGGAGCTTGGCGACCCCCACGGTGGAGCGGGCCGGCGGATCGAACTCGAAGTACGCGGCGTAAACCTCGTTGACGTCCTTGAAGTCGTTCATGTCCGTCACGAAGATGATGGTCTTGACCACCGACATCATGGACGAGCCGGCCTCTTCCAGCACCGCCTTGATGTTCTCCAGCGCCTGCTTGGTCTGCTCCCCGGCGCTCTCTCCCGCGAACTTCCCGGTCCTGGGGTCCAGGCCCAGCTGTCCTGAGCAGAACACCAGGCCTCCGGCCTTCACAGCTTGCGAATAGGGGCCCACCGGATTGGGGGCCTCCTTAGTGTACACCGCTCTTCCCATAGTTGCAAATCACTCCCCTTTCTATTTAGCGGATCGGAGCAGGTCCGGCAGCGAGAGAACGCTGTCGACGACATCCACGCACTCCGCGCGTTCCCAGTCCTCCTTCCCGAACGCCCCGGTGAGCACCCCCACGAACCTGGCTGATGATGACCTCGCGCAGGACAGGTCGATGAGGTGGTCGCCGACGAGGAGGCACTGCTCCACCGGGACGCCCAGCATGTCGGCCATCCGTTTCATCGCCACCCCGTTCGGCTTCGCTTCCGTCTCAGGGTAGTCGTCCCGGCACACCACGGCGTCGAAGCCGATATCCAGGCCAGCTACGCGCAGTGCCTCGCTCGCATACGCCCGGGAGCCGCGGGTCAGCAACCCCAGCCGGTACCCCCTCTCCCTGAGCAGGGGCAAGACCTCCCTGGCCCCCCTCACTGGGGTGGTCTCCTCCACCCTCTCCAGCTCAGTGCGGTTCATGACCTCGCTGATCCAGGTGCGCAGGGAGGGCAGGTCACCGTCCCGTCCCTCTGATATCAGGTACGACTCGGCCGCGGGCAGGATGGTGGCGATGACGTCACGGGGGTCCCGCAGATGCGGCGGCACCCCCATGGTCTCCAGCCGCAGGACCAGCGCCCCCTTCATCTTGCGGAAGTCCACGGTAGTGTGGATGAGGGTCCCGTCCATGTCGAAAACGATCGCCTTAATGCCGCTCAGGTTCATCTTCCGCTCCCTTCCCCGTCAATGCGCGGACCCCTATATAGGGTGTGCTCCAAATGATATGCGGAATTGACTAAGAACGGGCTCAGCCAGGAGAGCGCCGGGAGGTATTTTTTATTCTGATTCTCAAAATGCATTATTTATAGGTATGTGTAGCATGCTCAACCACCTATTTTATATTCACAAGACCAAACCGGTGCAACCCATATCAAATTGGTGAGGATGATGAAGACAAGAACCCTGGCAATAATGGGAGTGGCGATATGCGTCGGCGCGCTCGGAGTTGCGATCGCCTTCGGCGCCCTGAGCGTGCCCCTGGTGGGATATACAATTCCCCTGATCGACCCGCACACAATTCCCCTGATCGACCCGCACACAATTCCCCTGATCGACCCGCACACAATTCCCCTGATCGACCCGCACACAATTCCCCTGATCGACCCGCACACAATTCCCCTGATCGACCCGCATTAATCAGGTAAACCAATTCACCTCCCAGCAATGGGAGGTTCCTACCCGTTTTTATGCACCGTTCTGCGCCAGCGCTTCCTCTATATCTTTCTTGATCTGATCCATGGGCTCGTTCTGAAAATACATCTGAGCCTCGGACAACATCGCGTAGGCCGCGGACCTCTCTCCATTTTTGGCGTATTCCTTGGAGACCCAGAACAGCCATCTCCCCAGGATAGAGGGCTTGTTCATTTTACGCAGCATATCTAGGGCCAGGTTAAATTCATCCTTGCCCCATTCCCATTCTTGCTTCTTTTCGTACAGGTAGCCCCGCATCAGGTGCATGTGGGCCACCAGCAATTTGATGTTCAGTTTCTCGAAGATCTTGGACGACGCGGTCAGCAGATCCTCTGCCGCTCCGAACTCCTCCAACTCGATGTGCGCGGCGGCGGCGTGGCGCATCGCATGCCCCTGAAGTTCGAGATTCCCAGAAGCCTTCCCAATATCGATTGCTTTCTCGAGATAGTTGGCCCCTTCTCTGAAGTTACCAATGTCCAGCAGACTGTGACCTATTCCGACATACACCCTGGCGATGTTGTCGACATCGCCGGTCTTCTCCATGATCTCCAAAGCCTCTTTCTTGTACGTTATGGCCCGGTTGTGGTCCAGAAGGTCGGTGTGGACCCTCCCGATGCCGTACAGCGCCTTTCCCCGCCCCACATCGTCGCCGACCGTCTGGGCAAGCTCCCGGGACATCGAGAAGGCGCTCAGAGCCTCCTGGTTCCTTCCGCGGCTCTGGAACACCCCGCCCAAATCATAGTAGATGTCCACCAGGGTGTGAGTGTCCTGAATGGCCTGCGCGATCCCCAGACTCTTCACCAAGTATGTCTCGGCCTCGTCGAACAGGGACCTGCGCAGGTAGATGCCACCTATCCGGCGGTTTATCTCCGCGAGCAGCCTTTTATCCTTCTCAGGGTCCGCCAGCGTTCCTGCCTCATCGAACCTGACGACCGCCTGGTCCCATTCCCCCTTGACCTCGTAGATGTCGCCCTCCAACAGGAGTATCTCCATTTTCTCGCTATTGTCGATGTGTTCGCACTGCTCTCTCAGCTGGGCGAGCAGCGGGCCGAACGGAAGGCCATAGCCCTTGGCGATGATATCCCTTCCATAGCTGGCCGCGATCTTGGTAGCGGTGGAGTATTCCTTGGCCATCAGGCAGTGGTACATCGCCTCCACGTGCGACGGCGCGGACCGGTCCTGCAGATAGTACCTTGACGCCGCTTTATGATAGGCCATCCGGGACCTCGGGGCCAGTCGCGAATAGAAGAAGTCCCTCAACAGGTCGTGCATGCCGATCATGCGGCCGGTGGACTCGTGCATCAGGGACTTGTTGAGCAGCTGGTCGATGGTGTCATAGTCCACCATGTAGTCTTTGTACTCCAGCTCCTTCTGGGCGAACCCCATCTCCTTGGCGATCCCCTCCTCCATGCTGAAGAACGCATCGATGAGGACGGGGTACCTGAATATGGAGGCGATTTCCAGGATCCTCCTCTCGGTGGGGTCGAGCTTGGCGTACACCTCCTGTTCGATGAACATGCGGACGTTCTTGCCGAGCGCGCTCTTGGGGCTGTCGATAAGCTCCAGGAAGAGAGGGTGGCCACGGGTGGCGGTGTATATGGCCATGAGCTCCGATTCCGGGAGCTCCCGGTTCCGGATCAGGCGGAAGCTGCTGTCCATGTCCAGGCCGTCCAGCATCATCTCCACGACCTCCCCCTTGAACACCACGCTGCGCGAGTAGAACGACGGTATCTCGCGGCTGGTGAATATCATGGATACGTGGGGAAGCGATTCCAGCACCCCCACCATGGCGGCCAGGAAGTCATGCACGGTCTGGTCGGCCTTCTGCACATCGTCCAGTATGAACACCGCGGGCAGGTCCTTCAGCTCGGTCTCCAGGATTGACGACACCTCTCCCACGCTGGGCGTCTCGGTCCTCGACAGGTACCTCTCCAGCCCTTTCCTCCCCATCTGGGAGAGGAACTCCGCGATGGGCGAGAGGAGGATCTTCAGGTTAACCCACTCGTGGACCCGGTACCAGAACACGTTGTGGCGTTCCCTCACGTCCTGCACGAACTTCGCCAGCAGGGTGGTCTTCCCGATGCCGGGGATCCCATACACCACCATTATCCGGGCGGTCTCGGAGGTAATGAAGTCGTTGAGCTTCTTCAGTTCTTCCTGCCGGCCGAAGAACGTCCTCACCGACGGCTTCCGATCGGTGTAGTCCACATAGCGCCTCTCCTCCCTCACCTTGCCGTGGTGGAAGGAGGAGCAGTCGAACCTCCCCCTGGTCACGCCGAGGGCTATCTCCAGGAAGGTGTAGCGCTTCGGAAGGTATTTGCTGAGCTTTCCCACCTCATCGGTGATCTCCTTCCCGTCGAAATCGACGATGACCACCTTGGTGCTCTCGATCTCGGCCTTAAAGGCCAGTCCTTCCTGGAACCCCTTCTGGGTCAGGAAGTACACCTTCTTGACGCTGGCGAAGCCCTTCACATGTTTGGTGTGCACCTCCACGATCCCCTCGTCGGCGAGGACGTTCACCGCCTTTGACACGTTGTTGCGTCCGACGTCGACCGCGTCCGCTATGCCTTCCTGCGTGATGGCCATGGGCGCATCGGAGTCTTGCAGGAATTTCTGGTATGATAAGATATGAAGGACGATCCTCTCCCTTGCCGTCAGCAGGGACTTCTTGGACGCGCGGTTCAATGCCAATGGATGCCTGTCTGTGGAAAAAAAGGTTGCGAGGGTACTTGCGAATTAACGAAAAAGTAGCATGCTCAAATCGGTATTATATAATCACAATCCAACAAGGCCTGAAGTGAGCGGAGGGGTTGAAGGTTGAAGGAAGAGACCAGAATATCACTGCTAATAGAAGGCTACCCGCGCTATGGATACCAGACATACTCTCGGATCGTTGGCTCTGCCAGCAACAGCCTGTGCATCAGTCGGCTGCACCCGGAATACGTGGCCCATAAGTTCGGCCTGGAGAGGTCTAAGCACTACTGGCTTAGCGGACAGAAGGGACAAGACGTGATCTCCCCGAGATCGATGCACCATCTGGTGAAGGCGCTGCGCATCGATCTCCGCGGCAGGGGCGGCGGGGTGGCGTTCATGGACGGGCTGGAATACCTGCTCCTGTTCAATGACACCGCCAGGGTCATGGAGGGGCTGGAGGAGATCGACGCGCTGCTCCGGCAGGCCAACGTGGACCTGATCATCGCGGTAGACCCGCTGACATTAGAACAGAACGATCTGGACCGCCTGTACGAAGCGTTCCCGAGGCACTCGGTGAGGTCGATCCTGGAAAAGTACTCTATCCTAGGATCTCAGCAAATCTCTGAAGCCGTGCCAGGTAGCGAGGCTCAAGGGATCGCGGGTCTATAGGCACAATAAGGATGGCCTGCGAGGCCATCACCACATCGTTCACCTGCTCGATGAACGCCTGGACTCTGGAGAACTCGTTGAAGGCGCAGAGATATTCGATGCCATCTATCAGTACCACGCCGTGCTTTTTCCCCATGAGGAACGAGCTCACTCTCTGAGCGATGTGGCCAAGCTGATCGGGCGGTACGTTATTGGGTCCGTTCCGCTCGCTCAGCCACAATGCCTCTACGCGTTTTCCGGGCCACCGGCCCTGCATTAGGTCGGGGTGCATTCGGGTCACGCACATCACCTTGGACCCGGAATAGAGGAAGTCCTGCACGATCCGGCAGGCCTTGTCCATCTTCTTCTCGTTGATGAAATAGGTCCTTCCGTAATCGAACTCTATGGGACTGATGCCCATGGAGATGCTCAGCGGCTCGAGCTTTTGTTCCTCATCCTTTATCGGCCCAGGTACGAACAGCGCGGACACCTACCGAGAGTTTTCCCCTTGGGAAATTGGGGGTGACAGCGCCTTGTGGGTATAAATATCTGACTTAATAAATGGACTCCAGGCGGCATCGCTGCTGCGCTTTTCGCAGCAGGCGCCCCCGAAGAAAAAGGTTTTCCTAAAGGGGTTTGACCGCGGGCGTTCACTTCAGCTCGCCGTGGATGTACTTGCCGTATCCAGCCATGTCCAGCAGCCCGTGGCCGGACAGGTTGAACACGATGACCTTCTCCTCGCCGGTCTTCTTGGCCTCCAGGGCTTTGTCGATGGCCGCTTTGATGGCGTGCGAGGACTCCGGCGCGGGGATGATGCCCTCGGTCTTGGCGAAGGTCAGCGCGGCCTCGAAGGTCTCGGTCTGTACGTACGATACCGGGGTCACCAGGCCCATATTGGTGACCGCAGAGACGGTGGGGGCCATTCCGTGGTACCTCAGCCCCCCGGCGTGGATGGGCGAGGGCATGAAGTCGTGGCCCAGAGTGTACATCTTAAACAGCGGGGTCATTCCGGCGGTGTCGCCGAAGTCGTAGCGGTACTCCCCCTCCGTGAGGGACGGGACCGATTTCGGTTCGACGGCAATGAACTCGGTGTCGATCTTGCCCTTAAGCTTCTGCTCCATCATGGGGAAGGCGAACCCTCCGAAGTTGGAGCCGCCGCCCACGCAGGCGATCATGTAGTCAGGCTGGACGTCGATCATCTCCAGCTGCTTGATGACCTCCTGCCCGATGACGGTCTGGTGCAGGATGACATGGTTGGTGACGCTGCCCAGAGCATACTTGGTGTTCTTGTGGGTCACGCAGGACTCGATCGCTTCCGATATCGCGATGCCCAGGGAGCCGGGGTTGTTGGGGTCCTGCTCCAGCAGCTTTCTCCCGAAGTTGGTATGGGGAGAGGGGGACGCATACACCTTTCCGCCGTACGATTCCATGATCAGCCGGCGGAAGGGCTTCTGATCGAAGGACACCCGGACCATCCAAACCTGGCAGTCCAGGCCGAAGTGGGCGCAGGACAGCGAAAGGGCCGTGCCCCACTGTCCCGCCCCGGTCTCGGTGGTCAGGTGCTCCACGCCCTCTTTCATATTGTAGTACACCTGGGGGATGGCGGTGTTCGGCTTGTGCGAGCCCGCGGGGCTCAGGTCCTCGCGCTTGAAGTAGATCTTGGCGGGGGTCTTCAGGAACTGCTCGAGCCTCCTGGCCCTCTGCAGGGGAGAGGGGCGCTGGAGCATGACATAGGCGTCCCGCACCTCCTCGGGGATGTCGATGTAACGGTCGGTGGAGATCTCCTGAGCGATGATTCTCTTGGGAAAGATGGCCTCAAGGGTCTCGGGCTTGGCCGGCTCGTTGGTCTTGGGGTCGACGGGCGGGGGCAGTTGAACGTCCCCGCCGATGTTGTACCATTTGCGCGGTATGTCGTCCAAGCTCAACATTACGCGGTCATCTTTGTGAATAGCCATGCTATGTGGGAAGGCGATAAAGCATATATAATTATATTTTTGATGATTAGTGCACATACTTGTACACTATTCCTCACCCACACGACTCGCATTGCATGGCGCCCTCCTCCGCCCGCATGGGCTGCCCGCAATGGGGACAGAGGCTGATGCTCCCCAGGGCGGTGAGGACCTGCCCCTGCCGGGAACCCTCCCTGTACACCGTGATGCCCTTGCACTTTTTGGAGTGCGCGTACTGGTACGCGCGGAGCACATCCTTCCAGGATGACGACTCCGGGAGGTTGATGGTCTTGGACACTGCGTTGTCGACGTGCTTCTGGAACACCGCCTGGACATCGACCTGCTCCTCCACCTCGATGTCGTGGGCGGTGACGAAAGCGTCCTTCGCTTCCTTCGGTACCTCATCCAGCCCCTGCACCGACAGGGACGTGGTGAGCTTGCGCATGAGCTCCTCGGAATAGAAGCCCCCCTTGACGGCCGCGGACACGAAATGAGGGTTCACTTCCATGAGACGCTGCCCGCCCAGCACGTTCTTGGTGTAGGCGATGGCGTAGTACGGCTCGATGCCCGAGGAGCATGACGCGATCATGCTGATGGTCCCGGTCGGAGCGATGGACAGCACCGTGGCGTTGCGGCGGGGGCCCTTGAATATCGACTTGGAGATGTTGGGGAAGTCTCCCCTGGACCGGGCGATGTCGCCCGAGGCCTTCTCAGCCTTGTCCTTGATGAACACAATGAGATTCTCGGCGATCTCCAGCGATCTCTTGCTGCCGTAGCGCACCCTCATGCGGGCGAGCATGTCGGCGAAGCCCATGACGCCCAGTCCGATCTTGCGGTTGCCCAGCACCACCGCTCTCGTCTCCTCCAGGGGGAACCGGTTGGCGTCGATGACGTTGTCCAGGAAGCGGACCCCGAGGTCCACGGTCCTGGCCAGCTTGTCCATGTCCAGCTCGGCACTGTCATCGCCGAACATGCGGTCCAGGTTGATCGAGCCGAGGTTGCACGCCTCGAACGGGAGCAGCGGCACCTCCCCGCAGGGGTTGGTGGCCTCAATATCTCCCAGCCCAGGGGTGGGATTGCTCCTGTTCACCGCGTCTATGAATATGGCCCCGGGATCGCCGGTGTTCCACGCCGAGGTGGCCATCCTCTCCAGTATGTACGGCGCCGACACCGTGCGGGAGACCTTGTCGGTTCGGGGATTGACGAGGTCGTAGTCCTCGCCCTTCCCGGCCTTCTCCATGAACTCGTCGGTGACGGCCACCGAGATATTGAAATTGGTCAGCGCCCCCGATTCCTCCTTGGCGGAGATGAACCTCTCCACATCAGGGTGGTCGACCCTCAATATGCCCATGTTGGCCCCCCTCCTCCGACCGCCCTGCTTTATGGCCTCGGTGGCGGCGTCGAACACTTTCATGAACGACACCGGGCCGGACGCGATGCCGCCGGTGGATTTGACCGCGTCGCCGGCGGGGCGGAGGCGGGAGAAGGAGAAGCCGGCCCCGCCCCCGGTCTGATGGATCAACGCCGCCTGCTTCACCGCGGTGTAGATGGACTCGATGGAGTCGTCGATGGGAACGACGAAGCAGGCCGAGAGCTGCTGCAGGTCGGTCCCGGCGTTCATCAGGGTGGGCGAGTTCGGCAGGAACTCCAGGTCCCTCATGGCCCGGTAGAACTTCTCTTCCTCCTCCGCCCTCTTGCGATCATGGTAGTGGTCGTTGACGGCGGCGACGTTCCTGGCGACCCTGCGGAACATCTGGTCGGGCGTCTCGATGACCTTCCCGTCCTCGCCTTTTATCAAATAGCGCTTCTCCAGGACCTGGAGGGCGTTGGCGCTGATGGGAGGAGAGTTCATAGAAAGCGATGGGGCGTGCTGTTCTTATAACCCTGTCGAACGATGGCGCTCCGGCTAGCAAGCGGAGGGGGCCGCATGGCAAGGCGTTCTCCACCGCGCTCCCGACCGCAAAGCGCTCAAGTCAAGCTATACTTCCGATGGAACAGGACGGAGGTCATCCCCTGGGACCTGCTGTACGTTCCGACCTTGAGCCGAGGATCAGGAACAAGAAGACGATCATCGCGATGATCGACATGGTCGGGAGCGACATGGTGGCTAAGAATCCTCCCTACTGGGTCACGTTCGAGATCGCGGACCTGCAGGCCGCTAGGAGTCTTGCGGTACAGCAGCTCCCGTACGTCGTTCTCCTTCCCTGGCCCCGCAAGGTCATTCAGAGATGCCCCTGCCTTTTCCGACTTCTTGTCGCTTATCAAGTTACTCAACCCTTCACTCCCTGGCTGTTTTCAGTTGAGGGGTAAGAGGAATAAGCAAAAAGACAGCCCCGAACCTGATTGCCAGGCCGAAGGGCATCGAAAAGTCTTATTTCCCCAGAACGCCCTTTTGCTCCACAAAGGAGCATGGAGGCAAGATCATGGTTACCAAGAGCTACGAGAGCCAGACCAAAGGCGTAAAGATCGATGTCGACCAGGAGCTGTGCAAGGGCCTCAATGATTGCGTGGAGGTATGCCCGGTGGACGTTTTCGACCTCATAGACGGAAAGGCGGTGGCCTCGCGGATCGACGATTGCATAGAGTGCTGCCAGTGCGTGGACGCCTGCCCTGAAGGGGCCATAAAGCACTCGTCCTGCTGATCGACTCAGGGGGCGGGGCCCGGATGAGCCCGCGCGCGGACCAGCCCCTCGCCACCCTCCCTGATTTTATCGCCGTACGGAGATGCGGCGGGGTCATGGTCCCGCGGTCGGTGATCGCTTCGGCGAACAGGTCCAGCGGGGTGCTTTCGAACACCTGGATATGCTCGCTGAGCCTTTCCCCGATGACCTCGTCCCTGACCATCAGGTCCGAGAGGATGACGGGGCATACCTTGCTCCATCCGCACAGTGCGTAAGCGGGTACGCCGGCGGAGCGGGCCGCCTCTGCAAGAGCTCGGGTCCCCACCTTGTTGATGAGCCCCCCGCCGGTCATGGAGTCGGCGCCAGTGATCGCGGCGTCGACATCGGCCATGCGGGCGAATATGGTAGAGTCGTAGATTATCTCGCAGTCCATATGCTCAGATAACAGGCGCGCGAACTGCCGGCCCTCCGCTCCGGGAGCGGATTCCGTTATCGTGACCTTGACAGAACGGCGCTCGGAAAGCGCCAAGAGCGCCTTGGCCACCGTTGAGGAGTAAGATGTGGTCATGATCCAGTCGCCCTTGACGCTCCTGGCGGCCTCCTCGGCGATAAGCGGTCCGCTGCGCTTCTCCATCTTCTTCATTTCCGTCAGGACCTCGCGTAGGCGCGCCAGGCCGGACGCCCCCTCCTCAGCCAGGAGCATGATGGAATTGGCGATGTTGAACACCGGCGCGATGCTCGGCTTCCCCCGGTGCATGGCGACGGCGAAGTCCTCCCACTCCCGGGTAGGGATGGCGGCAGCGTCATCGTCCGGGATGGCCAGGATGCCGTCCAGAACAGTCCCCATCATCTCCGCCGCGCCGGATCGAACGTCCCCGGCCAGGCTGTCCGCGATCGCATGCAGGCGCCGGTCCATGGTGCCTGTATCGGAGAACACGTATTTTTAAACAGTTTATAAGAAGGGGTTTGAAAAAGGCGGGGCCGGTCAAGCGTAGCTCGATATGACCTCGTCCGATATGTTCTCGAGCTTCACCAGCTTCTGCGGGTAGTGGCTGCGCGGGTCCAGGCTTATGATCAGGTTGCTGCCCTCGGTGTTCACCTTCTCGTGGGTGCGGGACAGCACGTCCAGCACGGGGCGGAACCCATTCCACATTTCCAGCACGTCCAGGCCGTTCAGCACTATGATCCCGTCCTTGTTGCGGGACAGGAACACATCGATGTTCTCCTCGAACATCGCCAGGTTCATGGGCGGTATGCAGTCGGGGTTCGGCCGGGTGCTCAACCACATGGTCTCCAGCATATCCTCATCGAAATCGAGCTGGGACCGGAGGAGCCGGGGCGGATTCTTGGAGATGTACAAGGTCCTCCGTCCCTTGTCCAGCTCCTTCCTCAACACTTGGTGCGTTCTCAGCGGGACCCTCTCTTCGAACAGATAGAATTTACCCTTCGACAACTTCATCTAAAACCTCCATTCCCTCCAGTTGGGCCATGATAAAAGTGATTGAATATTAACGGCTTTCCCGTGATTCGGTCCGAAATTATATAATTATACCACAAATATAGCGCAATAATGCCATATTGAATAGATATTATTAGATGCTGGCATATGGCGCTATTATGACGGAGTGAGGCGCACAAGTCGCCATGCTAGGGGGTATATGATTGTTTCCAACGAATCATCTGGGCGTATGAGCTGGATTGGGTGAAAGGAGAATTGGTCGAAATTTGGACGGAGAAAAAGGTGTCAGGTGAGGGTAGTAGGCCCCCTTCTGTTTCAGGCAGCATTCAACTAAGCACCCTACCCGTCGGTCCTGAGTAGTCACTCCGACTGTTTGGGCTTGCTCCGGTGGGGAGTCGCCGTTTCACCATATCCTAGACCAACGTCACCGCCGGGCGGATCATTCTCGGTCAAGGCTGTGTCGTTTCTGCGCCCTTGCCTTGGCTCTCACCAAGCCACTCGCGTGGCCCACCATCTCATGGAGGGGGGACCTTCCTCAGCTGGGCTTGCGCCCTACCGTCGGCCGCCCTCCCTCTCCTGACAGTTTGTGCTAAACTATTATTGTATATTAATTTTGAGCAGGGCTGCTGGATTTTCGTCGTTCATGGAATTTCCCTGCCGTCCACAACCCCCTTCAGCATGGAAAGTTTTTTAAAAGAGCCCATCATACCGAGAAGAGCAAGCAGGGGTAGCCAAGCTTGGCCAACGGCGCAAGATTGAGGGTCTTGTCCTTAGTGGTCCGAGGGTTCAAATCCCTTCCCCTGCACCACCACACTTCTCCAGCATACTGATTGTCGAGCCAAATCACGGTGTTTTTCATGTCCGGACAGTGATATCCCTCTTCACAGGCGATATCGTCCTATTCCGTCGATACCTGCTGATTAATAATTCCCTATGAATCTATTGGATGGCCTTTTATCATTGCAGATATCTTCCAGTGAGATGGCTCCTGATCCCCAGGCCCAAAATGCCCTCGTGTGTGCGAGGTGTGGAAAGAAGTTCAAGAGATTCAGCAAGGGAAACCTCCTTGTGGGCCTCCCAATCGCTTTGCTTATTATACTTCTGCCATTTTCCGTTTTCTCGATGCTCGAAGGCACGGACTTCGGTATCATCTCCACCCCCTATTTTCTGGCGTCCATCATTGTCGTGGCGGCTATCCCCGCCGCGATAGGTTTTCGAATGATGAATCAGGAGAAAAAGAAGTACCTGGTCAGGGAGGCCGATGGGGAAAAGGGGAAGATGTACTGTCTGGAATGCCAGGAGAAGCTGAGGAGCGAGACCGAAGCATATGGGCGCGATCTCAAGGCCGTCGACGCCGACCCGGTGATGCGGCCGGTGATGCAGGAATGGAGGCTGGCACATGGCGATGAAGAACCTGCCCAGGCCCAGTGGGAAGAGCTTCGCAAGGCCGTCGGCCTGGACATGGCCGGCCAGTTCGAGGAAGCCGCCAAGATCTTCGAGAAGCATAAGATTTGGAAGATGGCTGGAAGGCTCGTGAGAAGGACCGCGTGCAGACAGTCAAGCACGTCACCGTGGACATGAACCAGCTCATCGACCAGATCCACACCCGCGGCCTGGTGGTGCCGTACAAGTGCCAGAGCTGCGGGGCCACCATCACTATCGACCAGAACTCCAGCGCTTCAGGCCTGAAGTTCTGCTCCTACTGCGGGACCGCCAACAACATCGAGGATATTTCCAAGATCGTGCAGGAAGCTCTGGGCTAAGTTGCGGCCTCACCCGCCCTCTCAACCCTCTTCTTCAGCGCTCGGTTCATCTCCTCGAACCCCCGCCGGGTAGCGTCCAGGAGCTTGCCGGAAAAGGGGACCAGCAGGCCTACGAAGCTCTCCTCCTGGATGACCCTGGAGGCGCCCTCTCCCGCTGGCTCGACGCGCAGAGTATGCCTTCCGTCGAAGACCTTGGGCAGCAACAGGCGGCCCAGCCACTGGAGGCGGCGGTTCGGGATGACCGAGGTCACGGTCGGCCGGATGCGCCATTCCTTTCTACCGGGAGGCCGGATGATCACCTCTATCTTCTCGCCAACTTCCCGCTTCCCCTCGGCCCTGGGCATAAAAGGGTTCCACTCCGGGTACCGTTTGAAATCTATGAGCGCCGCCCAGACTCGCTCCGGCGGCGCCCTTACCTCGATCTCGCTGCGGATCTCCCTGCGTAGCACATGTTCGTATTGGGCGGCACGGGTTCTTGACATTGGCGGTCTCCAAACTCGGGACGCGGGCTTTCTCATGAAATATCTTTGGATGCGATAAAATATCTCCTGGCAGCCGCATCATGTCGGCTGTCCGAGGAGCGGGGATGGGGCCGAAGAAGATCGAGGTCGTGGTCACCGATCTTGGTGAGTACATCAACCAGCAGTGCTGCGAGCGCAGCTTCAAGCTCCGCCTCAACAAGCAGGAAGTGGCCAGGAAGTATCCTTTCTACCCTGCCGTTCGAAACCCCCTCAATCCCGTCCTCGCCACCACCGGCGCCAAAAGAGAAAAGGAGCTGAAGGAGGACCTCAAGAAGCGCATGAGGTACCTGAACCCCACGGAGGAGGACGGCACCAGGATCACCTGGGAACAGTTCGTGGACGCGCTCTCCGGCATCAAGGCCGGCGAGGACTGCTTCGCCACCGAGGTGGAGGTGGGGCGGGAGATGGACGCTTTCAGGGTCACCGGGAGGATGGATTTCGCCCTGGTGCTGTGGAAGGGCGGCGCGCCGTGCCTGAGGA
Source organism: Methanomassiliicoccus luminyensis B10 (assembly GCF_000308215.1). Classification (NCBI taxonomy): domain Archaea; kingdom Methanobacteriati; phylum Thermoplasmatota; class Thermoplasmata; order Methanomassiliicoccales; family Methanomassiliicoccaceae; genus Methanomassiliicoccus; species Methanomassiliicoccus luminyensis. Next base: position 160,408 of record NZ_CAJE01000012.1, read on the forward strand.
TCGTGGAGTGCAAGGCCAGCAGGAAGGACCGGACCTATCACCGGGTCCAGCTGGCTACGTACCGTATCATGGTCACGAAGCTGCTGGAGAACGGCCTGGTGATCGGGGGGAAAAGGTTCGACAGCGTCCCCATCGAGTCCGTGGTGGCCCGCATCGACGAAGGAACGAACCGCCTGCAAAACGTCCTGGAGCTGCCGTCCCTGGACCTCCGCGAGGAGATAGAGGACGTGCTGAGCCTGCTCTCCCCCGGAGGCCCCCTGGACTACGTGGCCGGGCATGACCTTGACGAGCTGGGGTTCTGCCTGGAGGCCAAATGCGATTCCTGCGTGCATTGCCCCATCTGCCTCCCCGATACCGCTCACAAAAGGAGGCTCGAGCTGGTGGGGGCCGACCCATCGGTGGTGAGGGTGCTGAAGGCGAACGGGGTCATGACGCTGGATGACCTCGCCGACCTTGACCTCTCCTCGGAGGCGGTGAAGGGGATCAGGGGGACCACCGGCTTCAACGACGACCTCGACGATCTGGTCCGGAGGGCCAAGGCCAGGCGGTCCACCTTGCCCGGCCGCAGGGACGGCGACTTTTCGGTGATGACCAGAGCGCACCCGGGCCTCGGGCAGCTGCCGGCGCACGACAACGGCCAAGGCCAGAGGCTGGTCCGGGTGTACCTGGACGTCGGCTATGACTATGTCGAGGACAGGGTGGTCTCCATGGCTGCCCACGTGACCGACAGCGCCGGCGAGTTGCTGACGCGGCGCAGCAACGGGGACGACCCGGTGCCGGTGGAGCAGGACGACGCGGGGACCCCGTCCCTTCTGAGCGGCGAGGTCGTGGTCCGCTTCATGGAGGAGGCATGGACCGGCGAGCCCACCGCGGACGACGCGGCGGAGGGCAAGATGATACGGTCCTTCTTTGGAGGCCTGGTGGAGGCGATAGAGAAGGTCAGTGGGGCCGATGACTTCCGCCCCCTGCACTTCTACGTGTGGAACCCGAGGGACATGGTCCACCTGATCGACGCGTGTTCCCGGGCGGGAGGGCCGCTGCTGCGCAACCTCACCGAGCTGCTGGGGTGCCGGGAGGAGTGCCAGGGCGAGCTGGAGCAGATGATCTTCACCCCCCTGGGCGGAGAGATCGACAGAAAGATGGTGCTCGGCTACACCGGCCGGAGCCTGATCACGGCCACCGCCTTTAGGTGGTTCGGGCGCCCCGCCTTCCACTGGACCCGGCGGGTCAACGGGAGCAGCGTCGACCTTTCAAGGTTGTTCCGCCGGGACATTTTCGACTACCGGACGGTGCTCCATCTCGATGAGAACGATGAGTGGTGCGAGAAGGACCACCCCAGCGCGCGGAGGCAGAGCTTCGAGATACGCACCAGGTTCAGCGCGGACATAACCTCGCCATACTGGCATGCCATGTGGGGCATCCTGCCGGACGCGTCCTGCTTCAAGGACCCCCTGGTCAGGAGGACCGTGGAAGACTATCGCGCCGCGGGGAGGCCCGAACTCATCGCCGCGTTCCTGGAGTGCAAGTGCCAGGCGCTCAGGTGGCTGGAGGAGCATCTGAGGAAGGACGACCGGATAGTGAAGCCTCTCATCCCGGTGAAGATGTTGCCTCATATCGAGGACGAGTTCGCCGACCGGTACGACCTGGTGAGGGCCTGCCAAGACTTCCTGAGGCTGGACCACCACGTGAGGAAGGTGGACTGGCTCACTGCCGGCCTGAACTCTCCTGCCAACAAAGTGGCCGAGGGGCTGGCGGTCCCGGTGCGCAACGGCAGGTTCGTCAGGTCGGAACGCAGCACCACGCTGTTCGCCGATCTGGCCCTGGACGCGTACCCCGTGGACCGGAACGTGTTCTTCTCGGGCTGCACTATCGATGAAGGCTCCTTCGTTAGGGTCACGCCGTGCACCGGGGACATCGACCAGGGGCAGAGGGTCAGGGACCTCGTGAGCAACGGGGTCACCGGCACGGTGGAAAGGATCGATCCTGATTCCGGCACGGTGGAAGTGAGCATCATCACCTCGGCATACAACAACGATCTCGCCAGGGCGTACATCCTGCGCTCTCTTCCCGCCTCTGACCTCATGCCCCACGGGCTGGTGGGGGACAGCGTCTCCGACTTCGTCAGCTACCGCGTGGACTCCTGGCTGGAGGACAACGGCCGCGCCCCTGCCGTCGCATGGTTCGACCCCCATGGTCCCAGGGTGCCGGTGAGGCCGCCCCTCTCGCCCGGCCGCGCCAAGCGGTACGCCGCGCTGCTCAGGGAACTGAAGCTCTCGGGGCACGGGCTCGACGAGGTGCAGGCGGAAGCGTGCATGGACGGACTGTCCAGCACCGTCCAGCTTCTCCTGGGGCCCCCGGGCACCGGAAAGACCAACACCACCGCGGCAGCCATCCTGCTGCGGCTGGCGGCCCGTGACAAGAACAGCATGTTCATCGTATCGGCCAACACCCACACCGCCGTGGACGAGCTGATGAGCAGGCTCCGCCAGTCCATCGTCCCGTTCATTGAGGCCGCCCGCCGGAACGGAGTGGACTGCAAGCAGGTGATACCGCTCCGGCTCAGCAGGGAGCTGGGAGAGGCAGGATACCATGTTCCTCCGGAGAACATCACCGAGATCATGGAGCGGGCCAAGCAGGGCCATCTCGTGATAGGCGGCTCCATCAACGAGGTGCTGAAGCTGGCGGGCAGCGCGCGCAAGGTCCTCGGCTCCCCCTTGAGAGTGGACGGCCTGACGGTCGACGAGGCCAGCATGATGATCTTCCCCGCTTTCCTGGCCCTCTCCACGCTGGTATCTCCGGACGGGGAGATCATGCTCGCCGGGGACCACTTGCAGCTCTCCCCCATCACCGCGCACCAGTGGGAGGATGAGACCCGGGAGCAGGTTATGCGGTACTCCCCGCACGAGAGCGCCTACATCGCCGTCCAGAAGCTGTGCTCGCAGTGCGGGCCGGGCATGATAAAGCGGTCGGCCTTGACCACCACCTACCGGCTCACCCCCGAGCTGACGCATCTCATTTCGGGCATCTACCGCCGCGAGGGATACTCCCTAGAATCTAAGAAGGGGAACTCGGCGAAGAACGGGATGCCCACGTCCTTCCGGGACCTGTGGTCCAACGGCGGGGTGTTCCTGGTGGTGCACGGCGAGGCCGGGTCCAGGAAGAGCAACGAGTTCGAGGCCGCCCTGGTGCGGGACATCCTGGCCGCCCGGCCCGGGCCGAAGGGATCGATACCTCCGGGATCGGTGTCCATAATCACCCCCCACCGCGCCCAGAGGGCGGTGCTGAGGACGACCTTGAAGGGCGGTCTCGGCAAACAGATCAAGATGATCGATACGGTGGAGAGGCTGCAGGGAGGGGAGTGCGAGACCATCATCGTGTCGGGGACGCAGAGCGACGCTTCCGCCATCGCCGGCAACGCCGAGTTCATCCTCGAACTCAATCGCACCAACGTGATATTCTCCCGGGCCAAGGAGCGGCTCATCGTGGTATGCTCCCGGAACCTGCTCGACAGCGTCCCGGCCGACCTGGAGGACTATCGCTCCTCCTGGCTGTGGAAGCATCTGAGGTCCATATGCGACACCACCGCAGCGGTGGTGAGCGGGTATGAATATGATGTCAGGATAATGGTTCCGGGGAAGTACTGGACCGAGTGAGGGAAGTGGCCCGCCGCTGAGAGGTCGGCTACCTCGGACCTCACCGAACATTAATCGGGATATCGACGGATGCTCGAAGATGGCTCATGGCATCTCTAAATACTATCAGCTCCCGCCCACACACCTCATGTACAGGAAGGCGACGGATGCGGACCGGCCGCTGACAGGTTCGTTCGGCTCACGAGCGCGCCCCACTCTGCTCAAGAAGCTGGTGGCCGAGGGGGTGGGAACCTTCATCTTGGTCCTCGCGGGCGTGGGGGCGGCTGTGTTCGCCGGGCACATATTCGGCCCGCTGGGAGTGGCCATCGCGTTCGGCGCGGCGGTGGCGGCGATAACCTTCGCCATCGGGCACATCTCCGGCGCTCACGTAAATCCCGCGGTGACGGTGGCGGTGGCGGCGACGAAAGGGATGGACCTCCGGGGCTTCTTGGGGTATATAATCGTCCAGCTGATCGGCGCGACACTGGCGGCCGCCATCATTTACGCGATAGCCAACGGCCAGCCGGGAGGATATGATCTGGACCTCGGGCTCGGCGCCAACGGCTATGGGGACCACTCGCCGGGCGGGTACAACGTCACCGCCGCGGCCATCGCTGAGGTGGTGCTGTCGTTCGCGTTCGTCCTCGTGGCCCTGTTCGCCACCGACAAGTTCGCCCACAAGGAGCTGGCGGGCATACCCATCGGCATGGGCCTCGCCTTCGTCCATCTAGTCGGTATCCAGATCGACAACATGTCGGTGAACCCGGCGAGGAGCTTCGGCCCTGCCATAATCGCCGGAGGGTGGACCATCGAGCAGCTCTGGCTGTTCATAATCATGCCTATTGTGGGTGCGCTGATCGCGGCGGTGGTGTACCGCTACATCGGCAGCTACGCGCCGCCAAAGGATGATACACCTCCAGCACACTGAGGCCGCATAACGGCCCCGTTCCGGCGCCGAGCCCCTTTCTCGCGCCGGCGGGGTTTTTATTAAGGTGCCAGGGAGCGAGAGAGCTTCAGCTCCATGGCCTAATGATATGAGATGAAAATCAGGGACTTCTTGATAAGAGGTTTAGGAAAGGGTTTCGACGTCCAGGCTTAGTACCTGTCCTTCGGCTTGTGCTTCTGGAAGCACTCCCTGCAATAGACGGGCCTGCCCTCGGTCGGCTTGAAAGGAACCTGGGTCTGAGCTCCGCAGTCGGAGCAAACAGCATCGTGCATCTCGCGGGGTTCGCGGTTGTAACCGCCCTGCCTTCTGTTTCCGTACATTACTGATCTACCTACTTTGTTGTTGTATCGCAAGGACCTGAAAGGACCTCGCGACATGATAGCTAAGCACATTTACTATAAAAACTAATGCATTCTGGCCACAAGATACCGGCCCGAGCCGGCGTGAAGTGATGTTCCTGTAGGGGTTCATTATAAGTGCTTCGATGGCATCGTGTTAGTGGTCCGAGCCTTGGCGGCTTCCGCGCCGTTCCGGCATGGGTACGCCATCGAACGTCGGGCCGAAATGAGATGTAGACATGACTGACAAGATAAACACGGTTTGTGCCAAGTGCGGAGAGAAGTTCGAGACCCTCTATGAGCTGGGCGAGCACATGGAGGATGTTCACGGCGAGATGCAGAGAAAGGTAAAGCCCCAGCGCCCCAAGCCAAAGAAGAAGCGCTGAGCGGATGCCGGCCGCGGGGCCCTCATGTTCTCCCCGCAGCTGCCAGCTCTTTCACCAAAATATTGAAGAAGGCGTCCCTGGCCTTTCTCTCGTTCCACGGCTCGTGGCCGCAGTCCTCCAACAGGACGAAGCGGAAGTCCCGAAGCGTTCTGGAGAGGGGCTCCTTCACCCCTGCAAGGGGATGAGGATCATAATCCCCGTGGATGGCCAGCACCGGGCATCTGATGCTCTTGCCTATCTCCAGCAGCCAGCCGCTCCGCCTCAGCTCCGCCGCTTCCGCCGACACCTTCAGGAAGACGTCCTTGCTCACCGGGAGCCTGCCGCCCTTTCTCAAGGCATCGAAGCTGTCGGCTTTGGACATCAGGGAGCCGAACTCGCTCAGCTCCTCATCCGTGGTCGAGCTTGCGGGACCCCCGAGAGCGTTCAGCAGGACCAGCGCCCTTTGGCGGTCCCGGGCGTCCAGACGTCCCAGCCTGGTGGCGGTTATGCCCTCGGCATAGCGCTCCTCGAACGGGCCGCTGCCCACCAGGACGAGTTCGTCGACGATCTCGGGGTGCTCCGCCGCCACTATCCAGCTCAGCCACGCTCCCCAGGAGTGTCCCACCAGCACCATCGGGCTGCCAGCCTCCTCCAGCGCTTCGCGGAGCTCGGCGACCTGCCCGGCGATGGTGTCGGCGGTCTGCAGCGGCTCCAGCACCCCGACCGTCCTGGACAGCACCTCGGCCACCGGGGCCATGGCTCCTGCCGCCCCCGGCCCGCCGTGCACCGCCGCCACCCTGAACGGAGCCTGCCCATGCTTTCGCAGCTTAGCCATATCGGATTCTCCCTGCCCTATGTTTCCATCGCGGTTAGAAAAGGTCATCCCAGTTTATCGCCCTTTTCAACCTTTTGCTGAGGCGCAACGAGGACGACCCCATTGCGGGAATAGACGCCAAGCACAAGGACCTCCGACATGAGGTCCGCGACCTGCCGTGGAGGAAAGTTCACAATGCCCAGGACCTGCCTGCCGATCAATTCGTCCGCTCTGTATAGCTCAGTTATCTGCGCGCTGGACCTTTTTATCCCTATATCGTCCCCAAAATCGACCAATAGCTTGTAGGCAGGCTTTTTTGCTTTTGCAAACGCCTCGCATTGAACGATCTCTCCCACTCTTGTATCAAGCTTCAAAAAGTCGTCAAATGTTGCCACCGCGATCGCTCGCTCCATACGATCTCACTTTTTATCCCCTTATCCCCTGTTCCAGGGGTTTTGCGCCTTTCTCAAGATAACGGGTTCACTCCGTCCCGTTCCGGGGGCGGGAGCTCTTGAGGTCCATCCCCCACTCCTGGAAGAAGGTGTCCAGCCACCAATAGATATCATGCTCCCGGACCACCGAGCGGAGGGAATCAATGTGCCGCGTCCTTTCCTCTTCGGGCATGGTCAGGGCGCTGAGGATGGCCCGGGAGGTCATCTCGACATCATACGGGTTGACTATCAAGGCATCCTTCATCTCCTCGCTGGCCCCGGCGAACTCGCTGAGGATGAGGGCGCCCTGGTCATTGACGGTGACGTACTCCTTGGCCACCAGGTTCATGCCGTCGATGACCGGCGTCACCATCGCCACGTCGGCCAGCTCGTACAGCACCAGCAGCTCGTCGGAGGGGATGTGGCGGTTGATGTACACGATAGGGGTCCAGTTGGGTGTCTGGAACCTGCCGTTGATCCGGCCCACCGTCTCCTCCACCTGCCTCTTCATCTCCCGGTACTCGTGGATCAGGGAGCGGCTGGGCGACGCCACCTGGACGAACGACACCTTCCCCATGTACTTGGGATTGCTGTCCAGGAACCTCTCGAAGGCCAGGAAGCGGTTCAGGATGCCCTTGGTGTAGTCGAGGCGGTCCACTCCCAGCAGGACGCGCTCCACGTCCATCTTCCGGCGCAGCTTGGCCGCTCGCTTGTGCACCACTTCCTCCTCCCCCTTGGCCCGGTAGGTCCCGAAGTCGATGCCAATCGGTATCGCCCTGACCTTGGTCACATGACCGTCCAGCTCGATCGCATCGTCGGTGACAGAAGCGTCCGGGAACTCCCTCCGGACCGTGCTCAGGAAGTTGCCAGCGTAGGCATGGGTATGGAAACCGATGAGGTCAGCGTCCAGCAGCCCTTTTAATATCTCATTCCTCCAAGGGATGCAGGCGAACGTCTCCACCGCCGGGAAGGGGATGTGCCAAAACATCGCTATGCTGGCATCGGGGACCTTGGCCCGTATCATCGACGGCACCAGCGAGAAATGGACGTCCTGCACCCACACGTTGCTACCCTGGTCCATCTCCTCGACGGCCGCGGCCGCGAACTTCTCGTTCACGCGCTTGTACGCCTCCCAGTACGACTTGTTGAACTGGGCATTCTCCTGGAACATGTGGCAGATCGGCCACAGCACTCGGTTGCTGAACCCCAAGTAGTAGTCCGCCACTTCCTTGGTGGACAGCCACACCCGTCGCAAAGTGTACTTGGGGTCCTCCGGCGGCACCGCGATCCTTCCCCGGGGGTCGCTGACCTCCATGTCGGCGTTGCCGCTCCCCCAGGCTATCCAGGTGCCTCCGGTGGCCTGCATGACCGGGTCTATGGCGGTGACCACGCCGCCGGGCGGAACCTTGCACTTCACACCCTTCTTGGTCCTCTCGTGCACATAGGGTTCCCTATTAGAAATCAATACCAGTTTCCCGGACCCGCTCATCCTAAACGAATGCAATAGGAATCCCCCTTCTCTTGAAGCTATCCCAGGACCCGGTACCCGCCGGGGGCGCAGGAACAGGAACCTCCGCCCCCGCGCTCTCTCCAAGAACCGCTCTCTCGGTGGTCAGGATACATTATCTCTATTGATACCCATTACCGAACCTTATTAATTAGGTCCTTCCTCGCTATATCCCGGATGCTTGGCTTTACTCATCTGGTCGTAGTTCTTCTCCTCATCAAGCTGTTCCGTTTGGACAAGAACGAGGCCTTCGCCGCTCTCCTCTTCGGAGTCTTCATCGATTTCGATCACGTGTTCGGCATGGCCGAGTTCGTCAAGCAGGACGGCATCGAGAACGCTCTGAACCTCGACGCCGCGCTGACCTCGGACGTCCAGTGGAAGAGCCTTATGCACGACCCCATGGCGGCCATCATCCTGGTCCCAGCAGCCATCGGCTTCCGATTCGTGGTCCCCCTGCTGGCGTGGGGGATGCACTTGGTCATGGACTATGTGCAGATCAACTACTTGGGCGTGATGTCGGTGCCGGAGTTCATCCTCCTGGGCATATTGGTGGCGATCTTCGTGTACATAGAGGCCCGGGAGGTCCAGAACGCCGGGAAACCCATCACCGTCCGCAATCTGTTCGAAAGCTGGGGCTCTCAGGTCGACGATCTCATACGGGACATGCCGCTGCTGGGCCGGCTCAGCAAGAGGAAAGGACCTCAAGATATCGCCGGGTGAACTCCCGGGTGCCCAGGCTCCCGCCGGCGTCCCTGGTCCTGATCCCCTGCTCCAGCGCTGCGGGCACCGCTTTCTCTACCCTGTCCGCTGCGTTCCCGCTGCCTAGGTAGCGGAGCATCATGGCCGCGGAGAGTATGGCGGCCGTGGGGTTGGCCAGATCCATCCCGGCGATGTCCGGGGCGGAACCGTGGGTCGGCTCGAACAGGGCGAACTTCTCTCCCAGGTTGACGGACGGGGCGAAGCCCAGGCCGCCCGCCAGCGCGGCCGCCTCGTCGGACAGGATGTCCCCGTACAGATTCAGGGTCACGAGGAAATCCAGCTTCCGGGGCTGCGATACCAGCGCCGCGGCGGCGGCGTCCACCAAGAGCTCGCTGGCCTCGAGGCCGGACCCCTTCATGCGGTCCAGGAAGACCTCCCTGAACAGGCCGTCGGAGCGGCGAAGGACGTTGGACTTGTGCACGCATGTAACTTTCTTCCCCCCGTCGGCGCGGCAAAGCTCGATGGCCTTGTCCACGATGCGCCGGCATGCGTACTCGGTGACCTTGCGCTCGGTGACGATGCCCCCCGGGACCTCCCTCTCCTCGCCGGTGTACATGCCCTCGGTGTTCTCCCTCACGATGACCACGTCGAGGTCCACCAGGCCCACGGAGGGGTGAAGCCTCTTCACCGGCCGGATGTTGGCGTACAGGTCCATGCTCTTGCGGAGTGACAGCAGCGGGGACCGGTAATCGGCCCTGTCAGCGGGCGAGGTGATGGCCCCGAACAGGGCGGCGTCGCTGTCGTTCAGCAGGTCTATGGTGCTCTGGGGAAGGTAGGAGCCTGTTCTCGTATGGCACTGCAGCCCCATGCACCCCTCGACCATCTCCAGGCCGGGGGAAACAGCTTCCAGCACCTGCACGGCCGAGGCGATGACCTCGGGACCGATGCCGTCGCCTTCTATGATGACGGCCCGCTTCATTCGGACTCCAGCCTCTCTACCAAGCTGGCGACTATGATGGGCAGCGCGATGGTAGCGTCCCCCTCCACGGTAACGTGATCGGCGGTCTCCTTGACCTTCCCCCACGATACGGCCTCGCGCACCTGCGCGCCGGACAGGGAGCCGTCGTACTCCACCGCGGTGGTGAGGTAGACGGCGTGGTCCAGGCCGCCCCGGAACTGGCTCCACCAGATGGTATGGTGCTTGGAGATGCCGCCCCCGATCATGATGGCGCCGGCCTCCTTGGCCGTGAATATGATGTCCATGAGGTCCTGCTCGTCCTGGAACAGGTTCATGGTGGTCTTCCGATGGTCCTGCCAGTACATCCACATCTGGCTCCCGAAGGAGCCGTCGGTGATCCCCGGCACGAACATGGGAACATTGTTGCGGTGGCACCAGTGGACCAGGGAATTCTCGTCGTCCACACGGGCGCCGACCTCGTCGATCAGCTCGCGGGTGGAGATGGTGGTACGGTCCTTCATGATCTGCCGGAACATCGGCTGAAGCTTCCTCTCCAGTATGGTCCCGTAGCTGGAGTTGGGTACCAGGACGTTGCCCAGGCGGTTGACGCCTTCCTTGTGCAGCTTTACGTCGTCCATCAGGAAGTCGCCGTGGTAGTAGGACTTCCACACCCTGGCCAGATCGTGGTCCAGAGTGCCGCAGGTGGTTATGATTACGTCGACGAGCTTCCTCTTCACCAACTCGACGATGACGCCCCTGGTCCCGGTTGCCATGATGCAGGCGGGGAACGACAGGAAGGTGATGCAATCGTCCTTTCGGACCATCTCCTCGACGATGTCCACGGCCTCGGCCAGCTTCCTGCCGGTGAAGCCGCCGGAGCTTCCCATCTGGCGGATGAGCGAATCGACGGTCATGGGCTGGTCGAGCTTGATGTCCTTAACGGGTCTTTTTGCCTTCATTTAGAGGTCCCTTTCATTTCAGTATAGTGGTCCAAGCAATCCCCTCGTCCTAATTATAATATTTGTTTTACCGGGCGGAGGGTTCGGGATCCTTCCACTCCTTCACGATGGCCTCCAGCCGGGCGCGGGAGGCCTCCTGGTCGCCGCTGTTGTCCAGGACCGTCCATCCTTCTGACAGCGCCAGGGTGACGGCCCGCACCCTGGTCAGGGCGGAGAGGTTCTCGAACATCTCCTCCTCGTCCCGCCGCGTCGCGATGCGCTGCAGCGCCGTTGCTGGGTCGACATCCACCAGGAGCAGCCTCGATGGGGCGGGCAACGTTCTGGATAGGACCGCGTATCCTATCCCGGCAAGGCGGCCCGGCAGGTACGCCGCGGCCATTAGGTACCTGACGAAGATGACCACGTCATGGTCCCTGGATCGTCGCCTCAGGAGGCTCAGCGACACCAGGAGGTCCGCCAGGAAGAAGAGGGAGGCCAGCGGGTACATGAGGCGCTCTTCGCCCTGCAGGCACCTCCGGGCCAGCCGGCCCAGCCGCCTCTCCGACGGGTGCACCTGCACCAGCACCCGCTCCCCCCTTTCGCGGTAGTGCTCCTCCATCCACCTCGCCACGGTGGACTTGCCGGAGCCGTCGATGCCGTCGATAACGATCCATCTCATCCTCGCCTCTCCCGGGGCAACATCACGGAAAGGGCTATCAAGGATATCATATGGGGCCTCTTCATCCCGGCCGCCGCGACGACCTCGGGGGAGCACCCCCATCCCATATGGCCGCCGGCCGCCAAACAAGATATACGCGCATGGCGATGGCCGTGCGGTGGCATAATTGGCGGACGTGGTCCTGGTAGCCCTGGCGGTCGTCGTCGTCACCGCTGTATTCGCCTTCACCAACGGGTTCCAGGACTCCGCTTCGTCGGTGGCGACCATGATCGCTGCCGGGGCCGCCACCCCTCGGCAGGGGGTGCTGTTCTCCGCGCTCTTCAATTTCATAGGCGCGGTCCTGGGAGGGAGCGCCGTTGCCTTCACCGTGCAAGGCCTGGTCTCCGTGAACGTGGGCATTGAGCTAGCCGCGGTGCTCCTGGCCGCGGTGGTGTCGGCCACCGCCTGGAACCTGGTCACCTGGTGGTTCGGGCTGCCGTCGTCATCCACCCATGCCCTGGTGGGCGGTCTGGTGGGCGCGGGCATCGCCGCGGCGGGGGCCGGCAGTGTGTCCTGGGGGCTCGCCGAGCTGGCGAACGGTCAGCTCACTGGCATCTCCAAAGTGGTGGCGCTGCTGCTCCTCTCGGTCCTGGCCGGTTTCCTGGGCGGGTACCTGGTCAAGAAGCTGAGCCTGGGCCTGCTGCGCAACGCCAAGCGGGGCATCAACGGTCCGATAAGGAAAAGCCAGTTCCTCACCGTGGCCGCCCTGGCCTTCGCCCACGGGGCCAACGATTCCCAGAAACAGATGGGGGTGATGACCATGGCCCTGCTCTCCGCGGGACTGGTGGCGACCGCGAGCATCCCGGTGGAGGTAAGGCTTCTGTGCGCTCTAATGGTGGGCTTGGGGACCATCGGCGGCGGATGGAAGATCATGAAGACCCTGGGCCGTAAGATCTACCGGATCAAGCCCGTCGACAGCCTGGGCTCCCAGATAGCTTCGGTGGCGACCATCGTAGGCTCGACCCTGGCGGGAGCGCCGGTATCGTCCAATCAGGTGGTCTCGTCCAGCGTCATGGGGGTGGGAGCGGCCGAGAACGCCCGGCTGGTCCAGTGGTCGGTGGGGAAGCAGATGGTGGTGTCGTGGTTCATCACTATCCCCGCGGCCGCCCTGTTGTCCTCGCTCATTTTCATTATGCTGGAAGTGCTTATAGGGGGATGAGGTCGGGAGCATGGACGAGGGCAGAGGGTTGAAAAGGGGAGGAATAATCGACTCCATATTCCCGCCGAAGTACGACTTCCAAGGCATGGTCAGAGACCAGGCCGACATGGCCAAGGAGGGGGTCCGCGCCCTGGTGGACTGGCTCAAGGATGGGAGCATGTCCTCCCCCGACACGCTGATCTCGATCGAGCAGAAGGCCGACGATGCCAGGCACCTGATGGAGGAGAAGCTCATGGAGGCATTCTCCACCCCCTTCGACCGTCAGGACATATACTCTCTGGCGAGGCAGATCGATTATATCCTTAATTACTCCCTCTCCACCGCCCAGGAGATGAGGGCCTTCGAGCTGCCGCCCGACGGGGCGATAATGGGCATGGCGATGGCCCTTCAGTACGGGACCGCATCGGTGGCCGAGGCCGTGCGCATCGTGGGGACCGAGACCTCCCACGTGGACCGCATGGTCAAGGAGATGCGCCGCGCCGAGCGCGAAATAGAGGCGATATACATCGAAAGCATGAGTTCGGTGTTCAATAACGACGATCCCATATTGGCTATGAAGAAGAGGGAGGTGTACCACCACCTCAAGGACGCCGGGAGGACCCTGAGCGTCACCATTGACGTTCTGCACCGCATCGTGGTGGGCATCGCCTGATTCGAAAACCGCCCTGCGGGGACGAAAAGCGGCCATATTAAAATTATTGCCCCAGCACCCTCTGCCAGATATGAATTTTATCAGACTCCGGAATGAACAAACCATATATACATGTACCATAATTACGGGCGAAAAACCTTGAAAGAGGGTTCTATGTATGGAAATTGACGCATTGGTTTATCTTATACCAATAGCGGGGATAATCGGTCTGCTCATCGCGGTCCTCCTTACCAGGATAGTCCTGAGGAAGGATACCGGCACCCCTGAAATGAAGGCCATAGGGGATGCCATCCGCGAGGGAGCGATGGCCTATTTGGCCCGCCAGTACAAGACGATCGCCGTGATTAGCGTGATCCTTGCTGTGATCATCGCTATCGCATTGAGGTGGGAGATCGCTGTCGCGTTCCTGTTGGGCGCGGGCTTCTCGTGCCTCTCCGGGTACATCGGGATGTATGTATCCGTAAACTCCAACATCCGGACCGCCAGCGGCGCGAGGAGGAGCCTCAACGAGGCCCTGCAGACCTCCTTCCGCGGCGGCGCCGTTTCCGGTCTCGCCGTGATCGCTTTGAGCCTTCTCGGCGTCGCGGGCATATTCTTCCTCTACCTCCTGTTCGTGGTTCCCGAGCCCCTCACCAGCCCGCTTGGGTATGGCTTGGAATCCTGGCATGTGGTGGAGACCCTGAACCTGGCCGTCGGGTATGCCTTCGGTGCATCCTTTGCTGCGCTGTTCGCCCAACTGGGCGGCGGCATCTACACCAAGGCCGCCGATGTCGGTGCTGACCTGGTCGGAAAGGTCGAGGCCGGCATCCCCGAGGACGATCCCCGGAACCCCGCTGTCATCGCTGACCTGGTCGGCGACAACGTGGGCGACTGCGCCGGCCGTGGTGCCGACCTGTTCGAGTCCACCGCCGCTGAGAACATCGGCGCCATGATCCTCGGTGCCGCCATCTTCGGCTTCACTGGGAACGCCAACTGGGTGTTCTTCCCTCTGGTGGTCATGGCCTTCTGCCTGCTGGCTTCCATCGTCGGCATATTCCTCGTCAAACTGAGGAATGAGAACGAAGAGCCCATGAGGGCCCTGAACCGCGGGTACTATGTCACCGCCGTCATCGCCGCGATAGGCATATACTTCCTGTCCGACTACATGCTGGGCACCTGGCACTTCTTCGTTTGCGCTGTCATCGGCATAATCCTGTCGATCGCCATCGTGTTCATCACCCAGTATTACACCTCGGGCAGCTACAGGCCCGTGCGCGAGATCGCTAGGAACTCCGAGACCGGCCCGGCCACCAATATCATCTCTGGCTTCTCCATCGGTCTCGAGACCACCGCTGCGCCGATCATCGCCATCGCGATCGCTCTCCTGTCCTCCTACTTCGTGGGGCAGGAAGCCGCCTACGCCCTGCTGACCAACCCCGGCGCCAACGAGGTCTTCATCTTCGGCCTGTTCGGCACCGCAGCAGCAACCATGGGTATGCTGGCCACCGCCGGATTCGTACTGGCCATGGATACTTTCGGGCCGATCACCGACAACGCCGGCGGCATCATAGAGATGTCCCAGCAGCCCGATGAGATCCGCAACAGGACCGACAAGCTCGACTCGGTCGGCAACACCACCAAGGCCCTCACCAAGGGATATGCTCTGGGGTCCGCAGCCCTCGCCGCGTTCCTGCTGTTCGCCGCCTTCTTCCAGGAGGTCGCGGTAAAGCTGAACCAGCCTCTGCTCGAGGTCTTCAGAGTCGACCTGGCCCAGCCCCCGGTGTTCGTTGCCGCCCTCATCGGCGGCATGCTGGTGTTCCTGTTCTCCTCCCTGGCCATCCGCGCTGTCGGCAACGCTGCCGGCGACATGATCAATGAGGTCAGGAGGCAGTTCAAGGAGAAGCCCGGCATTCTTGCCGGGACCGAGAAGCCGGACTACGCCCAGTGCGTGGACATCTCCACCAAGGGCGCCCTGAAGGCCATGATCCTGCCGGGCATCCTTCCGGTGGTCACACCCATCCTGGTCGGTCTTATCTGGCGCTTCGCCTACCCCGATGCGGCCGCTCAGATGTCGGTACAGGCGGTCGGCGGCTTCCTAATGGTCGCCACCATCACCGGTATCCTCATGGCCATCGTGCTCAACAACGGCGGCGGTGCCTGGGACAACGCCAAGAAATACATCGAGTCCGGGCACCACGGCGGGAAGAAGTCCCCCGCGCACGCTGCCGCTGTGGTCGGTGACACCGTCGGCGACCCCTTCAAGGACACCGCCGGTCCGTCCCTGCACGTGCTGGTCAAGCTGCTGTCCACCATAACATTGGTGTTCGCGAGCTTGTTCATCATAACGTGAGCTGGCCCAAACCCCCAAACCCTTTCACTTTTCCTTTTATCCAGCATCCGGAAAACGTCTATTTTCCAGCACCCTAGACTATAAATAAGGGTTTCCTCATCCCCAATTATCGTTCAGAGGATATGCCATGTATTTGCTTACAACGAAGGAGAAGGTCGTACGCATACCCCCAGAAAAACTGGGGGACGATCTCACTGACGTTATAAACCAGCTGAGCTGGGAGTCCTTCGAGGGCAGGATCGAGGGGAGCGATTCCCTCACCGTCCTGGTGTCCAAGATAGAGCCCCAGGGTCCTGGACGTATAGTCCACGGCGACGGCGCCATCTACCAGAAGGTCAAGTTCGACAGCCTGGTGTTCCGCCCCCAGCTCCAGGAGGTCATCGAAGGGACCGTAGTGGAGGTGCTGAAGTTCGGTGCCTTCGTCCGCTTCGGCCCGCTCGACGGTCTCCTTCACATCAGCCAGATAATGGACGACCGCATCGATATCGACCCTGACAACGGCCGCTTGATGGGCAAGGATACCAAGCGTGACCTCAAAGTCGGGGACAAGGTGCGGGCGCGCATAGTGGCCCTTAGCCTGAACGAGAGGAGCCCGCGCGAGTCCAAGATCGGCCTGACCATGAGACAGCCCGGACTGGGCAAGCTGGAGTGGATCGAGGAAGATCGGAATAAGGTGGCCGGGGGTTCCGCATGAAGGTACAAAGGGCCTGCAAGCACTGCAGCTACATCACCGAGGAAGACACCTGCCCGCTGTGCAGCAACCCGACGTCCAAGGACTGGCAGGGCTATGTCATCATCGTAGACCACACCCGGTCGGAGATAGCGCAACGGATGGGTATTCATGTCAACGGTAAGTTCGCCCTCAAGGTGCGCTGAACTAAGGTGCCCCAAGAATGGATGGGCTCTTCCGGATCATATGAGGGAGGAGCTGAGCACCGGTTTCGGTCACCTCGTCAAGCTCGAAGGGCTTGCCGCGGAGTTCGAAGGATGCGAGATGCTCATGGCGGTCGGAGACATGGTCTCTTTCACCCTGCTGGAGAACGGCTACAAGCCTAACCTGGTCATATACGACCTCAAGACCGAGCGGAAGCACTATACCCCTCTCGCTTCCAAGCTGGTCTCGCTCATCGGCGAGGACGTAGTGGTCAGGAACCCCGCGGGACAGATAACGGCCGAGCTGGTCCGTGCGATCAGCGAAGCATTGAACAGGAACGTTCCAACCAAGCTACGGGTCGAAGGGGAGGAGGACCTGGCCGCGCTGGCCTGCGCGGCGATGGCACCCCTGGGCTCCTGCTTGATGTACGGCGTCCCCGGAAAGGGGATGGCCCTGGTGAGGATCGACCAAGAGGTCGCAGGCCGAGCAAGATCAATGATATACGCGATGGAGGAATTGAATTGAACGTAGAAGTCGTCAGCAAGACCGAGAACAAACTTATGGACAGGGTCGAGGTCACATTCAAGGCCACCCACACCGGGGAGTCCACCCCTGCCAGGGACGCTGTCAGGACCTCCCTGGCCGGAGCCCTGAACGTCCAGAAGGAGAGGGTCGTGGTCTCGGAGATGCACTCCGAGTACGGCCTGGGCTCCACCGACGGCGCTGCCAAAGTGTACAGCTCCGCCGAGAGTGCCAGCAAGCATGAGCGCAACTACATGCTGGTGAGGAACGGCCTCGCCCAGAAGAAAGAGAAGAAGAAGGCGGCCCCCGCGGCCAAGAAGAAAAAGTGAGGTGACCTGAATGGCAGACGACAAGAAGAAGGCGGCCCCCGCGGCCAAGAAGGGCGCCGCGCCCAAGGAAGCGACCTCCAAGAAGAACTACTACGCCGTGGAAGGCGCCAAGCTGGAGAGGAAGAGGAAGAACTGCCCCAAGTGCGGACCCGGCGTATTCCTGGGCGAGCACAAGGACCGGACCACCTGCGGCAAGTGCGGGTACACCGAGTTCAAGGGCAAGAAGTAAACCCCTTTCACCAACCCCTTTCCAATTTATCTTTGTTTTTCTTGCGGTTCGAATCCCGACAGGTTCGCCCCTCCCGCCATAAAAAAACCGTGGACCGTCTACCAAAGTCTCGTATGGGGGACGCGGCCCCGTGCATGTTCAGGCCGTCGAGCACCATCGCCACGGTTCGTCGAACAGGAAATGCTGTCTTCTAGGACGTACTCGTGATTGCACTGATCCGCTGGCCCGGCCCGGGGAAGGGGCGGCCGCCATATTTGCCGCATTCACTCATGAATTTTTTGCGTATTTGCATTGAGATATCGACACGCGGCGCATCGTGTCGCATTAAGTTTATTATAGATGACACCTTGTCACATGACATCCTGTCATAGAAGGTTGACGTCTCTAAAACGAGGAACAACAATGAGAACACGGCTGCAGCATTTTATGTACGGGCGTTATGGGCAGGACGATCTGAATAGGGCCCTATTGATATTCGCAATAATTCTCTATGCGGTCTCCATATTCACGCGATTGACGATACTGACCTCTTTGGGCCTGGTATTGCTGGTGCTCTGCATATTTCGCATGTTCTCACGCAATGCGAGAGAACGGGCGCAGGAAAATTTCGCCTTTCTTGGCATGAAGGGAAAAATAGTGCAAAAGCTCAGATTGATTAAGACTTGGTTTCGACAGAGAAAAACCCACCGGTTCTACAAATGCCCTTCCTGCAAGCAAACACTGCGCGTTCCAAAAGGGAAAGGCAGGATCATTATCCGCTGCCCGAAATGCCAAATGTCATTTGAAAAGAAAAGTTGAAACGGGGTAGGAAAAAATGCCAACGCAAACTTTCTATAACCTGCCGGAAGAAAAAAGGCAGAAGCTGCTGGATGCCATTCATGAAGAATTTTCCCGCGTGCCTTTCGATGATGTATCCATTAACCAGATCATCAGGCTGGCAGGCATCCCCCGCGGCAGCTTCTACCAATATTTTGAGGACAAGCAAGACCTGCTTCAGTATCTAATGGCCGATTATCGGAAGGTGTTCAAGCAGCATGCTCTGGCAAGCCTTGAACGTACCGGCGGAAATCTATTTCAGATGCTGCTCGACATCTTTGATTTCACACATGCGTTTGTCACCGAAGAAAAGAACAATGCATTTTTTAAAAACCTCTTCTCTGACATTCGCGTAAATATTGATTTCTTGCATCAGCAGGCCGATGGGAATACTTATGATGATTTTTCTGCCGAACTGCTCCCCCATATCGATATGGATTCGCTCGATATCCGCAGCAAAGATGATTTCGGAAACATGCTGGGCATTCTATTGCCACTTACTGGGGAAGCCTTTGCCAGGGCCTTTTTTGACGTATCCAGTTATGAGCATGTCCGCGCACAGTACTCTGCACGGCTGGACCTGTTGAAGCGGGGGCTCCTGAAAGTGAAGGAGGCAGGCACATAAATGTTTGGATACGTCGCGGCAGATCTTCAGGCTCTCTCGGAGGAAGAAAGAGATCGGTACAGAAAACACTATTGCGGACTCTGCTATCAGCTGGATGCACGGTATGCCAGCGCTGGCCGGGCCAGCCTGACCTACGATATGACATTTCTTAACATATTGCTCTCATCTCTGTATGATCTCGAAGAAGTTCAGGGCAGCCAGCATTGTGTTTGCCACCCGCTGAAACAGCACCCGTACATTGTGACACCAGCTACCGTATATGCGGCAGATATCAGCATCCTGTTGGCCTACTACCAGTGCCTAGACGACTGGAACGATGATCATGATCCGGTAGCCAGAAAAAAGAACAAGGTACTCGAAAAATATCTGGGCAGTATAGAAGGTTCCAATCCTCGCCAGTATCAGGCAGTTACGGACAGCATGCGGCAGCTTGGGAGGATGGAGCAGGCCAATGAACTTAACCCGGACCTGCCCGCCAACTGCTTCGGGGAGCTGATGGGCACGTTGCTTGTCTGGCGGCAGGACGAATATGCCGACACGCTGTGGCATATGGGCGCGGCCCTCGGTCGTTTCATCTACTTACTGGACGCGGTGAACGATTTGAAGGCTGATATCAAAAAGCAGCGGTACAATCCGCTGGTGGCGCAGATGAACTCGGATTTTATGCCTGCGCTCACCATGATCATGGCCGAATGCACCGCCGAATTTGAGAGACTGCCCATCGAACGGGACCGGCGCATCCTGCAGGACCATCTGTACTCCGGCGTCTGGCAGAACTACCGGGTGCGGCGAAAGAGAGGGATGGATGCATAAGATGGACGACCCATACAATGTGCTGGGCCTAAGTTCCTCCGCGTCAGAGGAGGAAGTTACGAAAACCTATCGTAGGCTGGCCAAAAAATACCATCCGGACCTGAACCCGGGGGATAAAGCCGCTGAAAAAAAGATGCGTGAGATAAATGCGGCCTACGAGCAGATCAAAACACAGAAAACCGGTGGAACTTCATACGAGCGGCCCGACGGAAGCTACGGACCCCAGCAGCATACACAGCCTGGCGGGGGCTATACCTACCGGGGCAACGATCCCTTTGGCGGGTTTGATTTTGGGGGCTTCGGAGATATTTTCGGAGATATCTTTGGAAACGCGTGGCAACAGCAAACCAACGGTCAAGCCGGTCCTCCCACAATCCGGCAGGCCCGCAGCTATGTTCAGGTTCGCCAGTATCAGACCGCTCTGCGCATACTCTCACAAATATCGGAGCGTGACGCTGAATGGTATTACCTTAGCGCCGTTGTCAATGCCGGGGTCGGCAACCGGGTCACGGCGCTCAATCACGCAAAAGATGCAGTGCGGATGGAGCCGAACAATTCAGAGTACCAGCAGCTGTTGAACCAGTTCCAGCAGGGCAGCTTTACATACCAACAGAACGGGCAAAATCAAGGATTCAACATGCAGAAAATGGGCCGCAGCATTCTGCAGGTCATGCTTGCACAGATGGCTTGCATATTTTGCTGCCATGAGGGCTGCTGAAGCGTACATCGCTGTGCACCACAATAGTGGAGGACTCACAATATGGGAAAAATTATCGGGATCGATCTTGGCACCACCAATTCCTGCGTGGCGGTCATGGAGGGCGGAAAGGCAGTCATCATACCAAGTGCCGAGGGAGGCCGCACCACACCGTCTGTGGTCGCCTTTGCACAAAGCGGTCAGCGCCTGGTGGGGCAGGCAGCGGTGCGGCAGGCAGTAGCCAACGCAGAACGTACAATTACTTCCATCAAACGGGAGATGGGGTCTGCCTACGAGATAAAAATTGATGGGAAGACCTTCACCCCGCCGGAGATATCGGCCATGGTGCTGGGCAAGTTGAAAAAAGATGCGGAGGCATATCTTGGCGAGGCGGTGAACGAGGCAGTAATCACAGTTCCCGCCTATTTTACCGATGCCCAGCGTCAGGCAACCAAGGATGCTGGCACTATTGCCGGGCTGGAGGTGCGGCGCATCATCAACGAGCCCACGGCTGCGGCACTGGCATATGGTGCGGATAAAGAGGAAAACCGGAAGGTGCTGGTGTTCGATCTCGGAGGCGGCACCTTTGATGTGTCGGTGCTAGATATTAAGGACGGCGTGATCGAGGTGGTCGCCACGGCGGGGAACAACCGTTTAGGCGGTGATGATTTTGACGCCTGCATCGTGGAATGGCTTGTAGCTGAATTCGAAAGGGAACACCGGGTGAACCTGTCCGGGCAGCTTACCGCAATGATTCGTTTGAGAGAGGCTGCCGAGCAGGCAAAAAAAGAACTGTCTTCCGCCAAAAATGCTACTATCAGTCTACCTTATCTCTCCGAATCCAAAGGGACACCTCTGCATCTGAACCTTACCCTTTCACGGGCCAAGTTTGACGAATTGACCGCCCATCTGGTGAAAGCCATGGCCGCACCGGTGCAGCAGGCTATGGGCGACGCGCATATCTCAAAGGACAACATCGGCAAGGTCCTGCTGGTAGGCGGCGCCACGCGCATGCCCGCCGTACAGGAGCAGGTGAAAAACATTACCGGCAAGGACGGCTTCAAAGGGATCGACCCCGACGAGTGCGTCGCCATGGGAGCAGCGTTGCAGGGCGGCGTTATGATCGGCGAGGTCAACGGGCTACTTCTTCTGGACGTGACGCCGCTGTCTCTTGGCATTGAGACCGTGGGCGATGTTTGCACTCATGTGATCGAGCGCAACACCACGATCCCCATATCCAAAAGCCAAGTGTTCACCACGGCGGCCAACTTTCAGCCTTCAGTTGAGGTCCATGTACTGCAGGGCGAGCGCCCGCGGGCCAGCCAGAATAAGACGTTGGGCAAGTTCAGGCTCAAGGGAATCCAAAAGGCAATGGCGGGGGTGCCTCAGATCGAGGTGACTTTCACCATCGATGTCAACGGCATCGTACATGTTGCCGCAAAGGACCTGAAAACCGGAAGGGCCCAGGACATCACTATCGAATCGTCCTCCAATATGAGCGATGAGGATATTCAGAACGCGATTCGGGACGCCCAGCAGTATGCTGCCGATGACGATAAGTTCCGTCAGGCAACCGAGGCGCGCGGACAACTGCAAAGGCTGCTGGGACAGGCTGACGAATTAGAAAACCAGGCAAAAAGCAAGGATAAGCAAGCCTATAAAGCGATGAAGGAAGCGCTGAGCGGACCGATAAAAACTGCGAAAAAGGCCTTGGGGAGCAAGAACCCGGATGAGGTAATGTCGGCGTGCGATGCGTTGGAGACCGCCATGGGACCATATAGGAACGGCGATGAAAATTGATCCATATGCACGTTAGCCATTACAAGACGGCATGATGATGAACAGCTTGCCATGGAAAAGAAAATAGGCTCGCTTTGCAGCGGAGGTTTACGCGCAGGAACGGCATAAGCGCAGCGCAGCAAGTTTTCGGCAGGTTCGCCCCTTCCCGCCATATTATATCAACGGATTCTCTACCAAGGGCGACGAGCATGAAGGTCGGGTTCATCGGCTACGGTAACATGGGCAGCACTATGGTGAGGAGCTTCCTGTCCTCGGGGGCGCTGGCGCCGAGCCAGGCCATCGTTGCCTCCCGCAGGAAGGAGGCGAGGGACGAGATCCGGGGGTCCTTCCCCGGCATCGAGGCCACCGATTCCAATAAGCACGCCGCGAGGGAGAGCGATGTCCTGCTGCTCAGCGTCCGCAGCGATGAGGTCAGGGCCGTCCTGGACGAGATCGCCGGGGACCTCCGACCGGACGCGCACGTCATCTCTGTCAACGACGGCGTTACATTGAAGGATATAGGATCGATCTTCTCGGGCAAGGCCACCAAGGTGATGCCCCCGATCACTATGGAGGTGGGCCGCGGCGTCACGCTGGTCTGCCACAATGACAAGGTGCGCGAACCGGACAAGGCGGCGGTCCGCTCGCTTTTCGGGAGGGTGAGCGTGGTGAAGGAGATCCCCGAAGGCCGGTTCGAGGTGGCCGGGGACCTCACCAGCAGTGCCCCGGCCTACGTCGCGGCGTTCATCGAGCTGTTCGCCGAAGGCGCGTGCAGAAGCGGCGGGATCGGGCGCGAGGAAGCGGTCGAGCTCGCGACGGAGACGCTCTTCGCCACCGCCGGGCTGATGGAGGCCCAAAAGCTTGACGCGGCCACTCTGGTGAGCAAGGTGGCCACGCCGGGCGGTATCACTGAGCAGGGCGTCGATGTGCTCGAAGCGGAGATGCCCCACGTCATTGACCGGCTGTTCCGCGAGACCGGGGAGCGGCACGAGCGGGCCAAGGAAGCCGTCCGCAGGCAGTTCGACGCCTGACCTCGTGGCATGGCCACATGTTCGACAAACTTTATTAGTCCCTTCTCTATCTGAGCCATGGGCTTGTAGTGTAGCTTGGATATCACCGAGGCCTCCGGTGGACCTCCACGGTCCAGGGAAAGCCTCAGACTCGGGTTCGAATCCCGACAGGCCCGCTTTTACAATATTCTGGATGTCAACCTTATTGCTCCAGCGGCATTCTTTCGATTATTTCAAGTTCACGTTTCATCGCCGGTTCGGTCTTTCAAATGATCGAGAGGTCCGATCCCCTATGCAGATATATTGGAAGATAAATTGACAGGATGCGTCTATGAATGATTTGTGAATATAATCTCAGACCCTAGGCGGAGCCTTGCGGAGTTCACCGCTCAGCGCATATATCATCACCTGGGACTTATCTGCATCCTTCAGATAGCATAATGGCCTTAAATATATCTCAATGGTAGATAAATATATCTTACATCTAAGATACCAATCTATGCCAGTCCCCTCTTCTTTTTCACAACCTCGTCCACCGGCTTGCCGTATGGGCACGCGAGGTTGCAGATGGTGCACTCCATGAACCCGCGCTCGGTGATTTGCCTGATGTGCTTCAGGTGCGCTGGCGTGATGTCCCTATCCATTTCGTGCGACACCACGCACTTCGCATAGTCGACCTTCTTCCCCGGCTCCATGCCCTGCGACGGCCCCGGAACGATGGCCTGATATGGGCATGATCTGACGCACAGCGACGCCTTCTGGCAAAGCGGCTGCTCGGCGCA
Source organism: Methanomassiliicoccus luminyensis B10 (assembly GCF_000308215.1). NCBI lineage: Archaea > Methanobacteriati > Thermoplasmatota > Thermoplasmata > Methanomassiliicoccales > Methanomassiliicoccaceae > Methanomassiliicoccus > Methanomassiliicoccus luminyensis. The sequence goes on from NZ_CAJE01000012.1 coordinate 184,370, forward strand.
CAGGTCCTTCGCGAACGGTTGGTCCGGTTCGAGATCGGCATCGGTGAGAACGACCAGCCACCGGACCCGCGGCCCGTACTGAGGAGTGACGACCTGGGTGTTGTGGCCTATGAACCCCAGCCCCGCCAGCGTCGCCGCGATCTTCGCTTGCACAGTGTGTGTCGGCATGGCACTGATTCCCAGTTCCTTCCTGGCCCGCTCGACGAAGCGCCATCCCCGGGTCTCCAGGACCTCATAGTACAGGTTCAGGTAGTCGGTGGCACCGCCGCTGAAGTCCCCCGCGCTGGCGGCCGCCACGGCCGAGTTCATGGCCTCGTCCCAGATGACCATGCCCATGACGATGGCGGAGCGGGCGTCCTTCATGACCTCGGACGGCCTCATGAGCCCTCGCCCATCGGGGAATGGAGCGGACTCCAGTCTCTCGAGGTCAGATACGCCGAACAGCTGGAAGCCGCTTTCCGCCGCGATCTTCCGGATATCCTCTTTCAACGATGACATGTGCTTCGCCTGCGGAAGGATATCGCTCCCGTGCTGTATATAAGATTTCAAGGATCCCGCCGATTGTCGGCGAGCTCGATCCTCTAATGCAAAGAATGGGAAAGGGGTTGAAAAGGGTTTTACTCGCCGACCGCATCGTCGCCCTTGGGAGGGGTGATCTCGTGATACTCCTCCACGCTCTTCAGGGGGACGCTCCTGATGAACACGCTGGTGACCAGCGCGAGGATCGTGATGATCGCCCCTATGAAGAACATGTAGGTGATGCTGTCGCTCAAGGCCATTCGAATGATCTCTAAGATCGGCTCTGGTATTGCGGCCGCACCAGGCGACATCAGCAGGTTCCCCAGCTGGGAGACATCAGTGGTCGGCAGCGCGGCTATGGCCTCCGCAGAGAGGTTCCTGTTGAGTTCGTCCACCATGCGGTGGTTGACGATGGTCCCGAGGATGGTCACGCCGACGGTCCCGCCGATGCTCCTGAACAGGCTCATCGATGAGGAGACCACGCCCATGTCCTTCTTGGGCATGACGTTCTGCGCGGCCACGATGACGTTGGACATCACGCAGCCCATGCCGGCGCCGACGATGACCAGGTACGCCATGGCCTCCACCTGCGAGCTACCGGCGTGCAGCGTGGACAGCAGGAACAGGCCTAGCGCGGCGATGGGCGGTCCCGCGATAAGCCAGGGCTTGTAGCCGGTGCGCTTCAGCAGGAACCCGCTGGGTACGGTGGTGAGCATCGAGCCGAGCATCAGAGGGATCAGGCTCTCCCCGCTGTTGGTGGCACTCATCCCTATGACCGCCTGCAGGAACAGGGGCAGGAATGTGATAACGCCGAACATCCCGAAGGCTATGATCACGAGGCTCGCGCTGCCCAAGGTGAATATGGGCTCCTTGAACAGCCCCAGCGGCAGGAGGGGGTCCTTGGCCTTCCTCTCCACCAGTATGAAAGCTATCAGGGAGACGACCGCGATCACGCTCATGCCGATTATCTCCACGCTGTCCCAGGCGTAGGTGCTGCCTCCCCAGGTCACCACCAGGAGCGCCGGGGCCAGACAGGCCATTAGTGTGACCATGCCAAGATAGTCGACGGGCTGAGGGTTGTCGTTAATGAACTTGGGGAACCTCAGCGAGGTAACGGCGATGGCCGCTATGCCTACCGGGATGTTCACGTAGAATACCCAGCGCCAGTCCATGTGGTCGACGATAAATCCGCCGATGAACGGGCCGATGATGCTGGATATGGCGAATATAGCTCCCAGCAATCCTTGGATCTTGCCCCTTTCCTCCGGAGCGTACAGGTCCGCCACCGCGGCCATGGACACTGGCATCATAGCGCCGCCGCCCAGTCCCTGGATGAACCTGGTGAGGATCAGGAACTCCATCGATGTTGACAGACCTGCCAGGATCGAACCGGCCAGGAATACCAGCATGCCGGCCAGGAACACGGGTTTTCTGCCGATTCGGTCCGACATCTTGCCGGCGATCGGTATGGTTATGGTCTCCGCGAGCATGAATGCGGTGACCAGCCACGAGAACAGGCTCATGCCGCCAAGCTCGGCGACGATCTTGGGCATGGCAGTGCCGACAATGGTCTGGTCCAGACTTGCCAGTAGCATGCCGAGCCCAAGGCCCAACATTATGAAGGTGCGGGTACGGCTCTTGGTGTAGTTGCTGTCCGTTGCGCCGTCCTTCTGGTCTACGGCTTTGTTCTTATTCTTTCTTCCGAACATATTTGCACCGTTTAATTCTGGCAATTTGCAGCCCTCCGGCTACATGCCGGAGCAAAGGACTCTCTGATCGCGTCCAACGATCCAGGCTTAGCTCCCAGGATCCTCTCCATGAGGTCCAAGGCTATCTCGGCCTCACGATCGGGCGCTCTCGGCTGGGGGTTCTGGCGGAAAATCTCCGTCATTGCGCTCATCACTGCCTCCAGGGCGACGGAGGTCTCTCGTGGATATTTCACGCTGAAGACGCCCTCTTCGACCCCCTGGATGATTATCTGCTCGATCGCGGGCACCATGAACTCCCTGCCGCGCTTCTCCATCAGGTGGTGGAACGCCCGGTTCCGCTCCTTGTGGAAGTAGGCGATGAGGGTCCGGGAACGTGAGCTAATATCTGAATTTGCCGGAAGGAGCACCATGAACCGCTCGACGGCGGTGAGCCCCTTCTTCTCCATCGCCGCGGATATTGACGACAGCACCTCGTCGACGAGGCGCTCCGATATGGTCATCAAAAGGTCCTCTTTAGAATCAAAGTAATAGTAGAACAGCCCCTTCGCTACGCCCATCCGGCCTACGATGTCGTCGACCGTGGTGTTCTCGAACCCCTTCTCCAAGAACAGCTCCTCGGAGATGGTGATGAACTCGTTCCTTCTTTCTGCTGGCTTCTTGTTGCTCTTAACCACGGTAATCACGACTGACGGTCGGTCAGCATATTTCACTATATATTATTTGTGCTAGTACAAACTGATTGCATAAATAGATGGTAACGGCTGGCGAGATCCCATGCTCCGGCGGTCAGGAACCTGTCTCGGGCCCCGAAGGGGGATGGAGCGTAAGAATCAATCCGGCCAATTTCAAATCCTCAAAAGCAAGTAGTGCCAACTATCAGGCGATCTCATCAAGTACGCTCTCGTGAAGGCATTCCGTGAGATCGTTTGAAGGCGCTTCCGCACCCCTTTAGCCAAGGGGGAGAGCTACTACGGCGCGTGTCGCCACTGCTCATGTCGACCAGTTGATCCCCTCAGCTTTTTCTATTATACAGACACGATCAGTCGTTCGTTGGTACATTCCAGGATTATCATCCCAGTCATGATGTCCTTCTTCTCGATGCTGTGGTCCATACCATTAAGGGCGCCCTCGATGAACTTGCTCAACATCTCGGTCTCTTTCGAAGATATGGTCCCTGAAATGCATATCAGCATTATGCTGCCTTTCTCTTCTTTGACCTCGACTTCGTTCAGGTCCCATCCCATCGATTCCAGAAATAGCTTGAATACGGTCAAGGGGTCGTCGAAAGTCCTGTTTATGTACGTTCCGTGCCATCTTCCGCACTCATACCATTGCTCCAGCAGTTTCTCCCTTTCTTGATCGTCCACGACCAAGTCCATAAACTGTACAAAGATGGATCTAGGGACGATCACTTCTCCAAAATTTCTCTGTGTCTGAAGGATCTGAAGCATCTCTTTTAGCTTACTCGGAGTGCATCCTAGATCGTTCGCTTTGATGATCCCGGTCAATGCTTCTTGCAGAAACCGGCCGACCGACATGCCCTCTTTCTTCGCCGCAGTCTCCATTTTTTGAAGAATATCTTCCGAAACGTAGATGAGCCTTTTCCCCTTGCTGCTGTCCATATTATTCCCCATCTTCCCCCTCTTCAATCGCTCTCAGGCATATATTACCTGCCGTGATATCGCTCTCTATCTTATTATATCCATAGGCGTTCAGGATTCCCTCCAAAAACTTCCCGTACAGGATGGTATGGCTCTCGGAAATTTTTGACACCGACACATTCACGGACAATTCTCCAGACGTCCTCTCCGCGATCATGGGGGGAACGTGCCAAGCGAAGTCCTCATAGTCCGCTATTATCGACATTATGGGGTCGGCAGCGCCATTGGATGCATAACGCTTGGCCAATAGTGTCCCCGCTTCGGACCAGCGTTCGATGGCTTTGTTCTTATTGCTGCTATATCCGAGCTCAATCATGTCATACCATAGGCGCTCCGGACAAAGTATGAACCCAGCCTTTTTGGCCCTGCTCACCAGCTCCCGCTTCTCGATAAGGATTTGGAGGTTCATACCATCCTCTTCTGCTTGAATGGCTGCCTTGAACAGATCGTTGACGTAATCATACAGCGTGAATCCCCTTTGTTTCGCGATCCTGCTCATCTGATCGATCAGGTCTTCGCGCGCTGCGAAAGTCTTCCTTCTAATCTTCCCTTCTGTCAGTCCAATCACCCGGTCAATAGTGTAGTGTATGATTTCCGCGTTCTTGTTCAGTCTGGATATGAAAAAAATACTTTTATAAAAAGAAAATAGGGGGCGGTCCCCCCAAGTGTTTCATCCAGCCAGCTTTCTGGTAAAGATCACTACGCAAACGATGGATGATATGGCTGCGATCACGGCCATGATCGCGGCGATCCATGCAGGCGTAGCGTCTATGGTGACCTCTGTCTCTCCAGCAGCTATGTCGGATGTCTGGCCATAGATGGTCGAAATGTTAGTCTTCATCGTGCCGATGTCGGTCTTGATGGTCGCGACACCGTTCTCGATGGAACTTATCTCTCCGTCTATTGTGCCGATGGCGGTCTTGATCTCCACCAGCTTACCGTCAACAGCAACGATCTTGGCGTCAAGGTCCTCAAGGCTGCTCTCAATCGGTCCCAGAGCGGTCTGGATGGTCGCCTCCAGGCCGTTGATGTCAACGATCTTGGCGTCAAGGTCCTCGAAGCTCATCTCGATAGTTCCCAAGATGGTCTCGACAGAGAGCTCCAGATTATCGTTGACACCGACGATCTTGGCGTCAAGGTCCTCAAGGCTGCTCTCAATCGGTCCCAGGGCGGTCTGGATGGTCGCCTCCAGGCCGTTGATGTCAACGATCTTGGCGTCCAGTGCTTCCAGTAGCGCGGTCAGATCGGTCCCGAGGTCACCTATCATCTTACCCAGGTCGGCAAGGTTGTTCAAGACGATGACGTCCTGCGATGCGCTGAGCCCTCCGGCAACCAGTTCTATATTGTACGTGCCGGTCTCCAGGATTGGCAGTACGAAACCTGGCTTGGCCACTACATTCCATTGCGAGACCAGTGTACCATTGCTGTCGAAACTCCAAACCGTAAAATGATTGTTCGTCCCGAATAATGCATCGGTACCGTCGATCAAGAGGGCATCTACCCCATATGTTTGCTGGGGATATCCGGTCGCCACGATGGTTTCCACGGAGGGACCGATCACTATTGACGGAGCTATAGCAATGCCCGGCATTACCGTGAACTCCGAGGTCGACACCGCTATCGAGTCATCGGCAGTTATAGTGTATGTACCGTTGGGCGCGGTGGGGAATATAAACGACACTACGAACGCGCCCTCATCGCTCACCGAGAAGTTATGCACGACACGGTACGGCCCCCATGATATGCCTGGGGTGGAGGCGGAGACCGTCACATTCACCTTCGAGTTCGCGGCGAAACCGTTTCCACTAACAGTCACCTGCGTTCCGAGGGAGCCATAGGTGCTACCCTGGGCCACGATCACATTGTCAATGGTCTCAAAGGTGGTCGTCGGACCAACGGTGCCGCTGGTTTGATCGATCGAGATGTATGAGCCAACGGTAATTGTGGTCGATGCGCTATCGCCAGACGCAGCGGTCGCTGTTATGGTATGTTGACCAACCTCCGCATTCCCCATAGTGAAAGTCGCTATGAAGGATCCAGAAGCACCAGTGACGACCGTTTTCTGAAGCACCCCATCGAGCTTAATGTCTACACTAACGCCTCTATCAAAGCCGTGCCCGGTCACCGTTACGTCCGCTCCGACATTGACGGATATGGGGGTCGCCTCTATCCAGAGACCTACATAATATGTGCCAACGCATTCATATTTCAGCTCCGATGTGCCGGAAGGTAGGTCTTTGTTGTATTTGATCCATACTTCATACACTCCTCCGACAGGGAACCCTGCCACACTCACGTCTTCGATAGTAAAGTTGCCAAACTGGGGGTTGATGTCGGTGCGCTCATGAATTGTATTGACCACAGTAGTGCCGTTCCTGAACTCGATAGAGTTCGCTAGGACCTCTCCGTTCTGTGTAAAGCCGGCACCGTTTACCGTCAAAATTCCTGCCTTACCGGCCTTGAACGTACCTGGCTCTATGCTGACACCGGGTTTTACATCGAACGAAGCCGTGGCGCTAATGGTACTTCCCTGAATGTTCTGAGTACCATTCAATTCATAGGTGCCCTCCCAGATGTCTGGGACTTCAAAGGTTATTGAAACACTCCCCTTGTCGTTGGGCTGAGGGGTGGCCGAACCGATTGAAGTTGAGCCATCGGCACGTGTAAGCTTAAAGTCAACCCTTTCACCGATCTTGTACCCAGTACCGGTGAGTGTAACGGTTTTTTCGCTTACCGAATAAGGCGCTCCCTCCGTCGGCTCGACGGTGAGATGCGGTACGACCGTCCCATCCCATTGTTCCAAAATCGCTCCACTGCCCGCATCCGCAACTATGAACGAAATCGGCCCATATTCGCGAATTGGAACCTCGATCGAGTAGGTGTAGCGCCCGTTCACATCTGCCTTTATGGTCGCAACATAGTTTTCATCAGACGGACCTACTTGATCTATATAGACATTCAGGGTTTCGCCGCTCTGGGCAGTATTGTCGGAAAGGGTCACGACCTCCCCTACATTCACATTTCCTAACTGATTCTGAATAGGAGCTGCGCTAATACCAGGTGCGAAAATGGTGAACGCCGCGCCCACCATCATGCACGCCATTAGGAAGCTCAATATTCTGTTTCCATTTTTCATTCATTCATTCTCCTGATTTTTATTAAATGATTTGAAGAGATGAACCTCTGGCGCATTATATATCTGGTGTACACAATAAATATGATTATATGCACAGCCGCTTCGAGCAGCGCATACGGTGTGCACAGAATGCGGAGGTTGTGCACAGCGGTTCCAATCAGCGATGCTGCTTCTGATCGAGCTAGCGACAGGTCCTTGGCCAGGCCCGTTCGGATATGCGCGTGCTATTTGACAATGGCCAGCCCTGCGGTTCGTAATCATCATCCTGATGCTCGGTTCACGGCGGCTCAGGGCGCCACTCGCTGCAGCACCGGCAGCGATGGTCCGGGGAGGACGATACATGGATAGGGTTTTGACCGCATTCGTGCGCCTCTCACGGGCGTCATTTCGAGACGCATCGTCGAATTGGCTCATGGACCTCCTCAGCCCTTTTAATTATATATTTATAATAACGTTATATCAGTTATTATAGTTCAATATGTTACAAATATATTTTGTCTTACTGTGCCCGCACGGGCAGATGCTCTGCGCTCTGTCGACGCCAGCAACGATGTTCCGAGAGCGCTCTCGGGAAAGGGTATTTATCGAACGATGGTGTAAGTGGCCGCGTCCATGTACCTGACCAAGGATGAGGAAGCGCTGCTCTCGGGCGAGAAGGGAGAGGGGTCCAGGAAAGCGATGGAGCTGCTGGTCGCACTGGGCGACATATTCGAGGCCCCAAGGCTCATCCCGATATCCTCTGCCCACTTGTCAGGGGTCTCGTACAAGACCATCGCCGAGGGCGGCATTTCCTTCCTGGAAGAGCTGGCCGTCGACGCCAAGGTCAAGGTCCCTACTACTCTCAACCCTGCGGGCATGGACCGCGAGAAGTGGAAGGAGATGGGCATCTCCCCCCGGTTCGCCGACCGCCAACAGCACATCATAGAGTGCTACGAGGCCCTGGGCGTTACCGCGGACTGTTCATGCACCCCCTTCCTCAGCACTAACATCCCCAGGAAGGGGGATACGCTGGCGTGGGCGGAATCGAGCGCGTTGTCGTTCGCCAACTCCATGGTGGGGGCGAGGACCAACCGCGAAGGCGGTCCCGGGGCGCTCGCGGCGGCCATCGTCGGCAAGACCCCCGAGTACGGCCTGCACCTGGACGAGAACAGGAAGCCGTCGGTGGTCATCGACGTGGAGGTGGAGGACCCGGACCACTCGCTGCTCGGCCAGGCCGTCGGTTCGGTGGTGGGGAGCCGCATCCCGTACTTCAGGGGGATCCGCCCCGACACGGACCGGGCTAAGATGCTAGCCGCCGCAATGGCTGCGGCCGGCTCGGTGGCGCTGTTCCACATCGAAGGGGTGACCCCGGAAGCGGACCCCCGATCCATAAAGGGCCTGGAACACATCGCCATCGGAAAGAGGGAGCTGGAAGCGGCGCGCAACAAGCTCAACACCGGCAACGATCCTGAACTAATAGCTCTGGGATGCCCTCATCTCTCGGTGGAGGAGATGCGCTCCTTGGCGTCCAAGCTCAAGGGCCGGAAGCGCCGCGGGGACGCCGAGGTGTGGTTCTGCACCTCCCGGTGCACCGCTGCGAAGTGCCCGAAGGAGGTGGAGGTGCTGTCCCGCTTCGGCAACATCGTGTGCGATACCTGTATGATCGTCGCCCCGATAGAGGAGAGGTTCAAGACCACCGCCACCAACTCGGCGAAGGCCTGCAACTACCTGCCCACTCTATGCTCGCAGAAGGTTGTGTTCCGGGACACCGACGGCCTGCTGGAGCTGATATCATGATCTTCAAGGGGCGCGGGATATCCAAGGGCCGGGGCGAGGGGACGCTGGTCCTCAGCCATGATCCGGTGAGCTTCCTCGGCGGGGTGAACCCGGCGAGCGGGGCCCTCAGCGACCCGTCCATGGGCGGAAGGTCCGTCAAGGACCGGGTATTCGCCTTCCCGCGGGGGAAGGGCAGCACCGTGGGCTCCTACGTTTTCATGGAGATGAAGAGGCAGGGCACGCTGCCGAAGGCGATCATCAACTCGCTGGCGGAGCCCATCGTGGCCACCGGGGCGGTGATGTCGGGCGTTCCCCTGGTCGACAGGATCGATCTCTCCCTCCTCCGCGACGGCGACGAGGTCGTGGTGGACGGCAGCGAGGGCACCGTGGAGGTGCCAAAGGTCAAGGAGACCCATGTGGTCAGCTGCATAGTCAGGGATCGGGAGAAGATACTCATCCTTAAGCGGAGCGCCAAGGTCGGCACCTTCCGGGGCTTCTGGTCCGGCGTTAGCGGCTATGTCGAGGATGGCGAGACCCCCGACATCACGTCCAAGAAGGAGCTGTCCGAGGAGATAGGGTATCGCGCCGAGCCGGTGCGGCGGGGCGATCGTATCACCGTCCGCGATGGGGACATCATCTGGCACGTCCACCCCTATCTGTTCGAGGCCCATGATCTCGATGTCGAGATAGACTGGGAGCACACCGAGTACCGGTGGGTACTGCCGTGCGACATAAAAGAATACGAGACGGTCCCAGGGCTCGACAGGGTGCTGCGCGCCCTGGGGCTTTAAAAAGTTCAAAGGGTTACGTCAGCCTCTTTCTCCAGCAGGTTCAGCTCGTGGGCGTCCAGTGTCGAGGGGTTCAGGGACATCAGCAGCACTGAGCCGTTGACGGCGGCCTGGTCCTTGAGCGACTGTACGAACCTCAGGACGGTGAGGAAGTTGTTGTTGGTGATCAAGTACTCCAGGCCGTCCAGGAGAACGACCCCACCCTCCTTGCTCACGAACTGCTCCAGCGCGAAGTTGAGCTTCTCCAGGTCCTTGGGGGGCAGACTGTCCCCCTTGCCCACCGACGACAGCCAGATCATCGGCGTGTCGCCCAGGTTATATTTGGTCCTGATCTTGGCGGGATAGTCCCTGGTCACACAGAAGCCCTTCATGCCCTTGCTGAGAGCGTCGACGAACAGGGCGTAGGAGCGGTCATTCCTCTCTTCCTTGATCAGGTAGATCATGGACGGCTGCAGGCTCACGCCGTTCGCCGCCTTATTCCCTGCCTCCCGCCCCTCCTTGGGCGCAGGTTTGGGCGCTGCCGCCGGGGCGGGAGCGGGGGCCGCCTCCTGCCGGGTCGGCCCCTCACCGGAGAAAAAAACTACGATGCTCCGCGCGTCCGCCCGGGGCAGCCCCGGGATCGCCAGAAGATGCTGCTCTCCCATCTCCTTGAGGTCCTCGGGGCACTTCTTGCCCGCCTTCACCAAGGCGACGGCGCCCTCCTGAGAGACCCCCGGGATGGCGGTGAAGTTCTTCACGCGCTCTTTGAGGTGGAGCGAGGTCAGGGCGATGTCGACCTTCTGCTTCTCCACGTCCCAGCTGGCCGAGTGCTCTCCCTGGGGCTCCTCGACGAAGTCCATCTGCATGGTCCTGGTCTCCTTCATGATGTGCTCCTTCCACACCTTGAAGTACTCCTGGAAGGTGGCGGGGGCGCAGACCTCCGCCCGCACGAACTCCTCCACGTCCAGCTTCATATCCTTCCTCATCTGCTGGATGCGCCTGATCAGCTCGCGGGCGTAGCCCTCCGCCTCGATCTCCTCGTCCACGTTGAAGTCGATGTACATCTCGCCGCCGGGGAACTGCACCCCGATGACATTGTCCGGAAGCGTCGTTCCGAACGACACCATGTTCGGTTCTATCTTGACGAGCTGCCCCTCGATCCCGAGGTTGTAGTCGCCCTTGGCGATGGCCGCCCTCACGTCCTCGGCGGGGCGGTTCCTGAGCATCAGAGCGATCTTGGAGGCCCATTGGCGATACACCTTTCCGATGGCATTGGGATTGGGCTGGACCTCCAGCACCATCTCGTCCCAGTCCGTTCCCACGGGGATGTACTCCACCCTCTTGACGTTGCCCTGGGAGAGCAGGACGTCCTCCATGGGCTTTATGAGGTCCACGGCCTCGTGCGAATTGGCGCGGACCACGATGCGCTTCAGCGGCCATCTGAGCTTCACGTTCTTTTTCTGCCGCTCCTTGGTAATGTCCTCCACCAGCTCCTGCATCATCCTCATGGATGCTTCCAGCCGGTCGTCGATGAGGGAATGGTTTACCACCGGCCAGTCGGACATGTGCACCGTCTCCATCGAGCCGTCGAGGGCCTGATAGATCTCTTCGGTGATGTGCGGGCAGAAGGGAGCGAGCAGCTTGGTGGTGGTCATTATGGCGTCGTACAGCGTCTTGTACGCCGCGATCTTGTCCATGTCGGAGGATTCCGACCACATGCGATCGCGTATGAGCCTGACGTACCACCTGGACATGTCCTCCAAGATGAACTCCTCCAGGGCGCGGCAGGCCTTGTGCAGGTCGCAGGAGTTCAGGTTCCTGGTGACCTCTGACTTCAGCTTCTCGGTCCGCGACATCAGCCAGCGGTCCTCGGGGCGCAGGACGTCGCGGAGCGCGTTGGCGTCGACCGAGGACGGCTCGAACCGGTCAATGGACATGTACGTGGACGCGAAGTTGGCCACGTTCCACAGGATGTTGAGGGTCTTGCGGGCGTTCTTCACGCCCTCGTACTGGAAGGCAATGTCCTCCCACGGCGCGGACACCCGCATGAAGTAGAACCGCATGGCGTCGGCGCCGTACTCGGCGATGACCTTTCCCGGCTCGATGACATTGCCTTTGCTCTTGTGCATGGCCTGGCCCTGAGGGTCCAGCATCCACCCGTGCATGAGCACCGACTCGTAGGGGGCGCGGCCGAAGGCGATGGACGAAGAGCCGAGCTGCGAATAGAACCATCCCCTGGTCTGGTCATGGGCCTCGGTGATGAACCGGGCCGGCCACCAGCGCTGGAACTCCGCCTGGTTGCGCGGATAGCCCAGAGCGGCCCAGGAGGCCACCCCGGCGTCGAACCATACGTCCAGGACGTCGGGGACACGCTTCATGGCACCCCCGCACTTCTCGCACTTGAGGATGACGCCGTCGATCCAGGGCCGGTGCAGCTCCATGTCCTGGTGATACCCCTCGCAGCCCTGCAGCTCATCGGTCGAGCCGATAACCTTCATCTCGCCGCAGCTGCACTGCCACACTGGCAGGGGGATGCCCCAGTACCTCTGCCTGGAGATGCACCAGTCGCGGGCGTTGGAGGTCCAGTCGTACTCGCGGGACGAACCGGCCCAATCGGGGGTCCAGCGCACCTTGGAGATCTCGTCGAGCATGAGGTCCTTGACCTGGGTGACCCTGAGGTACCACTGGTCGGTGTTGCGGTACAATATGCCGGAATTGCACCTCCAGCAGTGGCCGTAGCGGTGCTCGATGTGCCCGGAGTGGAACATCAGGCCCTTGTTCTGGAGGTCCTCGATGATCTTGGGGTTCGCTTTCTTAACGAATATCCCGGCGTAGCGCTCGCCCACGTCGTCGACGAACTTTCCGCCTTCGTCTATCGGCGAATACGGCTCCAGGCCGAACTTCCTGCCCAGCTCGAAGTCCTCGGGACCGTGGCCAGGAGCGATGTGCACCAGCCCGGTCATGTCCGCCTCCACTGTAGTGGATGGGATGACCTTGTGCACGTTGGCGCCCTGCATCCGGCGCTGGGAGTCGACCTCCGCCTCCAGCGGCGGGAAGTATTCCTTGCCTACAAGATCGGCGCCCTCGAAGGTCTCCAGGACGTCGTATTCGTCCCAGTTGCCCAGCGAGCCTATGGCATCTATGAGGGACTCGAGGATGATGACGATGTCGGACTCCTTCCCCCCGTTCCGGAGGTAGCGCACCTTGGCATACTTTAGGTCGGGATGCGCCGCCACGGCCATGTTCGCCGGCAGCGTCCACGGGGTGGTGGTCCATACCAGGAGGGACACCCCCGCCTCCTGCTTCAAGGGGAACTTGACGTAGATGGAGGGATCTTTCTCCTCCCAGTATTCGATCTCCGCCTCGGCCAAAGCGGTCTCGCAGCGGGGGCACCAGGTGATGACCCGGTTCGATGATACCAGCAGTCCCTGGCCATGTGCCTTTTTGAGGGTCCACCACGCCGCCTCGATGTACGAGGGGGCGATGGTCATGTACGGCCTCTCCCAATCCATCCACACTCCGAGTTCCTTGAACTGCTCGGTCATTTTCTTCTGCATGCCCAGGGCATAGTCCTTGCAGGTGGAGACGAACCGGTCGATGCCGTACGCCTCGATGTCCTTCTTGCTCTTGATCCCTATGCTCTGTTCGACCTTCACTTCGATGGGAAGGCCGTGCATGTCGTAGCCTGGCTGGTCGCGGACATTGTGCTTCTGCATCCTCTTGAAGCGCACAACAGTGTCCTTGATGGTCTTGTTCCAGGCCGTGCCCAGATGAATGTAGCCAGTGGTGTACGGCGGGCCGTCCACGAAGTAGTAGTCGTTCCCGCTGGCCCGTAGGTCCTTGGTCTTCTTGTAAGCGTCAGTCTCGTTCCAGAACTGCTGAACCCTCTTTTCCAGTTCGGGAGGGCTATAGTTGGCTTGAACCTGCTTTATCATCGCTTGGTCCCCAACGCAGGTAATATGGTCGCCCTTTAAATGCCTAATGGTGTGGGTGAACGTACTGGCCACTATCTGCGAAGGCCCGGACGCCTCAGCCCCATCGGTCCAGGCTCGACTGGGACTTGGGCATGGCCGCCTCGGCCTTCTTGGGCTGTTTCTTCTTTCCTTCCAGGCGGTCGAGGGCCGAGTTCACCCGATCCTCCGAGAACTCGTGCTCCCGGCACATGAAGTCGATGATCTTGTCGCGGTCGGGCGGACGCCATTCGATCTTGTAGCCGTCCATGCGCTCGGTGCGCAGGAAGATATCCTTGATGCACTCATGTTCCGGGACCGTTTGCCCGATGGACTCCAGCGCTTTCTCCAGGGTGCCGTGCTCCTTGATCAGCTTGAGCCCCTTCTTCGGCCCGATGCCCCGGATGCCTTCGTTGTAGTCCGTGCCCATCAATATACACAGGTCGATGAGCTGCTCCCTGCTGACCAGTCCGTTGGCCTCCAGCACCTTTTCGAGTTCGACGATCTCGATGAAGATGTCCCGATACTCTTTGCTGCCGGGCATCTTCCTCCGCCCGGTGATGTTGAGGTTCCTGACGAGCCTGGGGGCGCCGAACAACAGGGAGTCGAAGTCCTGCGAGGACGCCGCCCACACGTCCCCCTTGAGGGACATGTACGCCGCCTGCGCCTCCCCCTCCTCGGGAGCCTGCACCACCGGGATGCCCATGTAGGTTAGCAGGATGCGCGACGACTCCACGATCTCGTTGCTGATCCGGGAGGACTGGGTGGCCTTGCATCGGGCCCTCTCGATGTCCCCCTCGCTCACCGCCCGCTTCCACTCCTCATGGGCCTGGCTCCTTCGTTCCGACCTCTCCGCCAGTGTCTGCGACTTCATCACGTGGGGCACCCCGTCGAACACGTAGGCCGGCTGGATACCTGCTTCCAGGAAGTTGATGTTGCGGTACAGTAGCCCGGTGAGCTGGGAGGTCGTCCGGCCCCGGGAATCCTTCAGCGGGGTTCCGTCCGGTCCCCTGATGATCGAGAGGAATTGGTATATGGCATTGTACGCGTCGATGGCCAAGGTCTTCCCGGAGAGGTCCTCCAGGTTCTTCCGCTCCACCGGCACGATGTCGGACAGGTTCACTCCCATGGCACGCTAACTAATAGCAGACATGGATTTAACATTATTTGAGACTGGGGCCGTCACTTCTTCTCTGGCTCATCCTGGAAGCGGGGCAGGTAGAACATCATGAGAGCGAGGAGCACCCAGACCAGGATCAGCATGACGATGCAGATGCTGGCGTGGAGCGCCAAGGCAATGGCCAGGAGGATGGCCGGGATGACGAACACTATCAGCAGGAGGAACCACCTGGTTCCCATGAATTTCAGGTTCAGCCTCATGTTTATGCGACCACAGGGAATTATTGGACGTGTTTATAATAAGTATCGTTGAGCATCGCCAGAAAACCCACCTTCTCAAAGGTGACAACGATGAGCGCAAGCAGCAGAATAGCGTTGCACAATAGGATGCTCCGCACCATCACGACACATTATGGAACGCGCCGCTGAGCTCGTTGAGACGGTCAGCGCGCCAGCGAGGCGCATCGGCGTGTCTTGGATCGATAGAATGGGACGGCATTCAGCTGCGTTCAGTGCGGGTTCATGCTCGATGCAGATCTGAACGCCAGCAGGAACATCGCCTCCTTCTCCACGCGAGCCGATGGCAGGCTCCGCGTCAGCGGGTCGAACGCGGTGGATGATGGTCGAGCTCAGCTGCATGCTCACGAACGAGTTCGTGAGCGGCTACCTACTTTTCCAATACAATGGGGGCGCCGGCCTCTACGCACGATCCATGGCCTTCCACCGCTGCATTTCTCTGCCCATGTCGGGCGCCTTGAACAGCGCGCTGCCGGCGGCTAGGGCCGTGGCGCCCTCCTTCACGCACAGCTTGCCGGTGTCGTAGTTGATGCCCCCGTCTATCTCGATCTCCGCCTTGTTGCCTATCTCATCGAAGTACTCGCGGGCCAAGGCGATCTTGGGCACCACCTCGGGCATGAACGATTGTCCCCCGAAGCCGGGGTGAACGGTCATTATCAGGAGGAGGTCGACCTTGTCAAGATAGGGGACCACATGATCGAACGGGGTCTCCGGGTTGAGGGAGAGGCCCGCCTTCTTCCCCAGCGCGTGTATGCGGTCCAGTGTTTCCGAGACATGACGCGACGCTTCCACATGGATGGTGATGTAGTCGGCCCCGGCCTTGGCAAAATCCTCCACGTACTTCTCCGGCTCCCTGATCATCAGGTGGACATCGAAGGGGAGCTTGGTATGCGGCCGGAGGTGCTGGACGACCATAGGTCCGATGGTGATGTTGGGGACGAAAACACCGTCCATGACGTCGACGTGCACCCAGTCTGCGCCTTCCCTCTCCACGCGGCGAACCTCCTCCCCCAGCCTGCTGAAGTCGGCCGACAGTATCGAAGGGGCGACTTTTATCATATGCGGAAGGAAAAAGGTACATGCTAATTAATGTTCGTTTTATAGTGGCGCACGGTCGGTTGGGAAGGCATGCAGAAAAGTCTTATAGGAGAAAACAGGGATGGGGAGTCCATGCCCGAGGACAAGTGTGGTATCGACGGGTGCAGCGCGCCTGCGGTGAGGTCCTACTCCAAGAAAGCCTGCGAGGGCGCCGGTCTGAAGCCCGCTGACGAGAACGCTAAAAGGGTGCACGTGTGCAAGGAACACAACAAGGCGTTCAAGAAGGCCACCAAGGTGGACCGCAAGCTGGAGTCCCTGGGGCGCTGAGACCGCTCTTTCTGCTGGCCGAGAGCCTTTAAGTTCTTTTCTGGCAACTGACAAATAGTGCCCTCTCCAAGGCTCTCCCGGAGGGACAACGGTGCCCATGAAAAGCGTTAGCGAGAAGAGGGAGCGCCAGTACGAGGAGATCAAGGTTTCGGAGATGGAGCGCGGGCGTTCGGAAGAGGACGCCGAGCGCATCGCTGCGGCCACCGTCAACAAACAGCGGAAAGAGAGCGGGGAGACCGAGGAGCAGAAGGGCCGCTGAAGCAGAAACCATTAATCGCCCGAAAATTATGGACCATATGTGCAACTGACATTCCTGGGGACCGGAGGGGGGCTGCCCTCTCCGCAGAGGGGCGTTAGCGCCATCGCCCTGCAGATCGGCAGGGATGTGCTACTGTTCGATTGCGGAGAAGGGACCCAGAGGCAGTTCATGCTCTCCCCGGTCTCGTTCATGAAGGTGTCCAGCATCTTCATCTCTCACTTCCACGGGGACCACTTCCTTGGCCTCCCTGGGCTCATCCAATCGATGAACTTTTCCGGCCGGGACAGCGCCCTGGACATCTACGGGCCCCGGGGCATGATCGAGCTCGCCGCCACCGTAGCCACACTGGGTGATTTCACCCCCTCCTTCCCCATCCGCGCCGGGGAGATGCAGGGGGGCGACGCCGTGGACTTCGGACCGTACACGGTGACCGCGCTGGAGAGCGAGCACACCATCCCCTCCCTGTCCTTCGTAATCGAGGAGAAGCCCCGGAGGGGCAGGTTCCTCATCGACCGGGCCAAGGAGCTGGGCGTTCCCGAGGGCCCCATGTTCAGCCGGCTCCAGTCCGGCAATGCCGTCACGGTGAAGGGGAAGACCATCGAGCCGAGCATGGTTCTCGGGCCTCCCAGGAAGGGGCGCAAGGTCGTGATCTCAGGGGACACCCGCCCCACCCAGGCCATCATCGAAGCGGCCACGGGAGCGGAGGTGCTGGTGCATGAGGCCACCATGGACCACTCCCTTCAGGAGGGGGCGAGGGAGTACGGTCACTCCACCGCCCGGGAGGCTGCGGAGGTGGCCAAGGCCGCGGGGGTCGGCCTCCTTATCCTCACGCATATATCCAACCGCTATGACGACGCTTCGATACTGGAGAAGGAAGCTCAGGAGACCTTTCCCCATACCGTCGTGGCCACAGACCTGATGTCCCTGCCGGTGCGCATGGGCGGGAAGGGTCCCCCGGGTGTGAACCTCCCGGGCGGGCCGGGTCCGCGGTAACGAGATCGCGGATCGCATCCGCCGATCTGCATTAACGAGACGGCTCATCATCATCTTTATGTGACAGCACTAGGTTTAGGGTATCCGAAATAGTGGGGGGTGATGCACTTGGGCGTCGTAAGGGATCTCTATCAAAATACACGCAAGCCGCAAGGCATGAGCGGCAGGATGATGCTGTCCATGATGGGCATCGCGCACAAAAAGGTCTCCCTGTGGGGGCTCTCGCATATTCAAGTACCGTCCCGATCCGAGGTCCTGGACATAGGGTGCGGAGGGGGCAAGAACATCTCATACTTGCTGAGCATGTCTGAGGGCAGCAAGGTGTACGGCGCGGACTACTCTGCCGAAAGCGTCAGCAAATCCAAGAGGACGAACAAGAAAGCGATCCATCAGGGGCGCGTGGAGATCGTGCAGGCCAGCGTTTCCTCTCTCCCCTTCGATGGCGGAAAGTTCGATGTCGTTACCGCTTTCGAGACCGTCTACTTCTGGCCGGACCTTTTGAGCGATCTCAAAGAGGTGCGGCGGGTGATGAAGAGCGGCGGCACGATCCTCATCTGCAACGAAGCCTCCCGGCCGGAAGGCTTCGAGAATTGGACGGACCGGATCGACATGACGATATATACCGGGGCCGAGCTGTCCAGAACGCTGTCCGAGGCGGGTTTTCGTGACATCTCCGCCCGTGAGCACGAGAACGGGAAATGGCTCTGCGTGACCGCAACGGCCCGTTAGGCATGGCCCTTATCACGCCAAGCGATTTCCTGGCGGGGGTTATTTATCACATGCGCCCCCTAGTTCAAGGAGCGTTTCGGAGGGGCCCATGGTAGAAAGGAACATCGCCGTGGACTGGTCGGACAGGGTGCCGGCCTCCAAAGGGCGGGTGGAGCTGGTGGAGAGGAAAGGTGTCGGCCACCCTGACAGCATCGCCGACGGGATCGCCGAGGCAGTGTCCCAGGAGCTGTGCAAGATGTATATGGCCGAGTGCGGCGGGAACATCCTGCACTTCAACGTGGACCAGAACGAGGTCTCCGGCGGGCAATCGGCCCCCTCCTGGGGCGGAGGGGACGTCCTCGAGCCCGCGTACGTTATGATCCTCGGCCGGGCCGTGGATGAAGTGGTGTATGAGGGATGCCAGCGGGTCCGGCTCCCGGTGCGCAGGACCGCGGTGGAGGCGGCCCGGAGGTACCTCCGCAAGAACTTCCATGATCCCGAGCTGTCCCAGCTGCACGGCATCGACATCGACCTGGACACCATCATCGACTGCCGCGTCGGCAGGGGAAGCCAGGACCTGCTGAGGAACTTCGACAAGGACGAGGCCGAGTGCCGGTCCGACGGGACATCGAGCACCTGCCGGCCGGCCAACGACACTTCCTTCGGGGTGGGATCCGCCCCCCGGACGGAGACGGAAGAGCTGGTGCTCGGGATCGAGCATTTCATCAACGGGGAGATGAGGTCCAGAAGGGGGATGGCCGCCGCCGGCAAGGACGTCAAGGTGATGGCCGCGCGGGACGGGAACGATATCTCCCTGACCATCGCCTGCGCCATGATATCGTCGAGGGTGGCGAACGCGGCGGAGTACCGGAGCCTCATGGAGGAGATGAAGGCCCTCATAAGAGACCGTTGTTGCGAGCACACCGAGCACAATGTGGACATCACCCTCAACCATGCCGACCACCTCGAGAGCGAGGACGCCAGCGATTACTACCTGACCGTGACCGGGCTGTCCATGGAGAACGGTGACGACGGCTCGGTGGGGAGGGGGAACAGGGTCAACGGCCTCATCACCCCCTTCCGGCCGATGAGCATGGAGGCGGCTTCGGGAAAGAACCCGGTGACCCACGTGGGCAAGCTGTACAACGTGCTGGCGAACGAGATCGCCAACGCCATTGCCGATGAAGCGGGCGAGGAGCTGTCGGAGGTCAGGGTGCGGCTGATGTCGCAGATCGGCAGCCCCATCGACCAACCCGCCCTGGCGAGCATCGATCTCATAGTTCCAGACGAGATGCTGTACCGGCGATGGGAGCGGCGGGCCAGGGAGATCACCGACGCCCAGCTGGCGGACATCGGAGGGCTCACTCGTCGTATGGTAAGCGGCGAGGTCCCCACGTTCTGACGTCGAGCATTCGGACGACCATATTATAGTGATCGCATAAAATCGCCCAACGCGCAGCCGAGCACGGTCGGTCCCGCGCCATCAGCCAGTGAGGGACATGTTTAAATGGTGAAATGACGGTAATCTGAAGTGATGAAGCTCATCGAACGGCCCAAATATGGCCCCTTGTACCGTTTCAGCGACTATCACGTCTACAAGACGCTCTCCATGCTTTCGGACGGCCGCAGGAAGGGACGCAAGCAGCTCTCTGACCGCATCGGGGTGGGCGAGGGCAGCATGCGCACGATAATCGAGTACCTTCGGGAGGAAGACCTGGTCGACGTCAAGCAGACCGGGATCAAGATCAGCAAGAAGGGACAGGAGTTCTTCGGCAAGCTCCCCCTTCAGATATACACCTTGGACTCCGAGGACATGACCCTGGGCCAGAGCTCGGTGGCGGTGCAGGTCAAGGGGATGGGCTACAAGATCAAGTCGGGGATGGAGCAGCGCGACCAGGCCATAATGGCGGGGGCCGAGGGGGCCACCACTGTGGTGGTAAAGGGCGACAAGCTGATCATCCCGGTGGATTTCGATCTGGATAAGGATCGGCCGGAGGCCGCGGGGTCCATCCGCAGGCTGTTCGACCTCAACGACGGGGACGTCATCATCATAGGCACCTCCGCCGACCTTCAGCGGGCCGAAGAGGGCGCGCTGGCCGCGGCCTTCGAGCTCCTGTAGGTCTATTCCCCGTCAAAGAGCTTCCCGAGGATCTGGGGGTCGGAGGTCTCCTCCAGGCACTCCTTTTCCGTGCATACCTGGACCACCGCCTTCCCGTTCTTCATCTCGTGCCCCCGCACCAGCGGCGAGATCTTGCGCACCAGCCCGTCCCCCGGCCGTGGCTCGTTCAGCAGCACCACCTTGTTGGGCACGAACTTCGAATCGACCTCGCGCAGGAGCCTGCCGGTATCCTCCGCTCCCCTCTTGCCGGACACCACCACTGAGTAGGAGGGGCCTATGCGAAAGTCCACCGCGTTGAGGAAGGCGGTATGGGCCTCCGGCGCTCTGGCGACCCCCGCCGAGAACGCCCTGATGGTACTTTCCGCCTTGTCCCTCAGGTCGGCGGCCTCGGTGATCCTCGCCAGGACCAGGAGGTCCATGAGGGCCATGGAGTTCCCTGACGGGGTGGCGCCGTCGTAGAAGTCCTTCCTGCGGTGCACCACGTCGGGCGCGCCATCGGCGGTCATGAAGAACCCTCCCTTGGCGGGGTCCCAGAATCGGTCGATCATGCTCTTGGAAATGTCCAGCGCCGCCTCCAGCCATCCCTGGTCCAGGTCGGCCTGGTACAGCTCCAGCAGGCCCCATGCCAGGAAGGCGTGGTCCTCCAGGAACCCTCCCACGCCGCCGTTGCCTCTCTGCACGTGCAGGAGCGACCCGTCCGGGCGCCTCATGGTCGATAGGATATCGTCCGCCGCTTTGGCCGCCGCATCCACGTACCCGCGCTCTCCAAGCGCCGCCCCGGCCCGGGCGAACGCCCCGATCATCAGGCCGTTCCAGTCCGTCATCACCTTGTCGTCCTTGAACGGCCGTGCCCTTTCCCCTCTGGCGGCAAGGAGCTTGGACCTGACACCCTCCAGGCGCTGATCTCCCGGCGATGCGCCGGCGGACAGGCGCAGCACGTTCTTGCCCTGCTTGAGGCGCTTTTCTCCCTCCGCCATGTTGCCTTGCTCGCTGATGCCGAATAGCTTCCTGGCCAGATCCAACTCCCCGGGGCTGAGCACTCTGGCCGCTTCGTCCTCGCGCCAGACGTAGAACTTTCCCTCCTCACCCTCGCTGTCGGCATCTTCCGCCGAGTAGAACGCCCCCCCGGGTGAGGTCATGTCCCGGAGGACATAGTCCAGCACTTCCCTGGCGGTGCGGGCATGGGCCTCTTTGCCGGTCGCTTGCCACGCCTCCACGTACGCCACCGCCAGCAGGGCCTGGTCGTACAGCATCTTCTCGAAGTGGGGGACCAGCCACTCCCGGTCCGTGGAATAACGGTGGAACCCCCCGCCCAGCTGGTCGAAGATGCCGCCCGCCCTCATCATCTCCAGGGTCTTGTCTGCCATGCTCAGCGACTTTTTATCCCCGGTGCGGCGCCAGTGCCGCAGCAGCAGGGTCATGGCATGCGGGGTGGGGAACTTGGGCGGGGGACCGAAGCCCCCGAAGGCGGGGTCGAACCCCGCCCCCAGCCGGGCGGCTGCGTTGGCCTGCACTTCGGCATCGATCACCCCGCCCTCGGCAGGGCCGCCTAGATCTTGCTGCATGATGTTCATAACGTCCCGGGAGGCCTTGTCGATCTCGCTGCGACGGGTCTTCCAGAAATCGGACACCGTTCCCAGGACGTCCATGAGCCCGGGGATGCCGTGGCCGGCGTTCTTGGGGAGATAGGTGCCGGCGAAGAACGGCTTCTTGTCCGGGGTCATGATGATGGTGAGCGGCCATCCCCCTCTCCCAGTGAGGAGCTGGGCCGTCATCATGTAAGTGTTGTCGATGTCCGGCCGCTCCTCCCGGTCCACCTTGACGGGGACGAAAGAGGCGTTGATGGCCTTGGCTACATCCTCGTCCTGGAACGATTCCTCGGCCATGACATGGCACCAGTGGCAGGAGGAATAGCCGATGGAGAGGAAGATGGGCTTGTCCTCCCTCTCGGCCTTCTGGAAGGCTTCCTCGCCCCAAGGGTACCAGTCAACGGGGTTGTCGGAGTGCTGCCGGAGGTAGGGGCTCCGCTCCTCGGCCAGCCGGTTCTTGCGTCCGGCGGCCTTCTGGACCGTCTTATCCTCGTCCATGGCTGCTCACGATGATTAGCGCACCGACTGGTATTTCAAGGAAATGCTCGCTAGAGCTGCTAAAAATTAACGGGGGGAGGGAACTCCCCATCCCCCCAATTCTCTCCTCCTATAGCCTCCCCGAGAGGGAAAGCCTCTCGGACCCACATGCCATTATATTGGGCGGATTTTGTTATTCGAACCTGGATTATATAACAGTACCTGACGGCCGTAGTCAGGGAAAAGGAAAAATGAAGGGGAGGCTCGAAAGCCTCGTTGGTCCAGATGAGCTTACCAGTTCTCCAGGATGCTGGGGATGGTCCGCTCGGCCATCTGGTCGAAGGTCTCTATCCCCGTGACCCTGGCGGCCTCGTCGCTCAGGGAGGCGATGTCGTCCCTCCCCAGGAGGTTCAGTTTGAACCTCCTCGATCCCGCCATCAGCTGCTTCAGACCCTCGCCGATGCGGTCGTTGAGGTAGGTGTTCAGCCCCACCGCTCCCCATGGGATGTCCCTCCCCACCTTCTTCTCGGGGAACCTGCTCTGGACCTCCGCCGCCTTGACGAAGAACTGGGCGGGGTCCGCGGAGTACTGATCGGAGAACGACCGGGGCAGCTTGCCGCTCTCGGCCAGCCGAGCGAAGTACTGGGACTTCATGACCGCGGTGATCGGTGCGCGCGCCATCGCCACAGCCTTCACCAGGGGGCCGTCGCCGATATTGCTCATGGCCATGGCCTTGAACATCTGGCTCTCGTTGGTGAAGCCGCCCGCGAAGCAAATGTCGGGGACGAACCGCCCCTGCTTCCTGAGTATCTTGGCGGCCATGATCACCTGCGCTTCCAGGTGCACGGTGGGCGTAGACATCTCGTTCATCATGGGGACCGGGCTCATTCCGGTGCCTCCCCCTGCGCCGTCGAAGGTGAGGAGGTCGATCTTCGCCTCGGAGGCGGCCTTCATGGTGAACGCCACCACCTCGGGGCGGTACGCCCCGGTCTTGAGGAACACGTACTTGGCCCCCTGCTCACGAAGCTTCTCCACGTCCTCGACGAAGCCCCGGTGCTCCGGGAACCCTACCCTGCTGTGCCTCTCGAAGGTCTTGAACCCTCCGACCTTGAAGGAGGCCTGCACCGCGGGGTCCTCGGGGTCCGGGACCACCAGATAGCCGCGCTTCTTGAGCTCCAGGGCCCGCTCCAGGGTCTTAAGGCGAACCTCTCCTCCGATGGCCTTGGCGCCCTGTCCCCACTTCCGCTCGATAATGTTCACCTCGAGCTTGGACAGCGCGTACTGGTCGACCCCGGCCCGCTGGTCCTCCACGTTGGTCTGCACGGCGATATCCCCATGCTTCCCGTCCCAGAGCTCGCGGAAGAGGGCGATCCTCGATTCCATGTCCGGGGACCTGGTGACCTTGCCCTGGGAGTACGTCGACTCGTGGTCCATCCCACAGACGTTCTCTCCCACAGTCTCGATGATGCCCGAGAGGGCGGCCCCCTTAGCCAGCCCTTCCCAGTTCCTCTTGGCCACTTCAGTGGAGCCAAGCCCGGCAATGACCACGGGCACCTTCAGCTTGATGGGCTTCTTGGAGCGGGTGGCGACCTCCGTCGTCACGTCAGCGTTCTCGAAGAAGGCCTTGTCAGAGCTGGGCTCCACGCCTCTGGCGCCGATGAGCTCGGCCAGGATCTGGAAGTGCGACCAGTCTAGCAGAAAGTCCTTGTTGGACGCCGCCGTGCTTTGGCCGAAGTACTCGTTGCTGGGATACAGTACTTCCCTGCCGCGGAAGGCGGATTTCCCAACCTCACATACCACGGCGCATTCCTCTATGCAAAGAGGGCACATCCCGGATACCGGGCTGATGTCCTCCACCCTACATTTGGTTCCTGTCGTAGATCTCGCGTTCTCAATACATATCATAGCATCATCCTCGAATCCAAAAAATCCGTGACCTGCTATCGCCGGTGGGATATCGTGGACATATTGATAATAATTTGCCCCTATGGTGGCCATCTCGCTACTCGAACGGCCCCACAGAAACAGTTTTATCGCAGCAGACTTTCACTTGGTCCATGGCTGTCGCTCAAAAGAAGCAATCCCTGACAGGGCTCGGACTGGCCTTAGGCATGGTCGCCGGCTTGTTCTTCGGAGCCGTCCTGTCCCTCATCACTCAGGACCCCATCAACTATGTCCTGGTGGCCGTCGGTGCGATGTTCGGCCTGGCCATAGGCGCCATGCTGGACAGGAAGGAAAGGAGCGGCTGAGACCATGAACGTCATCGAGATAAGTGGGCTGAGCAAGACCTTCGCCGGCCGCCCCGTCCTGAGGGATGTTTCTTTCTCGGTGCAGGAAGGCGAGGTGTTCGGCTACCTGGGCCCCAACGGTGCCGGCAAGACCACCACCATGCGCATACTCATCGGCCTGCTGAGGCCAACCTCGGGAAGCGCGCTGGTCCGGGGGGTCGATCTGGGGACCGACGATGCGGCGCGGAAGCAGGTGGGGGTGCTCATGGAGAACGACGGCCTGTACGACAGGATCTCGGCATGGCGGAACCTCGATTACTATGCCAAGCTGTATGGCGTCCCCGACCGCCAGAGGCGGGTCTCCGAGCTGCTGGAAACCTTCGGGCTGAAGGATCGCGGGGACGACAAGGTGTTCACTTTCTCTAAGGGCATGAGGCGCAAGCTGGGCATCGCCCGGGCCATCGTGCACGACCCGGGGATCCTTCTGCTGGACGAGCCGACCTCGGGCCTCGACCCGGAGGCCCAGAGGATGGTGAGGGACATCCTCACCGGCCTGTCGCGCCGGGAGAGGATGACGGTGCTGCTCAGCTCCCACAATCTCGACGAGGTGCAGAGGGCCTGCTCCCGCGTTGCGGTGATCAAGGCCGGGGAGCTGCGGGCGTACGATTCGGTGGAGAACCTCCGGGACGCCAAGGGCGTTCACGTCATTACCCTGACGGCGTCCTCGGAGCATGACGCCATCAGCGCGGAGGGTATTATCGGGTCGCTGCCGACCGTGACAGGGGCCCGGCGGGAGGGAACCTCCCTGATCGTCACCCACATCGACGAGAGCTCTCATGGGATAATCGCCGCCCTGATCGGCGCAGGGGTCCGTCTGGAGGAGGCTCGCAAGTCCTCACGGTCCCTTGAGGACGTGTACATCGACCTGGTCAGGGAGCAGGAGGCGAGGGCATGAACGGCGAACAGGTCATGTTCGTGGCGCGGAAGGAGCTGAACGAGATCGCCACCAACAAGGGCTCCTGGATATCCGCCCTGGGCTTCTCCTTCCTGTTCGCTTTGTCCAACATGGGAGGGTTCGGGGGCGTGGCCGGAGAAACGGTCTCCATCGACTGGTCCATCATGTACTTGTCCCTGTTCATCGGGGTGTTCTCGGGATTCGTCCTATGTGGCTCGGTGTTCTTCCGGGAGAAGCAGAGCGGCGTCATCGAGACGCTCTTGTGCACCCCCCTCAACCTGAGGACCATATGGCTCGGCAAGATGCTGGGCGTGGCGATACCGTCATACTTGTTCGCCCTGCTCTCCTCCGGCCTGCTGGCGCTCTTCGCCTACTCGAGCTTCACCGTGGCGCCGCTGTCGCTCTTGGTGGTCCTGCACCTCCTGGTGGTGGCCCCGCTGTTCACCGCGGCAGCGATAGGCATCGTGGGGTACATACAGCTGGCCATGGGGATGAAGGAGAACCGCCTGGTGAGCATCGGAGTGTTCGCATTGCTGGTGGGAGGTCTGTCCGCCTCCACGGCCGCGGTGCAGCAGGACGCCTCCCTGGTCAGCGCCATAGTGCCTGTCCTGTTGCTTGCGTCGGTCGCCCTGATCGCCATCTCCTATGCGCTATCTACGAGGCTGAACAAGGAGAAGATCGTGACCTCCATCCCTGACTAAAAATCAGGGATAACGGTTTTATTATTCCGTGATGTTCCAGGAGGAGAGGAATATCGTTGACTGACGATGCTAAGCCCGAAGTCAAGAGCACCACTCTCCAGATAATCGAGACCATCGCCGCGCTGATGACCGCCGCGTTCGGTTTCGTGGCCGCGCTGGCATGGAACGAGGCCATTAAGGCCCTGATCGCCGAGTACTTCAGCTCCGACGGCACTCTGGTGGGTCAGCTCGTGTACGCTGTCATCGTGACCGTGGTCGCGGTCATCGCCATCGTGTGGATCGGCAGGGTCATGGCCAAGTACAAGTCCCTTGACCTTAGGTCCGCCGTCAAGAAGAAGTAAAACCGGGGGCTTTGCCCCCTTTTATTTTAATAAGCCTTGGAAAGGGTTTGGCAGTCAGTCATGACGCCGATCGGCGCGCGGCCCCCTTCACCGCCTGATCTTCTCCTTTATCTTCTGTCCGGCGTTCTCCACGTTCTCCCGGACGTCCCCGCCCACGTTGCCGCTGTCGCGATTCATCTCGTCCTGGGCTTTCTGGCCCGCGTCGCCGGAAAGCTTGTCCTTCTCCTTCTGGGCTCTTGCTTTAAGATCGTCCTGCAATCCCATGTCGATCTCTCCGCGTTCCGCTTCCATGTTCAACCTATATCCTTCTTTGGCGCCAAAACATCGGGAGGTCTATGACCTGCCCCGAGGTATCGAGGCCGCTCTTCCAAGGCCAGCTCCGGGCGGCGGCACGGCCCAAGTATGCTGCAACGAGCGGAGCGCCCCCTGTCGGAGAGGGCCTCGGGCTCCAGCGCCCGGTCCGCGATAGGGCGGAAGGCCGAATGGTGCTTGGCTCAAACCCAATCGGTGTCGCCCAGGACCATATGGTATTTCAGATGCGGCCGGCCCATGATCTCTTTCAGGGCGGCGTCCTCCACCAGGGGCCGGACCATGAGGCGCATCAGCCTCTCTCCCTGCACCGGCTGCCGGAGAAAGAACCCCATCCTGCCCAGCTCGGTGGCGAACGGGTGGGTGGTGGGGAGCCACATCTGGAGCAGGTCGGAGCCGTGCTCCTGGCTGATCGCCACCGCCGTCCTGAGCATTGATCTCAGGGCGGGGACGTCCTCGGGCAGCGCCACGAGGTCTATGATGTCCATATAGGGCTTTCCGGAGATCGCGTACGGGCGCAGGACTGCATATCCAGCGGTCCTCTCGTCCCGCCTGGCGAACAGCAATATGAACTTACCGCCGACCGGATCCGCGTACCTCCATTCCAGGTACGCCCTGCTGCGGTGCAGGACCATGTCGAAGCGCCCTCCGAAGGCTGTGGTCAGGGCCTCGATGTCCTCGGGGAAGTGGTCCGCCACCATGGTGGTCACGCCGCTCTCGTCCCCGCTTCTCACTCTGATCATGCGCAGGACCTCGTAGGCCACCCTCTTCATCTGCCCCATCCTGACGTTGGCGAAGAACCTCTCGGGATTGGTTATGAGCTCGTATTGCGCGAAGCGCACCGGCATCTCCCGGAACCCTCTGCCCTTGACGACCTCGTACCCAGTCGCGGAGGGGAACGCGAAGTCGAGGTGGACCCCCCCATTCCTCTCCTGGTCCTCCAGGCACTTCACGGCGCGCTGGGCCATGCCCTGCCCTCGGTGGTCCGGATGGGTGTAGAGGTCCGACCACTGCGCGGCCCGGCGCACCGACCCCCCTATGGCAAGCTCGGTCCGCAGCCCTCCTGCGTTGGCGGTGATGTCCTCCCCCCTCCATACATGGCAGGTGAAAGCGGGGCCGAGGGGGTTCCTCTTATATCTCCACTCCCAGAAATCCTCATTGCTCCCGCCGTGCTCGAACCCCGGCCAACCCTCCACCGTTTCGAGAAGTCCCACGATCTTGCTCCTGTCCTCTCCGCCATCGGCCTTCATGGAAATGGCCTGCATGTCCTCTCCCCACGCGCTGCTCATAACGATTGCTTAAATACGGAGCTAGTCGATTAAAAATCTATGCAGTCATAATGCCAGGCAGGAGGGGATATGGGGCGGTACCACATCGGTTGCAGCGGATGGAGCTACCGGGACTGGATGAGCAGCTTCTACCCTCCGGGCATCCCCGCTGGGGAGATGCTGCCCTGGTACGCGAGGCAGTTCGGCACAGTGGAGGTGGACATGACATTTTACCGCATTCCAGGCCCGGAGACCGTCGCGGCCTGGAAGGGGCGAACGCCGAGCGGGTTCGTGTTCGCGGCCAAGATGAACCGGGCCATCACTCACTACAAGAAGTTGCGGGGCGCCGACAGCCTGGTGAGGTCGTTCATGAGTTCGCTCGAGCCACTGGATGCCCGCCTCGGCCCGGTCCTGGTGCAGCTCCCGCCCTCACTGGCGCCGGACCAACAGCTCCTGGACGACTTTCTGTCCTCCCTTCCCCGGGACCGCAAGTACGCAGTGGAGCCGCGGCATTCTGGCTGGTACTCCCCGCGCATCTACCGCATACTGGAGAGGCACGGCGCCGCACTATGCATCGCCGACCGCGCCCGGGGAGGTGCCGAGCACGTGCCCACCGCTCCGTTCGCGTACGTGCGCTGGCACGGTCGCTCCGCCTCCTATAGCTACACCGCCGACGAGCTCGAGAACTGGGCCAGGCTCCTGGCGTCATTGAATGTCGACGATGTGTACGGATACTTCAACAACGATGCGGGGGCACGGGCGCCCCGGAACGCTGCCACCCTCATCGGCATGCTGGACGGCATCTGAGGGACGCGGTCCGGCGGCATGCATCTCACAATGAGGAAAAGAGGTCGCTGTTCTTTCATAAATATGCAAAGAGCGCGACCTCGGGCGATATGTTTTTAATTCGAGACCGAAATGTGCCCCCAAATTGGAGAAAACCCAAATGCCAGACATACGCCAGAGGGTAGAAGAGGAACAGGGAATACTGAAAAAGATACAGATGTTCGTTCCCGGGTTCCGGGGATACCGGCGCCGGGACGACCTTAGGGATGCGGACCGGATGCTCCGGGACCAGCTGGCGGTCAAGCTGGGTGATCTGCGCAGGCAGGTCGAGGACTCCCGCGCTCTCGTGGTAAACACCTACAGGTCGAAGGAGCTGGAGCTGATGGGGGGCCTCATCAACGAGTACAAGAAGCTCGAGGGGCTGGTCAAGCACTCCACTCCCGGATGGTCCGGCATTTCCGCGGACATACAGTTCAAGGAGGACAAAATCTTCAACCTCTACGATTATGACGCCTCCATGATCGAGGCCCTCGGCGGCATGCAGAAAGGCATCGACCAGCTTAGATGCGACCTCACCGCGCAGGACAGCGCCGCCGCCCAGAGGACGACGCTCCAGCTCAAATCCCAGCTCACTGGCTTTGAGCAGCAGTTCAAGCGGCGCATCGACGTCATCCAGGGCACGGAGGCCTGAACATGTCGGTGATAGGCGCGACGACCCTGAACTGGGAGGACCAGAACAAGCGGTTCAACATCATGTACCGCGTTCCCAGGAACATCAAGCTCAACGACAACATCGTGGTGAGGGAGGACGAGATCGCGGTGTTCTACCGCGACGGCAAGGCCCTCACTTACTTCGACCGGCCGGACCGTTATGCCCTGACGTCCATGAACATGCCCATCGTGGGCAAGCTCGTGGAGGCCCTGTCGGGCGTGAAGCAGCAGGCTGAGGTCATCTACCTTCAGAAGCGCGTCTTCGACGGGAAGTTCGGTTCGAAGCAGCCCTACCAGTTCCGCGACCCCGAGTTCGGCATGGTGAACCTCAGGGTGTTCGGGGAGTTCCGCTACAAGATATCCCAGCCGGAGAACTTCGTGAACCAGTTCGTGGGCACCTTCAACTACAGCTCCTCCGCCGAGGTGGAGGAGCGCATCAAGGAACAGATGGTGATCCTGATCTACAATGTGGTCGGGGACATGAAGAACCAGGGAATGGGCGTGGCGGACCTGGGCGCCAGCCTGCTCAACATCGAGCAGGGTGTGCTCTCCAAGGCCAAGGACCACTTCGATCTCTACGGTCTCGCCGTGGACAAGGTGTCCGGATTATACATCTCCCTGCCCGAAGAGGTCCAGAAGGCCGTGGACACCAGAGCCTCCATGCAGATCCTGGGCACCAACTACATGGGCTACCAGGCCGGCCAGTCCATGAGGGATGCCGCCAACAACCCCGCCGGCGGCGCGGCCGCGGCGGGGGTCGGCGTGGGAGCGGGCCTGGGCATGGGATGGACCATGGTCGACGCCATGAAGCAGCAGCCGGCAGCGTCGGCGCCGCCCCAGCCCGTAACGGCGCCTGCGGCCGCCAGTGGCGCGGGCGCGACGGTGAAGTGCTCCAAGTGCGGGTCCACCAGCCCCGCGGGCACCAAGTTCTGCCCGGAGTGCGGCTCCAAGTTCGAGGCGGACAAGAAGTGCTCCAAGTGCGGGGCCAACGTGCCAGGATCGTCGAAGTTCTGTCCCGAGTGCGGCACCCCCATGGGCAACAAGAAGTGCGCCAGCTGCGGCGCCGAGGTGCCTGCGAGCACCAAGTTCTGCCCGGAGTGCGGAAAGCCCACGCAGTGAGGTGATCGGACATGGCCCACATAAATTGCCCGAAATGCGCCGCCCCGGTGGAGTTCGATGCGGGGACCAAGCTGACCAAGTGCCCGTACTGCAGCTCCCAGATATTCATAGACCGGTCCGGCGCGGGCTTCTACTATGCCATACCGTTCAAGCTGACCGAGCAGGACGCCGTGGGCACGTTCCGCCGGTGGGCCGGGGGGTCCACCAAGGCCAAGGACCTCGACCGCCTGGCCCAGGTCGACTCCGTGAAGCGCCAATACTTCCCGGTATACCTGTTCAGGCGGGAAGTGGACGGCCGCGAGGTCGTCACGATCGAACCTGCCGGCTCCACCATACTTCCCGGCCTCCACCAGCTCAAGGTGCCCGGAGGGGACCTGCAGATCTTCGACGCCAAGTTCGATACGAACGGAGCGGAGATGATCAAGCCTGACATCGAGATGCTCCATTACCTCGACAAGCTGCCGGGGCAGGGCAAGGAGCAGGCTTTAGTGTACTTCCCCATCTGGACCATCGGGTACACCTTCAACGGGAACAAGTACCAGGTGGTGGTGGACGCCTCCTCGTCGGAAGTGTTCTCCACTGCTTTCCCCACCCGGAGCTCGGCCGCGTACATCCTGGTCGCGGCGGTGGGCTTCATCGCCTTCGCGGCCGAAGGGATATTGGCGACAGTGGCCGCGGTCCCCGCGGCCGTGCTCATGGGCGCGACGGTGGGGGCGGTGTTCCTTTCTTCCCTTCAAGTAGCTAAGAGGTTGTAACAATGAGCGACCTTTCCGTAGGGCTCAACTGCCCCGCCTGCGGCGGGGCCATCAGCATTCAGGAGGGCGATGACACTGTCAACTGCAAGTACTGCGACTCCACGCTGTACGTTGAAGGGGACCAGGGCGTCCAGACCATCGCCATGAGGAACAAGCTGGACCAGAACGCGGCCATCTCCTCCGCCCAGAAGTGGTGGGGGAAGGGCCTCAAGGCCAGGGACCTCAAGACTGCCGGCACCGTGGTGGAATGCTACCCCATCTATCTCCCGTTCTGGAGCGTGGGCACTCGGGTGGCCGGATGGGTGTGCGGCTACGAGGAAAGGACCCACACCGATTCCAAGGGGAACACCCGCACCGAGCGGATCTACAAGGAGGAGATGGTGCTGCAGGACCTGGGCTTCTCGGAGATCGCCTGCGATCCCGGCGACCTTGGCATAAGGTCCATGCGCAGCTTCGCCGGCGAATCCTCCTTCGAGGATTTCTCCATGATCCCCACGTTCGAGTCCACCACCAGCAGGGACACGGCCATAGACCGGGCCAAGGCCGACGCCCTCAGGCGGGGCAGGGCCAGCGCCCGTGTGCCCCACGTCACCTTCGAGAAGCTGCACGTGCTGCTGAAACGGACATCCATGATCTACTATCCCGTATGGGTGGTCCGATACACCTATCATGAGAGGATGTATCTCCTGACCGTGGACGGCGTCACCGGACAGGTGCTGTCCGGGCGCGCTCCCGGCGACCCGCTGTACCAGAGCCTCGCCGCCACCGCGGGCACTTCCGCCGGGGGGCTCGCCACCGCGGGCGGGATCTGGGCACTGGGCGCGGGCTCCGAGCTGGGCTTTGCCGGCGTGGCCATCGGGCTGATAATCATGGCGTTCACATACATGTTCTTCCGCCACGGTTCCGAGAGGACCGAGGGCGACTTCGACGACAAGAAGAAGCTGGACCTCAAGCAGCTCGGCGACCTCGGCAAGGTCATCGGGGGTGCGTACAGATGAAGGTAGCTCAGGTGAAGTGCCCCCAGTGCTCCGAGCCCATCTATATGAAGCAAAAGGACGAGATGTTCTACTGCAAGAACTGCGGCACCATTCACAACCGCGATGTTCACGGCATCCACCGGGTGCCGTACGAGATCGCCGATGCCAGGGCCCCCGCCAACGGAAAGCTGTACTACATGCCCTTCTGGAGGTTGTACTGCAATATCAGCATCCGCTCCCGGAACGTTCAGGGCGGGGCCCTGTACAAGCTGGCCGCCGCGTTCACCGGCGGGGACAAGGGGGGCAGGGTACCCATCTACGTCCCCGCGTCGGACCTCGACGTGAGCACATTCCGCCAGTGGGCGGTCCAGCTGACCACCGATCCGCCGAGGTACAACACTCGGACGGACTTCGCCGAGGTCGAGCGGGTCCCCGCTACCGTCCTGCAGGAGGACGCCCTCGAGCTCGCTGACTTCGTGGTGGTGACGCTGGAGGCGGAGAAGCCGGGCACCCTGCAGTATCTGGACTACGAGCTGAAGGTACTGGAATCAAAGCTGGTGTACCTGCCGTTCGCCCACGGAGGGGGCGGGCTATCGCTGTTCCTGTGATGGCCGGAATGGGTAATATCGTCCTATATTGGAAGAGAGGGCCCCCTCGTTGCCTGCAAAGGCGACCCCTGTGGGGATAGCTATTAAAGCCAGCATGCGTATAATCCGCTCATGCCATTAGAACAGATGCTCGCACTGGCGATGATCATCATCGGCATAATCATGCTGCTGATCGAGGCTTCCGCGCCAGGTAACTTCGTCGTCGTCCCAGCAACAGTGCTGGTCATAGTGGGCTTCTTTGGCCTGGTGGTCCCGGACCTGTTCTTCAGCTGGTATTCTCCGCTGATCGCGCTCCTGGTGCTCATCCCCGCAACCCTGCTGACAGTAAGGTTCTACCAGAAAATGTCACCGATAGCGCCGCCGGAGACGGTGGTAGCGACCTCCCTGATCGGAAGGACCGGCGTCGTGACGACAATGGTGAAGCCTGGGAATATCAGGGGAAAGGTCCGGATCGAGGGCGACGACTGGAGCGCCACCGCCGATGAGTGCATCGAGCCGGGCACCAGAGTGCAGGTCGTTTCCAGCGAGGGAGTGCACGTGCATGTCGCAGCCGTCGCCGACCAGGGCGCCGCGGGTGCCGACTGCACAGAGTAAAGGAGGTAATCAAATGACAACAGAACTTTGGTTCATCGCTTTGGCCATTTTCGTGATCGTGGCCGTATTGCTCCTTGTTTACAATTCGGTCAAGATCATCAGTCCCTATGAGCAAGGCCTATACATCCGCCTGGGTACCTTCATCAAGGTCCTGGACCCCGGCCTGAACGTCGTGACCCCCATCGTCAGCCAGGTCGTCAAGATGGACCTGCGTACCCAGGTCCTCGATGTGCCGAGGCAGGAGGTCATCACCAAGGACAACTCGCCGACCAACGTCGATGCCATAATCTATGTCAAGGTCATCGATCCGAGCAAGGCCTATTTCCAAGTCACCAACTACCGCGCGGCCACCGTATACCTGGCCCAGACCACCCTTCGTTCCGTGGTGGGCGACATGGAGCTTGACGAGATCCTCTCCAGCCGCGAGAAGATCAACCTGAAGCTGCGCGACATTCTGGATGAGGCTACCGACAAGTGGGGCGTCAAGGTCGAGGCGGTGGAGATCCGTGAGGTCGACCCCGCTCCTAAGGTCAAGACCGCCATGGAGGAGCAGACCTCCGCGGAGAGGATGAGGAGGGCCACCATCCTCCGCGCCGACGGCGAGAAGACCGGGGCCATCCTGAGCGCGGAAGGGCAGAAGAGAGCGCGCATCCTCCAGGCCGAGGGTGTGAGGCAGTCCAAGGTCCTGGAGGCAGAGGGCGAGAGGCTCGCCATCATCCTGCAGTCGCAGGGTGAGGCCCAGAAGCTGCGCATCCTGTCGGTGGGCGCCAGCCCGCTGGACTCCAAGGCGCTGACGGTGCTGTCGCTGCAGACCATGCAAGCGCTGGGCGAGGGGCAGTCGACCAAGTGGATCGTGCCCTTCGAACTGTCCCGCGTGATGGAAGGCGTGTCCGAATACTTGGGCACGGGCCGGCAGACCCCCGCGAGGGATGTGACGTCCCAGGAGGACATCGAGCGGGCCGTAGGGAGGCCCGAGGACATCCTTGGCCCCATCCCCACCGCCGAGGAGCTCCGCGCCGAGCTGAAGAACCTCGAGGAATCGATGGAACTGGAGAAGGCCAAGGCCGAGGCCATCGCCAAGGAT
Source organism: Methanomassiliicoccus luminyensis B10 (assembly GCF_000308215.1). Lineage (NCBI taxonomy): Archaea > Methanobacteriati > Thermoplasmatota > Thermoplasmata > Methanomassiliicoccales > Methanomassiliicoccaceae > Methanomassiliicoccus > Methanomassiliicoccus luminyensis. The sequence goes on from NZ_CAJE01000012.1 coordinate 219,229, forward strand.
AAGGACAAGCACTCCGTCTAAACCACTTCCCCAATCCTTTTCATTTTTCTCCACATGTGCTGTGACCTCGGTCTCTTTTTTCGGGCCTAATATCTCGACGCCCGAGATGGAGGCGGTGGAAGGAGCCTGCCCTTTGCTGTTCCAGCAAGAAAGAAGGCAAAAGGATTAAACGAGGGGCGATGCCAATCCTAGCGTCTAGGTGGTGGTGTCCTGAACCCGGAGATGGCAAGTCCCCGCGATGCGGCCAAGAGGGATTCCCGTCGGAGGATCGCCGAGCTCAGTAACTCCATGCTCAAGGGCATGGACCAGGGGCCGGCCTCCCACGCGATGAGGGAGGCGAGGTCGCTGCTCGACTACGCCGAAGAGATTATAGCCCCAGATCTCCCAGAGGCGGAGGACCTGTACGCCCGCCTGGTCATATCCCGGACCATTCCCTTCATCGCCGAGGCGGCATACCCCGCTCAAAAGCACCTGAGGTTGATGGCATCGGCGCACATTCTCACCAACATCCTGCGCTCGGAGATCGAGTCCACCGACGAGGAGTACGCCACCGCTCAGTTCGAGGAGCTGGAGTCCGATCTCGCCAACCTCGAGGGTGTGGACATCACTAACCCCTCTATTGACAACCGCCTGCTGGCCATATTCGAGGGCCTGATGGAGCTGGCCTCGGCCTTCGGGCTCACCGACGTCGATGATCTGGACATCCGCAGGTAGGCATGGCCCGGCGCCGCCACGGCACCATATAGGCGGACCAGTCTGGTGCATCGATGTTCCATCATCGTGCGGTACGATGCGTGAACTATTCTGGTTCTGACCTCACCAGCGGACGTTCCGGTCGGTCCGGCCCGGAGGCTGCGCAGAAATCTCGGTTTTACGGTCAATAATGGACAGCTATGTCCGGGGCTTCATGACTTTCCGCCCATTCCTCAGCGAATAACTAAATAGTGCGGGTTGGACAGCCAAAAAAATCAGCTGGGCGGCCGAGTGCGAACGTGCTCGAGCGCGCTCAATTGAAGGATGGAGACAAAAGAACGGAGAAAAATGAAAAACCCTGAGAATGGAGATAGATCATGAAAAAAGCAAATATCTTGGTCGTATTCGGCATCGCCCTGGCCATAGTATTGTCCGTAGCGGCGGTCTCGTACTCCGCTCAAGGTCCTTCCAACAATACCGCGGGCTCCGGCTCGGGCACCTGGCAGGACACAGCGGTGGTGCCGTTGAGCATGAACTCGCAGCTGAGCCTGGATGGCCAGGTGGACCGGAACGCGCCTTCCGGCGTCGTCATCCTGCAGATGAGCGAAGACACCGATGCGGTCAACTATCAAGTATGGGTAGCGAACATCGCTCCTCCCGACGAGGTCACCATTGACCTTGGGTCGGGGACAGCGGTCCAGCTTTACCCCGCTGGAGTCGGCCCCATTGATGATGCCTCGGGAACATTCACCGGCCTTTTGGCGATGGGCACGTTCATCAGTTCGGACCTCATAGGGCCGATGCAGGGTCAGAGCATCTCTGACTTCGTGTCAGCCCTGAAGGATGGGCGGATGAGCATAACCGCTCAAACCGCCAGCGTCCCTGATGGCGTGATAAGCGGACAGATCGACGCGAGCACCATCTGGGAGAACGCAAAGCTGGTGCCCATGCTGCCGGTGCAGAAACTGACCCCGAACTTGTTCAGTCAGTTTCTGGACCGTGTTGGGCTGGATTCGCCGCTGACCAATCCCGCCGTTACCGACGCGGTCCTCTCGAACCTCGTGGGAAAGGATATCGGCTCCATCCTGTGGAACATTCCCTGGGGTGGGGCGATGATCTCCAATGAGAACGGCGCGCTCCATTATGGCGTCTGGGCGTTCAATGTGGCCAGCGAGACAAAGGTGACCCTGAACTACGGAGACGCAAAACTGGAGGGGCCGAGCGTGGCATCGCTGTGCTCCGGTGCAGGTCCTGCCGCTGACGGCGTCGTCAGAGGGATGGTGGCCGAAGGCTACCTGGCCGAGAGCGATCTGGTCGGACCCCTGCAGGGCCATGGCATCTCTGACCTTGTCAAGGCCATAGACTCAGGGAACATATTCATCACCCTGGACCCGGCCCAGAGCAACGTCAAGGCGCTCAAGGCGCAGCCGTACTCCCTGGCCGAAGTGGCGTAAATGATCTTCCCGTGGGAACGGTCAAACCCTTTCCCCTCTTTCTTTAATACAACGCCTTGTTAGCTGCGCCGGACCGGCGGGACCGCGTCGCATCCCGCTTATCGATCCGATGGACGGTCCATCCAGGCACAGCGTGCCCGATGAAGGGGACGCCCCCTGGATCGAGGCTCGGCCGTCTGGAAGCAAGGGCCGGCAAGCACGCCCCTCCGCCAAGGATCGCGAAGATGATGGCCCAACGTCCAAGCACATTGTCCACGTCCATTTTTATTTGTAAGAGCGAAGCCTCTGAGAGGGGACAAGCGTAAGAGCGATATGGCCCCTGCTCCAATAGTAACGTCATGTACCAGGACCTGATGAGATTGGATGACGACCCCAAAGTGCGGGTCAAGGCCATTCTGGGCTCGCTTGATAAACGAAAAAGCCCAGATGAGATGGAGGGCCCGCTGCGCGAGCTCCTTGAAAATATCGACCCCTTCGAGCTCGACAGGGCCGAGGAGGAGCTCATTGATGATGGCGTCACCCTCGATGACATCAAGCATATTTGCGACGCCCACTCCCGGGCCATTACCGAGGTGACGGAGGCCCAGGAGAACTTCCTCGAGCTGCCCGGGCACCCCATCTACACGCTGATGGAGGAGCATCTCAACATCCTCCGGTTCGTGGAGGGCCTCCGGGCCTCGGCCCGCGCCATCAGGGAGGACGACGGGGACATGGGTGACAACACGACACTGTCGGAGTTCGGGCCGTTCATGAAGGAATCGCAGAAGCACTTCCAGAGGGAAGAGGACGTCCTGTTCCCGCTGCTCGAAAGGCACAGGATGATGAGGGCGCCGGCGGCGCTGTGGTCCGAGCACGACGTGCTGAGGTCCAAGGAAAAGGAGATCAGCCAGCTCATAGCCAAGCGGGGCTCCATGAGGAGCGAGGACTTCGCTCCCGCCTTCGAGTGCAGGGTAGCCCAGCTCCTCAGCCTCCTCAACGCCCACTTCTACAAGGAGAACCATGAGCTGTTCCCCATGGCCATCAAGTCCCTGGACGCCCACGAGTGGAACGATGCCAAGAAGCAGTTCGACGAGATCGGATGCGGCGGACCCGTCCCCCGGCACGGCACCGTAGGGTTTACTAGCGCGGAAGTCCCAACCTCTCAGATAGTAGAGGAGATATCCATGCCGACCGGGAACTTGACCTCTGAGGAGCTGGAAATGATAATGGACCGACTGCCGATGGACCTGACCTACGTGGACAAGGACGACAAGGTAAGGTTCTTCACCACGTCCCCGGACCGCATATTCGGGAGGACGCCCGCCGTCATAGGACGTAAGGTCCAGGACTGCCATCCCCAGAAGAGCGTGCACGTGGTACAGCAGATACTCGACGACTTCAAGGCCGGGAAGCGCGACCAGGCGGAGTTCTGGATCGACATGGGCGGGAAGACCGTCTACATCCGGTACCTCGCGCTCAAGGACAAGCAGGGGAAGTACCAGGGCGTTCTTGAGGTCACTCAGGACATCACCCGTCCGCGGGAGCTGCAGGGCGAGAGGCGTCTGTTGGGCGAGAAATAGAAGGGTGGTTCGGGCCTCCCAGGGGAGGCTTTTTATCGCTCCTCGGCATTGTAAACGGCGTGAGCGAGGATTGGACCGAGGTCTACCGCCCCCGCGACCTCAGCGAAGTGGTGGGCAACCCCAAAGCGGTCGAGCAGCTGAAGGCCTGGGCGGACGCCTGGGAGGGCGGTCGCCCTGCCAGGAAGGCCGCGGTCCTCATCGGCACCCCGGGGACGGGGAAGACCAGCGCCGCGCTCGCCCTGGCGGCCGAATACAAATGGGACGTGGTGGAGATGAACGCCTCGGACCAGCGCAATGCCGACGCCATCAGGGGCATCGCGCTGAGGGGCGCTCTCGGTCAGACCTTCTCGAGCACCGGTGAGTTCCTCTCCACCAAGGAAGGCAAGCTCAAGCTCATCATACTCGACGAAGCGGACAACATCAGCGGCCAGGAGGATAGGGGCGGGGTTCCGGCAATGGCCGAGCTGATACGCTCCACCAAGCAGCCGGTGATACTCATAGTCAACGACTGGTACTCCCTGTCCCGGAAGAGCTCGGCACTGAAGACCGAAACGGAGCAGATCAAGTTCGCCACCATTCGGTCCGTTACCGTGCGCGGGGTGCTCCGAAAGATCGCCCGGGACCGGGGGGTCCGCATCTCCGACCGCGCGCTGGAGCTGCTGGCCGAAAAGTCCAAGGGGGACCTCCGCTCGGCCATCCGGGACCTGCAGGCCGTCGCCACGGGGGTGGAGGAGGTGAACGAGAGCAGCGTCATGGCGGTGGACTCCCGCGACGTGGAGAAGAACATGAACTCGGCCCTGGACGACGTCCTGAAGCACCGGGACCCCGCCCAGGCCCGCCGGTCCCTCGGACTGGTGGACGAGACCCCCGACACCAAGCTCCTGTGGATCGAGGAGAACCTGCCGCTGGTATACCGGGATCGCCTGGACCTCTACCACGGCATGGACCGGGCGGCCAGGGCCAGCTCGTTCCTGGGGCGGGTGTACCGCCGCCAGTACTTTGGGTTCTGGTCCTATGCCAGCGACCTGATGTCGTACGGAGTGTGCGCCGCCAAGCAGAGGGAGTACCACGGGTTCATGAGGTACAGCTTCCCCCAGTACCTGATGAGGATGTCCCGCAGCAAGAGCAACAGGACGCTTCAGACCAACATCGCCCTGAAGCTGGGGGCGGAAACGCACCTGAGCGCGCACCAGGTGCGCCAGGATGTCCTCCCGTACTTCCGGGCAATATATCAGAACGACAAGGACTTCCGGCTGAGGATGACCATCGACCTTCAGCTGGAAGAGGATGAGGTCTCCTACCTGATGGGGGACAAGGTGGACTCCGCCGTGGTGAAGCTGGTGATGAACGAGGTGAAGAAGGCCCTGGAGCCGAAGGAAGCTCCCAAGCAGGGGACGGCCAAGGCCGAGCGATCCCCGGAGCAGAAGGCGGCGAAGCCGCAGCCGGCGCCGTCCCAGCGCACCTTGTTCTAGGATGTTGATCATGGCCTCTGACCCCTCTTCCGATGTCTCCAGGGTGCTGGAAAGGCAGCAGTACAAGATGCACGGATCCCACTCCGCGGTCAAGCTGTGCCACTGGGTGCAGCAGAGCCTGCTGAAGGGGCGGCCCTGCTACAAGCAGGAGTTCTACGGCATCAGGTCGCACCGCTGCCTGCAGATGACCCCGGTGGTCAATCAGTGCACGCACAACTGCCTGTTCTGCTGGCGGGTGCAGGGCTTCGAGGCCCAGAATGTGGAATGGAAGGGCCCGGAGGAGATACTGGACGCCTGCATGGCCGAGCAGAGGAAGCTGGTGTCCGGCTTCGGCGGGGACCCCCGTTGCTCCAAGGAGCAATGGAAGGAGTCCCGGGAGCCCAAGCATGTCGCCATCTCGCTATCGGGCGAGCCGACCATGTATCCCCGCTTGGGGGAGTTCATCGAGATCTGCCATCGCAGGGGCATGACCACCTTCCTGGTCACGAATGGCACTCTGCCGGAGGTTTTGGAGAAGCTCGACCCTCTGCCGACGCAGCTGTACGTAACGGTGGCGGCGCCCAACGAGGAGGTGTACAAGAGGCTTTGCGTTCCTCGCATCCCCGACGGCTGGGAGAAGCTGCGCAGGACGCTGGAGCTGTTCCCCTCACTGGGGACCAGAACGGTCGTCCGCCACACCCTGGTCAACGGGTGGAACGTGGGCTGGGAGGATGAGTACGCCAAGCTCGACGCCATTGCCGACCCCATGTTCATCGAGCCGAAGGGCTACGTGTTCGTCGGGGATTCCAGACGCCGAATGACCATCGACAACATGCCCTCCCCCGCCATGGTGGCGGAGTTCGGACGGAGATTGGGCGACCGCCTGGGGATGGAGCTCCTGATGGAAAGACCGGACAGCCGGGTGGCTTTGCTCGGAGGGAAGGGCGCCCAGGTGAAGATCCCCGGCCTGGACGAATGATCCCGTCAGCTCGTCAGATATTAAAAGAAAAAGATGAAGCAGCGGGCTCGCGCCCGCCGTTGGCCCTCGGTCCCGGCCGGATCACTTCATCCGGATGGTCTCGAGGTTCATGGGGGCCCTGGTCTCCACGTTGAACTTCTTGTAGATGGAGGACGCCAGGTCGGAGCACTTGTGCTCCTCCCCGTGGCCGATGACGATCCTTTCCGGCTTGGGATCTAGGGAGGCGATGTACGCCATGAGCTGGCGGCGGTCGGAGTGGCCCGAGAAACCTTCCGCGGTCTCCACGTCCATCTTCATCTTGACCGTCACGGGCTTGCCGCGCTCGCTGAGAGTAAGCTCGGACCAGCCCCTCTGGATCTTGCTGCCCAGGGTCCCCTCGGCATTGTAGCCGACGAACACCAGGCAGTTCTTGGGGTCGTCCGCCCAGGCCTTCAGATACTCAAGAACGGGTCCGCCGTTCATCATGCCGCTGGTCGACAGGACGATGCACGGCTCCACGTCATGGCAGATGCGTTCCCTCATGTCCTGGGTCTCCACCCTCTTGAAGTTCTGTGACAAGAAAGGATTCTGCCCCATCTGGAAGATCTGGGTGCGCAGCTGGGAGTTGAGGTACTCCGGGTACGCGGTGTGAATGGCGGTGGCCTCCCATATCATGCCGTCAAGGTAGATGGGCACATTGGGCAGCTTGCCCGTCCGGATCAGCTCCTCGAGAACGAGCATGACCTCCTGGGAACGCCCGACCGCGAACACCGGGATGAGGATCTTGCCGTTGCGGGCGAGAACGCGCTCGCAGACGGCCTTCAGGGTATTGCCCGCGTCGATACGGGACGGCTGAACGTCCCTGTACCCGCCGTACGTCGCCTCCATCACCAGGGTCTCCAGCCTGGGGAACTTGTTGACGGTGGCGTTGAACAGCCAGGTCCGCTCGAACTTCATATCGCCGGTGAAGGCGATGTTGTACAGCCCATCCCCGATGTGGAAGTGGCAGACCGCCGAGCCGAGGATGTGGCCGGCGTTCTGGAACGTCAGCCTCATGTCCGGCGCGATGTCGGTGGTCTCTCCATATTTCAGGGGTATGCAGTGCGCCACCACCTCGCGGACGTGCGAGGACTCGTACGGAGCTTTCTTCCCTTCGCCGTAGGACACCTTGATCCCGTCCAGCTGCATCAGGGACATCAGGTCCCTGGTGGGCGGGGTGCAGTACACCGGGCCGTCGTAGCCGTACTTGTAAAGCGCGGGCAGGAGGGCACAGTGATCCATATGGGCGTGGGTGATGACCACCGCGTCCAGCGCGTCCAGCGGCTGGATCTCGGGGGCGTTGAAGTATGGGGTGCCGCCGTCCTTGTCGGAGGGGTCGATCCCGCAGTCGATGAGCACCTTGGACTCCCTGGTGGACAGCAGCGTGGCGCTCCTGCCCACCTCCCTGTACCCGCCCAGGGCGGTCATGCGGATCCACGACTCGCCCTCGATGCGCGGCCTTGCCAGCCTGCGCCCGACCTTCTTCAGGAACACCTTCCTGTCATCGGATATCGTCCGCAGGTAGGCGCGGATGTCCGAGACGGTCTTGGACGGCAGAGGGGGAGCGCGAACGACCTTCGGCGCCCAGCCCACCTCTTTCTTGATCTCGTTGAGGATGCTGCCGTGCTTGCCTATGACCAGGCCGGGAGCGATCGCCTCGATGGTCACCTCCCCGGTGTCGTCCTCGAAGTAGATATCGGTGATCTGCGCTTCCTCGGGAATTATCTCCCTGATGCGCTTCTCCACCGTCTCCGGGTTGGCCAGCATGGACGGGTCAGGGCGGATCGCCACTCTCCGGCGAAGTCCCTGAGCCAGCTGCCTCACTATGTCGTTGTTGGAGGCGAACTTCTCCATGTCCTTAGTATAAATGACGACGACGGGGCCCTCGAACTCGATGGCCGCGATGTTCACATCGGAAGGCGCGATCTTCCGGATCTGTTCCCTTGCATCCTCTAGAACTCTCTCTGCGCTCATTACAATTCCCACGTTATATTTTAAACCAGATTATTGGATAATAGGAAAGATGGATTGGGAAGGGGTTTGAAGGATCAGTGGTGTTTGGCGAACCCTATCAGAAGGCCTATTTCCTGGGCCTTCTCCAGAGCTTCCTCGGGGGTCAGCTCCCTGAACCCGTCCTTGTTGATGACCGAGACAGCGTAGCCGTCGCCACTGGCGGAGTCCCTCCTCATGGCGGCGTTCAGGGCACGGATGGCCAGGTTCACGGCCTCGTCCTCGCCCATCTCCCTCTTGAACCCGTCCTCCAGGACACCGTAGGCGAACGATGAGCCGGAGCCGATGGAGACATACTCGTCCCTGATGGAGCCGCCTGCGGAGTCCAGGGCGAACACGTGCCCGCCGGCGTTGTCGAGGCCTCCCATGATCAGGCCTACATAGTAGAACCCGTAGGATCCGCCCCCGCCCCTCATGATGTTGGCCAGCAAAGTAGCTGCGGAGTTGACGGTCATGGGGGTGCCCTTCTTGAGCTTGTACAGTTCCACCTCCGCCTTGAAGTAGCGGGCGAGGATCTGGGCGTCACCAACCAGGCCAGCGACGGTAAGCCCAAGGTTCTTGTCGATCTTGAACAGTTTCTGTACTTCCTTGTGGGCGATGACGTTGCCCATAGTGGCACGATGCTCGGTCGCCATCACGACGCCGTCCTTGTATACAACGCCGATGGTGGTGGTTCCCGTCTTAAGTTCATTATTTGCCATAGTGATCAACCTCAAAAGCGGTTAAAAGGGGGTTTCTTCTCCATCCTCTCTAATGAGGGCGGCCGTATATAAATTTTAGCTTAAGACTGGCCCTGAATTATATTAGAAATATTGAGCCAGATTATATGATTATCGCTCTGGACATCGTTCCGTGATAACGTCCCTGGCGGCCCGGGGCGCTGCGGAAAACGCGCCCTGCAGGTGCCTTCCGTAATAGATGTCGCCAGGTACGACCAGTTGCCATGTCGATGTCGGATTTCTTAACAATAGATTTATGTGCTTTCCTGTCGATTATGCTCAACGGGACAGGTAGCGTGTAAGACCACTCCAGATACACGCACTCACTACATACCGTGTGCTCCTAAATGGAAATACGGGTGGCCTCGCGTCAGGACCTACCGTGCCTGCCTGTCTCGCCTTTTTCTCTATTCCTCATTGACCATCGGTCTCGACGCTCAGGAACGCGTCGGCCACGTGGGCCAGGAAGTAGGAGGCGGCCCCGCCTCCCAGCATGCCCGTGAGCAGCCTCACTATGTTGCTCGACTCGTAGTCCGTCACCAGCTGCACCCCTCCATCCAGCAGGATCGGCGCCGCCAGGAGGATCAGGGCGAGCCAGCTGAAGCGCGGCCTCAGTGCGATGATCAGGGCCATTCCTGCGGCCAGGCCGATGAACAGGCCGATGTCCCGGGCGCAGAACGGCATCTCGTTGCCGTTCAGGAAGAACGACCTCTCTGCGATCTGGTGGCAGTTGAGGTCCCCAAAGAGGTACACGCCTGCGGCCAGGGGGTTCATGTTCGCGATCTGGTCGCCGTTGTCCTCCTTGCCGACAACCCCGGAGAGGTCGGTGACGCTGCCGTGCGGCAGAGTGAACGGGGCGATCAGGACCACCAGGAGCAGGGCTGAGAACAATATCAGCATGCCGACCTTGGTCTTCAACGCCAGGTCCCGGACCACAATGCAGGGACGCCGCCCTGCTACATAACGGTTTCCGACAATGGGCGATGGGAAACGACTTAATTCAAGAAGCGCTGTCGCCGGAGCATGGTCACCCTTCCCAAGGAAATGGAGGAGCTTAAGAGGTTCCACGGCCACCTGGGCCCCTACGCCGTAATCGGCTACCGCATGGGCGAGATCGCCCGAAAGAGGTTCCCCCAGCGCATCTACGCCATCGTGCACAGCGGCACCCAAAGGCCCCTGTCCTGCCTCGCCGACGGCGTGCAGATGTCCTCATGCTGCACCCTGGGCAAGAGCAACATCTCCGTTCGGGAGGACAACGAGGTCCGCGCGGAGTTCTCCGATGGGACATCGCACCTCGAGATCTCGGCCCGCCCCGAGGTCCGGCCCGGCATCGACGGCAAGTGCACCCATGGCAACGAAGAGGAGATGGCCATGGCTTTCTACGACCTGCCGGAGGCCGATCTCTTCGTCATCACAGAAGGGATCTCAGCCCCGTTCGGCAGATGAGGGAGACCGCCACGAACACCGCGAACGCCACCGGCGTCCGGGAGCCGAACTGGTAGGCAACCTCCTTCCATGACCTGTCGCCCATGAGGAACACCGTGAAATAGGAGATGACGAAGCTCAGCTGGGCGATGTACAGCCCGGTGATGGTCAGGATGCCGGCGGAGCCCCCGGAGGACGCCCCGCCGATAAGTCCGAACAGCGCTCCGGTAACGCCGAGCACTATGGGGGCGAAGAACAGGCCGGTGGAACGCATCATGTCCACCACGCCCCTCAGTTTCTCCTCTACCTTCCCCTGGCATGCCTTCAGGTCCGACAGCATCTGGGCGAGGTTAAGCGCTACCTGCCCAGCGAAGCGGGGGTCCCGGTCCGCGCACTCTCCCACGGTGACGAAGGCGTTCTCCAGGAGCGGGGAGATCAAGCGAAAGGAGCCATCCTCCACGATAGCATCCCCGAGTTCCTTGCCGGTGATGCGGCTGCGGTGCAGAACGGCGCGCGAGATATCGTTGAACCTTGAGCCGGGGCGGGAGCTGGCAGCGTCCTCGAACGCTCTCTCGAAGGTGTCGCCGGAGGTCATGCGGTTCCCTATCTGGAACAGGCAGGCGATCGACTCCCTTTCCCACAGCTCCCTCCTCTTTCCGGCGCCACGGTGCTTCCGGGCGCTCCACGCCAGGAACAGGGACGGGGGGAGGACCGCCGCCCCGGACAGGACGTACGGCGTCATATCCCCGGAGGCGCACAGGACCGCGGCGACCACCGCGGCCGCCCACGCCGCCAGGAACTTGACGGCAGTGGCATTGATCTTGACAGCGTCCGAAGAGGGTGCCCCGACGGGGTTCCCCTGCAGGATCTGGCGGGAGTACAGGAATGACGCGGAAGGGAACACTGCCAGCAGGAGGAATGCGATGTGCCCGGAGGATATCGGCTCCGTAGCCTCGGTGCCTATCGAAGTGCCCAGGGTCATCAGCGGGAGGATGGAGAACATCATGATGGGGAGAAGGGTGCCCAGCGCGAACAGGACCATGGTCGGGACCGATAACGACGCCACGTATCGGTCCACGCTGTCCCTCACGCCCGCCAGAGCGATGGAGTTGGCCTTGTCCAGCAGGCGGTCCATGCCCTCCCTTGTGCGCTCGCAAGTGGCCGACATGACCAGGTGCATGCTCTGGCGCAGCGAGTCGTTCACCTCGGAGAGCGATGAGGTCATGTCCAGGACCGCTTCCGACAGGGAGCCCTTTACCCGGGTCAGAGAAGCCCACATCGCTTCTTTCAATCGGGAGGCCAGCACGCCCTCGCCCCGGTCCGCGGCGAATGCCACCGCCGATTCCAGGGATGGGCGGAGCTGCATGCTCATGGCGAGGCAGCCGATGATCCCGGGGCTCTCCCTGAGGATGGTCCTCTCCTCATCCTTGGCGAAGGAATCCGGCGCGTTCATCACCGCGGTGGCGGCGATGAGGGGCACCAGGAGCACCGGGAGCACTGCGTACATGGCGTTCTGCGGTCCCGACAGCATGACGAGGGCGGCCGCGCAGACGACCGCCGCGGCGAGACTGGCCAGCAGCATGCACCAGGAAGCCCTCAGCACCGCATCATGATGGACCTCGTGGCGGCGCATCCATTCCTCTCCCAGGGAGGTGCGCTTGACCTTCATGGAACCGGCGTACCAGGAGGGGGCCCGGACCTTCGGCAGGAACGAAAGGGAACGAAGGAAGGCAGCCTCAGTCCAGCTCATGCCCGCACCTCCTTTCCACCAGCCGCCTGAAGTCGTTCACCAGCCCGTCGTAGTCGCCGTCCCCTTCGTCCATCCAGTGCCAGAAATGCTCGTTGCACCGGCACACCCAGGCGGGCTCCAGGTACTCCCTGCCCCCTCGGCTCGCCGCGGCCAGAAGGATGTCCCTCATGGCCGACCGGGCCTCGATGTTAAGGAGCGCCTCGTCGTAGGACATGTTCCAGGACCCGGCGATCCGCTCTATCGTTTCCGAGCGCACCTCGGGATCGATGGCAAAGCCGCCGGAGGCGGGGTCCAGGCGGACCAGCTGGTTGAACTCCCCCGGGCCGCGCTCCCGGGATACCTCGGCGAGTTCGATGAGCCTGCGGACCTGGCGGGAGGAGCCGCCCGGGCGGGACAGGCCCATGGTCACGACCACGTCGGTGGCCATGAACGCTTCCTTGGCGATGCCCATGTCGTGAACGACCCTCTCGTACACCGAGCGGGCCGAATCCCCATGAATGGTGCCCAGGACGGAGGATCCCGCCTTGCCGGCGCGCATGCTCTGGTACAGGGTCTGCGCTTCCTTGCCCCGCACCTCCCCCAGCACGATGGCCGACTCCCCCAGCCTCAAGGACACCCTTAGGGCGCCGTCGGTGCTCTCCTCGGCGTTCTGCTCCATCCTCCTCTCCACGAACAGCGATTGGACCTTGTACCCCAGCTGCTGCATCTGCTTTACCGGGAGTTCTAGGGTATCCTCGATGGTGAGGATGCGCTGGGAGACCGGGAACTCGAACATGACCGCGGAAAGAAGGGAAGACTTGCCCGCTCCCCTGGCGCCGCTGATGAGCATGGTGCTCTTGCCGTCGATCAGGAACGACAGCAGGGCGGCGGTGTAGGTGTCGATAGCCCCGCTGTAGGCAAGCTTGAGCAGGGTCCAGGGGGTCCGGGAATGCCTCCTCAGCGCCACGGCCGTCCCGCTGGGCGAGAGAGGCGGACCGATCACGGTGGCCCTGGTGTCGTACCCGTGGACATCGGTCTCCATCACCGGGAACGCTTCCGAGAACGGCCTGCCGCTGTACTGCTTGAATCTCGAGGCCATCCTTTCCACTTCCTCCCCGGACGCGGTGATGTTGGTCCCGCACCGGCATACCGTATTGAAGCCGCTGACCCCGTTGACGGTGACATGCACAGGGTTCTCCCATGAAGGGGCATCGACGAACACATCCTCGATGCGGTCATCGCTCAGGAGCACTTCGAACACTCCCAGGCCGACAGTGTATCTTGACACCGCCTCGGAGAGCCGGGATATGTTGTCCTCCCTCTCCCCGATGTCCCGGCCCAGGTCCACCTGGTCGGCGGTAGCGACGGCGCGTAGCAGCCTGGCCGCGGTCCTGGTCACATGCCCTCTAAGGTCGGTGTACTGGGCACCGATGTCCTCGGGGGGACAGAGCGACACCTTTTCTATCACCTTCCCCAGCAGGGAGATCCAGCTGTCCGGCAGGAGGTACTCCCACGGGGTGACGTGGTACAGGTGCCTGGCCCCGTCGTCCACCGAGATGATCGATACCTTGCTGCCGATGACCTCGTACCTCTCCAGCTCGACCGAGCGGGAAGGAGGGCACGGCGATGTCCAGCACCCCGAGAAGCACGGCCGCTTCCTCGCTCGCTCATTGAGCAGGTGGACCAGCCCCTTGCTCATCTGGCCGCCGTCCGCTCCCAGGCGCGGTCTCGCCGAGCGCAGCACCACCTTATTGGATGACATCGTTCGACACCACCCTGAACGCGGTCCTGGCAACCTTCCTCTCCGCCTCGCTCAGCAGCTGCTCGATGTGCACCAGGTTCAAGCGCAGGGACCTCACGCACTGCTCGCATGCCGTGCCGTGCGTTCCTATCCTCAGCGACGACGCTGCGGCGGGGACGTAGGATTGGGGAAGCATCTCCAGCACCCTGCTCACGATGGTGCGGGGGTTCGACGGACAGGACGCGCAGTCCTCGAAGGCCTGGTAGAATGAGATCCCGGAGCAGAATTTGGTCACCTCGGCCAGGCTCTCCATCACCACCACGCAGTCCCGGTCGTACACGATCTCCCAGTCCCGGGACAGTAGTATCTCCCGCACCCCCGTCTCATTGGAAAGGGCCTTGAGCACGCCCTTGAAGCAGGCAGTGCTCTCCAAACTTTGCTCATGGGGGCAGCCCTTGCAGTTCACCACCAGGGTCCCGTTGCTCTTGCGGCTCTCGCAGCTCCGTCTGGCCGAGGGCCTCCCGACAGGAGCGGCGGTGCGTTTTCTGAACAGTCCGAGGTCAAGCTTCATCTGCCCGTTGGACCGGCGGCCGAGGTAGTCTTACTTGAGGCTACATTCAAGCTACGTCGGGGGCAGCGTTCCGGCTGCGCCTCGCATCACTTAAATCGGGGAGCTGACATAGGCCCTCCTCATGGAGGTCCTGTCACCAGCCGGTTCAAAGGACGCGTTCAAGGCCGCATTGGAGGGAGGGGCCGACGCGGTGTACCTCGGCGGCAAGACCTTCGGGGCCAGAAAATTCGCCCCCAATTTCTCGGACGCTGAGTTGAAGTGCGCGATAAAGCTCGCCCATTCCAGGAACGCCAAGGTCTACGTCACCGTCAACACTCTGGTGAAGGACCGCGAGCTGGGCCAGGCGTTCTCTTATCTCGACCTTCTCAACTCCATAGAGACGGATGCGGTCATCGTGCAGGACCGCGGGTTGCTGCGCATGATCAGGGACAGCTTCAAGATCCCCGTTCACGGCTCCACGCAGATGGGGATACATTCTCCCGACGACGCGCGGTGGGCGAAGGAGAACGGCCTGGAGCGGGCCATATTGTCGAGGGAGCTCAGCCTGGATGAGGTCGAGAGGGTGAGAAAGGCCTCGGACATAGGCATAGAGGTGTTCATTCACGGGGCGCTGTGCTACTGCTTCTCCGGCCAGTGCCTGTTCTCGTCCATCCTGGGCGGGCGGTCGGGGAACCGGGGCATGTGCGCCCAGCCCTGCCGGAAGCGGTACGCCCTCGGAAGGGAGCAGGGATACATGCTCTCCACTGCCGACCTGTTCTCGGTGCAGGCCCTCCCCCGCCTGATGGAGATGGGCGTGGACGCGATCAAGATCGAGGGGCGGCTGCGCTCTCCCGCATACGTGTACCTGGCCACCAGGACCTACAAGAGCGCGGTGGAGCGGGCGGCGCGGGGCGAGGAGGAACTGATCACCCCACGGGAGAGGGAGATGCTGGAGGTGGCGTTCAACCGGGGCTTCTCTCCTGGCTACCTGATGACCAATGATGTCATGCAGCGCGACTACGCCGAGTCGAGGGGGCTGTCTCTTGGCAAAGCTACCGTCCGAGGGAAGGAGGTCACCATTCGCTCGGCCCTGCTGGAGGCAGGCGACGGCATCACCTTCTACCGCGGCGCCGAGAAGGTGGGGGGCTTCGAGGTCAAGGACCCCCAGAAGGCGAACGGCACCACCGTGGTGAAGTCCCCATTCCGCTTGGAGATAGGGGAGTACTCTGTTTACAAGACCAAGGACCGGGAGTTCCCGGGGATCGAGAGAACGCTGTCGTCCGTGGAGTTCCCGACCTGTCAGGCCCAGCGCCGTTCCTTGCCGTTCGATCTGCCCAGGGTGAGCAGGGGGAGGAGAAGGGAGGAGCTGTCATTCTATGTGTCATCGCTCAAGACCCTGGACGCGGTGCTCCGCTACGCCGACCGGGTGTACTACGACGGCCCCGAGTTCGAGGGCGCGCTGTCCAGATGCGATGCCTCGAAGGTCGAGTGCGTGCTCATGATGCCGCGGGTGACGCCGGAAGTGCCCGAGGCGGAGGCGAGCTCGATCATGGTGAACTCGGTAGGCCAGTACCAGAATTACAAGGACCGCCGTCTGTACGGCTCATACTTCATGAACCTCTTCAACTCCCTGGCGATGCCGGACCTGTACCAGTACACGCTGTCGGTGGAGCTGTCCAGGGAGGAGATGAGGGAGCTTTGCTCTCACTACCGGGGCCGCCTGGAGGCGCTGGTGTTCGGACGCATCGAGCTCATGGTGACCAGGGACCCCTCGCTGAACGAGGGGACGCTCATCGACGAGAGGGGAAAGAGGTTCCCGGTGTCCCGGGACCGCTGCGGGTACGCGCACATCATGAACTCTTCCGACCTGTTCCTGCTGGACTTCATGGAGGAGATGGACTCCATGGGCATCGATTCGTACGGCATCGACCTCCGGGGGCGGCCGACCGAGCTGTGCTCTCTAGTGGCCAAGGCCTTCCGGGAGAGGGACCCCCGGGCCAAGGACCGCATCAGGAGGCGCGGGAGCATCACCGCCGGCCATTACCTCCGCGGGGTGGAATAAGCTAACTGTAGCCGAACCCGGCATAACGCCTTAACGTTCTCTTCGTCCGGGATATCGATGCGCGGAGCTGTATCGGGCGTTCGGCGTAAGAGGCTGCCAGGCGACACTGGGGGCATGGGAGGGTTCTACGAGGCTATCCTGTCTCTCATGGTGGTGACGCTGGGAGTGGTTCTCCTCACGCTGTCGTTCACTTTCCTGTCCTTCGGCGGCGCGTCCTCCGGTGACGATCTCGACGCCGAGGCCAGGGAGATCATGGATGGACTGCTGTCATCCCCTTCCCTCTTTGACGGGGACCGCGTGGCGGAACGGTCCGACATCGTCCGCCTGCCCCATGGCGCCATTTCGTCAGAACCTTCGTTGGGAGTGAGGATAATGATCACAGAGGTCAACGGCGCCACCGAGATACTGTACCAGAACGGCGGGCCGGAGGGGATGAAGGAGCGCGCTTCCCTGAGCGAGCCGGTGAACGTCCGGCATTCCATGGGGGACGTGCGCGCGGCGTCCCTCACCGTATGGGTGTGGCGATGAGGCGGGACCGCCGCGGGATGGCGGCGATGTTCGATGCCGTGATGTTCCTGGCAGTGGCTTCGGTGGTCTCCGTCGCGTTGCTGGGGGTTTTCTCCGCCGTGGACGCCCCTCAGGACCCGGCAGTGATGGAACGGGTGGAAGCGGCCCACCAGGTGCTGCTTCGCTCGACCCTGTCCAGCAGCACGGGCAACAACCTCACGGTCATGGAGATGGCTGCGACCGAGGTAATGTACGGGACCTCCCAAAGCTCCCTGGACATGGCGTCGGAGGCCCTGCCCACGCTGATCCCGGGGATGGAGTTCCGATGGGAGGCGTGGTGCGGCGAGAGGTCCATGACCACGTCGCCGGCGAGCCTTCCCGGCGGCAGCGATGTCTATTGCTCTATGGCCGATGTGGATATGCCCTGGGGCAAGGTGACCTTTCGGCTGAGGGCCTGGTTCGCGTAGTTCAGGCCCCGAACTTCTCGGAGCGGTCGGTCTTGTCGATGAGGATGGGCATGAGGTCCTTGCCCCTGATCCTTCCCAGCCCGCCGACGTAGCAGGCCGCCTCATCATACCCTTTGCTGCCGTCCTTGACGGTGCTGTCGGAGTAGATGCACAGCGGCACCGGGTCGCCGGAGTGGTCGCCCCTCTCCACGGGAGTGCAGTGGTCAGCGGTCAGCACGACCACGGTGCCCGGCGGGATGCCTTCCCTGATCACCTTGGCCATCTTGTCAAGGCGCTCGATGACCTCCACCTTCGTCCGGGCGTCGCCGTCGTGCGACGCCACGTCGGTGGCCTTCACGTTCATGAGCACGAAGTCCTTCTTCTCCAGCTCCCTCAGCGCGACCCGGGCCTTTGCCTCCATATTCGTGTCCAACCCGCCCGTTCCGCCGGACGGCTCCACTACTTCCAGGCCGCACATCTTGCAGATGCCCTTGATGAGCGATACCCCAGCCACGCAGGAAGCGGTGAGGCCCCAGCGCTCCTCGAAGGGGACGATGTCGGGGAACGGCC
Source organism: Methanomassiliicoccus luminyensis B10 (assembly GCF_000308215.1). Taxonomy (NCBI): domain Archaea; kingdom Methanobacteriati; phylum Thermoplasmatota; class Thermoplasmata; order Methanomassiliicoccales; family Methanomassiliicoccaceae; genus Methanomassiliicoccus; species Methanomassiliicoccus luminyensis. Next base: position 237,142 of record NZ_CAJE01000012.1, read on the forward strand.
CCGCGCCCCGGGGCAGCAGGATGTTGGCCGGCGGCTTCCCCTCTTTCTTGCGGCGAACGTTGACGGGGTGATCCTTTAGCAGCTCATACGAGCGTTTTACGAACTCATTAACGGCGTCGGCGGTCCTCTTCGCCTCGGGCACCAGGGGCCTGGACACGTGGACCCTGGCGACCTCGTGGGGATCGGCATCGGTGACGTGGGCATCAAGGCCATCGCCTCTCAGCAGCAGGACCGCCCGGTGCTCCGTGGCATCCTTCACTATGGCCCTGATGCCGTTGATCTCCAGCCCCTCCAGCGCCTTCACCAGCTCGGAGGTGTCCGGCTCCTTGATGCGGCCGGCCCGGCGGTCCAGGACATTGAAGTCATCGTCGACGGTGGCGAAGTTGCAGCGGAAGGCCACGTCGCCCTTCTTGCCGATAAGCCCGACCCCGGCCGCCTCGAACGGCCCGCGGCCGGTGTAGACCTCATAGGGATCGTAGCCGAGAATGGCCAGGTGAGAAGTGTCGGAGCCCGGCCGGACCCCCGGGCCGATGACGTCCATGGCCCCGGTGGACCCGTTCTGGGCGAACCAGTCCAGATTAGGCTTCTTGGCCGCCTGCAAGGGGGTCTTGTAGCCCAGCTCCTTGACCGCGCGGTCCCCGAGCCCGTCCATCACAATGATCAGAATCTTCTTACCAGCCATCTTATCAGAACGGTATTATTGAGCGCACTATAAAAAACCACATCGGTTAGAAAGGGCAGGGTTGAAATTGTTTTTGAAATGGTTTCGGCCCGCTCAGGCCGCGGACCTGGACCACACGTCCTCGGGCAGAGAGTCGTAGAGGCCCAGCTCGATCTGCTCTTCTTCCCCTTTGCGGGGAGCGGCGGCCCTCAGGATGTTGTCGGTGTTCAGCATCCAGTAGAACACCCTCCAGGTCCTGCCGTTGGGGAGGACGGCTTCCTCCCAGCGGGTCTGGAGCATCTGGACATCCTGCAGGAAGTAGAACATCCTGCGGTCGTCCTGGTCGAGGACGTTGTCTATGATCTCGTCCTTGAAACCGAAGTAGCTCAGGACCCTGAACGCGATGTCATTGGATATGTCCTCGGTCACCTCCATCTTGTTCTGGACGGCCTTGGACAGGTCCTCGTAAGTTATGATGGGATTTATGTTGCTCATCTCACACCTCGAAACCCATAATCTGTTTACACTACTATAAAAGAATATGGGAAAAACCACCGGAATTACGGAGGTTTTCATTATGCGACTGGATGCGCTTCGGCACCTCCTCCTGACGAGGCCTTACACGATGATGTCCCCGTCATTCAGGATCTGCCGCCCGTCCACCCATATCGAGGGGTTCTTCACCAGGCAGTCCTGGTGTATGAGCGCGGGAGCGTCGCTGTCGTAATTCATGCCGATGGCGAAGTGGCAGGTCTTCCCGACCTTCTCGTCCTCCAGCATGTTGTTGATCATCCTGGCGTTGTAGTTGAGCCCGATGCCGAGCTCGCCAAGGTGGCGGGCGTTCCTCTCCTCCACCTTGAGGCCGGCCTCGCGGGCCTTCTGCTCGCCCTTCCCGATGACCTCGAGCAGCCAATCCGCCTCCTCTCCGCCGGTGACGGAGGACACGTACCCGTCCTTGAACTCCACCCTCACCGGGGTCTTCGGCTGGACGCATCGGGTCATCAGGTCCAGAGTGCCGTCGTAGCAGATGACCCCCCTGGTGGATGCTACTACGGGGGAAACGTACACCTCCCCGGCCGGAAGGTTGCCTCCAGTGCCGGGGAAGCGAAAGTCCCCGTCGTCGGCGAAGGGCTCCCTCCCCCCGATGGAGATCGTCACGTCCGTCCCGCCGGGCGCGGTCACGTGGACCTCCTTCCCACCCTTCATGGCCGCTTTCAGCCTGGCGGCGTTGGCGCGCATCTTATTATAGTCCACGGTCACCGCGCGCTCGAAGGTGTCCCTGGTGACCGAGGGCGACCACACGCTCCTGATCCGGCGATCCCCGGTCATCAGCTTGTAGTGGATGTGATCGTACCTCTTGCCGTCGCGGCCCACATATCCGATCTTCTGGCCATAGGGGTCCTTCCCGGTCTTGTAGAAGGGGACGGAGATGAATATGTCCGGATTGGCCTTGATGGCCGCCAGCACGGCGTTCTCCGCGAACTGGAGGATGGTCTTGGGCTCCTGGACCATCATGACCGGCTTTCCGCCGAGCTTCTTCGTTTCATCGTACAGCGCCTTGGAGATGTCGAAGGCGTCGCCCTCGAAGTTGGTCAGAATCAATACCTCTTCGCCCTGCCGGAGGCCGAGCACGTCCTGCATGGCCACATGGGCCGCTTCTTCGAGCTTGGACATGGCTGCACCCTGTATATCGGCGATCGGACCGGGTTCACGCCTATAATAGACTTGCGCAACGCGTAGCTGGATGGTGAGAGGCCGCTCCAGCGAGAATAGTCATGAAAAACCGATTATGAGAAAAAGAGGGAAGAAATTAAGGAAAGGTGGTCGGTTTAGAACCGCCTCTCGCTGCGTGCCGGCTTGTGCTTCTGGTAGCACTCCCTGCAGTAGACCGGCCTTCCCTCAGTCGGCTTGAAAGGAACCTGGGTCTCCGCTCCACAGTCGGAGCACTTGGCATTATGCATCTCACGGGGCTCGTCGCGCCTGTATCCGCCTCTTCTGTCGTTCATTCGAATTACCTATTTTTGGTTCCACACACCTTGGCCAAGCCTAGACATGTGTATGGTTCTCCAATTCATATTCTGGTATAAAATAACCACTATTAGACGAATGCTTTTTGCACTAGGACTTGCTGGCCTCAAGACATCGGCGGCTTTCTCCCTCGACCCAAGCGGCCCCGAGGGGCCTTCTCCGCATCTAGAGCGGGGATGGGTTCAACGCTGCCCGCGTACCGCTGAGCCGAGACCCCCGAACGTTCAACAAGCTTTATATCGGATTCTCGTCATCCCTCCCTCCCATGGAAAGGAAGAACGTCCTGCTGGTCCTAGTGATCATTCTTACTCCCATCATCATAATGGGCACTCTCGCGGTCCTCGGCGCTCATAACACCTAAAAAGCCCGACTATGCGGATCGAAACGGTGGGAATGGGGGTCGGCCCCATGACGCCACCGCCTTTGGTCCATTCATCGTCGATGTTCCGGCCCCCATCGCTCTCGCCCTGTTAGGCGCGCTGGTCTGACGGTCCCGGAAGGGGCATCGCAGGCTCGATCAGATCCGGCCGCAACGCCACGCGTCCGCATCATGATTTTCACTTTTCATTTGATACTTCACATTTTTATGTGCTGATGCGCATACTCTGGAAGAGGGACCATCATGGCCGCAGCAGAAACGAGCATATGGTATCAGAACTACTATCGCACCAGGAAGAAAGTGCTGGCAGTGGCATCCCAATACTGGATCGAGGACGCCAACGGCAAATGCCTGGGGTACGCCAAGCAGAAGATGCTGAGGATGAAAGAGGACATCCGCATCTATTCCGACGAAAGCATGGCCACCGAACTGTTCAGGATCAAGCAGGAGCAGATCATGGACGTCTGGGGGACCTATTCGGTCATAGATTCATTCACCAATGCCGTGGTAGGCAAGGTCAGGAGAAGCGTCATGTCCGGCATCGGGGCGGACGAGTGGCAGATCCTTGACCCCGCCGGCCAGCAGATCGGCAGGATCGTGGAGATGTCCGGGAGGGGCCTGGCGAGGAAGTACATACCACTGGGAAACCTCGTACCGGAACAGGTGAAGGTGGAGTTCTACGGCCAGGAGGTCGGACAGATCAAGCAACAGTTCAAGATCGTCGGCGACACCTGGGAAGTGGACTGCTGCAGGATGCCGCCCCAGCTCGACCGCAGGGTCCTGCTGGCGGGCATGGTGATGATGGGGATGGTGGAAAGGGAGAGGAAGTAAGCTCCTCTGGCCCCTTGTCAGTCCATCGGCCTCGGGCGGGCACCTCGCGGGGAGCGGATAAATATGCCGGACGGCCATGTCCCACTTATGGTAGCGCTCACCCCCGAGTTTGAGGAGCTGTTCAAGGCAGCGAAGTACTATCCCCTGGCCACCGCGTCGAAGGCCGGGGACCCCAACGTGGTCCCCGTCGGCTCCGTCTTTCTGATGGATCCCCAGACCATTTGGATCGGCAATCAGTTCATGAACGCAACAGTGGCGAATCTCAAGGAGAACCCCCGAGCGTGCTTGTACGCATGGGGTCCTGACACCAAGGGCTGCCTGAAGATAAAGGCTGACGTCACCGTGCTGGAGTCCGGCGCGGACTTCGAGAAGATGAAAGAGATGGTCAAGGCCCGCCGCGCCGACCTGGTTTGCAAGGCCCTCCTGGCCCTCAAGGTCACCGAGGTCTACAACTGCAAGTCCGGCGGGGATGCGGGAAAGCGGCTGCTGTGAGGTCCGCGCAACGCCCGGCCCCGGCCGGCCTTTTTCCCCTTTCGATATTTTGATTAGCTAATGGGAACCGTCTATACTGACGGGATGATCGCTTAAGGCTCCCGGGAGGCGGCTTCATGACGCACCACGACATCGCTATAGTGGGCAGCGGCCCATCCGGAATGGTGGCCGGCGTTCACGCCCTGAAGCATGGGTACCGGACCATAATCCTTGAGCAGGGGGCCACGGTGGACCCGTCCCCGCCTCGGTTCGAGGCCACCCCGTCGAACGGGATCCTGAGGCTCGTCGACAGGATGAAGATCCCGTATGAGTCGCTGTCATACCGTACCATGTGGGTCTCCCCCTCTGAGTTCATGTACCTCGAATCATCCAATACGCCGGACCTCATCATCAGAAGGGGGGGCATGCCCGACTCCCTGTGCGAAGTGCTGAAGGAACGCTTCCTGGACGCAGGCGGGGAGATAATGTTCCGACAGAGGGTGCACAGCGTGGAGGTCTCCGGAGGAGCGGTCCGGCAGCTGAACGGCGGCGACTTGGACGTATCGTTCGACTGGCTCATCTGGGCCGGCGGCGAGACGGTGCCGACGCTGGAAAAGTTCTGCCTCGCCCCCAAGGTGATGAGGACCATGCACGGCGCCGGCACCATATTCGACAGCGAGGGGGTGCCGGACCGGGTGACGGTGTACCTGGACCCGCGAAGGTCGCCCGGCGGCTACCTGTATGAGGTCACTTCAGGGGGGAGGACTTCCATCTACAACGTCACCGTGGGCGGGGACCCCGACCGGCTGTTCCGCGATACGCATGAGTACTTGGCATCGCGGGGCATACCGGGGGCCGCCCTTACCTACGGGCACGCGCATACTTCTCCCTGGGGCAAGAGGTGCATCCTGGAGAACGTCCTGCTGGCGGGGGATGCCGGGGCGATGAACGATTATGGGTTCGGATACGGCACCAGGAGCGCGATTTTGTCGGGGCACCACGCCGCGGAGTCGATAGCGAAGGATTACAACTACGATCTGATAGCGAAGAAGCCTAGCAGAGAAGCATGGAAGTCCAGGCTGGTGCGGAGGTGCCTCGACCGGTTCGAGCCCCAGGATTGGGACGCCGTGATCGGCCTGATGGACAACACCACCTCGTTCGGTCCGAACGTGGGGTGGAAGGCGAGGATGAGGCGGGCGGGGGGAGTATGCCGGGCGGTGTGGAGACTGTTATAGTCGGCGGGGGGCCGGCCGGCGCGTCCGCGGCCATCGCCTGCTCGGTCCACGGGGCGAGGGCGATCATCGTGGACAGGCGCGAGGTCATCGGCAGGCCGGTGCAGTGCGCGGAGGGCTATACCCCCCTTCTGGGGGAGATGAGCATCGTTGACCTCCCGGACCGCCTGACGGTGTGGAGGACCGAGGGCACCATCTTCAGGTTCGACGGGGAGGAGAGGAAGGTCGACGGGAGGATGTGGTCGACCAATATGATCGACAGGGCCGAGCTCGACTCCTGCCTGTACAATTCCGCGATGGGGTTGGGGGCCCGCCGGATCACGGGTGAAGTGTCGGACTTCGATGACGCCTCTCTGCATCTTTCGGACGGGCGAGAGGTCCCGTACGGGCGGCTGATCATCGCTGACGGGGCCGACTCGGTGTTCCTCGACCCTCAGGACAAGAAGCGGTCCGTTGCGTACGTCAGGTCGTACGAGGTACGCGGGGGCGAGGTCCCGGACCCCCGCAGAAGCACGATGTTCATCGGTGACTACTGCGAGAAGGGTTACGGGTACATCTTTCCCCGAGGGAAGAGGAGTGCGAATATCGGCCTGGGCGGTCTGGTCGACCGGGACGAGCTGGAGCGGCGGTTCGAGGAGTTCTGCGAGGAGCCGGAGGTGAAGGGCATTCTGAAGCGATCCGAGGTGGTTGCCGACAAGTCAGGATGCGCGCCGCTGTTCGGATCCAGGATGAGAAAGGAGCTGAGCGGCGCCATCATGGTCGGCGACGCCGCCAACCACAACCTTAAGCCGTTCGTAGAGGGGTTCATAATCAGCTCGATATGCGGCTATCTGGCCGGAGCGGCCTTGAGCCTCCGCCCCGCAGAGGATGCGAAGCGCTTCTTCGACACGCTGTCGCGCCGGTACCTCGGCGACCTGCTGGAAGAAGGACAACGAAGCTTCGATAAACTGTGCGGCGCCTGGGATGCCTTGAGCGCCGGGGAGATCGTGAGGGAACTGATCGACACGGACCTCGAAGGCCTCATCCCGGCGGGGAGGGATCGATTCGCGTACTGGTACGCCTCGATGATGATGCGCCGCCGCAAGAGGGAGCTAAGAAGGACGATACGCTTTCCCGGCACGGCCGGCGCTCCGGGGATCGGGGCGGGAGAATGCGCCTCACTTCCTGGGAAGAGCCCGGAACGACCGTAGGCCGCAGGAAAGCGCAGATAAGCGTCCCTTGAGTGGTGGGGCACGGCCGATCTACCTATACGCGTTCGAGCTCGTTACATGGCCGCCGTGACCGCCTATGCCTCGATGGCTTGGCCTCACCAATAATTGAAAAAGAGAAAAAAAGGAAAGAATAAGCCGTTAGGCTTAGTTGAACTGCTTCGCCAGCTTCTTGGCCATGGCGTACGCGATCGGGATCAGCATGATGGCGAGCGCGATGGCAAAGGCCCAGGAGATGTTGGCGATAATCCCGGTAACGCCGGGGAAGGATGCGAAGAGGGCGCCGGTGCCGACGATCAGGAAGATCGCGTACAGGACGAACTTCGCGTAACCAGCGACCTCCGCGAACTCAGGGTGGTCGGCCATTATGGACTTTATCAAGGCGTCGGTCAGGGAAATGCCCACACCGATGATGACAAATGCGAGTATCAGGGGGTAGATGAAGTCCCCGGGCAGGCGCATGGTGTCGAGGGCCAGCATCAGCACGAACGCCAGCAGGCCGATGAACAGCATGTTCTTCAGCCCATCGGCGACCCCGCACTTCTCGGCGGAGAACATCGGCCTGATGATCTTGCCGATGAACGAGGCCAGGAAGTCCGCTAGTATGGCGCCGAGGATCAGGATCAGGATGCCGGCAAGCAGCCAGGGCAGGTAGGTCGCAATGTCGTTCAGGTATGTGCCGAACACGCCGCCGAACGACAGCAGCTGTATGGCATAGATAACGGCTAGCACGATGATTATGGCCTTTACGACAGTACCTATCAATTTCGACGGATTCGTTCCCGCGTTCCTGAGGGACTTCCCGACCGCGGTCTCGTCGACGGTCCTGTCAAAGCTGGTCTTTCTGACCACCCAGTTGACAAGGTTCCCCACGAGGATCCCCGCGAGAACGCCCAGGGCGAGAACTACGATCGCCGCCAGGATGGATGGTACCGCATTCACTATGTCGTCCAATAATCCTTCCAACTGAGCACCCAAATCGGCCATGTTGTTACCTCTGAACTTTAAACTTAAATGAGATAATAATATTAATGTTGAATTTTCTAATTATCAAGAAATAAAGGAACAATCCAGCGGCTCATTTGGCATGCTGATGGAACGCCAGGGCCAGGGGGTCGGGCCCAGGACCGCGGGGGATATAATGGCAGCCTACCAAGAACACGGCGAGGCCATGCCGAAATGGGTGGTGGATATCAGCATCACTTCTCCCGGGCTCATTTCCTTCCGAACCTGTACTTTGCCAGCGTCCTCGGCCCCCATAAGGATGCCGCCAGCACCGCCACGGCCGCTACAAGCATGGCGGTGACGGCCGGGGCGTAGTAGCCCGCCTTGGGGAACAGAGTGAAGAAGCTGACGTTGATCATGGCGTGGACGACGACCACGGAGAACACGCTGCGGCCGGCATTATTGTAGATCCACACCATGAGCACGCGCAGGAACACCGTGTTGCACCGTTCCCAGAGGATGTAGTCCCATGCCTGGCCGGCCTGGATGTCCGGGATGACGTGCCACGCCGCCCAGATGATACCTATGATGATGCCGGCCCCCAGAGCGGTCCACTTTGCCTGCAAGGGATCAGTGGCGTAGCCGGTCCACCCCGCCTCCTCGCATGCTGCGGCGATGAAGAAGATGATGAACAGGAGAGGCAGCAGCACGGGTGAAAGAGGATTGGGGAGCGGCGTCCCCATCAGGTACATTATGGCGTACGACAGGAGGTATATCGCCGGCAGCAGGAAGAAAATAGCTGCGTACCAGGCCTTCTTCCTGATCCTCTTGTGATCGAAGACCCTCTTGAGCAGGCGCTTTACGCCGTCACGTCCCTCTTCACGGTAAACGAGGATGGATGCTGCGATGAGGGGGCAGGGAAACATCAGCGCGGCGATGGGCAGGCCCAGGGGAAGGGCCAGGTCGGACATGGCTCCTACTGCCAGGAACGGGAGGGATAGGATGAACACGAGGATGAAGAACGCCCCATACTCTCGCATCACCTTGCCGATGCGATAGGCAGCGTATCGGGCATCTCTCTCACATATCTCCTTGTCTACCATGAGCCAAGTAGCGAACTTCACATCGTAGTTCTTCGACGGTTCTTGCTGGCTGTATCCTGCGCTTAATATGTCCTGTCCTAAAAGTAGGCCAAAATCTACTTGCTCTTTCATTGTCCAGTCTCCATGTGTGTGGAGGGACTTGTCCTGCGTATCCTGTCCTTACTGTAGGACAAATTTTGCCCTAGTGCATCAAAATGGCGTGAGGGCCAGATGGTGCAGGGGGTGCGATTTGAACGCACGGACCACTAAGGACAGGATCCTAAGTCCTGCGCCGTTGGCCAAGCTTGGCTACCCCTGCGTTGCCAGGCGATAAACCCGAATGGTATTTGAGGGTTGCCACCGCACCCCTCAGCCGAGCAGGGTGGACCTACCGCGCCTCACGATCGGAAAGGCGCCCAGAACGGCCATCCCGGCGAGGACCACAGGGCCGTCAGCAGGTAGGGGTTCAATAAGGAGGTTCTAAACACGGCCCAGTGCCCTCAGCGTCGATGGTGAAGCGCAGTTCGCCGATGACAGTGTTGCCAGCACCGTCGGCGATCCTTATGGCGCCGCCAATCTCGCCGTCCGCGATCTCGAACAGCTCGAACGAGAACGGCCGCTCTCATCGTTCTCGGGGGGTTCGGGCTTCACTTTCTGGATATGAATCCACGGATTCGGTATAAATACAGAGTATTTGTTTTCGTAGGCAAGGCGTTCCCCAAATCGCTTGCCGTTCTGAACGCCCGCTCATCAGGACCGACCAGTGAACAGGGCCGCCGCACCCGTAGCCGGCAAAAATTGGGGTTGATGCCATGACCTATGAACACGCCAGGAACAGTCTCGACGAAAACGGCCGGAAGCTGCTCGACACGCTGGACGCGTGGAGGGCGAAGCGCGGCGACATAGAGTTCGTGGACAACAAGGTAGGTTTCAACATCTGCCTGAAGACCGCCAGCGGGCCCGTGACCATACTGGTGTTCTGGGGCCACATGAACCAAAAGGAGAGCTTCGTCATGGAGAGCCGGCAGGATGGGTACCCATCTTTCGTGAAGGTGGACCGGGCCGACAAGATCAGGTTCGCCAGGCAGCTGCAGCAGTACTACTTCCAGGAGACCGCAGGGCCGCACATGAACTCCCGCCTGGAGTTCCGCCAGGTGCCCATGACCCCGGACCGGCTGAACAAGATCGTGGGGGCCATCGACGGTGCTGTCGACATAATCAAGGCCAAGGTATGATCCCGGCCCCGCGCGCCTTTGGATGGTGAGGCTCATGCCCGTTAATCCAATATCTATGAAGATAATATTTAATAATTAAACCTGCCAAATACAACCGAATGAGCAGCGGGAACAAGCCTCGGTCAGTACCATCCTCCAGCCGGTCGGGGGGAAATATCATCCCGACCTCTGTGCTGGTCATAGTGTGCATTACTGCCATCACGCTTGCCCTCATCCTGTCCGCGGACCCGTCGAGGCAGAACATATCGGCCTCCCCCGACGCGGACGGGGATGGGTACGCCGACGCCAAGGACGTCTTTCCGTATGACCGCACTCAGCAGTTCGACCGGGACGGGGACGGCTACGGCGACAATCCCTCCGGCAACAACCCTGACAAGTTCCCGAACGATCCCAGCGAGTGGGCCGACTCGGATTCGGACGGAATAGGCGACAACGCCGACTTCTACGACCGGGGCAACGGGAAGATAAGGATCGCCATCACCGGTTACAAGGGCGACGGGACCGCCGATGCCGTCGGCGCGGGCGATCCCTACTTCATCATCAGGGTCGACACCAACAACGACGGCATCATGGACTTGACCTACACCAGCCAGGTCTTCACCGACAAAGAGAACCTGACAGGGCCGTACTCGGTGACGATCGACCTCCCGGACGATTCCAAGACCGTGCGGTTCTCCATCTCCGTTTTCGACGACAATAACGCGGCCGATCGCCCCATCGACTACGCGCCAGGTTCTGCCACCGTGCAGACCCACACCGTCAACGCCCCTTTCTTCGGTTCATGGACGTATGACGGGGACGATGACAAGAGGAAAGAGATCGACTGCGAGCTGAGCTACACCATCTCTGCGGTAGGCTGAGCGCTCCTTTCAATCCTTCTTGTCCATTCGGTCCGCGCGGTCGAGCACGGATTGAAGGAACTTGCTCATGGCCGCGACGGCGTTGTCCCTATTCTGCGGATAGGACTTCACCTTCCCGCGCACCGCGATGACGTCCTCGTGGTCGGCGAGCTTCAGCCTGCCCTGGTACGCTTCCTGCTTGTCCAGGCGAAGAAAGAAGAACGATTCTTCGTCGACCCTCTTCTCAAGGGAGTCCAGCAGATCCTTGACATCTTCCTTGGGCAGTCCGCTGAAAAACGCCTTGATCCCCTTGGCGTCGGTGACCCTGGCCTCCAGTACGATGATGGGGTTCCCGTGATACCCGACAGTACTGCTCTTTTTGATCTCCTCCGCGCCGGAAGCGAATTTGAGCGCCTGCTCCACCTTGGCCTCGTCCTCGGTGGCATGGGCGAACGTCCTATAGGCCAGGCTGCCGATATCCATCGCGGGAAGATACGCTCGGGCCATAGTTATTGTTTTTCCCCTCGGTGTTCCCGAAGGCCATGTGCCCTCTACGAATATCGTGCTGCCCGGACGGCAGGGCTCGGAGGATGCAAGCTGCCCCCTCCGGAGAAGAGCGATCTGTTCCATCCAGTCGGTTCGAGGCCGGCCCTTGATGGCCCCGAGGAGGTCCGTTCGTGCGTTCGATATTCGGCCTTTACGGTCGCAAATTCCGCGCCCTATCCCCGAACGCGCGCTTCAAATGGGGGCATGGCCGAGCTCGGTTTTTCGATTTCCCCAAAACATCTGGTGCGACCGCCGCTCGCTGGCAAAAATTAAAGAACAGAAAGCGGCTTGATGAACGATCCGCCCCTGCGAGGGGGGCCGACGCGTGCGGAAGGTGGACCGGTTGGATAAATTATTGGCGGAAGGCGGAAGGCTCCTGTTACTGGGCAACGAAGCGATAGCAAGAGGCCTCATCGAGGCCGGGGCAGGCCTGGCGGCCACGTACCCCGGGACGCCGTCCTCCGAGGTCGGGGGCGTCCTCGACGACATCGCCAAGGACGCCGGCATGTACTTCGAGTACTCCGTGAACGAGAAGGTGGCCATGGAGGTCGCCGGGGCCGCCGCCGTGTCGGGGGTGAGGTCCTTTGTCTTCATGAAGCACGTCGGGCTGAACGTCGCCTCCGATGCCTTCATGTCCCTCTCCTACACCGGAGTGCGCGCTGGCATGGTGGTGATGACCGCCGACGATCCGTCCTGCCACTCCTCCCAGAACGAGCAGGACAACCGCTTCTACGCCAAGCTCGGCCTGGTGCCCATGCTGGAGCCGTCCACTCCCGCGGAGTGCAAGGACATGGTGATGGAGGCGTTCCGCGTCTCCGAGGCCCTGGGCACCCCGGTGCTGCTCAGAACGACCACCCGCGTGAACCACGCCCGGGGGGCCGTCGAGTTGGGGACCCCCGCCCTCGGCAAGAGGAAGAGCGTGTTCGAGAAGGACCCCCGGCGGTTCGTGACGGTGCCCGCCAACGCCCGCCTGGGCCGCGTGGAGCAGCTGAAGCGCATGGAAAAGGCGCTGGAGATGGCGGAAGCGTCGCCGCTCAACTTCGTGGACGGCAGCTCCGACATCGGGGTCATCGCCAGCGGCGTCGCCTACACCTACGCCAGGGAATGGCTCGACGGCGTGGCCGTGCTCAAGCTGGGATTCTCCTATCCGGTGCCGGAAAGGATGGTGCTGGACTTCCTGCGCGGCAAGAAGACGGTCGTGGTCCTGGAAGAGCTAGAGCCCATCCTGGAGGATGAGGTGCGCAGGATCGCGCAGCAGTCTGGCATCAACGTGGAGATACTGGGCAAGAGGACCGGGCATCTGCCCCGCGCGTTCGAATACTCGCCTGATCTCATTCTCGCTCTGAGATCGGTCCTGCCGGTCCGGAAGGAGAAGGAGCCGCTGCCGATGCCGGCGCTCAAGGTCCCGTCCCGCCCGCCGGTGCTGTGCGCTGGCTGTCCCCACCGTGCCACCTTCTATGCGGCCAAGAAAGCCGTCGGAAGAGAGGGGGCGATCTACTCCACCGACATAGGGTGCTATACTCTGGGGGTCCAGCCGCCGATGCGGACCGCCGACCTCACACTGTGCATGGGCTCGTCGGTCGGTGCGGCTAACGGGTTCTCCGAGGTCACGGACCAGAAGGTGGTCGGTTTCATCGGCGATTCGACGTTCTTCCATGGCGGCATACCGGGGCTGATCAATGCTGTGTACAACAAGCACAAGTTCCTGCTGGTCATACTCGACAACCGCACTACCGCCATGACCGGCCACCAGCCCAATCCGGGCACCGGGAGGGACTACGGGGGCATCGAGTCCCCGCCCCTTCCCATCGAGCCGCTGGTGCGGGCGTGCGGCATACAATACGTCAAGACGGTGGACCCGTACGACCTCCGGACCACCACCGAGGCGATGAAGGAAGCATTGGCGTTCGACGGCCCCTCGGTCGTCATCGCCGAGCGCGCCTGCCCCCTGGCCATGAAGAAGGGAGGAAAGCTCGCTCCCACCATATATGAAGTGGACCAGGAGAAGTGCGTGCACTGCTATACCTGCGTGGCCAAGTTCTCCTGCCCCGCCCTGAGCAAGGAGGGCGGCGACGTCAAGGTCGACGCGGCCTCCTGCATCGGGTGCGGCGGCTGTGCTCAGGTGTGCCCCAAGAACGCCATCGGGGTGGTACAATGAAGTACAACGTGCAGCTGGTGGGCGTGGGCGGTCAGGGCGTGCTCTTGGCGTCCGCCGTCCTGGGGGGCGCGGCAGTGGCCGAGGGCCTCGAGGTGGCGATGTCGGAGGTGCACGGCATGGCCCAGCGCGGCGGCAGCGTCCTCTGCTCGGTGCGCATGGGGCAAGGGGTCATCAGCCCCCTGATACCCGCGGGCGGGGCGGATCTGCTGCTGGGGTTCGAGCCAGCGGAAACGTACCGGCACCTCGGCACCGTGAACAGGGACAGCTGCATAATCACCAACGTTACCCCGGTCGTGCCGATCAGCGCTTCCATCGGGCAGGACGCCTACCCGCCGGTGGACGAGATCATCGCGGCCATGCGGTCCGTCAGCGGTAACGTGATATCCATCGACGCTACCGCCAAGGCGATCGAGGCGGGCAAGGCCATCGCCGCCAACTCCGTGCTCATCGGCGCGATGTCCGCGGTTAAGGGCTTCCCGCTGTCCCCGGAGAGGATGCTCGATTCCCTGCTGCAGCTCGTGCCTGCCAAGGCCAGGGATATAAATGTAAGAGCGTTCGAGATGGGCTTCGACGAGGTCACAAGGTCCGCGAAGAGCTAGGGCACCTATATTTGCCGCATGTCATATATGGACGGAGATCCCGCGTGAGATTCACTGTCTGGGGAGCCTTAGCGGTATGCCTCTTGCTATCGGCATCGAATATGGCCGGTGGCGCTGCCGCGGATTGGGACGGCGATGCGGACATAGGCCCGACGAGCGTCACTGGGGGCAAGTTCCAGTGCACCGTGGACCTCACCAATGGCGGGACGGCGGACCTTCACGTGACGGAGGTCGTATACTCTATCGTCTGGCCGTTCGATCCGATAATGGAGGGGCAGAACCGGTGGATCGAGAAGGTGACGATATTCCAGGGCGAGCAGGTCATCACCCCGGGGGGATCTCATCTCTTCGTCGGACAGGTCAGCGCAGATGGCAGTGGCGGTTTCAGGTCCGAGGTCTTGGTGACCGCATATGCCGAGGGGGAGCCCCCTTCGGTCCGCGTTTTCACAGGGGATATCGCCATGGCAGAGTCGGCCCCCGCGGACCCTGTGCCTCTGATGGCTGGCATTCTGGTAGCGTCGCTTGCGTTCATGGGGATGATAATTTACTACTATGTCAAGAACGACATACCTCTTCATATGCCATTATTGTGGGCTCGGCCTCATGCCAGGATAAAGGTTGTCAGGAACTGCCCGTCCTGCGAGAGGGAGATACCCAATGACTCGAAGCTGTGTCCATACTGCGGCCGGAAGTTGTGAACGATGCGATCTGGTCAGCGGACCGTCGCCACCAGCTGCTTCCCGTACTCCACGATGACCCTCTGGTATCCTCGCAGCTCATCGTCCAGCAGGATATCGCCGGTGTCGACCCTCAGCGTCCTGGTCTCCCTCATCTTCAGCGGAGTAGCCAGCACCACCACGTTCTTCACCCCCGCCTTCCAGATGACCTCGGGGGAGATCTGCTGGTTCCCGCGTCCGAAGATGAAGCCCTGCTGCCCGATGGGTGTCACCACGATTCGCGCGTCGGGGTAGGAATCCAAAAGCGCCAGCAAGGCGGCCTCGTCGGCGTCCTTGGCCACCTGCTTCCAGTCGTACACCGCGTCCACGCCCAACAATGTCTTGTCGATGCCCAGCTTCCGCCCCACCGCCTCCATGGTGGTCCCGGGCCCAAGGATGTACAGCACGCTGGCCTGCATCTCCCCCACGAAGTACTCTGCCAGGGCGTCCTTCATCTCGTCCTCGGTGCCCCCGCCCCAGGCGACCTTGAACGGCTGCATCAGGGCCGGCTCCTCGGGGGCAGCATGTATCCGTACAGGGACGAGGAGATGCGCCCCCCGCGGAACTGCTCCTCGTCGATGTCCATGACCTCGGTGCGGCGGGAGGGAAGGTCCTCTATTCTCCACCGCCTGAGCAGCGCCCCGGCGTCGCGGGGGGTGTTGGCGAACACCCCGGACTGCATCTTGACGCCGGAGGGTATGCCGATGACCGGGACGCTCTCCCCAACGGCGTCCATGACGTCCCTGGCGGTGCCGTCGCCGCCGGTGAACACCAGGATGTCGATGCCCGCCTCCAGCAGCGCCCGGCACGCCTCGCGGGTGTCGGCGTCATACGTCTCGGGGCCGGGGCGGCATACCACCAGTGGGTCGGCGCCGAACGTCCTGAGGACATCCTCGCCCATGGCCCCGCCGGCGGTGAGGAACTCGTACCCCTCGAGGTCGCCGGCCGCCCGCAGTGCTTCGGCGGTCCGCTCCTGCGAGATCGGAGAGGCGCCCCTGCGCCTCGCTTCGTCCAAGGTCGCGGGGGAGTCCGTTCCTTTCAGGCCCACCGCTCCGCCCATGCCGGCGATGGGGTTGATGACCAGACCGACGCGCACGGGACCATGATTGGCAGCGGAATGATATATCATTGCCGAGAACAGGACTGATAGAATATGGAGGGGGCGGGAGGGTCATCCTCCGCGCCCTTTCCTGAGATGTTTTGGAGAGCTTATCTTGACATCAGCTCGGGGGTCATGGCCTCGGCGAAAGGCATCGCA
The DNA here is from genome assembly GCF_000308215.1 of Methanomassiliicoccus luminyensis B10. NCBI lineage: Archaea > Methanobacteriati > Thermoplasmatota > Thermoplasmata > Methanomassiliicoccales > Methanomassiliicoccaceae > Methanomassiliicoccus > Methanomassiliicoccus luminyensis. Next base: position 253,330 of record NZ_CAJE01000012.1, read on the forward strand.
GAGGTCGGAGCGTCCGCATTGATCAGCTCGGCCACGGGGGCAACCGCGGGGCGGGGCATGACCTCGGCACGGCACTCCGCGCCGTGAAGGGCCTCGGCCATCTCGTCCTTGAACTGGGACATGATGTCCGTGGTGATCTGGGAGGACACCGAGTCGATGATCTTGTTTATGGACATGTCCATGATGGAGAAGCTCTCGGTCATGGTGTAGTCCCCGGCGATCTGCAGGAGCTTGTCGTTATCCAGGACGACAGTGGTACCGGCGACGCTTTTCAGCTTCCCGATGCCGGCCCTGGCGGCATCCTGCCTGCAAGCCTCGTAAGAGAACGGGTTGATGGCGATGGCGAACGTCACCGCGTTAAGCCCCTTGGCGACCTCTGCCACCACAGGAGCGGACCCGGTGCCGGTGCCGCCGCCCATTCCGGCGACGATGAAGACGATGTCGCTGCCGTCGAGGACCCTCTCAAGGGCAGCCCTGGCATTCTTCGCGCAGCGCTCCCCGACCTCAGGATACCCGCCGGCGCCCACGCCGTGGGTGACGTCCTTGCCGATGAGGACCTTCTTGTGCGCGTCAACCTTCTCGAGCTTGCTCTCGTCGGTGTTCACCGCGATGGTCTCGACGTTCTTGTTGGCCCAGTAGATGCTGTGCACGACGTTGTTGCCAGCGCCGCCGCACCCCACCACGGTTATCCTGGGCTCCATAGGCACCTTGTTCAGGTTCGTAACGTTCTTCTCGCTCTCCATTTGTATCGTCCCCTCTCCATATCGACCTGTGCAGCAGGCGAGCTGACCGGTGTGGATAAAACCGTGCATCCCATCCCTTCTGCCAGACTTGCCCATCTAGCTGAGCTTTATCCCCGTTACATCTGCACCTGGCTCTGGAAGGCTTCCACTTTCGCTTTCTTGATGGCCTCCAGGGTCTGCTTGGTGTCGATGTACTTCTCCCTTACGCACTCCACGACCGCTTCCTCGGCGGAATTGTATATTCCTGCCCGTACCGAGCTGACGATAGTGTCGTGCGCCATCCGGGGGATCTCCACGGTGATCACGTTGTCCTTTGCTACCGGAGCGACGCTGACCTCCTGGGACCCTCCCTCGAGATTCTCTATGAACGAGCGGAAAGCGATCCTCGCGAAGTGGGAGCGGTTGGAGTACTCCGGGTGTCTCTCGATGAACTCATCGAGGAGCACCAGGTCCTCGGCTTCCAATCTCAGTGAGATCCTTTCTCCGTCCATTCGTAGCTCTCCTGCTTGCTCAGGTCTAAACTACCTAATAGTATGCCTCGTATTTAAAAATATGTCAAAATATGTCAGTCGTATTATTTTGTCATATCGATGCAGATACTTAGATTTTTTTCTAGCCAGAGAGCCCGTTTTGGGTATATACGGCTTTGCCCGGGGTGTCCGAAAGTGCCTCCTCCCGCGCGATATGACATACCTGTTCGCACTCGGGCGGCCCGGCGCCCCGCAGGCATTGCAAGGGAATCTAGCACCAAAAAGGGCCATCAAATATCCTATTAATACAAGTTGCATATACCTGGCCAAAAGGTGCGCCGATGTCTGAATGGACAGCTCAGATAGAAGCAAAGTGGCAGGAGCGGTGGTATGCCGCGAAGATCAATGAGTCCGAGAGGGACTCCAGACCGAAGTTCATGATCATCTTCGCGTACCCCGGTTTGACAGGCTACCTGCACGTCGGCCACATGCGCGGCTACACCTATGTGGACGCCATCGGGCGCTACATGAGGATGTCTGGCTACAATGTCCTCTTCCCGGTAGGCACTCACGCCACCGGCAATGGGGCCATCTCCCTGGCGAAAAGAATAAGGGAACGGGACCAGAAGACCATCGACTACCTGCTGGCGAACGGCTGCCCGCCGGAGAAGATCTCCGAGCTGGACGACCCGGTGTCAGTGGTCAAGTTCTTCAACCAGGTGTACGTGAACCAGTACTGGAAGAGGTTCGGCTTCCTGTCTGACTGGCGCCGGTTCACCAGCACCATCAATCCCGACTACAGCAAATTCATCCAATGGCAATTCCGGAAGCTTCACGACGCTGGCCTGCTGATACAGAAGCCTTACTATGCCCCGGCCTGCGTGGAGTGCGGCCCGGTAGCGGTGGACGCATCAGAGACGGACATCTCCAAAGGCGGGACCGCCGAGACCAATGAGTACACACTCCTCAAGTTCAAGTGCGAGGACTTCTACCTGGTCGCTGCTACTCTGCGGCCGGAGACGGTGTATGGTCAGGTCAACTTCTGGATCAATCCTGACGTGGAATATGTCAAAATAAGGCGCGGCGATGAGACCTGGGTCATAAGCCGCCCCTCCTTCGAGAAGATGAAGTACCAGAAGGACGGCCTCGAGATCGTCGGCACCGTCGCGGGCGCCGACCTCATCGGCAAGATGGCCCTGGCTCCCGTCATACACCGCCAGATACCGGTGCTGCCGGCATCGTTCGCCAAGCCCGAGGTCGGCACCGGCCTCGTGACCAGCGTCCCGTCGGACGCGCCGGACGACTGGATATCCCTGAAGATTCTCCAGGATGACGACGCCGCCCTGGCCAAGTACCACCTCGATCCCGAGACGGTCAAGGCCATCAAACCGATCCCCATCATCGAGACCAAGGGGTACGGACCCCTGCCGGCGGTGGAGATGATCGAAAGGCTCGGCATAACCAGGTCCGGCGACCCCCGGCTGGATGAAGCGAAGAAAGCCATCTACAAGGACGGCTTCCACACCGGGAAGATGAACTCGAACGCCGGGGAGTTCTCCGGCCTGAAGGTCGAGGAAGCCAAGGAGCTAATCAAGCAGATGATGATCAAGAGCGGCGAGGCCGAGCTGTTCTTCGACCTGTCCGAGGAAGTGGTATGCCGGTGCGGGCGCCCCGTGGTAATAAAGAAGGTCGATGACCAGTGGTTCATCGACTACGCCAATGCCGCCCTCACGGAGAACACCAAGGCCCACTGCCGCGCCATGCACATCCTGCCCCAGGAGTACTACGTGAACGTCCAGGGCGTGCTGGACTGGTTCAGGGAGAGGGCCTGCGTGAGGCAGGGCAACTGGCTCGGCACGCGCTTCCCGTATGACGACAAGTGGATCATCGAGGCCATCTCCGATTCCACTCTTTATCCGGTATACTACCTTGTAGCGCATTACTACAACTGCGGGCAGCTGACCGCGGACCAGATGACCGAGGCCTTCTTCGACTACGTGCTCCTGAACAAGGGCGAAGCGTCCGAGGTGTCCAAGAAGACCGGCGTCAGCGCCGAGCTTCTGGACCGCATCAAGCAGGACGTGTACTACTGGTACCCCCTGGACATCAACCTGGGCGGCAAGGAGCACATGACCGTGCACTTCCCCGCCTTCCTGAAGAACCACGTAGCCGTCCTGCCGGAGCAGCTGTGGCCCCGGGGCATATTTGTCAACTGGTACGTCACTGGCAAGCTCGGGAAGATCTCCAAGTCCAAGGGAGGCGCCGAGCCCATCCCGGACGCGGCCGGCCGTTTCGGCGTGGACACCCTGCGCCTCTACTATGCCCACATCGCTGCCCCCTTCGCCGACGTGGAATGGGACGAGAGCAATATAGTGAACTATTCCTCCAGGATCGACAGGGTCCTCCGGACCATCGAGGAGCTGAAGGGACTGGGCGGCTCGGAGGTCAAGAGCGTGGACCGCTGGCTCCTGTCGCGGATGAGCAATCGCGCCGCAGCGATCCAGAAGGCCATGGAAGAATTCGACCTGCGAAAGCTCGCCAACGAGGTGTATTTCGAGACCCTTACCGACCTGCGCTGGTACATGCGCCGGGGCGGGGACAACAAAGAAACGGCGGCCAAGGCGCTGCAGGCGTGGGTCCGCATGATGGCGCCCATCACCCCGCACATCGCCGAGGAGATGTGGGAAGGCATAGGGGGCGAAGGCTTCGTCTCCAAGGCCTCCTACCCTGTCGCGGCAGAGGGGGACATCGATCCCCCAGCGGAGGAGGCCGAGCAGTACCTCGAGGACGTCATGACCGACGTGAACGAGATCCTCCGGGTAACGGGCATAACACCGAAGCGCGTGCTGATCTACACTACCACGCAGTGGAAGAAGGACATCTTCGCCATCGCGCTCGACATGGCCAAGGGGAAGCAGCTGTCGGTCCCCGGGGTCACCAAGGCGGTGATGGCTCGCGACGACCTCAAGCGCCGCGGGAAGGAATCGGCCGACTTCGCCCGCAAGATCGCCGAGGACCTCCTGAAGCGCTCCGAGAACGAGCTCGCCCGGCTGTCCATCGATATCGATGAGCAAGCCTACCTTTCCGACGCGGCGGCGTTCCTCTCCAGCGACATGGGCTGCGAGGTGCGCGTGTGCTCCGCCGACGACGCTTCGGCGCCGGACCCCCAGAAGAAGTCCCGGGCCGCCCAGCCCCGCCGCCCGGCCATATTCGTGGAGTGAGCGGGGTCGGCCCTTCCAGGGCCTTGCGCCACCCTCTTCCTATGGCCGGAGATGGTCCGGGCGCCCTCTCACTTCATGGACTTTATTGTCCTGTCCAGCTCCATGAGCCGGTCCGCCACGGAAGCCCCCTTCCTGGTCAGAGAGATAAGATATCGCTTTCGCGGGCGGGTCTCCAGCTCGATCTTCACGAGACCGCTGTTCTCCAGCTGATGGATGATGACCATCATCCTTCCGTAGTTGGACATCACCTGCCGCAGCTCGGTAGCGATGATCTCCTCTCCCGACCTGGAGCGGAGGAAGGACAAAATGGAGTAGACGTGGTCTATGTCGAGGATGTTGATATCATCACCATCGTTCATATGCGCTCATGATATTGGCTGATGGGGCAAATAGGTTGCCCTCTTGCGCCCTTTCTTTGGTCCAGGCAACATCCATTGAGCACCTTTTATATAACCGACGGCGATTCGTATACTGCATTCCGTATTCGGTATTCGGAATACAGGCGGGAAGGCGCTCCCTCTCCGGGGATCGCGGCTTTCCGTTTCATTGGAGGGTGGAGGGCGGGTGGCGGTGGGTAGGGGTAAAAAGGGCGCAAGCCCTGATGGCAAGAAGCGCTCGATGGCGTTCACTTTAGTTCTGCTGTTCGGGCTGGTCAGTTTGTTCGTTGATGTGGCCAATGAGGGGGCCCGAAGCATCATCGGCCCCTACCTTGGCATCCTGGGAGCCAGCGCGGCCGTGGTGGGGATAGTCGCCGGCCTGGGCGAGCTCATCGGCTACAGCCTAAGGATTGTCTTCGGCAAACTGGCCGATGCCACCGGGAACTACTGGGCCCCAATATTCGTGGGGTATGTCATCAACCTCATCGCCGTCCCCGCCCTTGCTCTCGCCGGTGACTGGCAAGCGGCCGCCGCCCTGATAATGCTGGAGAGGATCGGCCGGGCCATGCGCTGTCCAGCCCGGGACGCCATGCTGTCATACAGCGGAAAAAAGGCGGGGCGAGGCTGGGCATTCGGGGTCCAGGACGCGCTGTCCTCGGTGGGGGGCATGCTCGGCCCTGCCGTAGTGGTCATAGTGATGGTCCTCGGCGGCGGCTACCGCATCGGCTTCGAGATGCTGGTGATCCCTTTGCTGATAGCGATGGTCGTCCTGGCCCATGCCTATCGCGTAGAGAGCGTCCCGCGCAAGCGGGAGCCCGCTCGCAAGAAGGCGGGCCGGGGAGAGAAGTTCCCCCGCATATTCTGGATATATATGGGAGCGGGCGTGCTCATCGCCGCGGGGTATTCCGACTTCCCTCTCATCTCCCTGCACGTGGGGGCGTACACCAGCGTTCCTGAGGGCTGGATCCCCATCCTGTACGCGGTGGCCATGGCCACCAATGCGATCACGGCGCTGCTGTTCGGGCGGCTCTACGACCATATGGGCATGGGGCCGCTAGTCATGATCTCGGCGATCGTCCCGGCGTTCGTGCCGATGGTGTTCTCCGGCGATCTTGAGCTGATACTCCTGGGAATGATGCTGTACGGCGTTGGCTTCGGCGCACAGGACTCCATGATGAGGGCGGCGGTAGCGGACATGGCCCCGCCCGGGCGGGAGGGCTACGCTTTCGGGCTGTACAACGCGGCGTTCGGGGTGTCATGGTTCATGGGCAGCGTGACCACGGGGCTGCTCTACGGGGTCTCCGTCATGGCGATGATAGCGCTCTCGGTGGGCTTGCAGCTCATGGCCATCCCGCTCTTCATGAAAGTAAGGCGGGGAAGGCAGGAGCCGCGCCCCGGCGGGGCGGGAGAGCCGGTGCCCCAGGCATGACCCCTCAGGCAGTGCTCACTCCCACCGCCTGAACAGGTCATGCTCCTGGCCGAGCTGGTCGAGGACCTTGCCCACCACGAACTTGACCATGTCCTCCATGCCAGCGGGCCCCTGGTAGAACGCCGGGGACGCCGGAAGTATGACCGCGCCGGCCCGGGCGAGCTTCAGCTCGTTCTCCAGCATGATGACGTTCAGCGGCGTCTCCCTGGGCACCAAGATGAGCTTCCTCCCTTCTTTGAGGGACACCGTGGCCGCCCTGGTGATGAGGGTGTCGGCGATCCCCGCCGCGATTTTGGCCATGGTGGACTGCGAGCACGGGCATATTATCATGGCGTCGAACTTGTGGGTCCCGGAGGCGGGCGGGGCGAACAGGTCGTCGTCCTCGTACACCGCCTCGGTGATGGCCTCCAGGTCCTCCAGGTCCAGATCGGTCTCTTGGTCCAGGACCTTCTTGCCCATCTCCGAAACGATGAGCTCCCGGTCCCCGTCAAGCTCCTCAAGGAGCCTGATGCCATACTGCATCCCGGAGGCGCCAGTCAACGCCACTACATAACGCATGCCCCGAATATCCCCGTCACCCTATTTCAAGCCCACTCCGTTTTTGAAATATTATTCATTTCAAATATTATCCTCCCGGTCCCGACACCCCGGGGGCGAAAGGGATATTATCACGGACCGCCTAGGGGCTCCAGCGCATGTATGGAAATGAGGTCGTCCGGACCGGTCCGACGACACTTCCAGTGGTCGGATTCTTGAAAAACGCTTAAATACAAGCAGTATATTAATGCCGTCGGCATTATCTATCCATACATAGAGCATTAATGTCATTTCGAGGTAGGTCAGATGGTTACAGTCTACGATGTCCCGCCGGAGAAGCTTATCGCGAAGGCAGCTGCTCAGTTGAAGCAGATCGACACGATCAAGGTTCCGGACTGGGCCGAGTTCGCGAAGACGGGAAGGCACACTGAGAGGGCCCCCATACAGGAGGACTGGTGGTTCACCAGGTCCGCCTCCGTGCTGAGGAAGGTATACATAAAGGGTCCCATCGGGACCTCCAGGCTCGCCGCCGAGTACGGCGGGTTCGCCGACCGGGGCTCCAAGCCCAACAAGGCGGTCAAGGGCTCCCGGGCCATCGCCCGCAGGTGCCTTATCCAGCTGGAGCAGTCCGGCCTGATCGCCAAGGACAAGAAGAACGGCCGTATCATCACCCCCAAGGGGCAGGCCCTTCTCGACAACGTCGCCAAGCAGGTCTACGACGAGGCCCACTGAGGTCCGCCGCCCAATGGAGTTGAAAACGATGCAGGACGCCGAGCTTGAGGAACTTCGCCGCCGCAAGATGGCCCAGTTGCAGCAATCGCAGGACGCGCAGATGCAGCAACAGGTCGCCATGGCCGAGCGGCAGAAGCAGATGGAGGCAGAGCGTCAGGCGGTGATGAGGCAGATCCTGACCCCCGAAGCCCGTGAAAGGCTGGGGAAGGTCAGGATGGCATACCCCGATATTGCCGCCGCAGTGGAAGAGCAGCTCATACGCCTCCTGCAGATGGGCCGCATCCAGAACCAGATAGATGATGAGACCTTGAAGGCAATCCTGAGAAAGGTCTCCCCTCAGAAGAGAGATATCAAGATTGAAAGGGTGTAATCTTATGACCAGGAACAAACCCACCGCTATGAAGGCCCGCCTGATGAGGGCGGAGAAGTCCAACCGCAGGGTCCCTGCTTGGGTAATGATGAGAACCAACAGGACCGTGCTCCGGCACCCCAAGAGGCGCAGCTGGAGACATGCCAAGCTTAAGGAGTGATAAGCATGGATGAGAAGATCATGAACATCACGCTCAAGAAGACCAAGATGTCCCCCCGCTCCAAGAGGGCCAAGAGGGCCGTCAACGAAGTTAGGGAGCAGGTCGTCAGGCACATGAAGGCCAAGGAGGACGACATTTGGATCGACCACCGCCTGAACGAGGCCCTGTGGTCCCGCGGCATCAGCAAGCCGCCGCTGCGCATCAAGGTGAAGGCGGTCAAGTTCGAGGACGGACTGGTAGAGGTCTCCCTCCCCGAAGACTCCACCGTGGAAGAGTAAACCCGGTGGTAAGATGCTGAAGCTCTCCAGCTACGATGGGAATCCCTTCATCGGAGTCTACTGCGTAGCCAACGAGAGCTATGCCCTGGCCCCCCTCGACGCCCCCGAAGCCCTCATAGATGACATCACCGAGGGCCTGGGTGTCGAGGTGCTCAGGGCCTCCCTGGCCTCCAGCAGCATCCTGGGCACTCTGGTGGCGATGAACTCGCACGGGGCCATCACCTCAGGCATGGTGGCCCTGTCGGAGATACGCCCCCTGAGGACTAAGATGACGGTGAAGAGGATCAAGGACCGCCTCAACGCGTGCGGCAACAACATCCTGGTCAACGACAACGCGGCCCTGGTGAACCCCGATCTGGAGCGCACCGCGGTCAAGCAGATCAAGGACGCTCTGGGCGTGGAGGTCGTCCAGGGCATGGTGGCCGGGCACAAGACCGTGGGGTCGGTGTGCGTGGCGACCAACAAAGGGGTCCTTTGCCACCCCAGCACTTCCAAGGCGGAGATGGAGATGCTCCGCTCTCTTTTCAAGGTCCCCGTGGCCATCGGCACTCTGAACTATGGGGCGCCGGTGGTCGGCGCATGCATGATCGCCAACAGCAAGGGCGCGGCGGTAGGGTTCCGCTCCACCCCCATCGAGCTCGGCCGCGTCGAGGACGCGCTCAACATCTGACCCTTTCGGACCGAGGTCAGAATAGTTTTCAAATTTTCGAACGGCATACGCCGTGCGATATGCCGACCTGTACCGACCCCGAGGGCCTGAGCCGATACTTGCTGAAGCGTGACGACGCCGTTCTGCTGATCATCGATGTCCAGGATCGCCTGGCCGCTGTCATGCCCGAAAAGGACCTGACCGTGGCAGCCACCGTCCGCCTGGTGGAGGGGGCGAAGCTCATGTCCGTCCCCATCATCGTCACCGAGCAGTATCCCAGGGGCCTCGGCCCCACTCTGCTGGCCATCTCCGGCGCGCTCCCGGAGCACCAGAAGTTCGAAAAGCTCAGCTTCTCCTGCTGCGGCGAGGCGGGCTTCGACGAGGTGCTGGACGGCCTTGGGAGGAAGAGCGTCCTCATCGCCGGCATGGAAGCTCACATCTGTGTGCTGCAGACAGCCCTGGCCCTCCTGGGAAAGGGGCATGATGTTCATATTGCCAGGGACGCGGTGTGCTCCCGAGTCGAGGAGAACAAGGACGTGGCCCTGGACCTCATGCGGGACGCCGGGGCGGTCATCACCACCAGCGAGATAGCGCTGTTCCAGCTCCTGGGGCGGGCGGGGGTCCCCGAGTTCAAGGCCATCTCCGCGCTGGTAAAGTAAGTTACTGGGAGAACACCCAATATTCGGTGGGGACGGGCAGCTCTTCCTTGGTGAAGTCGATCTCGTTGCCCACCCTTAGCACCTGCTCGTCCGGCACGCCCTCCAGGAAAGAGTCCACCGTCTGGATGGAGATGGACAGCCCGCCCAGCCGGAAATGCATGGGCACCGCGACCCGGGGGCGCACCATCTCCACCACCTCTCTCGCCTCCGCCCCGTCCAGGGTGAAGACGCCTCCCACCGGGAGGAAGAGTATGTCCACCGTTCCGATGGCCTTCAGTTGTTCCTCGCTGGGCAGGTGGCCCAGGTCCCCGCAGTGGCAGAACCTGATGCCGTCGAGTTCGAAAACATATATCGTGTTGCGGCCCCTCTTATCGCCGCTCTCCTTGTCGTGGAACGTCGGAATGCCGGTGACCTTCAGCCCCTTGAGGGTCTTCTCCCCAGGCTCCCGCATCACCATGGGCTCGCCCTTGATGATCCTCACGCAATTATGATCAAAATGTTCGTGGCTTATCAGGACCACATCGGCGCGGGCCACCGGGGGCTTGATGCCGATGGATTTCCCGTCATGAGGGTCGGTGACCACGCCGATGCTCTCGCGTATCTCGAAGCAAGAATGTCCGTGCCAGACGATCTTAATTCGCTCACCGCCCCTAGTTCCCCGGCTCGGCCTCTTTGCCTTTCTTGCGGGAGGGCAGGGCCTCGGTCAGCTCGGGAAGCAGCCTGCTGATCCCTAACACCGCCAGGAACGCGCCCACGATGGAAACGATCCATCCCACCGGCTTGTCCAAGGAACCGCTGGTGACCAGAAGCAGCGCGGCGGCCAGGCAGCCGATCCCCGCTACCAGCAGGGCGGCGTCGATCGCAAATGGGAGCTCGAGCTTGAACGAGGCCTTATGTCCTGCGGCAGGCTCCGCCTCGGCGGCTGCCAGCTTGGCCTTCGCTTTAGGCCGTTCCGGTCCCGTCCCCACATATGGGTCCGGGATGGCCTCGGCGATGGTATCGTCCGATGGAATGGCGCTGTCGTAGATCGGCTTGGCCACCGCGGCGGTGCCGCCAAGATCCAGCTCTTCGAACAGGGGCACGTCGTCCGCAACAGGGGGCAGGTCATGTCCCTGGACCTCTGCGGGCTTTTTCATGGTCATCTCGATCTTGGAGGCGGTGCTTTCGTCCACCGACGGGGCATCGATCTCCTGCCCCAGCTTCTCAAGGTCGCTGATCTGCCCCATCCAATCGTCGGAGGCAACTCCAAAGTCCCACCCGCAGAACTCACATTGGTAGGCTCCAGGGCGATTCCGCAACCCACAGCGAGGGCATTCCTTAAGACCGGACGGTTTCTCCATGATAACAGCCTAGCTGAGGATTACTGTCCCTGGTTATATTTGTTTCACCCCTGCGTTCATAAATAAAAATACGACGATGTATTCCGTGGCGAGGGGAAATTGCAACTAAAAATGTTGTAGGACCACGCTGAAACCTTTTATAATCGAAAACTGGATAGGCAACTCAGATGAAGACCCTCGTTCTCTGCGTGGACCGGGACGACGATTTCGGGGCCAAGGCCGGCCTTAACAGTCCGTTCATCGGCAGAGAGGAGAACCTCAACGCGGCGATGACCCTGGGGCTCAAGGACGCCGAGGACTCCGACATCAACACCCTCTTCGCGGCGATATGCCTGTACGACGAGATGACCAAGAAGGGCATGTCCGTGGAGATCGCCACTATCTGCGGGGACACCGACGTCGGCTACGAGAGCGACCTGGTGCTGGCGACCCAACTGGAGACCGTGCAGGAGGTCGTGCATCCGGACCGGGTGGTGCTGGTGTCCGACGGGGCCGAGGACGAGTACATCTACCCCATGATCTCATCGAGGATCAAGGTCGATTCGGTCCGCAAGGTCTACGTGAAGCAGGTGCCAACGGTCGAGGGGACGTACTATATCCTCATCAAGATGCTGAACGACGACAAGATCCGCAAGAGGATCCTGGTGCCCATCAGCCTGGCCCTCCTGGTGTTCGGCCTGTTCGCCCTCATCGACCCATTATATAAACTGTGGAACAGCGACCCAGACGTTTCGTTCACCAGCATCGGCCTGGCCATGATCTGGCTGGTGGTCGGCATGTATCTGTTCTCGTTCGCGTACAAAGCGGGCGACAAGATGCGCGTATGGATGGACGAGATGGGGAAAGCGGTCCGCTCAGGCAGCCAGCTAATACCGTTCGCCATACTCTCGGGCCTGCTCGCGGTGCTCGGCGTGCTGTACGGCTGGGACGCCGCCACCATGGACCCCGACGCGGAGCTGGTGCAGCAGTTCCTGCTGTTCTCCAGCACCACCCTGTGGATGTGGGTGTTCGCCTACTTCGCGTACCAGGTGGGGCTGTTCATAAACCACTGGCTGTCCAAGGGCACGGTGTCATACACGTTCATCATCGCTTCCCTGACGGTGTTCGCGGCGGGCTTCATACTGCAGGGGGCCCTGGACGCGACCGCGGTGTTCTTCGACTACCGGCACTACGATCAGGTGGTTGTGATCCTGGAGATCGCGGCAGGCTTCCTCCTGGCGGTGTTCGGGGGCCTGCTGAACTCCTCGCTCCGCGGCTCCTCCGAGGACGGGGACAAGGGGGCCGAGAAGGGCGAGGCCGCCGAGACCACGGAGTAAGGGGCCCATGGACTTCTCGGAGTGGGAGCCGTACTATCGGGAGATCGTGTCGCAGCTCCATTATTCCGTGGCGGAGGACGAGCGGGCGGCGCGGGTGCTGGCGCAGGCCGCGGTCGGCAAGACGCTGTGCAGCCCGGCCTGCCTGGCCCAGAAGATCGGACCGGAGGTCACGGTGTGCGGCTGCGGCCTCGATCTGGAGGATGCGCTGCGGTCCTCGGAGCCGCGGGGCACCCTCATTGCCGCCGACGGCGCCACCTCGGTCCTGCTCCACCAGGCCGGGCGGGTCCCCGATATTATAGTCACCGACCTGGACGGAGCGGTGGAGGACCAGATCTCCGCCAACGCCCAGGGCGCCATCGTGATCGTGCACGCTCACGGGGACAACGTCCCCGCCATCGAGCGGTTCATGCCCTGGTTCACCGGGAGGGTCGTCCTGACCACTCAGGCCCGGCCCCTTCCTACGGTCCGCAACTTCGGCGGCCTTACCGACGGCGACAGGGCGGTCATGCTCGCCCGCCACTTCGGCGCGAAGAGGATACATCTGCTCGGCTTCGACATGAGCGAGCCGAGGGAAAAGAAGGGCCGGGACCCCGCCGTGAAGAAGGAGAAGCTCAAGTGGGCCCGCAAGCTGATATGGGACCTCAATCCTCCCGGGGTCGAGCTGTCGAGCCCGTGATCCATTCGAGGTAGGGGGCGTGGCCCTCTGCGATGTCATAGCGGACCACGCAGGGCACCTCATAGGGATGCAGGCGCACCACCGCATCCTTGAAGGCCTCGAAGTCAGAGGACGCGATCTTGTAGATGACGGCCACCTCCGGCTCGTCCAGCACTTCCTCCTTCCAGCGATAGATCGACCGGACGGGGAAGATGTTGGCGCAGGCCGCCATCCTCCTGTCCACCAGCTCTCTTGAGATCTTCGCCGCCGTCCCCTCATCGGGATATGTGACCAGGACCGTGGATGCGCGGGTCATGACGTTGCCTCGGGATCTCCAAAATGCTAATCCTGCCTATCGCGCCCCGTTTATTAATAATCCTGCCGATATGTGTGCGATACTCATTTATATTGACCAGCCGATTTCCCCGCCAGTGGCTATGAGAATGCGACCCTTGGGTTGGTGAACTGTTATGAACTCGGCTACCGATCGCCCCCTTCCCGAAGAGCCTCGTTCCGGCGGGAGCTACCCAAAATTGGCATCGCTCGTCCTGGTGGCCGTTATGGTCGTGGCGAGCCTGGGCAGCGTCCTTCTGCTGGGCAAGGGGGGCGACACTCCCTCGGCGTCGTTCGCGGCCAGCAAGACCTCGGTGTCCGTTGGCGAAACGGTGCAGTTCGACGCCTCCGGCAGCAAAGCGCCTTCCGGGACGATACTTTCATATGTATGGAACTTCGGCGACAACACGCGGGTCACCACCAGCGGGCCGCTGATAGATCACACTTATTCCATTCCCGGCGCCATAATCGTCGGGCTCACCATCACCACCGACAAAGGCACATACGCGACCTCTGACGTTGTCAGGATCACCGTCAACCCGTCCACCGCGGACGCGGCCAACGACTCGGCCCCGGTGGCGTCCATCACTTCCTCCATCGAGCTGGCGGGAAACACTCTGGCCCCCGGGGCCTCCGCGATCTTCGACGGAAAGAACTCCTATGCATACACCTGGAACGGAACCGGCTTCGAGGCCGACGGGGCGGCCATCACCGGCTACGCTTGGACGTTCGGGGACGGCGGAGAGGCCTCCGGGATCAGCGCTACACACTCCTGGTCCCAGACGGACATATACGGGGTGGTGCTCACGGTGACCAAGGAGGGGAGCGTCAACACCACCTCGCAGTCGATGGTCTCGGTGTGGGTCAAGTCCTCCTCCCTTCTGCCGTTGACGAGGGCCGACACCTTTGTGAAGGCCACCAACGCCGAGCCGAGGACCGTTGATCCGGCCGTCTGCACCGACACCGCCGGAGGGGAGATAATCCAGAACGCGTACCAGACCCTGGTATGGTACGACGGGGCCAGCGCCACCGAGCTGAGGCCGGTCCTGGCGACCAACGTCCCCAGCCTGGAGGACGGGACCATATCCGACGATGGGCTGGTCTATACTTACCACATCCGCACTGATGTCAAGTTCCATTCTGGAAACATCCTCACCCCGGAGGATGTGGAGTACTCGCTGGAACGGGTTCTCCTGATGGGGCAGGCTCCCGCCTGGATCCTCGCCCAGTTCGTGGTGCCGGACTGGAGCACCGGCACCCCGGTCACCCCGGCCCAGGCCGACGCGGCCATCGAAGTGGAGGGGAACGACGTGATCATCACCCTGGTGAGGCCATACCCCGCGTTCAACTACGTCATGGCCACCACGGTCACGTCGATAGTGGAGAAGGCCCAGGTGGAGGCCCACGGGGGCGTCGAAGCGGGAGAGACCAACGCTTGGATGTCGAGGAACGACGCAGGTACCGGGCCGTTCACCCTGGCGGAATGGGTCCCCAATCAATATGTGCGGATGGACCGGTTCGACCAGTACTGGGAAGCCCCCGCCTCGCTGAAGCACGTGTTCATCAAGCAGGTCAAGGACCTTGGCACCCGCGAGATGATGCTGTTCTCGGGCGACGCCGATACCGCGTATATCGATCGCCAGCACGCCTCTGACGTGGCCGGCCGTACCGAGCTGAAGTCCGTGGTGGGCCTTCCTTCGTTCAGCATAAACTTCGTCGGACTTAACCAGAACATCGTGGCCTCGGACCTGAACGTGGGGGTGCCCTCCGACTTCTTCTCCGATGTGCACGTGAGGAGGGCGTTCGCCTACGCCTTTGACTATGCCAGCTTCATCAACGACTACATGCTGGGCACGGCGTCGCAGCCCAACAGCGCCATACCTGAAGGGATGCTGCACTACAATGCCTCCCTCCCGGTGTACCAGCTCGACCTGGAAAAGGCCAGGGAGGAGCTCCGGCAGGCCTCCGACGGGAAAGGCGGCAACTACTTCGACGCCGGGTTCACCATAAGCATCTATTACAACGTGGAGAGCCCGGAGCGCCGGGCGCAGTGCGACCTGCTGAAGACGGGCCTGGAAGCCATCAGCGACCGGATCGAGGTCAACGTGGTGGCGCTGTCATTCTCCTCGTACTACAGCCACCTGCTGGCGAACCACTTCTCCGCCTTCATCGGGGCGTGGCAGAGCGATTATGCCGATCCCGACGACAACGTCCTGCCATTCTACCACATCGGAGGCACCTACGCCGCCGCGGTCGGATTGGACAACGAGACCCTGAGCGGCATGGCAAAGCAAGCCTCGGAGACGCTGGACTATTATGAGAGGCAGCAGCTGTACGACGCCATCGCCATGTCCAGCTACGAGAACGCCTACTACATTTTCACCTCCCAGCCGGACGTGTTCCATGTGGAGCGGGCATGGGTGCAGGGCTATCACTACAATCCCATGCATATGGGCCTGTACTACTACGCGCTGTCCAAGGGATGATGCCTGATTCCCGGGACCATTTCGCGGTCCGCAAGCCATTTTATACGGTGACCCCGTTTTTCTGGCCGGTGGCGGTACCGTGAGGATCAGCGTCTACATCGCCAGGAGGCTGCTGCTGATGGTCCCGGTCCTGTTCGGGCTGTCGATATTCATCTTTTCTCTCACCCGCATCGGAGGGGACCCAGCCTACGCATACGTCACCGAAGGCATGTCCGCGGCGCAGATCGACGCCATCAGGGAGACTTACCACCTCAACGAGCCGCTGCATGTCCAGTACGTCTACTGGCTCAACGGGGTGGTGCACGGGGATTGGGGCGTTTCCCCCACCAACGGGTATCTTCCGGTCACGGACAGCATCGCCATGTTCTTCCCCGCCACGCTGGAGCTTGCGCTCTTTGCCATCGTCATCGCCGTCGCGGTGAGCGTGGTCATGGGGACCCGCTCCGCGGTCAAGAAAGACCGCGCCTTCGACCACGCCACCAGGCTCGCTACTCTGGCCAGCATTTCAGTCCCCATCTTCGTTCTGGCGCTGGGGCTACAGTATGTCTTCTACTACCAGCTGCACCTGCTCCCCGCCACCGGCCGCTACGACGAGTTCCTGTTCATGATGCACTCGTCCGGCTACCATGAGTACACCGGGCTCCGCCTGGTCGATGCCCTGCTCAACGGGGATGCCGAGCTGTTCTGGGACGCCTTGAAGCACATCATCCTGCCAGCCACCGCCCTGGGGCTGGGGACCGCGGCCGCGCTGACCCGGATCATGCGCGTGAGCATGCTGGAGGTTCTGAGCCTCGATTATATACGCACCGCCCGGGCCAAGGGGCTGGAGGAAGGGGCCGTGGTCCGCGACCATGCCCGGCGCAACGCCCTCATCCCCACGGTGACGATGTCGGGGATGCTGTTCGCGTCCCTGCTGGGCGGCGCCGTCCTCACGGAATGGATCTTCGCGTGGCCCGGGCTGGGGTACTGGTCCGCCAGCGCGATAGCGGGCAGCGACTCCGTTTCCGTGGTGGGCTTCGTGATGTTCTTTGCCATCGTGTTCGTGATCGTCAACCTTGCCGTGGACATACTGTACGCGTTCCTGGACCCCCGGATGGAGCTGAGGTGACATGGCCACGGTGAACGAGCGCGGTCCCGGGGCGGGGGAGAGGAGGTTCGGCGGGGCACGGTCGTCCCTGGCCCCCGTGCTGAGGGAGCGCCGGCGCTGGTTCGCCGCCCTGAGGAAGAACAGGCTGGCCATGGCCGGCCTCGCGCTGGTGCTGTTCATCCTGGCTATCGCCGTGGCCGCGCCCCTGCTGGCCCCGCCGGTGGGGGACGGGAACCCCCTAGAGGTGCCCAAGGACATGGAGCGGCCCGCTCTCCCCAAGCCTCCGGGGGCCCAGGGGATAATCGACGGGAAGACCACCACCTTCATCTTCGGCACCGGGCAGTACGGTGAGGATATCTACTACGGCATCGTGTGGGGCGCGAGGACCTCGCTGTACATCTCCATGGCGGTAGTGGGGGCGGCCCTGTTGCTCGGCATCGCCGTGGGAGCGCTCGCGGGGTACCGCGGCGGGCTGGTCGACGAGGTGCTGATGCGCCTCACCGACGTGTTCATGGCCCTGCCCGCCCTGATAATGGCCCTGGCCATCGTGGCGGTGCTGGGGAACAGCATCGAGAACGTGATACTCGCCCTGGTCATCACGTGGTGGCCCGCTTACGCCAGGATCATGCGCGGCCAGGTGATGTCGGTGAAGAACAGCGGGTACGTGGAGGCAGCGAGAGCGATCGGGGCCGGCCGCGGGAGGATACTGTTCCGCCATATCGTGCCGAACTCCATTTCCCCGCTGATGGTCCAGGCCACCATGGACATCGGCATGGTGGTGCTGGTGGCCGCGGCCCTTTCCTTCATCGGCTTCAACCATCCGGACATGGCGGAATGGGGCCGCATGGTCGCTTCAGGACAGAGCTATATCCTTTCCCAGGTCCCCTACCCGTACCCTGACGGAGCGATGCACAACCCCTGGTGGATGTGGGCCATACCGGGGGCGTTCATATTCATCATGGTGATGGGCTTCAACCTCCTCGGGGAGGGGCTGAGGGACGCCATGGACCCCCGGAGGGTGAAGAGGAGATGAGCGGGACGGTGCTGGAGGTCAGGGAGCTGAGGGCGGGGTTCGACACCCCCGACGGCAGGCTGGAGGCTCTCGACGGGGTGTCCTTCGAGGTCCGGAGGGGAGAGGTCTTCGGCATCGTCGGCGAGTCGGGGTGCGGGAAGAGCGTCACCGCCTCCTGCATCCTGCGCCTTCTTCCGCCCTCGGGCAGCATAGGCTCCGGCACGGTGCTGTTCGCCGTCCCCGAGGAGACCATGGACCTCATCAGGGAGCTTCGGGCGTCCGGCAAGGATAACGGCGGGCTCAGGATGCTGGTGGGAGAATGGGACCTCCTGGGGCGCTCGGAAGGGTACATGCGCCAGATACGCGGGGACCACATATCCATGGTGTTCCAGGACCCCGCCTCCGCACTGAACCCCGTGCTCACCGTCGGGAGGCAGATCTCCGAGGTGGTGCTCGCCCACCGCGGCAAGGAGCTTGCCGAGGCCGTGCTGGCGAAGGCCGATTCCGGAGAAGGGAAGAGGCACCGACTGGTACGCCCGTTCATCGCCCGCATGAAGGAAGATCCCGACAGCTTGATGCTCAGGGCGGCGCGTCGAATCCCCGTCCTCCGCAGGTACCGGCGACCGGTCGAGGAAGAGGCATGGTCCCGGGCCGAGGAGATGCTCCGCCTAATGCAAGTTCCCGACCCGCCCAGGATGATGAACTCGTACCCATTCGAGCTGTCGGGGGGAATGCAGCAGCGCGCTACCATCGCCATGGCCCTGATAAACCGGCCCAGGCTGCTCATCGCCGACGAGCCCACCACATCGCTGGACGTGACGATACAGGCCCAGATCCTGGAGCTGATGAGGCGCCTGCAGAAAGAGATGGGCAGCTCCATCCTGCTGATCACCCACAATCTGGGGGTGGTGGCGGAGACCTGCGACCGGGTGGGGGTGATGTACGCCGGGTCGATGGTGGAGATCGGCCCGGTGGACAGGGTGCTGAAGGACCCCCTGCATCCGTACACCCGGGGCCTCCTAGACGCCGTCCCGAGGCTGGACCGGAGCGAGAGGCTGAGCACCATCCAGGGGAGCGTGCCCGATCCCCTCGACCCCCCGTCCGGCTGCCGGTTCCATCCGCGCTGTCCCAGGGCGATGGACATCTGCAGGACGGAAAGGCCGGCCCCCGTCAGCATCGGCCCGGACCGCCAGGTGTGCTGCCACCTCTGCGCTGGGGTGAGGGAATGAGCGAGATGCTCATGGAGGCCAGGGGTCTGGTCAAGCACTTCCCGGTGCGCTCCGGCGGCCTGGCCGGCCGGGATGTGGTAAGGGCGGTGGACGGCGTGGACCTCGCCGTGCGCAAGGGGGAGACGGTCGGGCTGGTCGGCGAGTCCGCCTGCGGGAAGACCACCTTGGGAAGGATGGCGCTGCATCTGATCGCGCCGACCGAGGGCAATGTGTACTGGAATATGCCCCCGGAGGTCCGGGAGAGAATGCTCGAGCTGGAGCCCGGACCGGAGAGGAAAAGTCCGTCCAGGGAGCTGGAGGTCATCAACCGGGAGTACTCGCTGGGCCGGATGGGAGCTAAGAAGCTTCGCCTCATCAGGAAGGACATGCAGATGGTGTTCCAGGACCCCTACGGCTCCCTGGACCCCCGCATGCTGGTGAAGGACATCGTGGGCGAGCCCCTGGTGGTTCACAAGGCGGCCAAGGGCACGGAGCTGCGCTCCAGGGTCCTGGATCTCCTGGGGACGGTGGGCCTGGGCCCGGAGCACCTATATCGCTACCCTCACGAGTTCTCGGGAGGGCAGAGGCAGAGGGTCGGCATCGCCAGAGCGCTGGCCCTCGACCCGGAGTTCCTGGTGCTGGACGAGCCGACCTCGGCCCTGGACGTCTCGGTGCAGGCGCAGACGCTGAACCTTCTGAACGATCTCCAGGACCGCCTGGGCCTGAGCTACCTGTTCATATCCCACGATCTGTCGGTGGTCCGCTACATGTGCGACCGCGTGAACGTCATGTACCTCGGCAAGATCGTGGAGTCGGCGCCGAAGGAGGAGCTGTTCGCTCATCCCCGCCATCCGTACACCGGGGCGCTGCTCTCCTCCATCCCCGACCCGGAAAGGCCGCGGGCCCACGCGCCCCTGCCCGGGGAGGTCCCCTCGCCCGCCGATCTCCCGGTGGGCTGCCGCTTCCGCACCCGGTGCCCCTGCCGCCAGCCGATATGCGAGAGGGAGGAGCCGGGGCTTTGCGAATGCAAGCCCGGGCACTGGGTGGCCTGCCACTTCTGGGATCGGGCGGACCCGCCGCTGACGGACGGCAGGGACCGAGGTTAAGGAGGCGATGAGGGGGCACCGTTCCGGCGACGGCCTTTATACTCTACGCAGAATTATTAGAGAGAAAGATATATAAACGAGCTGTTCGAATGCAATAATCATGTCGGTGGTGAGCATGGAGGAGCTAGTCCTAGCGTTGAAGAACACGCTGGGGAAGAAGGGGATGCAGGAGAACGACATTGGCCGCTTGGCCGAGTACATCATGAGCTTTTTCGGTTACACTGACGCGGTGATCGACAACCGCCTTACCTCCGAGGACCGGGACGTGTTCTACATGCTGGAGGAGGAGGGACTGGTGACGACCACCGAGGAGGAAGTGCACCTCAAGAAGGGCAAGATGTGGAGGATCCACTACTGGATCCTCAAGAAGGACCAGATCTTCCGCCTGGCCGCGATCCCGGAGGAGAAGAGGCCGGAGGAGGACGAGCTGGCATCCATCTACGAGCGGATGTCCCAGGAGGTCTGGAGCAGCAGGGGATCGAGCCAGGCCGAGTGAGGCCGCAAACACTTTCCACCAAGCCTTTATAGTTTTACAGTATTAGAGCGTTCCGAGGAAGTGGATGGACGGCCTGCTTATAGCGCTCTTCGTCATCATTGGATATGTTATCCTGGTGTATGCCCTGAAAGGCATGGGCATCCTGGAAAAGTACAACATGAGCAACTGGGGCCCCTTCGTCATGTGGAGGACCAAGAGAGGCAGGGCCCTTATCGATAGGCTCGCCCGTCCCAAACGGTTCTGGGAAGCTTACGCTTTCGTTGGCAAGTTCATCGTAATCGGCGTGATGATCTCCATGCTCGCCCTCCTGCTGTGGGAGGCGACCATAGTGCCTACCATACCCGCGGAGAGCGCGCCCTCTCCCGAGATGATGCTGGGCATACCGGGCCTGAACCCTATCATCCCGATCTGGTACGGCATCCTGGGCCTGGTCATCGCCGTCCTGGTGCACGAGTTCGCGCACGGCATTCTCACGCGGGTGGGGGACATGAAGGTCAAGGCCATGGGCATCGTGTGGATGGTCATACCCATGGGCGCCTTCGTGGAGCCGGACGAGGAAGCGCTGGCTACTACCACTAAGAAGAAAAGGACCTCCGTGTACACGGTCGGTCCGTCCACTAACATAATCCTGGCGTTCATCTGCGCCATCCTGTTCTCCACCGTGATGGTGGCCTCCGCGGTACCGGCGCAGGACGGCCCGGTGGTGTACCAGGTGGAGGACGGCTCCCCTGCGTCCATGGGCGGCCTGGTGTACGGCTCGCAGATAATCTCGATCAACGGCACCGCCGTCGCCTCGGATGGTTTCGAGACCTTCGACGCGCCATATCCAGGGAATAGCGTTCCTGTGGTGTACTATTTAGAGGGCGAACAACGAGAGACCACGGTCGCGGCGGGAGTATACATCAGTAGTTTGGTCTCCGGTCTCCCCGCGGAACAGGCCGGGGTCCGCGCGGGCATGATACTGGAATCTCTGAACGGGGTCACCATAACCAACCTCGCCACCTTCCGGGAGGTTCTGGCGAGCATCGCGCCCGGCACGGAAGTGAGCATCACCGCCCTGACCTACGACGCCGGCACCGGCGGCTACGTCAGGACCCTGGACAGCACCATCACTCCCATCAGCAGAAGCGGGTCCGGAACGACCGATGCCTACATCGGGGTGTACATGTCCTATATGGGCGCGAGCGCCAACTCTCCCCAGGCGATAGTGGACCTGATGGCCCATCCCTTCGCCGGGGCGGACTCGGTCAGCGGCTTCACCAGGGGCATCTTGACCTACATCTCCCTGCCCTTCCAGGGCCTGCAGCCCCTCCAGTCCCCCATGTCCGACCTGTTCGTGCCCACTGGCATATTCGCCTGGATGTCCCCGGACCTGTTCTGGATAGTGGCCAACTCCCTGTACTGGATCTTCTGGATAAACCTGATGCTGGGCATGACCAACGCTCTGCCGGCCGTGCCGCTGGACGGGGGCTACCTGTTCCGGGACTGGTTCGACACCATCGTCAGCAAGGTCAAGAAGAGCGCGAGCCAGGAGCAGAGAGACACCGTGGTGAACTCCATCACCTGGGCGCTGGCCTTCCTGGTGCTGTTCCTGGTACTGTGGCAGCTGGTGGGCCCGCGGATCCTGTGATCAGCGGCCCACGTTAACCCTTTCCACCCCTTTTTCATTGCACTTCTGGCACAGACTGTAGTCCAGCGCCCGGAAGTTCGAGGACACCTCGAACACCTCGCCGCAGCACTCGCACTTCTTGAAGGCCATCAGGATGGGGGTGAACTTGTCGCACTCCGTCACCCTGCCTCCCTTGTTGTACACGCACAGCTCGGCGGTGCAGTTGTCGCAAAGACTGCGCCTGCTGATGTTCATCCACCGATGCTCGCCGACCTTAACCTTAGCCATGATACCACTCCAGGCCGACGTCTGCCTATGTGGCGGTTTGGTATTTAACATTGGACCCGCGAAACGCCGGGGTTGACGAATGACTCGCTGGAACGAGCGGAACGTTACAAAAGGAAAAAGAAGAGGGGTAAAGGGGTTTGTTTCATCCGATGTTGTTGCGGACGCGGTCCTTGAGCTCGCCCATCTTGCCCTTGTTCCAGCCCCTGGTCTTGGAGAAGAAGCCGGTGACGCGGGTGATGCCCTCTATGTCGGGAGAGCCGCACTTGGGGCACGACTCCTTAAGGCCCCTGACGGTCTGGCCGCAGCTCAGGCAGGAGGTGAACTCCGGGCTGAAGGCGATCTGGGCGTTCTGGGTGCCCTCGAAGGTCTTCTTCACGAACGCGGCAATGCTCTCCGCCGGGGGTTTGGACTCGCCAAGCCACACGTGGGTGAGCGACCCGGCGTCGATGAGCGGGTGGAACCGCCCCTCGCTCTTGACCCTCTCGATGGCGGAGATCTGCGCCCCCACGTTGAGGTAGGTGGAGTTGGTGTAGTAGATCTCCCCATTGGACTTGTTGCCCCTGATGACGGTCGGAGACTGGAGCGGGAAGTACTTCATGTCCAGCTTGGCGAAGCGGTACGCAGTTGATTCCGCCGGCGTCTGCTCCAGTGGCATCTTGAGCCCGTACTCCGCGCCGATGCGCTCGGCCTCGTTCTTCATGTAGGAGATGACCTTGAGGCCGAACTTCATGGCCGCGGTGGACTCGTGCAGCTGCTCCCCGGTGTGGTACTGGACCATCTCGTTGAGGCCGACCATGCCCACCAGGAAGGAGGACTTGTGGATGCGGTAGTAGGGCTCCCCGTCGATGTCCATGGTTAGGAGCGAGAGCGGTCCGCTCTTGCCCATGCTGAACAGCTGGGTGATGAACTCCCTCTTCTGGATGTGCGCCTGGGCCACCATCTCGATCCTCTGGGTGAGGAGATCGAACAGCCTGCGGTCGTCCTGGTGGGCCTCGTAGGCGACCCTGGGCAGATTGAGGGTCACGTTCTGCATGGCGCTGTACCTCATCTTCCACGGCGTCTTCGCGTCATCCAGGTCCGACTGGTCCAGCTTGAAGGTGAGGCGGCAGCATTCGCTGATCTTGGCGGTGTCGCCGCGGTCGAACACGTAGTAGGTGTTGCCCTTCTCGCTGCTGACCTTCGCCAGCTTGAGCAGGAACTCCTCGTGCCCCTCGCTCTGGAAGAACCGGTCGGTCATGTGCACGTTCGGCTTGGGGAAGAAGAACGGCCTTCCCATCGCGTCGCCTTCGAGGTACACGTCCATGAGGGAGCTGAGGAACCTCTGTGCTTCTGGTAGGTAGTCCTTGTAGGTCTGCCCGGTGAACTTGCCCTCAGGACCGATGGCCTCCACGTCCAGGAAGTGCTTGGGGCACTCCCAGTACAGGTTGAGGTCCGAGAAGATGGACTGTCCGCCGCGGGCCACGGCCTGCTGGGCGAACTCATAGATGAGGATTTGAGCGAGCTGCTTCATCCTCTTGTCGTCCACGTTCTCCAGGTATGGGGCAAGGAACAGGTTGAAGGCGTCCCAGCCGATCGCTCCGGAGAAGTGGCCCTGCAGGGCCGCCGAGAACTTGATGATCTGCTCTATGAGCACTTCGGGGTGGCGGGCCGGCTTGGCGATGCTGAGCGCGTTGGGAAGGTTGAGGCCGAACTTCTTGACATATTCTATGCTCTGCCCGCTGCAGTACGGTCTATCGACCATGCCCAGGTCATGAAGGTGAATATCCCCGCGCATGTGCGCGTCGGCGAGGTCCTGGGAGAACACCTCGAGGAGGGCGAACTCCTTCTTGATGTTCTCCGCCAGAGTGAGGTTGGTGGCCTCGGGGTTGTGGGGAACGTTGGCGTTCTCCTTGTTGGGCATCATGATGATCTGCCGGGCGTCGTACAGCGGCACGCCTAGGCGGGTATGCTGCTTGCGGATCTTGGAGAGCCCGTACTCTACCAGCTTAGCGTTGGTGAGCTCCCTGATGAGGGGCGCGGTGATGACATCGATCTCCAGCTCCGTCATCATCTTTTCCACCTCGCGGGACACAATGGCCGCGGCATCCTCGCTGATGGTGGTCTCCCGCATCAAGGCGTCAAAGATCTTGGCCCGGTCCCACTTCTTGAGCTCCTCATCAGAGGTGCGGACGAACAGTGACAGTTCGGTCGACTCCTTGTTATCCCCATACAGCTCTCCCGTCCTCTGTACAACATCTGTCGCCTTCATTATATCACACATGCCCCATCCATTTTCAATCAATTTTTTCAATCGCGGTTGAAGCAAAAGGGACTATCTACAGGTCCCTTTAAAACAATTTTTTGAACGCGGTCTGGTACAGATAATCCTTGATTCTGGGTTCATTCTTGGACATGTGTTACCATATCTGTTATCAGATGATGGGACCAGCGTAAGACTATCATCCGAGATATCAAATCTTAATGAGCGTTTAGGAAAGAAAAACACATTCTGACTATTGATAGAAATAATGCTTGCCGCCCTCGATTAAGGTCCGTTAATCGCTGTCGTCGGCCCGCCCCGGCCCCTCCGTCGAGATCGTCAAGGGCGGGCCGCTCGATAGGGGCCGAAACGTCCTTTCGAGCTCGTTCCGTGGACGGTTAGGAAGCGAGGGGACGCCGAGGGTCCGTTCGTTCCGCGGCTCTTTGCCGAATGGCCCCCATAGCTCAAATAATTCATTTGCCAGTGTTATACACAAAGTAAAATTTTTAGAGAAGATATTTATTTATCATGTTTGTTACCATATTGATTACCAAATGTTTCATCCTGAGAGGGATCTGAGGGAAATAATATACGAGATACTCAAGGCCGATGGCAAATCCATCAGCGCACTGTCCAGGGACTTGGAGGCGCAGGGGATCAGCATCCACCGCCTCATCCTCACCGGGTATCTGAGAGCCCTCACCGACCTGAATATCCTGAAGGAAAAGGACGTCCCTCCGGCCAAGGTCTATGTTCCCGCCCGGCCCAAGGAGAAGGATGTCTACGAGATCATCGGGGACGGTTCGAGGAAGGTAGCGGGCGGTACGGAGGCGGACAAACTGGCCCTTTATGCTCTGGGCAAGCTGTTCCGCCGCCCCATCTTTATCGACGAGCTCAGGCGGGCCGGGGTAAGGGACCCGGTAGGTCGGCAAGCCTCTCCCGAGGAGCGGGCCGACGCGAAGAAGACCCTGCAGAAGAGCGGGATGAAAGTCCCCGACAGCAGCCCCGCTTTCGTCGCCGAGGACAACGGCGCTCCGGGCAAGTTCGAAGACCTCCTGAGCGCGACAATCATCGAGCTCCTAGACGTTTCTTTCTTGGTCCGCGAGACAAAGCAGACCAAGCTGCTCAAGGATGGCATGTGACATCGGGGCGTGCCGCCATCTCCCATTTCGCGCCACGGTGGGCAAGATATTTTACCATGCCGGGCATCTATGGGCGATAAGGTCGTAAAATGGACGCCGCTAGTGGGAGCCCCCTCGTCAGCATCGTGATACCGACGTACATGGAGGAGAAGTACCTCCCGGACACCCTCGCCTCCATCCGGGCCCAAAAGGTGAGCTTTTCCTACGAGATACTGGTGGCCGACGCCCACAGCCCCGACCGCACCCAGGCCATCGCCGAAGAGTTCGGAGGCAAGGTGGTCCTGTGCCCCAAGAGCACGGTGGCAGAAGGCCGCGTGCTGGGCGCCAGAGAGGCCCGGGGCGACATATTGATATTCACCACCGGGGACAACCGGTACGTGGAGGGCTGGCTGGAGAACATGGTGAAGCCCTTCGAGGACGAATCGGTCGCGGTGGTGATAGGCAAGATCATGTTCAACGGGGGCACCAAGTACGAGGACCTGTTCAGCGAGAAGGTCCTCTTCCCGGCCTCGGTGTTCTTGTCCAAGATCGGCATCTATTATGCTCATGGGGAAGCGTTCGCCATCAGAAGGTCGGTGTACGATAAGGTCGGGGGGATCGATCCCGCCCTGGTCACCGCCGACGATACTGACCTTGCGATGAAGTCGGCCAAGGTCGGCAAGATCATGTACTCCGAGGTAGCGACGGTGCTCACTTCCAGGCGGCGCATCGAGGAGTGGGGGACCGCGTACTTCCTATGCTTCCACGTCACCAACTTCTTCCTGACCAATCTGTTCAAGAAGCCGCTGGGGACCTACGAGGTCATCCGATGAGCCCCGAGGCATCCTGCTGACTTGCTGGATTATTCGCGGAAAGGAGCGCGGGGGTAGTGTTTATTTAAGTGCTCGCTCTATACTCGCCGCATGAACGTTCAGTCCCTGGTGGCTGACCTCAAGAAATATCCGGGGATAACCAGGAAGAAGACAATCTCAGATGTCATAGGGTTCTTCCCCTCGATCTCTCATCCCGAGGTCCTGGCCGCTTACGGCGAGGATGCCGCGGTCATAGCGCACAACGACGATGTTCTCCTGCTCGCGGCCGACGGCATAATGGAATCGCTGATGAAGTCCAACCCCTACTACGCGGGGTACTTCGCCGTGCTCGTCAACGTCAACGACATCGCCGCCATGGGCGGGACGCCCCTGGCCATGGTAGACATCATATCCATGAAGGACGAGAAGGTGTGCGGGCAGGTCATGAAGGGCATGGAAGCGGCGGTCAAGAAGTTTGGCGTTCCGATCGTGGGCGGACACACCCACCCGGACTGCGCCTACAACGCCATCGACGTGGCCATACTCGGTACCGCCAGGAGGTCTGGGGTAATTTACTCCCATACTGCCGAGGCGGGGGACGACATCATCATGGCCATGGACCTGGACGGGTTCTTCCCCCTTACCCTGCCGTACGCTTGGGACACTACCACCAGGAAGGACGCGGCCATCTGCCGGCAGCAGGTGTGCCTGATGAGCGAGATCGGCGGCCGCGGGCTGGTGCACGCGGGCAAGGACATCAGCAACCCCGGGTGCGTCGGAACTCTCGGCATGCTGCTGGAGACCAGCGGCAAGGGCGGCATAGTGGACATCGGGAGGATCCCCCGCCCGCCCAAGGAGGACCTCGCCCAGTGGCTCAAGGCCTACCAGGGATGCGGGTTCGTCCTCGCCTGCGATTCCTCCAGGTCCAAGGATGTGATCGACCTCTACTCCACCGTAGGCGTGACCGCCGCGGTGGTGGGCAAGGTTGACGCTACCAAGAAGCTGGTGCTGCGCCAGGATGGGGAGGAGGCGGTCCTTTTCGACTTCGCCTCGGAAAAGATCACCGGCTGCGACCCCAATATGGTGCCGGAATGCGCCAAGAGAACAGGGAAGTGCTAGGCCACGAAGGTTGACGCTCGGATCAGCTCGAGTTATCCTGACAGCTTCTCGGCCTCGCTCCCCTTTGAGCGTTGGTAATCCACGGTAAGGCTGCTCCCGTCAGGGCCTGACCCGTTCCCCATGATTAGGGCAGGGCGCGCGACCCTCCGATCGCGCCTCCCAGCCGCTTCCAACCCCATAGGACAAGGCTTCATCGTCGTTGGCAGGGCCCGAGCCTCTCCGGTTACGCCGTCCTCCGCTGTCACCCCCGCTATCGACGTCTGCGATGTATAAGGGCGTGCCGAACGTCCCGGTCGAGCCTAGCACCCCTCCTAAGTTCTAGTACCTATATATCATTTAGCCAAAGGATATGGCTCTCTGGCCTCAGAATCGCTTGGGGGCGGTGCTCTCCCCGCCCCTGGTGCAATAATGAAGCTTCCGGAACCCGAACTCATCGTGCACCGGGCACTTGGGGCAGATACACTTCAGCTCCCTGGATATGCAGTCGGGGGAGCGCCCGTAGAAGCAGAACAGCTTTTCGTCGCGGTCCCCGGCGCACTCGGTGTAGGTGGGGCATTTCTGGCACGGGCACCTGGTCCGCATGGCCGCGATCTCGGCCTTGCGCTTCTCTGGGGTGAGCCTGTTGAGGTCCTGAAGGCTTCGCATCACATCACTCGCCGGCGCTCACTTGCGAGCGCGCATTTCCTTCTCGGAACCGGATGTGCAATAATAAAGGTTCACCAGTTCGTTCTCGGCGGCCACCGGGCAGTCGGGACATACGCACCCCAGCTCTTCCTGTATGCATTCGGGGCTCCTGCCGTGGAAGCAGTAGAGGAGCTCCTTCTTGTCCCCTGCGCATTGGTTGTACGACGGACAATCGGGGCAGGTGCATTCAGACTTCATCTTGGAGAAGATGCATTCCTTCTCCTCCTGCCCCATCTCGCCGAGGGCCTTGAGCAACTTCTCGAAAGCGTCCATAGTGTCCCGCTCTTTTTTCAGGACTATGGTCTCCACGCCTTAATAGTACCTACCTTCGCACGGCAACGAATATGATACCCGAACTGCCAAAGATAATGGTATGGCCATCGGGACGCCCGGTCATGCCGCCAGCTTCGACGTCGTGGTGATAGGCGGAGGGCTGGCCGGCCTGAGGGCCGCGCTGGAAGCTTCGCTGGGCGGTTCCGTGGCGGTGGTGAGCAAGGTGCATCCGCTCCGTTCCCACTCCGTGTCGGCCCAGGGAGGGATCAACGCCGCCCTCGGCCACGCCGATCCCTCGGACTCGTGGCAGGAGCACGTCCGCGATACCATCGAAGGGTCGGACGACCTTGCGGACCCTGAGGCGGTGGAGGTAATGTGCCG
Organism: Methanomassiliicoccus luminyensis B10; assembly: GCF_000308215.1. Lineage (NCBI taxonomy): Archaea > Methanobacteriati > Thermoplasmatota > Thermoplasmata > Methanomassiliicoccales > Methanomassiliicoccaceae > Methanomassiliicoccus > Methanomassiliicoccus luminyensis. The sequence goes on from NZ_CAJE01000012.1 coordinate 282,520, forward strand.
CGCCGGGCCGGAGGCGGTGCGCGAGCTTGAGCACATGGGGGCGGTATTCTCGCGCACCCCCGACGGGCGCATCGCCCAGCGGCCGTTCGGCGGGGCCGGCTCTCCCCGCACCTGCTACTCCTCGGACCGCACTGGGCACGACCTCCTGCACACCCTCTACGAGCAGGCCATGGGGCGCCCCATCGAGTTCTGCGATGAGTGCTTCGTGACCTCCCTGGTGCACCACCGGGGAAGGTGCGTTGGCTGCTTCGCCTGGGATATGGCGGAGGGAGGGATGTTCGCCCTCTCCGCCCGCTCCACCGTGCTGGCGTGCGGCGGCCACGGGCAGATCTATCAGCACACCACCAATTCCTACAACTGCACCGGCGACGGGGCCGCCCTCGCTCTCAACGCCGGGGCGGCGGTGGAGGACATGGAGTTCGTGCAGTTCCACCCGACCGCGCTTGCAGGTACGGACATCCTCGTCTCCGAAGCCTCCAGGGGAGAGGGCGGGAAGCTGATCAACGGGGAGGGGGAGAGGTTCATGAGGAGGTACGCGCCGGAGGAGATGGACCTGGCCCCCCGCGACGTGGTGGCCAGGAGTATACAGACCGAGATCGACCAGGGCCGGGGGGTGGACGGCCACGTGCTCCTCGACATCACCGGGCTGGGAGAGAGGCTGATCGAGGAACGGCTCCCCGGCACCAGGCGCATCTCCGTCGACTTCGCCAGCGTGGACCCCGTGAAGGAGCCGATGCCGGTGCATCCAGCGCAGCACTACTCCATGGGTGGGGTGGCAGTGGACGTGGAAGGGCGGACCTCCCTGCCGGGCCTCCTCGCCGCCGGGGAGTGCGCCTGCGTGAGCGTGCATGGGGCCAACCGGCTGGGCGGCAACTCCCTGCTGGAGGCGGTGGCGTTCGGGCGCATCGCCGGCCGCACCGCTTTGAGGGTGGGTGGGCCCGATGACCCTGATCTCGTAGCATCCCGGCTGCCGGCGGAGGCGGAGAGGCTGGAGGCCCTGTTCCGCCCGGGCGGCCCTGGAGATGTCCCCGCGCTGCGGGAAGAACTGCAGAGGACCATGTCCGAGCGGTTCGGCATCTTCCGCTCCGGGGAGGACATGCTGGGGGGGCTGGAGCGGATCAGGAGCATCGCCCGCAAGGCGTCCCGGTCCACGGTGCGCGACGGCGTCAGGACGTACCGCCAGGACCTGATATCGCTCCTCGAATTGAGGAACATGGCGCTGGTGGCGGAGGCGGTGGCCCTGGCGTCCCTGTGGAGGGAGGAGAGCAGGGGGTCGCACTGCCGCACCGATCGCCCTGAGCGTGACGATGGCCGGTTCCGGCGCCACAGCCTCATCCGTCTTGACGGCGGCAAGTGCGCTCTGGCATCGGTCCCGGTGGGCGCGAGCGGCATCAGGGCGGTGAAGGGGAGGATGGCGTGAAACAGCTCACGGTGCTTCGGAACAACGGGACAGGGACTTGGGAACAGGCCTATCGGGTCGAGGAGGGGGAGGGCATGACGGTCATGGACGCCTTGCTGGAGGTGCAGGAGGGGCAGGACCCCACCCTGGCGTTCCGCTATGCCTGCCACTGGGGGGTGTGCGGGAGCTGCGCCATGCTCATCAACGGAGTGCCCCGGCTGGCCTGCCGGACCAAGCTGGATAGGGCCCATGAAGGACCGGAGCTGGCCCCGATGCCCGGGGCTGCCGAGAGCAGGGGCCGCCAGGACATCTTCCTCGAGCCGCTGCCGAACTTCCCAGTGATCAGGGACCTAGTGGTGGACATGCGCCCGTTCTTCGGAACATATCGTTCGGTCCGCCCATGGTTCAGTCCCAAAGAGGACGGGCCGGGAGCGGAGAGGACGCTGTCCCCAGAGAGGGCCGGGGCGATAGGCCGGTACGCCGGGTGCATATTGTGCGGCGCATGCCACGGCTCCTGCCCCGAAGTGGCAAGGGAGCCGTCGTTCCTGGGCCCCGCCGTCCTGGCGAAAGTGTACCGCTTCGCCGAGGACCCCCGAGAGGGACGGAGAGGGGAACGATTGAGATCATGCGATGGTCCGGAGGGGTGGTCCCGCTGCCGCTTCTACGACAACTGCCGGAAGGTGTGCCCCGCGGAGGTGGCCCCGGACCGCGCCATCGGGAGGGCCAAGGCCGAGCTCAAGAGGTCGGGACGATGAGGATAGAGCGAGACACCATGGGTGAGGTGGAGGTGCCCGACGACGCCTACTACGGCGCCCAGACCGCCCGGGCGATGATCAATTTCCCCATCTCGGGAAGAAGGCAGGACTCCCTGCTCATCAGGGCGTACGGCGCGGTGAAGAAGGCCGCCGCACGGGCCAACATGCAGCTGGGTGTCCTGGACGAAGAGCGGGGGAACGCCATAGTGCAGGCGGCGGGAGAGGTGCAGGAAGGCAGGTTCGCCGACCAGTTCCCGGTGGACGCGTTCCAGGCGGGGGGAGGGACCTCCACCAACATGAACCTCAACGAGGTCATCGCCAACCGGGCGCTGGAGATTCTGGGGCGTCCCAGGGGAAACATCGACCACATCCACCCCAACGACCACGTGAACCGCTCGCAGTCGAGCAACGACACCTATCCCAGCGCGGCGCACATCGCCGCGGTGTGGGCAATATCCGGCCTGGAGAGGGAGGTGGCGGCGCTGTCCGCGGCGTTCTACGCGAAGGGGCGGGAGTTCGCGGACATCCCCAAGGCCGGAAGGACCCATCTCATGGACGCCCTGCCGGTGACGCTGGGCAGCGAGTTCGCCGCCTACGGGCTCGCCCTGAAGAGAGCGAACGGCCGCCTGCGGTACCGCAAGGACGAACTCCTGGAGCTGGAGGTCGGCGGGACCGGGGTCGGCACCGGCGCGGAGGCCCCCGAGGGGTTCAAGGAAAGGACCATAACGCTGATCTCGGAGGACCTGTCCCTTCCGTTCTGGCCCTCCCTGGACGGACAGGAAGCGCTGCAGAGCCGGGCCCCCCTGGGCACGGCGATGTCCTCGCTCAAGGGGCTGTCGGTGGAGCTGCTCCGCGTATGCAACGACCTACGGCTCCTGAACTCCGGGCCGGAGGCGGGCATCGGGGAGATCGCCCTGCCGCCCGTGCAGCCGGGCTCGTCGATCATGCCGGGGAAGGTGAACCCCTCGGTCCCGGAGTGCCTGACCATGGTGTGCTTCCAGGTGATCGGGAGCGAGCTCGCGGTGACGATGGCCTGGCAGGCCGGACAGCTGGAGCTGAACGTGTTCGTGCCGAGCATCACTTACAACGTGCTCGAATCCGCGCGTGTGCTGACCAATGCGGTCCACGCCATGCGGGCGAGGTGCGTGGAGGGGATACAGGCGCGGCCGGAGCGGTGCCAGGAGCTGCTGCGAAAGGACGCCTCGCTGGTGACGCTGCTCCTCCCCTCCCTCGGCTACCGCAAGGCCGCGGAGGTGTGGAACGAGACGGTGCGTTCCGGCGAACCGCTGGAGGATGTGGTGGAGCGTATGGGGATAATGGGCAGGGAGGACGCCATGAAGCTGCTGGGACCGTGGCTCCGGCCGGTGAAGGGGAAGTGAGCCCGCTCTAAGATATACAGTAAGGCGTTGCCTTTTTCATGGGGCGATGATATCTCTGTACGATGGGGGTCTGAGCATATTGAACGCAGCGAAGCCCGAGTGGCTCAAGGTCCGCGCCCCGGTGGGTGAGGGCTTCCTCAAGGTGAGGGCGGTCACCAAGTGCTTTGGTGTGACCACGGTATGCGACGCATCCCATTGCCCCAACATCTCCGACTGCTGGTGCCGCGGGCATGCCAGCTTCATGGTCCTCGGCGACGTGTGCACTCGGAGGTGCGCCTACTGCGCCGTACGCTCGGGGGAGCCGAAAAAGGTCGACCTGGACGAGCCGGAGAGGGTGGCCGAGGCCGTCAACTCCCTCGGCTTCGACTACGTGGTCATCACCTCCGTCACCAGGGACGACCTCCCCGACCAGGGGGCGTCGCATTTCTCCGCGGTCGTGAGCGCGGTGCGCGAAAGGTGCCCCGGCACCCGAGTGGAGCTGCTCATACCGGACATGCAGGCCGATGCCGAGGCCCTGTCCATAGTGGCGGACAGCCGCCCCGACGTACTGGGGCACAATATCGAGACGGTGCGCCGCCTCCAGCCCATCGCCCGGGACCGGCGGTGCTCCTATGAGCGGTCCCTGCAGGTCCTGCGGACCATCAAGAGGCTGGACAGCACCATCGTGACCAAGAGCTCCATGATGCTGGGCCTGGGGGAGAAGCGGGAGGAGGTATCGCAGACCCTCCGCGACCTCCGGGGAGCGGGGGTCGACATCGTGGCGATAGGCCAATATCTCAAGCCGACCGGGAACCGGCTGGAAGTGGAGGAGTACGTGACCCCGGAGGTCTTCGAGGACATCCGAGAGGAAGCGGAGGGGATGGGGTTCCGGTACGCCTCCTCCGCGCCGATGGTCCGCAGCTCATATAATGCCCACGAGGCATTTATGGACAGGGGACGTTGATGCTCTACGATGATCTTGACCTCTTGAACGGGAAGATGCTGCGGGTCCTGGATGCGGACGGAAAGGTGGTCGAGCCGTCGCTGGAGCCGGAGATCGACCCCTCTATTCTGAAGGAAGCGTACCGCACCATGGTGCTGGCCAGGACCGCCGACGAGAAGGCGGTGCTGCTGCAGCGCCAGGGACGGCTGGGAGCGTACCCGCCCAACCGGGGGCAGGAGGCCGCGTCGCTCGGTCCGGCGATGGCCATCGGAGGAGATGACTGGCTGGTATGGGCGTTCCGCGAGCTCGCCGGCCTGCTGTGGAAGAAGGTCCCCCTGCGAAGCTACTATCTGTACTGGATGGGCAATGAGGAGGGGAGCCGCTACCCTCAGGGGGTGAGGGCGACCCCGGCCTGCGTGCCGGTGGGCTCCCAGCTCCCCTATGCGGTCGGGATCGCTCTGGCCTCAAAGTACCGGAAGGAGAGGTCGGTCACGCTGGCATACTGCGGGGACGGGGCCACCTCGGAAGGCGATTTCCACGAGGCCCTGAACGCCGCGGGAGTGTACAAGGCGCCGATGGTGTTCGTCATCCAGAACAACCAGTGGGCCATCTCGGTGCCGCGGTCCCGTCAGACCGCCTCCAGGACCCTGGCCCAGAAGGCGGTCGCCTACGGGATGCCGGGGATCCAGGTGGACGGGAACGACCTGCTGGGCATGTACGTTGCCACCAGGGAGGCGGTGGAGAGGGCCCGGCGCGGCGAGGGCCCCTCGCTGATCGAGGCGTATACCTACCGCCTCGGGAACCACACCACTTCCGACGATGCCAGGAAGTACCGGGAGAACCGGGAGCTGCAGGAGTGGGAGTCCCGAGACCCCCTGGTGCGCCTCAGATCGTACCTCCTCGCCAAAGGAGTGATCGACGAGGAGGAGGACAGGGCCATCAGGGAAGAGATGACCGATCTCGCCGAAAGAGCGGTGCAGGAGGCCGAGGCGCATCCCAAGCCCACCCTGGATGACGTTTTCGCCCACACCTATGCCGAGGTCCCGGCGGAGCTGAAGGAGCAAATGGACGACCTCCGGAAGGAGCTGGGGGGTGAGGAGTGATGGCGGTCATGAACATGGTGCAGGCCATCAACTCAGCTTTGGCGAACGAGCTGGGAGCGGACCCGAACGTGGTGGTGTTCGGCGAGGACGTGGGCAGGGACGGCGGGGTGTTCCGCGTCACCGAAGGCCTCCAGGACCGCTTCGGGCAGGACCGGGTGTTCGATACCCCGCTGGCGGAGAGCCTCATCGCCGGGATGGCGCTGGGGATGGCTATGAACGGCCTCCGGCCGGTGGCGGAGATCCAGTTCATGGGCTTCTCCTATCTCGCCCTCCCCATGATGATCTCCAATGCCGCCAGGATGCGCACCCGGACCAGGGGCGCGCTGACCGCCCCCATGGTGCTGCGGATGCCCTACGGCGGCGGGGTGAAGGCGCTGGAGCACCACTCCGAGAGCACCGAGGCGCTGTACGCCCAGATACCTGGGATCAAGGTGGTGGTGCCTGCCGCTCCGAGGGAAGCGAAGGGACTGCTGATATCTTCAATCAGGGACCCCGACCCGGTGGTGTTCCTTGAGCCCACCCGCAGCTACCGCCTGATCAAGGAGGAGGTGGAGGAAGATGAGTTCACCATACCCCTGGGCAGGGCCCGGACGGTGCGGGAGGGAGACGACGTCACCGTGGTGGGCTGGGGGGCCATGATGCCCCTCATCGCCAAGGCGGCCGAGGCGGCCGGGAACGAGGGGATATCGTGCGAGGTGATCGACATGAGGACCCTCTCTCCCATGGACGCCGGCGCGGTGATATCGTCCGTCAAGCGCACCGGCCGGTGCGTGGTGGTGCAGGAGGCCCCCCGGACCTGCGGGGTGGCCGCGGAGATCGTGGCCAGGATAAACGAGAAGGCCCTGCTGTCACTGGAAGCGCCGGTGGAAAGGGTCACCGCCCCCGACATCACCCCTCCCCTGCCGCAGGGGGAAAATTATTATTACCTAAGCCCGGATAGAATTTACAATGCCATAAAGAGGGCCGCGGCCTTCTGAGGCACCGCGAGGTCATCAACATGGAGTACAAGTTCCCGGACCTCGGCGAAGGGGTCGCCGAAGGAGAGGTAAAGAAATGGCTGGTCAAGCCAGGTGATCAGATCAAGAAGGACCAGTCCATCGCGGAGGTGGAGACGGACAAGGCCGTGGTGGAGATGCCGTCGCCGGTGTCCGGGCGGGTCCGGGAGACAAGGTTCCCCGAGGGCGGCCTGGTCAAGGTGGGCGAGGTGCTGGCCGTCATCGACGAGGAGGGCGCTGCTGCACCGGCGGAGAAAGAATCGGTGTCCGTGGTGGGCGAGCTGCCGGAGCACGAGGAGGCCATCATCTCCAAAGGGCCGGCGGAGAAGCGCGCGCCGGCGGCCCCACCGGTGCAGGCGACGCCGGCCGTGAGGAAGCTGGCCAAGGACCTGGGCGTGGACCTCTCCGCGGTGAAGGGCACCGGGCCCGGCGGCAGGGTGACCGAAGGTGACGTGAAGAACTCCCAGAAGCCCGCGCCGGAAGCGAAGGCCCCCCGGGTCCAGCCCAGGTTCGACATCTACGGCTTCGTGGAAAGGGAGCCGCTGAGGGGGATCAGGCGGACCACCGCCAGCCACATGGTGGAGGCGAAGGCCCATGCCGCGCTGGTGACGGTGACCGACAAGGCCGACGTCACCGAGCTGGCGAGGCTGCGGGAGAAGGTCAAGAAATATGCCGAGGAGGCCAAGGGGCTCAAGGTCACCTACCTGCCGTTCATCATGAAGGCCGCCATCGCCGCGCTTAAGAAGCACCCCTATCTGAACTCGGAGCTGGACGAGGAGCGCCAGGAGATCGTCCTCAAGAAGTACTATAATCTGGGCGTCGCCGTGGCCATCGAGGACGGCCTCATCGTCCCGGTGGTGAAGCTGGCGGACCAGAAGGACATCTTCACTCTGGCGAAGGAGCTCAAGGACCTGTCCGCCCAGGCCACCGAGCGCAAGATAGATATGGCCGATCTCAGGGGAGGGACCTTCACCATCACCAACTACGGCTCGTTCGGCGGGGAGTACGCTACCCCCATACCGAACTACCCGGAGGTCGCCATACTGGGGGTCGGGCGCATGACCGAGCAATCCCTCGTCATCGGCGGCGAGGTGAAGGTGCGCAAAGTGATCCCCCTGTCGCTCACCTTCGACCACCGCGTGCTCGACGGAGCGGAGGCGGCGCAGTTCATGAACGAGCTGGTGATGTTCATGCAGAACCCCGAGCTGGCTCTGCTGGAGCCGTGATCACCTCGAAAAGGTCCAGTCCCGGTTGTTGTACCTCGTCCGGGACAGCTCCTCGGCCCTCGCCAGCTCCTCATGGTCTAGCCGGTCCTCGTACCACTCCTTGCCCCGGCAGAACGAGCGCTGCAAAGCGGCAAGCAGGGTTCCCAAGCTCGCTCCTCCCAGGGATGCTATGCCGGTGACCCTTTCATCCGACGAGCTTAATCCTTTATCGGCAAGCTTGGCCGGGTCGACCCTGAGCACGGAGAACATGGCCTCCCGGTCGGGGGCGTACAGCACCGTGCCGTGCTGGAGGAACACCCCGTCCCGGCGGGTCTGGGCGCACCCCGACACCTTCTTGCCGCCGACGGTGACGTCGTTGATGGGCGCGAACTCCGCCGGCAGCCCGATCTCGGCCAGAGCATCGATGACCCACCCGCATACCCTGCGATATGAGCCGACGATGTCGCTCCCCATCACCTCCTCCGGGGCGATGACGCTGTAGGTGATCTCCCCCTGGGAATCGTGAAACACCGCCCCGCCCCCGGTGCGGCGGCGGACCACTCCCACACCTCTCCTGCGGCATTCGTCCAGGTCGACCTCGTCGCCGACGGACTGGAAGCAGCCGATGGAGACCGCCGACGGCTCCCAGCCGTAGAAGCGCATGGTGGCGTCTTGGCCGGAGCGGGCGATGGCCTCCGCCACCGCCTCGTCGATGGCCATGTTGAGCCCGGCGTCGAAGCGGGCGTACGGCACCATCCTCCACCTCACCACGACGCCTCCGATATCAGCTCGGCGAGGTCCCGGGGCTCGAAGCCCACTATGACCAGGCCGGACGCCCTTATCAGCGAGTTCAGGCGGGACAGCAGTCTCTCGGCCCCCTCTCCCAGCGGGGTGCCGGCCAGCCCTTCTTCCAAGGAAAGCAGTCCTTCCTCTGGGTATACGAAGAAGTCCCCTGTAATGGACACTCGGGTTATCCGGGAGCCGTCGTCGTCCACCTTCACGCGGACCAGCTTGCCCCCCTTGACCTTTCTCTGGGCCGTTCTTGTCAAACCGTCCCTGCTCCGTCCTTACTCCGAAGCCCAGGTGACTATCTGCTCCTTGGTGGTCCTCATGCCGCACAGGGCTTTTTTCGTTCTTTCGTTATAGAACGCCGGCACTCCCAGCGAACCGCCGCAGGCCTGCTTCAGCACGTCGCCGTACGAGCGCATCAGCTTCTGGTTCTCCTCGGAATGCCAGACCTCCAGCTCGGTGATCTCCTTCCCCATCTCCTTGGATACCTCTCCGACCAGCGGGTGGATCTTCGCGCAATGGGGGCATTCCCTTCCCCAGAAGAATATCAGTCTCTGTCCTTGTTCGGCCATGTGTTGTTCACCTCTTGACGAAAAGGCCGCACCAGCATTCCCCGGTCTCCTTGTACACCGGCTGAATGAAGAAGTTGCAGGGGCAGATCAGGTTGAGATCCTCCTCCGGTTCTCCCGCGGTGATGCGGCATGGGCAATATTTCAGCCCATGGTTCTTGAGGTTTTCCAGTTCGCCCTTCGCCAGGGTCCTGACGAACTCCTTGTCGGGGTTCACTTTGAACGGTTTTCCCTCCGCGAACTTTTCCCATGTATCCATGAGCTTCTCCTCGGTGTCGAGCCTCTCGCCCTTGTCCAGGATGACCTTCTTGGTCTCCGGGTAGTCGATAAGGGTGTAGGCGTTCTTGACCCCGCAGGTAGGGCACACGGTGGGAGGTCTGATCCCGTAATGCACGTCATTGCAAACGTTGCACCGCCAAAGCTTCTTTACCGCCATAATGGACCCGTTAACACTATGATTTCGGGCAAATATAAATCTCGCTGTCGCCCGGAAGCTTTTCCCCAACGCAGCTGCGAATGGCCAGACCCGATGGGCAAAATCTGCAAGTTATAAATGGGATGCGGTCCAGAATAGACGTGGGCGGCCCGGTGGCGGCAATGTGGCCTGCCAGGGAGCGGGGCAGGGATGGGATGCCTGTCCCTCAGCGCTCCACCAGGCACCGCTGCGCCACCCCCGCCGCGGAGAGGTGATGGAGAATGGTATCGGTGAGGTGCCCGTGGTGCGATGCCCGGATGAGCGAGGGCGACAGCGAGGCGCTGTCGTCCGCCCTGATGGTACATTTCGTAAGGACGCACGGCCTGGTGCTTCCCGATGACAGCCTCCTCCAGGGGGGAAGGGAGGGGCACCTTTCCACGCTGGCGGAAGTGCCTGACGAAACGGGTGAATACGAGGTCCGGTACGGTGCGGAAAGGTACGGAGCTGAGCTGACGCAGAGGGAGACAGACCTCTACGGGGTCCTGGGGCCGCCCCGCACCATCAATGTCCAGCGGGGAAAGGAGCTGCCGGCGGTGCAGTGCCCCCTGTGCGGGTTCGAGGTGAGGGGGAGGAACGAGAACGACCTCACCGCCGAGCTGACGCGCCATATGGCGCAGAACAACGAGCTGGAGAGCGGCCGGGAAGCCATTCCGCCGGAGAAGGATGAGCGTTCCGATTACGACAAGAGGTTTTGACATGAACTCGGTCAGATGCCCGGTGTGCAACGCGAGGCTGACAGGCGAGGATTGCGACGATCTCACCGTGGGCCTGCGGGAGCACCTCGAGAGGGAGCACAACATCCAGGAGCTGTGCAATTCCCCCACCGGGGGAGTGCCGCCGTCCACGGTGGCGAGGTCCTACGAGCCCCCGGAGGAAATGGAGCCGTACCGCGAGACCGAGATGGACCGGGAGCGGCTGAGGCGGGGGAGCGAGCTGAGGGAGGCGGAGCTGAGGGATGAGACTGGGTCCTGGGGTCCGCCTGCTGGCGAGGCCTCCCTGCGCGCCCATGGGGTGGGCGGATGGTTCAGGAAGACCCTGGGCCTGGGGTATGGGGACCGGCCCGACCAGGGGGGCGAATGGGCCCGCGGCGGGAGGTATTCCGGCGCGGACGTCGCGCCCCGCCATCCGGCCCCGGAAGGCTCCTCCGTCAGGGAGGAGTATGGTAAGGAGAGGGGCCGGAGAAGAGAGAGGGTCCCAGGCAGGGAGCCGGCCGGTCCGTCGATGGGGCTGGCCCACGGGGACCACGTCGACTGCCCCATGTGCGGCATGCACCTGAGCGGGGCGGACGAGGACGAATTGTCGGTCGCGCTGAGGGAGCACATGATCTCCATGCACGAGGTCGCGCCCCTCATGACCATGAGGCCGAGGGCGTGACCATGACGGCCCTGAGATGCCCGATGTGCCCTGAGGTCCTGGAAGGCGAAGGGGTGGCTCTAACGCACTCCCTGAGGGACCACCTCTCCGACGTCCACGGCATGGCGGACCTATGCATGGACCCAGAGAGGCTGCGCTCCAGCCCCCCGGCCGTTCTGGAAGGGTATGTGGGGGTGACGTGCCCGGTGTGCGCGGCAAGCATCGCCGCCGCGGACGACCGGCTGCTCTCCGAAGGGCTCCGGGCGCACTTCGGTAACGTGCACGGCATAAGGTCGTCGAGCCTGCTGGAGCGGCTCCGCCGCTGATCACTCCATCTTCCTGATGACCTTGGAAGCGGTCCTGAACTCCCCATCCCAGTAGAGGAGCATATTGCCGCGGTCGTAGTCGGGATGAATGTCGCAGTGCACGATCTTCCCGATGACCCAGATGTGGTCCCAGTCGCTCCGGTCGATGATCTCCTGCTTCTCCACCTCCAGGTTCAGGGGGCACTCCTGGATGGTCGGGGACCTGGTCCTCGTTCCCGGCTTTGGAGTAAGGCCCACCTCGGCGAACTTGTTCATCTTGCTCCCGGAGACCTCGCCGATCTTGATGACCTTGTCCACCAGGTCCTTCCCGGGTATGTTGAGAGTGAAATCGGGGGTCTCCTCGAGCAGCTTGTATGTCCACCTCGATGATTTGACCGCTACCCCTACCCGGGGCTTGTCCACCGAGAACACGTTGAACAGTCCGATGGTGCTAACGTCGGGGTCCTTCTCCCCCACCGCCAGAAGGAACACGGGGAAGGGGGGCAGGCTCATCAGCGCGGGGAGGGCGCCGCGGTCCAGCTTTTCAGGGTCATCGTTGGCCATTCCAATCACTGAGAACATATCCGTCGCCGGACCGATATATATTTCCCCGTCACGGAATGGCATGGGGGGTCACACGATCTCGGGCGCCCTTTCCTGCCTCTCCGGGGGAAGCCCCATCAGCTTCCTCCAGGTCCTCCTGTCAACATGGATTATCTTTCCGTCCTCGTCGTAGCAGTGGAGCTGGTAGTAGAACAGCCAGTGCCTGTTGAGATCCAGGAGCTTGAGCCGGACCTTGGCGGCCCGGTCCCGAGGCACCACCAGGACCAGCCGGCTACGGCCCATCAGCACTCTGGCGTACTCGCCCATGCGGTTCTCCCGGAGGCTGTCGTCAGTTTCCACGAATTCCTTGCTGACGACGAACCTGTCGTCCAGGACGGTGACCACGCCCCTCCCGCCGGCCGTCTCGTAGCGGACGGTGGCCTGGGGGTATACGTCGGCTATCTCGTCCCGGGCCTGCTCCGCCCTGGCGCGGGTAACCTTCTTCAGGAGGTCGTTGTCCGGCATAGGTCCGAATCGTTCCGCCAGGTATATGAACGTGGCCCGGCCCTGCCGCGACGGACGTCGCTCCCGATAATCAGGAGCGGCGGACCAATCATTATGACATGCAGCGGTGTTCCCGCGCCGATGGGAACCACGACGAAGAGGACGTCGGCGGGCAAGGCGACCCCCCGGAAGAGGTCCACCATCAAGCGGAGGCGGAGGAAGCCGAAGAACAAGCCCTCTCTGGAGCCGGTGTTCTCCGCGTTCGTATGGGGGGCGCTGACATTCATTGGCATCAGCCCGATGCAGATGATCTTCGAGGCCACCGTAATCGAGATCAGCCCCTACATACAATTCGCATCTCTCGCCATCCTGCTCCTGGTGGTGTACTTCACCTATGACCCGGTCATAGAAGGGCTGCACCGAGCCCGCAAGGCCTACCGAATCTGCGGGTTCCTGGGAGTGGTGGCGATACTCATGGCCGTCCTCTCCGGCTTCTTCGTGTACGTGGAGCCGAGGGCGGTGATGGCCCAGCTGGTGGCGGTGGTGCTGTGGCTGGCTGCCACGTGGAACGGAGAAAAGGCCCGGCGGTGACGCCGGGAAGGAGTTTTACCTCACTGGGTATCGATGATCTTGATCAGGTGGTAGCCGAACTCGGTCTTGACCGGGCCGACCACCTCGCCCTTCTTCCCGTTGAAGGCGGCGTCCTCGAACTTCTTGACCATCTGTCCCTTTCCGAAGGTGCCCAGGTCCCCTCCCTTGGCCTTGGAGGGGCACATGGAGTACTCCTTGGCTATCGTCTCGAACTTCTCGCCGGCCTTGATCCTGGCGAGCAGTTCGTACGCCTTGTTCTGGTCCTTCACAAGTATATGAGCAGCGTGAACTTTGGTTGCCATGAGAAGGCCAGAGAAAGGTGGGCGGATAAATACATTGTTGTCGTGGAATATCCAGTGGGACGAAAGAGAACGAGGAGTGAAGAAAGTCGCCCCCTCGTTCGACCAATGCTTCGCGCGGGAACGGTGTTCCGGGCAGAGGATGATGGTCACTGCCGTCCCCGCCTCTCCTCTCAGACCACTGAGTATTCGGCGATTTTTCCCTGCGCCTCGGCGATCCGATCCCTTATCTTGTCGACAGTGGGCACCCTGCCCTGCGCCATCGCCCTTCCATTGAGGAGAGGGCGGGCGAGGCCGCCACCCCTTTCTCCTTGGCCTCCCCCATGCTACGGTATCTTCTCTATTTCGACGTTCAGCCCCATATCCTCAAGCGCTGCGTGGGTGGCCACCTCGATGAACCTGCATCTCGCGCATCCGATGGCGACGATATCGACCTCCATGTTCCCACGCTCATAGGGTGGGTCTTTCACCATATGGTGTGGGAGCAAAAAGAAGAGAAAAATTAATGTAATGATTTACAGTCACAGGCTGGATGGCGCCCGCGCCAATAAAACCGTTCGAACCGTTCATCCAGCATCTGGGACCCACCGCGGCCCTCCAGGAGACCATCTATGGCCTGGTCATGGTGCTGGCGACGCTTAGCGCGTTCTCGGTCGCGTTCGGCCTGAACGAGGAGACCAGATGGACCGTAGTCTTCGCATCCCTGGCGGTCAGCGTCGCCTGGGGCTTCGTGGATATGGTGATGTGGATCTTCACCCGCAACTTCGACCGGCTAAGGCAGCATTACCTGGCGGCATCGCTGAAGAAGAACCCTGGAGAGAGTGGGACCGTGGAAGCTGTCCAGGACGATCTCTCCGACACCATCGTCGGTACCCTGGCCCCTGCGGATCGGGAGCGTATCTACAAAGACGTTCTCGAAAGCGCCAAGCGTGCGCCGCCGATGTCCCACGGCATCGAGCGGGGGGCGTTCTGGGGCGGGCTCAGCGCATTTCTCATCACCATGATCGCCGCCGTCCCGGTGCTGGCGCCGGTCGCCCTGGTCGATCCTCCCATGGTGGGCCTCCGGATCGCCAACATCATGAACGTGGTCCTGCTGTTCGTTGTGGGGTACTCGTGGGCCTCCTACGCCGGGCTGAAAAAGTGGAAGGTAGGCATCACCCTGGCGGTGATCGGCACGGCGGTCACCCTGACCACCATTGCGCTGGGCGGATGAGAGGCTGCGCAACATTAAATCTTTCATCGCTGTTACCATCTTCCGATGTGGAAGCAGCTGGACGTGGAACAGTGGACCTCCCGCCGCAGGGGCACTTTGTCCGAGGTCCGTAGGTCGGTAGAGGATATCATCGCCAAGGTCAGCAAGGAGGGCGACGCCGCCCTGTATGAGCTGACGCAGAAGTTCGACAAGGTCCAGCTCGACCATTTGAGGGTAACGAGGGAGGAGATCGAGGACGCCTACGCCAAGGTCGACGATTCCCTCATCGACGCGCTCAAGAAGGCCAAGGCCAACATCGAAGCGTTCCACCGGATGCAGCGCCCCGCGGACATGTGGACCAGGGAGGTCGCTCCCGGGCTGACCCTCGGCGTGAAGAACACCCCTCTCGATCGCATCGGGGCGTACATCCCGGGCGGGCGCGCCGCTTATCCGTCCACGGTCCTCATGTGCGCCATCCCCGCCAGGGTGGCGGGGGTCGTGGACGTCGTAATGTGCACTCCTCCCCCCATCAACCCCCTGACGCTGGTAGCAGCGGACCTGGCGGGAGTGGACGAGGTCTATCAGGTAGGGGGGGCGCAGGCCATCGCGGCGATGGCGCTGGGAACCAGGAGCATCGCCCCGGTGCAGAAGATCGTGGGGCCCGGGAACGTGTACGTCACCGAAGCGAAGATGCTGATGCGGGACCGTGCCGAGATCGACTTCCCGGCGGGACCATCGGAGATAGCCATACTGGCCGATGGATCAGGCGAGGAGGAGTTCATCGCTGCCGATATATTGGCGCAGGCCGAGCACGACCCCAACGCCGCATGCGTGCTGGTCACCACCGACCAGGTGCTGGCGAACAAGGTCGGCAGGGAGGTCGAGAGGATGGCCGCCAAGGCCGAGCGCAAGGAGATAATCGATAAAGCGCTGGGTAACGCCGGGTACGTTCTCGCCAGGGACATAGCCTCGGCCGTGGAGCTGGTCAATTTCATCGCCCCGGAACACCTGTCCATACAGGTCAAGGATCCCATGGCCGCGCTGCAGGGGATACGGAACGCAGGCTCCATCTTCGTTGGCAAGTACGCGCCGGTAGCTTGCGGCGACTATGCCTCCGGGACCAATCACGTGCTCCCCACCGCCGGCTATGCCAAGACCTATTCGACCCTGGACGTCGGCCACTTCATGAAGCGCTCCTCGGTGCAGATCGTGGAGAGGGACGGATTGGAGGGCATCGGCGATGTCGTGGAGACCCTGGCGAAGGCCGAAGGGCTGCACGCCCACGCCAACTCGGTGAGGGTACGCCGGAAGTGACGGCCCTTATCATTTTTTTAATTACATTTCTTTATTTCCATAATTAAATAGGCAGAAGCACAAGAAATAGGCCATTGACGGGTAGCGATCACGTGCTCATCATCTCGCCGACCCCAGGCCTCCCAAGAAGGTTGAAAGAGTAAAAAGAAAGAATTTGAGGCGCCTTTCCTCCCTCAGACCACGAGTTTTGTTTTCGGAGCTTGAGCGGGGGTTTCGTCCCGGGGCCACTGGGTCCTGAGATAGTACAGCGAACCCAGTGCGAACACCACGATGAACGCTTCGGCCGCCCATACCCCCATGGTGCTGCTCAGGTACACCGCGCCAGCGTCGAGCGCCGTGTGCGCGGCGATGGCCGCGACCACCAGTATCGGCCGGCCTTTCAAGATCGCCAAGCCTACCAACAGCGTAAACGCGATCTGGGCGGTGAACGCGGCCATCCTCTCCACTGGAGCGGGCACCAGGTCCAGCGGGGTCAGGCTCTTCAGGGCCTCGATCTGCTCGTTCAAGGCTTCGCTGTCCCCGCCGATCTGCGCGGTCTGCTCGGGGGTCAGGGAAGTAAGCGAGACATAGGAGATTAGTTGCAAAAGCAGGACGAGCCCGATGAGAACGCTTTCGATCGCACCCCAGCCCGCGCCGAAGAACAGGACCTTCTTTACATCAAGGCGCCACTGCTTGTTCTTCCACCTCATTACCAGATACTTGCCCACGCTCTCGAAGGCGCCTGCCAGGAAGCCCAGGACAACAGAAAGTACGACCAATGCGCCTGCTGCGCCCAAAGCTTTCGTCAATGAGCTTCCCAAAGGCGCCTGCGTGAAGGTCACCAGTGGATAGTGGATCACCTGCACCAGAACGAACCCGATCATCCCCCACGCGAAGATGGCCCACGACAGATTGAATTTTTTCCTCATGTAGGCGCCCACGAGCAAAGGCACCCCTACCATTGCGGCGGCCGCAATCAGATATGCCAGAACTACGAACAGGTCCATTTTTCTTCCCCCTTGAGATTCATACTATTACAAACGGTGCAATGTGATCAGGCCCCTCTCACCTGCATGAGGTCGAGGTAGAACCGCTCCGTCTTCGACAATGAATCGAGATTGAACACTAGGGTGCCGCCGTTGTGATGCACTATGATGCACTCGTCCGTTGATCGATGGACGGCGAGCTTGTAGCTCCCGAACTCGTTGTTCCTGTAGTTGCCGCTGAGCATGCTATCGCCCGCGTAGCCTGCTGTTCGTGAACCATAGCTCACGCCGCTCCTCAGCTCCACTTTGCTTATGTCCGAGTACTGGACGGACTCATCGACGAACGGCGCTTCGACCCTGAGATCGCCGGCGTTCAGCTCGGCGGACACGGACTCCGAGCCGAGTGTGAATAGCATGCCGACCACGCAAACCGCCAGCATCACGCCGGTGAATGCGATGATGATCCTGGGAACGCGGGACATGGCCCTCTGAACAGGGCCCTTGTTCTTCAGAAAGTACGCCGCGAGCATGATGGGCGGCAGGACGGCGTACGCCACGATCCCATACAGAAAGGCATTGCTGAGGCTGGTCCCCCAGGCGATGAGCACTATCAGGACGGCCGTCGGGAGCAGGATGGCGGCGGCGATGTAGTACAGGCCTGCTTTCGAACCCTTATCCATGCTCACACCTCAAGACGATCTTAGAACGCCGCAACATCATCCCCCAGCTTTCCCCGCCGGTGAAATGGCCTCACGGAATAATATTATTTGCTTCAAATAAGATTTTCAACGGGTCAGCGAGGGGCATCAGGCGCAGTGTTGCCGCGCGGCCGCGGGGAACGGTCCGGGCGCCTTTGTTCAGAACTTATCGGTCGACCTCATTTTTCACGGCAAGATCCGGATCACGCGCGAGGATGAGGCAGCAACGCATGGCTCAGTCCGTGCGTTGCCCAGGGCCCATGTATCAAATATAATTATGACCATCTACGGTCCAATGGACCATGGGGGACGCGCCCTTCCGCCGTATGGTTTTCAGGTTCTAGCGCATTCCATGAGCAGGAGGCATCGGGATTGGACAGATTGAGCTATCCGAGCGTTCACGTTCAGCAGATACCTTGTAATGCACAGCCCCTTACCGGAGCGCCCACGTCCGTCGCGGCGTTCATAGGCCGCACTTCCACCGGACCGGTGGACAAGGCGGTTCGAGTGCGTAGCTGGAGCGAGTTCACCAACACCTTCGGGGGAGCGCTCCCCGGGAGCGAGCTGAGCGTGAGCATCCGCCTGTTCTTCGAGAACGGGGGGACCGAATGCCAGGTGGTCCGGGTGGGAGGGGACGAGCCGATAGCGGCCGACGTCCTTGGCAGCAAGAGCGCAAGGACCGGCATGTACGCGCTGGACGCGGTCAGCGACGTCAACATATTGATCCTTCCGAGCGATACCGAGATCGACCTATCCGGGGCATGGGCCCCGGCATCCCAGTACTGCGCCCGGCGGGGCGCCTTCCTTCTCATAGATCCCCCGGCCGGATGGACCAGGGCCGGACGCGCCGAGGCGGCCCACAACCCGTACCTTGTCGACGAACTCCGTCGCGGGGCCGATCAGGACCATTGCGCGGCGTTCTATCCCCGCCTGATGGTAAGTGATGAAGGTGAGGCAAGGGCCGTGGGCCCCTCTGGAGCGGTGGCCGGGCTGATGGCCAGGACCGACGCCGAAAAGGGAGTATGGGCTTCCATGGCCGGCCTGGGGGCCGACCTGCGCTCCGTCGACCGCCTGGAAGTGGAGCTGGACGAACGGGAGGTCAACAATCTCACCGTCCAGGGAGTGAACCCTCTGCTTCGGAAGAACGGCAAGTGCGTATCGTGGGGCAATTTCACCTTCCGCAGTCTCTTCGAACCCCCCACCGGGCTGAGGTACATCCCCGTTGCCCGGACCAAGATGTTCTTAGAGGGATCGGTGCGCCGCGGGACCCAGTGGACAGCGTTCGAGCTGAACGACGAGGTGCTGTGGGCCAAGGTCAGGACCCATGTCACCGAGTTCATGCTGCGGCTGTGGCGCTTCAACGCGTTCGTCGGGGATGCTCCCAGCCAGTCGTTCTACGTCAAGTGCGACGCCGAGACCACTGCCATCGAGGACCGGGCCCGGGGGGTCCTGAACCTCCAGGTCGGCTTTGCCCCACTGAGGCCCGCCGAGTTCCTGGTGATCAGGGTTCAGTGCCAGGCCGTTCCCGCCGCGCCCCCTGCGCCGACGGTGGTCAGGCCCACGCTGAACGTCGGAAGGGTCATATCTTCTTCCGGCAGAACCACCAATCCAGGCAGCCGGACCTATCCTTGATGGCCATGGCGCCCTTGACGTCGGTGGGCGGGCGCTCCAGGACATCGGAGCCGATGAACTCGTTCTCGGGCCAGTTGGCCGGGGTGACCACGCCGTGCTCCTCCACCACTTTGAGGGCCTTGACGACCCGAAGGAGTTCCTCGATGTTCCGCCCCACGCCCTTGGGGTAGAACAGCACCGAGGCGATCTTGCCCTTGGGGTTCACGAAAAAGCACGCCCTTATCGCCCCTCCGTCCGGGTGGGGGTGGATGGTGCCGAACATGCTGGATATCTCTCTGAGGGAATCTGCGATGATGGGAAAGGTGATCTCCACGTCCAGCTTCTCCTTGATCCACTCCACCCACTTTATGTGCGAGAATAGGGAATCAGCGGACAGCCCGATGAGCTCGCAGTTGAGCTCGCGGAACTTCTGGTGGTTCATGGCAAACGAGGAGAACTCCGTCGTGCACACTGGGGTGAAGTCCGCGGGGTGGCTGAACAGCAGGAACCACTTTCCGGCGAAATGGTCCGGCAGGGATATGGGACCCATCGTGGTCTTCACCTTGATCTTCGGGAACGCCTCCCCTATGCTGGGGATGCACACTCTCTGAAGCTTTGGTTCGGCGGCATCTTCGGACATCAGCTGTTCTATGGGGTTCTTGAATAATAATAGGTTTCCCGAAACATATTGCGCTGCGATCCGTTACAGACCGTGCCCTGGGTTAGCCCGGATGTAGCGGCAAGTCCCATAACCTCGCAAGCGGTCGAAACTTTCCTTGAGCGAAGTCGGCAGCGGTCACGGGCATAATTCGATCATCATTCTCCTGGACGAGTGCGGGGACCTGGGGCGCTCTCCGAACAGTTCACGGCATTTCGTCGTAGCGGCCATGATGGTCCGGGACCCCCACGAGCTGGTCCAATCGATAAAGAACGCCCGAAGGAAGCTGGGCAAGAGGGGGACTGGAAAAGAGAGCTCAAGTTCAACAACACGGTGGACCCGATAAAGGAGCTGATACTGGAAGGCGTGGCAGAGCCAGATCGCCTGGGTATCATTCGAAAAGGACAAGATGGCATCGGCGCTGCTGAAGAATGAGAAGCTTCTGTATCTGATGGCCTGTGACCCGGTGCTCGGCGAGATATTTCGACGCACACCGACAAAAAGAATGCACGTGATAGACAAGCGTTACACGAACAAAGTGGAACGCGATAGGATCGATGAGCATATTTGGGACCTGGTCGAGGATAACCACGCTGGATACCTCATACTGCAGATCCTGGTGAACCAATATGATTCAAAACTGAGCTGAGCAAAGAGTTGCAGATCCATGATTTTGCGGTAGGCGCTATTTATCAGCGCATTGAAAGAGGCGTTGACAAATATTTTGATCTCATCAAAAGCAAAATCGTTTTTCATCAAGAACTAAAAATATGAGGCAGCCCCTGGCCGGAATCTTGCAGCGATCATAGTCGACAGTAGGATTCGAACGGTGGTTGGGGCGATAAGTTAGAGTAGAGGCCGAACGTTGGTCCTGACGGGACTTCGATGGCAGAGGTAAAGGATTTCGCCGGAAAGACGCTTGAGTGGGCCCGGAAGGGCATCATGGACCGCAACTACGAACTGCGAGGCGGGAACGAGATCGTCGCCACTATCACCTGGACAAAGATATGGGGGACCCTGGCGGAGGGCACCATAGGCGGCATCAAGTACACGCTCAAGCGCAACGGGTTCTTCAACCCCTACATTACCGTGAGGAAGCCGCCCTTCGACGAGGACGTGGCCCGCTTGGACATGAAGATCGGCGGCAACGGGACCCTGCAATTCCCGAACGGCAAGAGGTACTCTTTCCAGAAGATGTCCTTCTGGGGGTTCAAGTGGTCGTTCACCAACGAGAACGGCGATCTCATCATGACGGTGGGCGCGCCGTCGCTGGTGAAGAGCAAGGGAGAGATCGTCATCGAGCCGGGAGCGGCCTCGGACCGGAACCTGCCCCTGCTGGTCCTGCTGTGCTGGTACACCGCCGTGCAAATGATCGAAGAGGCCACCACGGCCGCGGCGAGTTCGGCCGGTGCGTGAGGTCATCCCATGGACCTGACGGGAGCGCTGACATGGGCGAGGCCGAGCAGGGTGAGCATGAAGTGGGAGCTGAAGAAGGGGGACGATGTGATCGGCGCGATGTCCCCGCCCCACACCTTCGGCACCAGCGTGACGGCGTCGTTCGGCGCGGATGGCTATAATATCAGGAAAGGGGGGATAAGGCACTCAGGCGCGGCCATCTGGAAGGTCGGCAGCGAGGACAAGCTGGCCACGATGGTGGTGGGCTCGCTGGGGAAGGACACCGTGATCGCGCAGGATGGTTCCACCTATCAGCTGTCCCAGCTCGGGTCGCCGGACGACTGGATACTGTCCACAGCGGACGGGAAGGATATCTTCAGCGTGCACCGGGAGACCGCGGGGAAGAAGCCCGGCGGCGTGGTGGACGTGAAGTCCCCGGACCCGCATCTGTCCGAGCTTCTCCTCCTTTGCTGGTTCGTGATCTCGACCTCGGAGCGCTGAGGGATGAGGCACTCGCCCTCGGAGGCGTGGGACCGAGAATATTCGAAGCCTGATCCATTGTGGAAAGGGCCCCCGCAGGCCGATGTGAGCGTTTCTCAGGGGGCGAGGGTGCTGGAGCTGGGCTGCGGGAACGGCAAGGCCATCGCCGCCCTCGCCAAGAACGCCTCGGAGGTGGTGGCCGTGGACATCTCGCGGGTGGCGCTGAGGGCATGCGGCGCGGCCGTTCCCTCCAAGGTAAGCTTGGCCCGGGCGGACGTGCTCCATCTCCCCTTCGCGGACCGGAGCTTCGGCGAGGTGGCGGCGTTCCACGTGCTGGAGCATATCTCCCAGCATGATCGCCCTCTCGCCGTGGAGGAGGTCCGCAGGGTCCTGGTCCCGGGCGGCATCGTGCATGTCCGAGCGTTCTCCACCAGGGACATGCGGTGCGGGAAGGGCGAGGAGATCGAGCCGATGACCTTCATGCGCGGGAACGGGATCCCGTACCACTACTTCACCGCGGACGAGCTCAGATCGCTGTTCAACGGGTTCGAGGAGGTGGAGATGAGGGAAGCGACCTCGCCCAAAAGGTTCGACGGGAAGGATTACCTCCGAGCGGAGCTGGTGGCCAAGTATCGGGCGTAGGGGTGGTCTGCGCCGGTCATCGAAGCCCCGCAGGGGAGATCGCATGCTCCGGCCGGAACATGCTCCCCGGGTCGTATTTCGATTTCAGCTCCTGAAGGCGGCCCTGGTTGCCCTTGAAGAGGCGCGCCGGCGAGCCCTCGCTCCTGGAGGTGAAGCCCGCGTAGCCCGCCCCGGTCAGGTGATGCTTCATCTCGCCCCACCCCCGGTTGGCCCAGGCGGTGTTCCGGGTATTGCTGCGCGGCTCCTTCCAAGCGGCCGCAAGATGCACGTTGAACTGCTTCTCCCGGTGAGGGAACGCGGCGGCGTCAGGGCGCGGCCTGCACACCTTTCCGTGATGGCACCATATGTGAAGGGCGGACTCGTCGGACGGGAGGGATCTGGCCATCGAGACCAGGGCCTTGATGGAGTCGTCGCTCAGCCCGGTCATGAACCCGCTTCTCCAATAGTTGATCAGGCCAGTCGGGACCGCGGGTTCGGCCACCTTGGACAGGCCATGGTACGAGGTCATCTCCAGGGAGTCGATATCCGGCCGGCCCACCCTTATCAGGGGGTCCAAGGCCTTCTCCCCCTGCTTTGCTTCTCCGTTGTAGCATATCAGCCCGGCCACGGCCGGCCCGAGGGCGGGGACCTCGGTGAGAGTGAGGATGATGTCCAGCTCGTCCGGTATGGTCTTCATGAGCCGGCGGGCCCCTCTCAGCACCTCTATGGCCATGCTCATGGGCCATGCCACCGTTCCCCCGTAGACCTTGCTGACGCTGTGGAGCTTGTACGTGAATGACGTGACAGCCCCGAAGTTACCGCCGGCCCCCCGGAGGGCCCAGAACAGGTCAGGGTGGTCCTCGGCACTGGCGGCAACAAGCTCGCCGTCCGCGGTGACGACATCGGCGGAGACGAGGTTGTCGGCGGTCAGCCCGTAGGAGCCCATCAGCCACCCCACTCCTCCATCCAGGGTGTGGCCGGAGATGCCGGCGGAAGAGAACACCCCGCAGGGGACCGCGAGGTGTGCGGCTTGGGCCTTCTTGTTCAGCTCCCCCCAGGTAAGCCCGGGGCCGACCCTGGCGGTCCGGCCGTCCTCGTCGATCACGATGTCCTTCATGAGGCCGAGGTCCAGGACCATGCCGTCCTCCTGGATCGATGAGCCGCTTACAGAGCCTCCGCCCGCCTTTACGGAAAGCAGCACGTCGTGCTCGCGGGCGAAGGCTACGCCTTCCGCCACGTCGCCCGGGCCGTTGCATCGAAGGATGAGCGACGGGCGATGGTCCACCGAACCGTTGAAAACCCTGCGAAGCTCGTCATACTCCTCGTCCCCCGGGAGGATGATCCTCCCTTCCACGCTTCCCTCGAGGCTTTCAAGATCGGCACGAGCGAGCGGACTGTCCTTCCCCATTTGATCTCCCATCATCCAGCTGGGTATTTGGATTGAGGAATATAATATGGTTCCTCATACTGTCAGTATTCATTTCTTGATGATCTTGCGTTCGGTGCCGGGGAGCTTGCGCAACTTGCCGTTGTCGAGGGCCCATTGAAAGTTCGCCTTTTCCGAAGGGGCGACGAGCACCCTGTCCCCCGGCGCGTACTTCCTGTGGGAGGCCCACTCGGTGAAGCCGGCGATCACTTTGTACACCTCGGCCTCCTCCACGGCGTTGCGGCCGGTCCTGACGCCCTTGTATTGTGAGTAGCTGCCGTTGAACACCGTCAGCTCGCCGCCCCTCAGCTCGGCCACCTTGCTGCACACCGAATCCAATAGGTAACGATCATGGGTGACGATAATGAAGGTGCCGGGGTACTCCGCCAGGGACATCTCCACAGCGTGCTTGGCCATGATGTCCAGATAGTTGGTCGGTTCATCGAGGACCAGGAAGTTGAGGTCCGAGGACAATAGGAGAGCGAGGCCGACCCGGGCCCTCTCCCCTCCGGACAGCGTGGATATCGGCCGCCCCGCGGCGGCCTGGTCGAGCTGGAAGCGGTAAAGGTACGAGCGCGCCTTGGTGCGAGCCTCACCCTCTAGGGACTTGTTGATCTGCTCAAGGGAAGTGAGCTTGGGGTCCATCATGTCATGGCCCTGGGCGAAGTACCCTATCCTCGCCCCCGGCGCCACCCAGAGGTCCCCCCGGGAGGGCAGGTCCCCCAGGATCGCTTTTATCAATGTGGTCTTCCCCGCCCCGTTCGGTCCGAACAGGCCGAGCTTGTCGCCGGTGTCCACGTCGAGGTCCAGGTCGTCAAAGATGGCCCTGCCTCCCAGCTTGACCCTCAGCTTCCGGGCGATGACCATGTTCTTCCCCGACTTCTGCGCGGCGTTGATGTCGATGGTGAGGTCCTTCTTCTTGTCCGGCGCCTCCTTGATCTCCATCCTCTCCAGCATCTTCAGGCGGGTCTTGTGGGTGGAGGAGAACCACAGCATGCGGTGCTGCTCGTCGGCGATCTTGGCCTGCCTGTCGCGCTCCCTTGCGTTCTTCTCGAACTCCTTGCGCTGCCGCTCCAGCTCCATGGCCTTCTTGTCGACGAACTGCGAGTAGTTGCCGTCGTAGTGCTTTATCTTGGCGCTCTCCAGCTCGATGACCTGGGTAACGGTCCTGTCGAGGAAGTAGCGGTCGTGCGATACGATGAGCACGGCGCCCTTGAAGTTGAGAAGGTAGTCCTCCAGCCATTCCACCGCGTCGATGTCGAGATGGTTGGTAGGCTCGTCCAGTATGAGGAGGTCGGCCTTCTCCGCCTGCGCCAGGACCTTGGCGAGCATCACCTTGGTCCTCTCGCCCCCGCTGAGTTCGGCCACTTTTCCCGCCATCTTATCGTCGATCCCGAAGGTCTTGAGGTGGTCAAGTGCGCGCTCGGCGCCGCTCTTGTTATCCGCACTGGCCTCCTCGGTCAGCTTGGCGTACTCCAGCGATATCTCGTTCCAGTCCATCCCCCGGGGCAGCTCGCCGGAGGTCATGATGGCCTCCAGCTCTTCCATCCGCTTCTGCGCCTCGCTCTTGGGCGCGGCGCTGAGGGTCTCATGGACCGTGGTGTCCTGGTCGAAGGTGGGGAATTGCGACAGGTACACTATCTTGTTCGTTCGAACGGTGAGATCTCCGGAATCCTGCCTCACCTCTCCCATTATCATCTTGAGGAGGGTGGTCTTCCCCGCCCCGTTGGGACCTACCAATCCGATGCGGTCGTTGTCGTTGATCTGGAAGGAGACGTTCTTGAGGATGTCCTTGGGCCCGAAAGCTTTTGATACTCCCTCCGCGCGGACGAGCATGCTTCTCCAATAAGGCCAAGCAACATAAGCTTTGCTTCCGATATGGCCGCACACTCAGCACGGCCACGATATGATATTATCGGATATGGGCTGATATATCTCCCTTAGGATCAAGATGATCAGGATGGACGATCGTCACTTCTTCGGCCTATTCAGGCGCTTCAGCATGCTGAGGGACCGGTACGTTACCCACCTCGACGGTCTGCCGTTCGGCTCCACGGACACCAGGAAGCGGCCGTTGTAGCTCCTCTCCATAGTCCACCGCCCCTCATCATCCTGTTTGGACAGCAGGATGTCCAGGGCCGGCGTCATCCTCTCGTCCCATACTCCCAGCCTCGCCAGGATGTCCAGCATCTCCAGTATGTCGGTCTCGTACATGTGAGGGTAGCCAAGCTCGAGCCACTCCGGCCGGGCGGGGTCAATCCCCTCCTCGGACACGGGCAGGCACTCCGTGAGCAGCGCTTCCGTCAGCGCGGCCGCCGCCTTCTTCTCCGCCGGGGTCCGTTCCTTGGGATGAAGCTCTGCCAAGGCCTTCAGCACCTTGACCTTGCCAGACCGGCACCCCCCGCACAGATAGTACATCTCTTGGGCATCGTCGTCGTAGGCGTGGGCGATGTAATCCCTGGCCCTGCGCATTTCGGGGCCGTCCCCGAAGCCCAGGCGGGTCATGGCATAGACCATGTTCGCGGTCAGACTGGGCATTGACGGCTTGGTCCCTCCGTCAGGGCCGCCCTTATAAGTGAACCCTCCCGACGGGGCCTGGGCCCACTGGCATATGAACTCGCAGGCCTTCCCGAGGCGCGGATTGCCCGGCATCGCGCCGAGCTCGGCCAGGAGGATGAGGTTCCACATGGTCCCCTTGTACTTGGTCCGCTGGTAAAAATCATCGGGATTACCCCAGTGCCCTCCCTCCTCCTGCACCGAGAGGATCCTGGCGATGGGGCCGTAGTCAAGTTCGGCCATCCCGTCGCTGTTGACCTGCTCTCTGCCCGAGGGGAGGTCCAGCAGGTCGACGGATACAGCGCGGCGCAACGCCGGGTCCTTGGACTCCATCAGCCACTCAATGGGGTCGGCCTTCAGGAGGCTCCTCCAATCCCTCATTGGCCGGTGTCCATCGATTGCTGTTAAATAAAGCAAACCGACAAATGTAGCCCACCATTCTCGATGTTCAGCATGCTCGCGGTCAGTGACCAAAACAATTTTATCGTGCGCTTCAGGTCACGTCACTGATAACCATGAAGATCACCCGGAGCGCCTTATTCGAGCATGTGAAGAGCTATGAGGGAAAGGACAACTTCGAAGGTTTCCTCGGGTTCATCGATAGCCCCATCAGGGACTTGAGGGTCATCAAGATGCCCCAGGGCCGCGTCCGCCTGAAGTATATCGATCAGCACGACAACATTCACCGCGTGGACGTGGGGCCGGGCGAGGAAGAGGAGATAAGCTTCCCTTTTTAGAGCGGGTCCACCCACGCCACCACCGGGGTGGCGTCCAGTCTCTCCCGTATCATCGGTGCCACGGACAGCTGCCATACCCGGTCCGGCAGGTTCTCCGCCGACAGGTCGCAGTCCTCCATCAGCAGGACGACCCGCGATCCGAGCAGCATCTTTTTATGGACCTCGCCCCCCTCCTCCGGACGGCTCGGCGACGCTGCTGACAGCACGTCGATGCCCAGGATCTCCAAGTGAGGAAGGTGCTCCATAAGCGCGTCCGCGAGCGATGGGTCCAGCCAGGGGTGGGCGCTGATGTACCGTTCCTCATCATCCCGGTGGCGGTGCCACCCCGTTCTCAGCAGCAGGGCCCTGGCGTCGGCCATGGTCCCGGCCTGCGGGGCGAGATGCTCCCAGGTGATGCCCTCGTCATCGTCAACGCGTATATCGATGCAGTAGGCGGGCTCGAAGGTTCTCAGCGGGGGGATCAGGTCGCTCACCGTCGCCCCTTGCTCCGAGAAATGCTTCGGCAGGTCGATATGGGTCCCGTGGTGAGTGTTCAGCACGACGGTCGTGGATGCCGAGCCGTCCCTCTGCGTGGTCTGGAACGCTTCCAGCTTCACCGGCGGGGTGCCCGGGAACAGCGGGATGTCGGCCGACAGCGGGCGCGATATCAGCAGGCTCATGGGCTTGCAGTTGGGAGCTGGTAGTTCAAGACCTTGACGCCCGGCGATCCCGCTGCAACAAGGCCAGCATAGCTTGATTACTGCCCACGCCATCGGATGGCCCGCGTATGCCTTTTTCAGGAGGCACCGCCCATGACCGACGAGACAGGAACCAATCCGGCGCTGGAAAGCGCCATCGAGCTGCTCCGCGACGAGCGGGCCACCACCAGGAGGAAGGCCGCCCACGCCATCGGCCAGATGGCACTGGTCGATGCGTTCGACAGTAAGAGCGTACCCCGCCTCCTGGAGCTTCTGGACGACGATCTGGCCAGGCGGAACGCCGCCTTTGCCCTCAGGGTCCTGGCCGACAAAGGGGCGTTCAAGCCATCGCCCCAGGAGCGCGAGGCCATCGGCGACTGGAACGCGCCTGGTACGTGCCCGTACTGCGGCAGCGAGGACGTAATGGAGGTTCTCAGCTTCATCAAGCGGCCCGGCCGGGACATCGCCCTCCCGGAGCCGGCGGAGGTCCGCCCGTGGACCTATACCACCGCCCACTGCGTCAAATGTCGCCACGACTTCCCCGCGGACCCTTGGGAAAAGGAGCCCCGGTGCGGCCGGTGCGCCGACGCCGCCGGCCAGCTGGAGCTGCGGTTCCACTGTCCCGGCCTGAAGTACCTGGACTTCAACTCTCCGGCCTTCGACAAGAGCATCTTCGGCCGGGATTTCCGCTCTCTTTACTGGCAGTGCAAGAGCTGCCTGCGGACCTGGAGCCCGGTGAACGATCACGATCTGGCCAAAAAATGTCCCCGGTGCGGAATGAGGGCGCTGGTCCCCGTGGCGAGGGGCTTCCCCAGCGGGGTCCTGATGGCCGCGTCGGAGAGGAAAGAGGTCTTTATAGGGGCCAGCATCGCCATCGGTGATGAGCCGGAACGGGCCTGTACCGAATGCGGCTTCCGCTGCAATGAGTCCGACATGAATGACGGCCTCAGGGAATGAGGGCTCAGAGGTACGTCTTCTCGCCGACCAGGGTCGACTCGTCCACTATCTCCGGCCCAGCGGTCCTCCCCACCAGCCTGGCAGTGGAGGGCCTGCTGTCCTCGCAGTACGCGCGCATCCGCATCATGTACTCCTTGAACTTGGGATCGCCCCTAAGCCTTTGCACTCCCATCTCGGACTCGAACGGCCAGAACGCGAAGAACCTCCTCGGCTCCGCCATGTCCTGCACCAGGGTGCCTTCGTCCGCGCCAACGTTCATGTCCTCCGTCCAGAGAGCCAGGTCCTGCCAGGTCGCGATGAACTCCGCTTCGCGACCCGGCTTCACCAACCATGTCCCGATCGAGTATGTAATGCCGCTCATCGTTCCTGCCTCCATTAACAATAGATAATTGCTCTCCAAAGGTATAATCCTTCTTTTCGAACGTAACGTAGGGGAGCGAATTAACGGCCCCGAAGGGCGGGAAAAGCATTAAGTTGAGCAAGGCCGAAGTCATACCCCTATGCAGCAAGAGATCCACCCGCCCAGGGAATCCATCGTCGACCTGGCTCTGCTCCTGGAGGAGCACCTCCGGCGGGAGGGCGAGGACTGGTACACCGGCGACCAGGTGATGGACATCCACGCCCTGAAGAAACGGCTCAAGGAGGAGCACGGGGCGCTGGAGTCATCGCTGGACCGTGTCAGGCTCCAGGGCTGCAGGGCCGTTCTGACCAGGCCTCAGAAGGAGGCGGTGCGCCGCGACGCCGTGGCGCTGGCGGGGCTGTGCATGCATATCCTGCAGGCCACCAGGCTCCTCGACCCCCTGGAGGACATTGAGGCCCCTGGGCGATGAACCCGCCGCTGTTACGAAGATTCAAATAAATCCGGCTCCGAAGTGTGCCCCGGAGGACGACCGCATATGCTGGAGCAACATAGAGCCGTTGAACGGCCCGACCGCGACCTCGAGATCGAGGTGGAAGGCGGCACCATGCCGTCGGCGGAAACATGCGAAGGTCCGGATTATACTCCGGAAGTGAGGATCAATGGCCTGTGGGCGCCCTATTTCGCCCTTATAATGGACGACCCCTCGGCGTCGGAGGGCGGGTTCACCCAGTGGCTGATGTGGAACGTGCAGCGGACCGATCGGATCCCCCGCAACATCCCCAAGTCCACGGAGATCAATTTTCCGATAAGGGCGGTCCAGGGCCGCAACTCTCTCGGCGAGATCGGCTACAGCGGACCGTGCCCCCCTCCTGGGGAGGTGCACGAGTACAACGTCAGGGTGTACGGGCTCGATGAGCCGCTGGACCTCAATCCCGCTTCTGCCCGCGAGGCCCTGGAGAAGGCCATGTCTGGCCATATCATCCAATACGGTCAAACCCAGGTGGAGTACAGACTGAAGAGGGAGATGAAGATAGCCTCGGGGTCCCGGCTGTGATCTCCGCGGCCGGCGCGCAGGCCCAATGGTCAGATTAATGCCAGAGTACGCGTTCTCCCTCCCATCGAGGCGATGATATGAGCGATTCCATTCCCGCCGCGTTCGGCGGCGATGATATCGAGGAGCGGCTGAAGGCCATGGTGCAAGCGCCCTACGCGGCGCATCTGAACATCGAGACCGTGAGCATCGGCGATGGCAAGGCGGTGGTGCGCATGCCGGTGGACGGTTTGACCAACGCCCTGGGCGCGGTGCACGGCGGCGCGATCTTCTCAATAGCGGACCAAGCTTTCGCCCTGGCATGCAATTTTTCGGGGGACCCTCAGGTGGGGATCAGCGCCAGCATAACTTATCTCAAGCCGGCCAGGGGAGACCTGGAGGCGAGAGCGAGAAGGATCGGAGAGAACAAGAGCACCTCGGTGTACGAGGTGCTGGTGTATGACGGCGACGATCTCGTCGCGACTTTCCAGGGCATCGGGTATCGCCTGAGGAAGAGGTCCAAAAGTTAGAAGAGCTTGGCGCGTGAACGTCCTCCGCATGAAGCAGTGCATCAAGTGCTACGCAGAGAACGACGATCATGTCGCCATATGCAGGGCCTGCAACAGCACCAAGTTCATTATGGAAAAGGAAAGCTCCATGCGATGCCCGGCCTGCGGGGCCGAGAACGAGGAGGGGCACGACATGTGCTACTCCTGCGGGCACCGTCTAGACCGCTGACGGAGGTTCAGCGCCCGCCGGGCCTGCGGCGATGGGCGAGTTTTTCGGCATCGTTCCGGGGCATGCAGTGTGAAACGGCCCTCATAGCGGCAAAAACCCGCCTTCCCACTAATTTCTATCGTGATAGTACTAAATCTCGGACGCTGGGATAGGCCACGTCGAGCTTGCTGACCCTGTCAGGGAGTTCATCCAGAGCCTCATCGAGAAAGGAGGTCGTATGAGAGAAGACGACAGACCGAATAGATGGGACAATCCGGATCCGGACCGGACCGATAGGTTGGATGGACCGGATCGGCCGTCCGGTCGTGACAGGCCGGACGGGCTAGAAGGGCACGAGAACGAACGTGTCATAGAGGAGAGGGTAGTCAGCAGGACAGAGGAGCAGGTGTATGAGCCCGCCCCCGTGGAGGCGCCGCCCCCCAGGGCGCCGCCGCCCGCGAGATCGTATAGATGGGTGGGCGCGCTGATCCTCGCCGCCGCGCTCATCGCCGCGGCATTTGGAGCATATGCTTTACTGAACCAGGAACGGCCATCCATGCCGGAGACCACACCCAGTGAGCCTACGCCTCAGGTGACCGCGCCTAACAACACCACGAACGTGACGGCGCCGAATATGACGGCACCGCTCCCGGTGCTGCCCAACGCCACCTCACCAGGACCCGCTTCGTCGAACAATACCACGCCTGTGGTGCTCCCGCCAGGGATCCCCGCAGGCCAGGGCAACGTGTCGGCGGCCGGCGTTCAGGGGGTGGCAGCGGGCAACGTGACGGCACTTTCGCCGGCGACGTTCCCGCAGATGGCGCAGGACCTGCAGCTTACCTCGATCGAGCAGGGATCATCTGATTCCCTGACCAGGATCGCGGTGGCTAACAGTGGGTCCGAGGCGGTCACGCTGCAGTACAGCGGCTTCCTCGCCACCCTCGCTGACGGCTCTACTGTCGCACCCACCAACGCGGCCGGCATCGTGCTGCCGCCGGGGACCACCACCTTCGTGACGCTGGGCTTCCCGACGGGGGGACAGGCCATAAGCGCTATCAGCTACTCCGACGGCACCACCGCGTTCGGTGTGCCGTACGAGGGCGCAACCTTCGCCCCCGCCGGAGAGCCGGTGACCATGCAGACACCCTCGGGCCTGGTGCCGAACACCGATATCGGGTTCGCATCACCTGACTCCTGGATGTCCGACGACAGCCTGGTGGTCCTGGTACAGGCCACCAACAACAACCCCGATCCCGTGGCCATAAGTCCATCGGACTTCTGGATCGATCTGGGCGGTGGCACCTGGGTGCAGGCGGACGGCGTGAACAACAATGTTCCTGCCGCCCTTGAGCCCGGAGAGACCACTCCATTCCTGGTAGGATTCAGCGGCGTCTCCGGCGCCTCTCCCGACCAGGTGTGGTACTGGCCAGGCGGCCCCTCGCTGGAGCGCATCGGCATAGAGCCGTCCAGTGCTGCCGGCACCGGCGCCCAGCTGTATCAAGCGTGGGCATCGGACAGCGCCGACCCGGCCATGCAGGAGGTTTCGTTCGTCCTGCTGAACAATGGAGCGGCCGCCATCAATGGCTGTGAGATCGTGGCGTACACTGCCAGCGGTGGAGTGTACAACGCCGCGGCTGCGGTCGCTGGAACCACTGACCTGCCCGGCAACGCCGGCGTGGGCACCGTAACGGTGACCTTCGACGTGCCGAGGGATGACAACATCGTCCTCCTCAGCTACGTGCAGAACGGGGAGACCCAGTACGCGCAGTTGGGTTGATGCCGGATCGTCACAAACCTCTTCCCGACTTTTTTTCTTCCGAGGCGCCTGCGCTCTCCTCGCAGGGGGCAGTGTCGACAAAGCACCGGAAGAACGCTCCGAAGAATTACCGGGGCCGATCGGACCGCATAACTAATGAAGAGATCGTCGAAAAAGAAAGAGGGAAAATGTTTGGAGCTGAGCCGATAAGCTTCCGTGTTTATCGCCGTCTCCTGCTGTACAGCACAGCTCCGAGGGCTCCGAAGGAAGCTATCGCGGCAATGCCGGCGAGGGCGTACGGCGCTGCGCCACCGTTGTTCTCCTCGCTCAAGCCGCCAACGACACTGTCGTCGATCTCACCGGTCGGTGTTTGGCTGTCATCGGACGATCCGTCCTCGGACGTCTCCTCGCTGGGTGGTTCGGGCTCACAAGGGGGTACCGAATATTTCACACCGCCGATGCAGATCACGCTCCCGTCGGGGATCGCGTTGTTCTCGACGACTATCTCGCCGAACTGCTCGCCGTTCATCATCAGGGGGTACCCGCCGTTGTGGCAGAGGACGTTGTCCGTTACGGTGACATTGCCGTAGGCCTCGCCGTCGAAGAGCACCCCGTCGCCGCCGTTGTACCACGCATCGTTCTCGGTAACGATCACATTGCCATAGCTCGTGGCGCTGAAGGCGATGCCCGCCCCGACGTTGTTGTTGAGGCAGTTGCTCATCACCACGACGTCCCCGATCACGCCGTCGATCGCTTCAACGACTATGCCGTTCGCGCCATTCCCCATGGCAGTGTTGTCCCTGACGATGACGTCCCCGATGTTGGCCGCGGCCACGCAGATGCCGTCACTGGTGCTGCCGCTGACGCCATTCCCTTCAAGAACGATGCTGGCAATATCTCCGGCTACACCGACATATATGCCGTAATAGCCGCTCGTGACGCTATTGCCGCTTATGCGGACATCGCCCAGAGAGGTGATGTTGGTCCCGACAGCATGGGCCAGCACCCTTATGTAGGACGACGCGTCAACGCCGACGGAGTTGTTCTCCACAACCAGGTCCCGGATGCCCACGCCGCCTCCCGTGGCATATGCCTGGATATCGATCCCGCCCCGGCCGGCGTTGGTGACGATGTTGTCCGCAACGACCACGCTGTCCGCGTCCCAGAGATCGAGGTGGATGCCGCCGGAACCGATTATGTCCACATTGTTCCTGATGATCACGCTCTCCGCGCCGGAGAGGGAAAGAACAATGCTGGTTTCGGTGGTGTTGCGGAAGGTGTTGTTCACGACGATGAGGTTGCCGTACCCGGAGCCATAGGCGTGGAGGCCGAGCCAGTTGTTCTGGAAGGTATTTCCTTCGAACACTACGCTCTGCGCCGATATGTGCGTATAGACCACTACACCGATGCCGTGGAAGGTTTCAGCGGAGCCTTCGATGTAGTTATCCTCCATGATCAGGCTGTTGATGGTCTCGCCGGTGACATCGAAGCCATCGCCATGCGCGGTGTTCCCCGTGAAGGTGACGTTCCCGATGGCGCCCCCGTTAACGGCGATGCCGCTGTACCTGTTGTCACGGACCACATTGTTAGCTATAACTAGGTCGCCGATGGCTTCGCCGGTGAAGGCTATGCCGACATTGTCGTTGCCAATGGCGGTGTTGCCGCGGATGACGGGATCGGGGCAGTCCGTCAGGAGTATGCCGAAGACGTTCCCCGTGAACGTCGAGTTCGTTATCTCCACGTTCGACCCGGTGGCCAAGACGGCGTTATCGGCGTTGGAGAACTCGGCATTGTCAATGGATATGGTCGAACCCGAAGTGGCATTGATGCCGAACCAGTAGCTAAAGCCCGCATCGGTGGTGTTAGGGCCGAAGATCACCGGATCGGCCGAAGTTCCTGCGATGATCAGCGCACCGCTGACATTGAGCCCGGTGCCCGCGCTGAACAGCACCGTCACTCCCTCCGGGATGGTGAGAGCGACCCCGGCCGGCACGGTCAGATTGCCGGTTACGATGTAGGTGTCGCCCGGCACCCATTCGGTATCGGTAAGTATCTCTCCGTTCACATAGTTCGTATCCTGCGCGCTGACGTTCCCCAATGCCAAAAAGAGCGACATTACCAGTACTAAGGCCAATGCGTACGAAGACAATCTTTTGGCCAAGGGGTTTTTCAGCGCTTCCGCTGCGCTATTTTGTTTCATTCCTATTCCCCACGAGATATCTAGACTGTTATCTAGATAGAGAATGATGTTGTATCATGGAGTATTTAAAAATTATCAATTAATCAGGCCATGCGTATACAAAAGCACCTATCTTTGAAGAACATATACTGTTCTGACCTAGGCCTAGCGACAATTTCGGTCCGCGCTTTGCAAGCGACAATTATTTTTCTTCATACTGATTTAACAAGCAGACATGACTGAAGCCGCCGCCAAGTGGGACCTCACGCAGCTGGTCAGCGACCCCGACACCGACAAGGTCGCCAAGGAGATGGAGAACGCGGTTAACAGGGCCTCGGAGTTCCGGGCCAAGTACCAGGGGAAGATCAGGGACCTTGATGCCGCCGGCCTTCTGAAGTTCATCGAGGAGCGCGACGACGTGTTCCTGCCGTTCGAGGGAGCGTTCCAGTACGCCCGGCTGTCGTACTCCGCCGACTCCACCGACCCGGCGGCGAAGAAGCTCAACGACGTGGCCAGGAAGGCTGGCACCAGGGCGGGGCAGCAGCTGGCGTTCGCGGAGATCGAACTCGGGGAGCTGCTGAAGGCCAAGCCCCAGCTGGTCGACGATCCCAAGCTGGCGGAGTACCACCACTACCTGGAGAGGGCGCTGAAGCGCGTCCCCCACCAGCTCTCCGAATCGGAGGAGCGCCTCATCATGGCCAAGGACCAGAACGGCATCGACGCGTGGTCCCAGCTGCAGGGGGACTGGCTTTCCACCCGCACCTTCAAGATGACCGTGGACGGGGAGGATAGGATTCTGCCGTACGGACAGATCATCGGCTATTATCAGGACCCTGACCGCGTCAAGAGAAGGGAGGCGAACCGGGTGGTGTACGACGGCCTGGGCAAGGACGAGATCGTGTGGGCCTCCGCCCTGCGCTCGGTGGCCGCGGACCATCTGCAGATGATGGAATGGAGAAAATACTCCTCGCCGCTGGAGCCGAGCCTCAACGACAACGACGTCGACGAGGCGTCCGTGGACGCGCTGATGAAGGTCATGCGCGAATCTGTGGGAGTGTACCGCAGATACCTAGTGCTGAAGGCCAAGATGATGGGGCTGGAGAAGCTGGGGAACTGGGACGTGGTGGCGCCGCTGCCCCACGCTCCCGACAAGCACTATTCCTGGGAGGACTCCCGCGCCGAGGTCGTCCGCGCGTACACCAAGTTCGACGAGCAGTTCGGGGAGTGGGCCGAGGACATGTACAAGGGCCGGCGCCTGGACGGGCAGGTCCGCAAAGGCAAGGTCAGCGGGGCGTTCTGCTCCTACTGGTACGGTGGGAGGACCGCTTTCGTGCTCCAGAGCTTCACCGGCCGCATGGGGGACGTGTACACCCAGGCGCACGAGCTCGGCCACGCCATCCACGGATACATAGGGTCGAGGCACCAGAGGCCCAGCAACTTCGAGATGGGGTCGTGCATCGCCGAGAGCAGCTCCATCTTCGGCGAGCTGCTGCTGACCGATCAGCTGCTGGGAGAAGCGAAGAGCGACGCGGAGCGCCAGGCGGTGCTGTCTAACGTGCTGGACGAGTTCGGCATGGCCGCCTTCCAGGTCAGCGCCCGCTACTTCTTCGAAAAGAGCCTGTACGAAGCTATCGAGAACGGCACCTTCCTGGACGGAGAGACCATTTCGGAGCTGTGGGTGAGGGCGCGCGACGACGTGTACGGGGACGCGGTGGACTGGCTGCCGGAGATGAAGTGGGAATGGACCATGAAGCTCCACTATTACATGCCCAACTACCGGTTCTACAACTACCCCTACGTGTTCGCCCAGCTGTTCGTGTTCGCGCTGTACCGTCTGTATCTGGAGCAGGGAAGGGAATTCGTCCCCAAGATGAAGGCCCTGCTGGCGGCCGGGTCCAGCAGATCGCCGGCCGAGCTAGCCAGGGAGATGGGGTTCGACATCCGCACCGAGGCGTTCTGGCGGAAGGGCATCGAGCAGTTCGAGGAGTTCCTGGGGCAGCTAGAACGGACTCTTTGATCCTACCGGTCCGCCCCGAAAAACGGGAGCGAATATTATTTACCCTTCCCGGCCCTCTTTGGCTCGAATGAGCGGGGAGGAGGCCGGGAAGGCCAAGAGCTGCGAGCCCAGGCCACGCGGCCGTCTGAACCGGGCGGTATGGAACGTTCTCGGGACCTTCTTCGTCGTGCTGGGGGCCATCGGGATCGCGCTGCCGGTGCTGCCCACCACCCCGTTCGTCCTCCTGGCCGCGGCATGCTATGCCAAGGGCTCCGAGAGAATGCATTGCTGGCTGATGAACAACAAGTACTTCGGCAAGTACCTCCGCGATTACGCCGAGCACAGGGGCATGCCGATGCGCGCCAAGATCGTTTCCATACTGTTCGTATGGGCGGGCATTCTGTTCTCAGCGTACTTCTTCGTCCCCGTGCTGTGGGGCCAGATTGCCATGGTCGCCGTCGCGATAGGGGTCACCGTCCACCTGCTGAAGCTCAAGACCCTTAGGTCCTGAAGGCCCGGTGCCTAAAGCGTATATACGTCCGCTTGCCACGTGGCAGGCCATGAAGGATACGACCAAGATGATGCGGAGGGTCGACAGGGTCCTGAAGGGCGAGGAGACCATGGAGGGCGCGGGCGTGCGCCTGAAGCGCGTCCTGGGTCGGGACGAACGATCGACCCTGGACCCGTTCCTCATGCTGGACATGTTCGAGTCTGACGACCCCCGCGACTACCAGGCGGGGTTCCCGGCGCACCCCCACCGGGGCATCGAGACCGTAACCTACATGTTGAAGGGAGAGATGGAGCACGGGGACAGCACCGGGACCAGGGGCCTGATAGGTCCCGGAGAGGCGCAGTGGATGACCGCGGGGAGCGGGATCATCCACCAGGAGATGCCGGTGGTGTCGTCCGAGGGGATAAACGGCCTGCAACTATGGGTGAACCTGCCCCAGCGGGCCAAGATGAAGAGGCCCCAGTACCGGGACGTCAGGAAGGACAGCATCAAGAAGGTGGACCTGGGCGACGGCGTGGAGGCCAGGATCATTGCCGGCGAGCTTGAGGGGTCTGCCGGCCCGGTAAGGGACCTGGAATCCGACATCCAGTTCTTCGACGTGGTCATGAACCCTGGCAGCACCGTCTCGCTGAACGTGCCCAGAGGCCGCACCTCTTTCGCCCTGGTGCTGGACGGCGCGGCCTCCTTCGAGCCCGGCGGCTCGCCCGTCAAGAAGGGCGAGGCAGCGGTGTTCGCCGACGGGGACTCCGTTCAGGCCGGCGCGTCGGACCGCGGGGCCAGGTTCCTGCTCATCTCCGGAGATCCCCTGAACGAGCCGGTGTTCTGGCGCGGGCCCATCGTGGTGAACTCGCAGGAAGAGCTGGACCGGACCTTCGAGGAACTGCGGAACGGTACCTTCGTCAAGTGAGGACGCCGATCCTCCTTTTTATCTTCGATCGTCCATGGATGTCTGGTCCGGCGTTCGGTTCAGACAGGACATTTTTTAAACGGTGATGCATATTAGCCGTTCGGGATGCACTTATGGTTGCTGACGTGAAAGTTCCAGCTCAAGATGCGGAGAAGGCCGAGGAGAAGCGCAGGGAGAACGTGTGGAGGGTCGCCCCCCGCATATGGGAGAGGTGCCTGACCTGCGAGGTGCGCAAGAAGTGCACCGAGGCCGGGGTGGTAAGGGGATCCAGGGCCTGCATCAATGCCCGCGCTTCCCTGATAAAGAGAGGCGGCGAGAAAGGGCCGTTCTAAGGCGACATTCAGGGCCATAATCAGGCTGCAGATAATGCGTCATTGGCTTCGCGTCCAGCGATAGCATTGAAGAGAACGGGCAGGGAAGGTCTTGTCTCCGGCCGCCCCGGGTCCGTCGCGATCACCGTTCCTGCTCGGAAGGCCCGACCGGCCCAGCGGTCTGCCTTGCGGAACGCTTCTTCCGCCTCCTCCATAGCAGGAAGAGCACCGCGGCGATGACGGCCACGGCCGCCACGGCGATCATGACGACATTCACCCAGTTCGGACCGTTGGCGATCTCGTAGGCCACAGTGGCCGGTCTGCCCGCGTAGGTCTCGCCGTGGACCTGCGAGTTGTCAATGATGACGTAGTACATGCCCGGGTCCAGCTTCACCTTCGCGTCCACCGAGGTGACGCCCATGAAGCTCCCTCCGTCCACGATATCATACGATCGCAGGGACTTGTTCAGCTTGGCATAGTTCTCCTCGTCCAGGACGAAGACGTCGACCTCGTGGTTGGCGGTGACGGAGATCGACATTTCCGTGGCGGACCTCACCTCGTAGCTCAGCAACAGATATTCTCCGGGCTGAATGGTCTGGGTCATTGCCGCGGCCGAGGCCGCCGGCGCGGCGAGCAGGCCGACCAGCAAAATGGCTAACGCTAGTCCAGTGAACGGTTGGGAGCCCCTCATCGTTTTCCCACGTTACATGATTTCATCAACAACATGATGAAACCAAGCATTTCCCTGCGATGGGGAAAAGAGGTCCCGGCTCACTCTTCCAGCGTGGAGAGGTCGCCCAGCGGCTGCCCCAGCTCCTTCGCTTTCAGGACCCGCCTCATGATCTTGCCCGATCGGGTCTTCGGAAGCTTCTCGACGAACTCGATCTCCCGCGGATACGCGTAATACGCCAGGCGGGTCTTCACGAAGCGCGTTATCTCTTCCTTGAGCTTCTCTGACGGCGCATAGCCGGGCCTCAAGGAGACGAACGCCTTGACGATCTCGCCCCTCAGCTCGTCGGGCTTGCCGATGACGCCAGCCTCCGCTACTGCTGGATGCTCGATCAGAGCGGACTCCACCTCGAACGGTCCCAGCCTCTCCCCGGAGGTCTTGATGACGTCATCCGCCCGACCAAGGAACCAAAGGAAGCCGTCCTCGTCCTTGTAGGCCTGGTCCCCGGTGATGTACCAGCCCGGGATCCTGAAGTACTCCTTGTAGGTGGAGGCGTTCCTCCAGATGCCGATCATCATGGACGGCCAGCCGGGGCGGAGCGCCAGGAACCCCTCTCCATACGGCGGGACCTCCGCCCCGTTCTCGTCCACCACGGCGGCAATGAGCCCATGGATGGGCTTGCCCATGGAGCCGGGCTTGATGATGTTGCAGGGATAGTTGACGATGCAGGGGGCGCCCGTTTCGGTCTGCCACCAGTTGTCGTGGACCCTCTTCCCCATGGTCCTCATGGCCCAGCGGATGACCTCCGCGTTGAGCGGCTCTCCGGCGGAGCAGATGTGGCGAAGCTTGCTGAGGTCGAACTCCTTGACGACATCGTCACCGGCCCTCATGAGCATCCTCAGGGCGGTGGGTGCGGTGTACCACACGCTGACCTTAAATTTCTCCAGGAGGTAGTACCATGCCCGGGCATCGAAACGGCCCTCGTACGATATGATGGACGTCCCCAGGAACCAGGGGGCGAATATGCCGGCAGAGGTTCCGGTGACCCAGCCGGGGTCGGCGGTGCACCAGTAGGTATCTTCCTCTCTGAGATCGAGGACATACTTGGCTGCGGCCATCTGCTGCACCATGGCCCGGTGGCCGAGCATGATGCCCTTCGGTTTTCCGGTCGAGCCGGAAGTGTAGTGGATTATGTAGGGGTCGGTGGGCTTCATGGGGACCGCCTTGAACCCATGGTCCCCCATGGCCAACAGCTCGCGGAAGCTGATGATGTCCTTCCCGAGCCCTCGCAGGCTGCTGATCTCCTCGTCGTTCCCTACCACCACGATCTTCTGCAGATCTACAAGTTCATGCAGCACCGGCTCGATGCGCTTCAGCAGGTAGGGTGAGGTGAAGATGATATTGCAGCCACTGTCCAGGGCGCGGTCCTTGATCGCTTCCGGGCCCAGGGCGGAGAACAGCGGTCCGGCGATGCCGCCCATCTTAATGATGCCTAGGATGGAAGCGTACACCTCGAAGCCCCGGTCCAGGTACACGAAGATCCGGTCGCCCTTCTGCGCGCCCAGCTTGACCAGGCCGTCGGCGATCTTGCTGGACACCCCTGACATCTCGTCGAAGGTGTACTTCTCCACCCGGGAGTCGGCCTTCACGGCGTACAGGGCGATCTTGTTCTTGCGCCAGCTGTGGGAGTGGCGGTCGACGGCCTCGGCGGCGATGTTGTAGACTCCGCCGTGGTACCACTCGAAGTCCTCGTGAATGGATGCCCAGTTGAACTCCTTCGACAGCTGCTCGTAGTCTTGCAGGTTCCCTGTGCCCCTGGGAGGCAATACATCATCCAATCCAACATCACCTAGACTGGCGACCTAAAAACATAGTGGGATATAAAGTCCACGACCAGTGGAACAACGCGGCCAGATCGATGGACAGAGGGGCGTGGCGGCAGAACGGATGTCCCCTGCATCGCATGACCTCGCCTCGACGTTCCGCTGTCGCGATGAGGTCGACGGCAAATTGCAACATCGCGGGATAGGGCGCCGGTGAGAACGCTCGGAAGGCGCTCCGGCCGGCAATCCCTCACCGTTCATATGATGGGGCCCACTTATCGAGCGGACAAACGGCATCAATGCCCCGTTGCGCTCGTTCATGCGATATCATGAATGTCGGTACCAAGTACATCGAAGTAGAGCCGGGGGTGTATAACTACGTGCAGGACTGGGGTGAGGGGCGGCCGCTCCTGCTCATCCACGGGTGGCCGCTGAGCCACCGCATGTTCGACGCGCAGTCCGCGGAGCTGCCCAAGAGGGGGATCAGGGTGATCACGTACGACCTGCGAGGGTTCGGACGATCAAGCAAGACCTGGAACGGTCTGGACTACGACACCTGGGCCAATGATGTGGACAAGATCATAGAGGCCCTGGACCTGAGCGACGTCACCCTGGCCGGGTTCTCCATGGGAGGGGCGATCGCCATGCACTACGTAGCGACCAAGCGCGACTGGAAGGTGTCGAAGCTGGCCTTGTGCGCTGCTGCCGGACCCAGCTTCATCGCCAGGGATGGCTTTCCCCAAGGGGTGCCGAAGGAGGTCGCCCAGGGCATCATTGACATGGAAAAGAGCGATCCGGCCAGGTCAAAGCGGGAGTTCGGGAAGAGCTTCTTCTCCACGCCGGTCAGTGAGGAGATCGCCAGATGGTATGACAGCATCGGCATGGAGGCGCCCCCGCGTTCCACCATCAGGGGGATGGAGGAGCTGCGGGACCGGGACCTGAGAGGGGAGATGAAGAACATAGGCATCCCCACGCGCATCTTCCACGGCATCAACGACAAGATAGTGCCGTTCGCTCTGGGGGAGTGGCAGAGGGACAACATCGAAGGGTCCGTGCTGGTCAAGTTCGACAAAGGAGGCCACGCTTTTGCCTATGAGGAGATGGACAAGTTCAACGACGAGATGGAGCGGTTCGTCAAGGAAGAGGCGAAGGGCAGGGTGGAGGTGGCCGCCCGGGCCAGAGGATGAGGCCGTTCGGCCGTCCCCGGCCCGTCCGACAACAGCGGGGATCGAAGTGCCCTCGCCCAGCGGCCGCCCGCTGATCCTGCGGCACACTGGACTATCCTGCGGAACGGGGCCTATAATACTTTACTTTCGGCTAGATATTCGACCGTTATGCATGATATCTTCGAGCCGTTCTCTGAAGACTCGAAGG
Source organism: Methanomassiliicoccus luminyensis B10 (assembly GCF_000308215.1). Taxonomy (NCBI): domain Archaea; kingdom Methanobacteriati; phylum Thermoplasmatota; class Thermoplasmata; order Methanomassiliicoccales; family Methanomassiliicoccaceae; genus Methanomassiliicoccus; species Methanomassiliicoccus luminyensis. The sequence continues at coordinate 324,628 of NZ_CAJE01000012.1, forward strand.
TTGAATATATAATGAACCGCGTTATGGTACCTTGGGGAACCATGGTAAAGGTCTGCTTAAGTTGTGAGCTGGAGGTAGAGAATGGAACGGAGAAGTGCCCTGTCTGCGGCGGGGAGCTGCGGAAGAGGACCGTTGGCGACGCGATCGTCAACCTGTTCGAAGCGTCGGAAAAGAAGGACGAGTCGACCTGACTCCGGCCATGCCCTGGCTGGGCGGCCTGCGGCCGACAGTACGGCCGTTCGCTGAGCAATTTCAATAATTTTAAATAATCAAAGGAGAATGTGCTAATTGTATTCGCTGACGTTCCCAGGACATAGCCATTGGGGACACGGGTGCTGAACCCTTGTGTCGCCTGGGAACCTCAGTCTATATCTCAGGCACTTTTGGAAGGCTTTTTAAATCCATACTTGCTCAAGAGCCATGTTGCAGCCTCCACAGACAGCTACGGTCCTCATCGACAACGGGTACCTGGTGAAGATCCTGGAGTACGAGTTCCACAATGCCCGGCTGGACTACGCGGCGTTCTCGGACTGCGTGTGCCGTATGAACTCGTGCGTGCGCAGGAACACTATATTCTTCGATGCCGCGCCGGTGCAGTTCAGGGACTCCAGCTCCCGGGAGAGGAAGAAGTATGCCAACAAGCAGCGGTTCTTCGCCGAGCTGGCCAAGCTGCCGGATTTCGAGGTCAAGCTGGGAAAGCTTGTCCCCTATTATGACTGGGTCACCGGGGAGTCGAAGATGAGGCAGAAGGGCGTGGACGTGCAGATCGCGGTCGACATGGTGGCGATCTCGTGGGACCCCGCCCGGAAGGTGGACAAGATCATCCTTATTGCCGGGGACGGGGACTTCGAGCCCGCCGTCAAGTACGTCCGTACCCTGGGGAGGGAGGTGGTGCTGTATCACTCCGCGCGAAGGAACAAAGATGGGTCGAAGAAGGTCGCCGACGCGCTTAGGGCCGCTTGTGACGAATGCTATCCGCTGGACCAGGGCTTTATGACGGAGTGCTTCTACGACGGAAGGAAAGTTGCGGGAACGTAAACCGAATCCGTTTCAATCATGATCAGCAATTTGCATATTGGATCGGATTCTGAGACCCGGGCCCGATATGTTGTCCAAAGAATTGATCACGAATATCCATTTGCCACCTCTCCAGAGGATCCTCATCTTTTCAGATAACGGTCTTGGAATCCATAGGAATCATGTCATCTCAGTATAGCTGGTTTATCGTGAATAGTATGGTCTTGTGATGCCTGTCCATCGACCTGCTTTTTCACATAATTTAATCTCGTTTCGTTAATAGGGAATAATTCTGCAAGTTCCTGTAAGCCATAAATAGGTAGGATAGAATTAATTGGATCTATAGCAAGGGCCCTGGATTTTTAATGAGCGTCCCCTGCTGGAACCCGTTAAAGGGAGCGAGTTCCGCTCACAACGGGATCGGTGGGTCATTCATCCTCGGGTGGAGGCGGTATGTCCTTTATCATTCCCCGCTCCTGCATGCGGCCGAGGAAGTCCTCTCGGTAGGCTACGTGGTCAAGGTAGTACCGTACGGAGGAGAGGATGAACTCGGATCGAGACATGTAACCCTTTTTGTTCACCCAAAGGTCTATTTCCGCGACCAATGCGGGAGGCATTCGTACGTTCACTATCTTGGAATCTTCTTGGTTTCCGGATTTCCGGGGCATTCGATCGTTGTAATACACTTGTGTTGTATATTAAAGTCCTCCGTGCCCAAAAACTAAAGGAAAGAATAATATATCTACAATTGTATTACACAAGTAATACAAGAAACCATCTCCATCCGAAATAGGGACGACCACAATGAGCCAAACGGAACGTATTGCGTGGCTTTTCGCGGCCTTGACCTCTAGAACGGCGTTCAAGGTAGCTCCTAGCCCCCCATTGAACCGTATTGCCGGAAATCGTCGTTCTCTTTGATCTCTCCGGCAAGATTCACATCTAACTCGTCAGGCGGGAACGCCCATCCGATGAGATAGCGGTCCAGCCAGATAGGAGGAAAACAAATGGGAAACCAAGAGGAAATATTGGAAGGACTGAAGAACAGCGTGATAGACTACGACCAAGATAAGGCCAAGGTCTACGCTATCCGAGCCGTAAATGACGGCATGGACGCACAGAAAGCCATCACCGACGGGCTGAGTGCGGGGATGAGTGAAGTGGGACAGCGGTACGAAAAACAAGATATGTACCTGCCGGAAGTAATGGCTGCATCACAAGCCATGTATGCGGCGCTAAATATCCTGATGCCTCACCTGAGTGCCAAGGATGACACTAAGGTAATGAAGAAGGTAGTCATTGGCACCGTGGAGGGTGATGTGCATTCGATCGGTAAAACGATCGTAGGTACACTCCTTAAGGTGCATGGCTATGATGTCCAGGACCTCGGAGCGGATGTCCCCATAAATACGTTCATCGAGACCGCGGAGAAGAGCCAAGCAGATGTGATCGCCATGAGCACGCTCATGACCACTACGATGGCGGGCATGGAAGATGCCATGAAGTCCCTCAAGGCCAAGGGGATCCGGGACAAATTCAAGGTGGCCGTCGGCGGAGCTCCGGTGAACGAGGAATTCTGCCGGCTCATTGGCGCGGACTTCACCGCCACCAACGCGGAGAAGGCGGTCGAAGAGGCCAACAGAGTGTTCGGAGGCGAGTAGGATGTGGACCGAGACCATGACCCCGTTCGAGCGTCTGATGTCCCTTCACCAGACGGGATGGGCGGACCGGCCGGGGGTAGGTGCATTTGCTATGGGCATGATACCCAAGCTTACCCCGGGACTAACTATTGGGGAGTGTTACGAGGACCCTGTCAAATTCGCCAAGGCCTACCTGCCGATACAGCAGCTGTTCGGTTTTGACACTGGTCCTCTCTTCGGGCACGCCTGCTCCGGAGCGGCCGAGTTCGGCGGGACGATATCATATCCGGCCCCAGACTCACGATCGCAGTCTCCCATGATAAGGAGCCACCCCCTTAACACGCCAGAGAAGGTCGATGCCATGGAGGTTCCCGATCCGGCCACCGCGGGGGAGGTCGAGAAGACCTGTCAGGGCGCGAGGTATGTGCTCAAGAACTTCCCTGATGGATATAAAAGTCCCTCCATCGTCACCGGCACGCCTTTCACATGGGCCGGCAACGCCGTCGGAGTGGAAACTATGCTCCTGTGGATGATCAAGCAGCCGGATCTCGTGCACAAGGTGCTCAAGGGGGTGACGGAGTTTCTCATCGAGCAGGCCAAGTACATCGTGAAGACGGTTGGCCCGATCATGCTGTTCGATGGCGGGCCTAGCGATGCAAACGATCTCATCAGCCCCAAGCAGTTCGAGACCTTCGCCTTGCCCTACCTCATAAAGGTCAGGGAGGGAGCGCTGAAGGCAGGCATCCCCGGCTTCCTGGCGCACCCCTGCGGGAACCAGGTCAAGAACGTGGAGATGTGGGCCCGGGTGCCGGGATCGTTCGGCATCAACTTCGACTACCGCACTCCGCTGGAAACTTGCGTGAAGGTGTTTGGCCCCACCACCATGGTGATCGGGAACATCGAGCCGGCCAAGTTCCAGTACAGCAACTACGGCTGGATCTACCAGAAGACCATGGAGAGCCTGCGCACCGCGTACAACGCCCCTCATGGATATATGGTCGGTCCTGGCTGCGAGATACCCACGGACACGCCTCCGCTGCACCTTGCCGCGATGATCCAGGCAACCAGGAAGTTCGCTCAGAGCAAGGAGTGGCAGGAGATCCGTCCCAAGTAAGGGCCGCTAGCGGACTTTAGAGGACATGACAGAGGTGTTACTATAGCTGAAGCTAACAAAGAAAATCTGGTAAGGATAGTGGACTCGTCAGCGAGCCCGGACGCGCTCGGCTCGATGCTGCTGGGTTGGGTGACCATCCTTCTGGCCTTGTCGGCCTTGAACGTATACCCGGTAGGGGGAATGGTCCTGGCGACCATATTCTTCTCCGGTTTCGGGTTCATGTTGGTGGCCTATATCGGGTACAAGCGGGGCGAACCCTTCACCTTGTTCGCTTTCGGAGCAATAGCGGTGTTCGTATGGTCCTTCTCAGGGTTCCATATCTTGCCAGCAATGGGCCTGACAGCGGCCACCACAGCAAACGAGGTGGCCGCATTCATGATAGTCTTCGCGTTATTCATTGCCGTCCTGGCCGTGATCACCATGAAGATGCCATGCCGCCTGCTGACGATCACGATCTTCTCGGCGGCGATATTGTTCCTCATGGTCGGCATCCAGGCGGCAACGGGTGATGCGAACCTGTTGACCATGTTTGGGCTTTGGGGCATGTTCGTCGGCATTCTGGCCCTGTACCTTGGAAGCGCGATCACGTTGAACACGGTCTACGGGAGAATGGTCGTCCCCCTGATGATGAAATGCGAGGTGATCAGAAAGGAAGCCTGAAACGTAACGAAGACAGGGGCCTTTCACTGACATTTGGGCCCCTGTCATTTTTTCCTAAGAGCATGGTTCACGAGTACACATCGGCGTTGGAAATAGGCTCCTTGTGTGCAACATCTGTGAAATACAGTAATATATGGCACAGGGAGCTAGATGACCGTAGGCGCATTGGTGGGGTTGACGCGATAGATGCAAGGTGAGCCTCGGAGGTGATCAGAGTGTTCCGAGAGAAAATGACACCGAAAGAGCGGATCAACTCGCTCCATGAGACCGGCCGGGCCGACCGGCCGGGGATATCTGTCCTGGCGATGGGACTGGTCCCCAGGATGACTGGGGTCTTGACCATCGGGGAGTGCTACGAGGATCCCATCAAGTACGCCCGCGCGTTCCTGAGGGTCCAGGAACTTTTCGGGTTCGACAGCGGGCCTGTGTTCGGACACCCCGCCTGTGGAGCTGCGGAGTTCGGGGGCAAGCTCCTGTATCCTCGGGCCAATTCCAAGATGCAGTCGCCTGTGATTGCCAAGCATCCTTTGACCAAGCTCGAGGACATCGATCGTTTGGAGGTCCCCGACCCTGCCAAGGCAGGAGAGATACCCAGATTGGTGGCCGGCGCGAAATATGTTCTGGACAACTATCCCGATGGATATCGGAACCCCATGCTGGTCTCCGGCGACCCCTTCACCTGGGCAGGGAACATCATTGGCATGGACACCATGCTTATGTGGATCGAGCAAGACCCCGCGCTGGTGGCCAAGGCGCTTGACATCGTAGCAGAGTTCGAGATCGAAGTGGTAAAATACGCACTGCGAGAGCTCGGGGAGGTTACTTTCTTTGACGGAGCCGTATGCTGTTCGAACGACCTTATTAACGCAAAGCGGTTCAAACAGTTGGCCCTTCCCCCGCTGGTGAAATACAGAGTGGAGAGCATAAAGGCAGGAGCTGAACGGTTCGTATCTCATCCCTGCGGGGACCAGAGCAAGAACATTGACTTCTGGGGCCAGGTACCGGGGACGTATACCATCAACTTCGATTTCCGTACACCACTGGAACTATGCGTCAGCAAGCTCGATAAGGAAATGACTATAGCCGGAAACATTGAGTGCATGCACTTCCTAATCGGCGACTACGACTGGATCTACAGGAAGTCTTACGACAAGCTCAAGTTCGCCGCCACTAGATGCCGGAGAGGATATCTCGTCGGTCCGGGGTGCGAGATACCTCCGAACAGCTCTCCCGTCAACATCCACGCGTTGGTGTCCGCCGCGAGAGACTACGCCGCCAACGATCCCGATTGGAAAGCGATGGGAGCACGCTGAGCCTCGCAAGTAATTTTATCTTGGACAGAGCGACTCGGCCATTCATCTCGAGCGGTGGCATGATGAGCAACGGGATTGGAAAGGAAGGGAGCACCGCATCCATCAGTATGAGAAGGTGGAATGGTCGGCCGGAGAGGTCGATTACTCCGAGTTCGCTTTCCATAATGCTCTGGGAAAGAACGATGCTACGGTAAATGTGCTGGGGACAATGTCCTCAAAAGCATCGCTAGGGATATCGCCGACATCATCAACAAGAGCGCCAGGGAGAGCACTCGGGCCGACATGCGCCGCCTGGTCAAGCGCATCCTGCGGAAATACAACAACTCCCCAGATAAGCATGAGAAGGCCGTCACCATTGTGATGGAACAAGCGGAATTTTTGTATCTCGGCATGGCTTAATCAATGCTTATAAATACCAGCACGCCTACCATGGTCGGGGATTGGATGCATCTGTTCTCACAGATCAATTACTTTCTCACTGAGTGAACAATCATGACAACTTTCGAAGAACTTCATATCTCACAGAAGATCATCAGCGCAATGAGCGACATGGGCTGGACCGAGCCAACCCCGGTGCAGATAGCATCGATACCGGTGGGTCTCGACGGCGGCGACATGTTCGCCCAGGCCCAGACCGGCACCGGCAAGACCGGCGCGTTCGGCACCATCATACTGGAAAGGACCAAGCCCGGGATGAAAAAACCATCCACGCTGGTCCTGGTGCCGACGCGCGAGCTCGCTAACCAGGTCTCCGAGGAGCTCGGAAAGCTCGCCAAGTACACCGGCCATACCTGCGTTCCCATCTATGGCGGCGTGGGCTTCACCCCTCAGATCGACAAACTCCGCCACGGTGTGGACATAGTGGTGGCGTGCCCGGGACGGGCCAAGGATCTCATCGACCGCAAGGACCTGGACCTCTCCAAGGTCAGCGTGGTCGTTCTGGACGAGGCCGACCGCATGCTGGACATGGGCTTCGCCAGGGACCTCCATTATATCCTGGCAAGAGTGCCGAACAAGCGCCAGTCCCTGATGTTCTCCGCCACCATGTCCGAGGACATAAGGGACCTGGCCATGGACCAGATGGTAGATCCTCAGGAGCTCCTGGTCTCCAAGGACGAGCCGGTGCTGGACCTCACCGCGCAGCAGTACATCGTGGTCGGCAACGACCTCAAGCGCGACGCCCTGTGCACCATCCTGGACACCAACTCGGCCAAGAGCATCGTGTTCTGTAACGCCAAGCACAGAGCGGACCGGCTCATGAAGAAGTTGCTGGCCTGCGGGTACTCGGCGGGAGCGATCCATGGCAACGTGGCTCAGAACAAGAGGGAGAGGATCCTCAAGAGCTTCAAGGACGGCTCCCTCAGGATCCTGGTCGCCACCGACGTGGCGGCGCGGGGGCTGGACATCGACAACGTCGACCTGGTGGTCAACTTCGACGTGCCGGCCGACGCCGACACCTACGTCCACCGCATCGGCAGGACCGGTAGGGCGGGAATGAAGGGAACGGCGGTGACGATCTTCACTCCGGAGGAGAAGAGCATGCTCAAGGCCATCGAGAACCGGACCGGAAAGCCCATCGAGCAGATCGAGCTGGAGATCGTGCGCCGGCCCGAGCTTGAGCCGAAGCCACGCGCCCCCGGCGATCGCCGCAGCGGTGCCGGAAGGGGGCCGCGCGCGTCCAACCGGGATACTCCTCCCAAAAAGCACTCTCACCGCCCCCCGCAGAACGCGCAAGGTCCCAAGAACGACGGCAAGCGGCACCTCAAGCCCCGCGCCGCCGGGGGCAACCGCCCCCGCCAGGACTCTAGGCCCTCCGGTGCGAGAACGCGCTGATATGAAGGGTCTTCGCACTCTATTCTTTGATGAGCATGCAAACGCTCAACTAAAGAGATAGCTTCTAGTCTGATCGATATGCCCGAGACCACCTCCACGTTCGAAGGCGAGCGCGTCGCCAAAGTGCTTGCGAGAGCGGGCGTATGCTCGCGTCGCGACGCCGAGAAGCTCATTGCCGACGGCCGCGTCGCCGTGGACGGCGAAGTGCTGACCTCCCCGGCAGTGAACGTCACCAGAAAGAGCGTCATCACGGTCGACGGGGAGCCGGTGAAGGCGGCCGAGGAGACCCGGGTGTGGCGCTATCACAAGCCTCCCGGAGCCGTCACCACGTCCAGGGACCCTCAGGGGCGCCCGACCATCTACGACCGGTTGCCCCCGGAGATCGGCCGCGTGGTGAGCGTGGGCCGCCTGGACATCAACAGCGAGGGGCTGCTCCTCCTGACCAACGACGGCGAGCTGGCCCGCCATCTCGAGCTCCCGCAGAACGCCTGGCAGCGCCGCTACCGGGTGAGGGTCCTGGGCGACGTCGACAGCCGGAAGCTGGCCTCGGTGGCCAAAGGCGTGGAGATCGACGGGGTGCGGTATGAAGGCGCCAAGATCGTGCTGGAGAGAGGGGACGAGGGCGCCCATCACTGGGTCTCGGTCACTCTCCGCGAGGGCAAGAACCGCGAGGTCCGCAACATCATGGCCCACCTGGGCCTGCAGATATCGCGCCTGGTCCGCGTGGAGTACGGGCCGTTCAAGATAGGCAGGCTGCCGCGCGGCGGCCTTGATGAGGTGCCGCAGGACGTCCTCCGGAAGTCGCTGGGGCAGTTCTACAGCGAGAAGAGAGGAAAGGAGAGATCGTCCCGGCCGAGCGGCGGAAAAGGGGTCCGCGAGAAGCGGTACCGTTGAGTAACTCTTTAACGGTCAGGTTTACAAAGAGCATTTCGTGAGCGAGAGGCCTTCGTCCAATGATGCGGCATGGACCGCGGAGCGTGATGATGATTCCGCCGCCAGGGAGAGGCTGGTCAGTTCATTCTTCTCGGGGACCGGCAAGAGCTATGACCGGGTCGTCAATATCTTCACTCTCGGGCTCGACAGGCATTGGAAGACCGAGATCGTCAAGCTGGTCCCGGGTCCGGGAAAGATCCTTGACCTTGCCTGCGGCACCGGCATACTCACGGAGCGCCTGGCAAGAAGGTTCCCCGCCGCGGAGATTATGGGGGTCGACATCACCCCTGACTACCTCGCGGAGTACGATAAGCGCATCGATAGGAAGCCCTGGATACGGGCCCGCTCCGCCCTCGGGAACGCCGAGACAGTGGCCCTGGACGGCGAGTTCGACGCGGCGATCTCCTCGTATCTGGCAAAATATGTCGATCCCGACGCGCTCCTCGACAACATCGGCCCCCGCCTGAGGAAGGGCGGAATGTTCATCGCTCACGATTTCATCCTGCCGACGAAGCCAGTGTATCTGGCAGGATGGAACGCATACACGCGCGCGATGAACCGGGTCGGCCCTGCCTTGTTCATCGGTTTCCGGACCGTGTTCGACGATGGATTGACAAGCCTGATCCGCAGAACGGATTGGTTCGACGCCTTCGCGAAGGCCCTCGAGAGACATGATTATGCGGATATCCATGCCCGGCGGCTCAGCTTCGAGACCGCGGGGATCATCTGGGCAACCAAGACCTGACCTCTGATCAGATCGAGATCGGGACCGCTGATCGGCTCCATTGGTCCTCGGAGGCTGCCTTGGCCTCCATCATCGGGGGCACACGGTCAGATTCGCCAGGGACTCCGCCTCAATGTAGACGCGCTTCGTTTCCGGGTACGCCGCGCGCAGGTCGGTCTCGATGCGGCGGATGGATGCGTGCATCTCCTGGTCGGTGGCACCGTCGGCGAAGCAGACCCCCATGTTGATCAGGAGGTCGTGGGGACCAAGGTACATCGTGAGGATGTCCCCGGCCCGCCGCACCGTCGGGTCCGACTCCACTCTCCGCCGGATGTCCGCCAGCTCGTCCGGGTTCACGCCCTCTCCTACCAACAGCCCCTTGGTACGCGAAGCGAGGAACCAGGCTACGCTCATGAGCAGCAGACCGATGGCGATGGACGCTACCCCATCAAGGTACGGGTTGTTGAAGAGGTGGCCCAGGAAGATGCCCAGGAACGCGAACACCAGGCCGAGCATGGCCGCGCTGTCCTCGAACACCACCGCGTAGAGGCTGGGGTCCTTGGAGCGCCGGATGAACTCCCCCGCGCGCATCTTCCCTTTGGCCTTCATGAACTGCCTGACGGCGATGGTGAACGACGCTCCTTCCACTACCAGCGCGATGGCGAGCACTATGTATGCTGCGGTGGGGTCGCCCAGGACGGTATGCTCACCTACTGAGGTGACATGGGTGATGCCCTCATAGAGGGACATGCCGCCGCCGATGCCGAAGATGGAGATGGCCACGATATTTGTCCAGAAGTACAGCGATTTGCCGTGGCCGAAGGGGTGCTCCTCGTCAGCAGGCTTATCGGCGTCCTTCAGCCCCAGCAGCAGGAGGCCGCCGTTGCCGGTGTCCACGACCGAGTGTATGCCCTCGGAGATCATGGCCGATGAGCCGGTGAACGCCGCCGCGATGAACTTTATGATCGCTATGATGAGGTTGCTCGCGATGGCCGCTACCACCGCTATCTTTGACTCGCCGTGTTCCGCCGTACGAAGCCTCCGAGGATGAGGCAGTGGATGGCCGCGCAAGTACTTAATCCCAAACTCAGACCTTGTCCTTCATGATCTTGAGGAAATCGCTGTTCTCGGCCTTGTAGACCACCAGGCCCCTCTTCTTCAGAACATGAAGGATATTTGTTTATCGGCCCCGCATCGATACCGAACCCCCTGGACCACCGTCGGAGGGCGGGGGCTCAATTGATCGTCTTGAACCGCTGGTGCACCCAATCAAAGAACACTGGGTCGGACATCCTGTAGTATCCGGTGCGAGGCCTCTCCAGGACCCCGCAGTTCAGCAGCAGCTTCAGGGTCTTAGAGATGTTCACAATGGGCTTCCTGACCTCCCGGGCGATCTCGCTCGGCTTCTCCATGCCGAGGGACAGGGCGATCAGTATCTCCCTCTCCAGCGGGGAAAAGGAGCTGAAATACGTTTCGAACTCGCCGTCCAGGCCGATGAGCATGTCCTCGTACACCTTGTTGACGTCCGCCTCGGTGAGCGAACCGCCGGGACCCACGGAAAGATAGAGCTCCAACCCCAGACGCTGGACGTAATCGGGGAACCCCTCCGACAGCGTCACGATCCTGGACGACACTGCGTTGCTGGCCTTGATGCCCACCGAGCCGAGCCGCTTCTCCAGGAAGGAATGGACGACCTCTTCCCGGAGCTTCCCGATCGGTACTTCGACAAGCTGACGGTAGAAGGGTGAGCGGGTGTCATAGACCAGCTCGTGCATTATGGTGGTGGCCGAACCGGCGAATATGTAGCAGACCCTGCTCTGGGACTGTATGACCGTGCGCATCCTTTTCAGCGTTCCCTCTCCCCACCGGATGATGTCCTGGAACTCGTCGAACATTATGAGGAAATAAACTTCCTTCTCGCCAGCCAGCGTTTCAGCGAATCGCAGCGCGTCCTCCAGGAGGGCGACCTCGTCGACATCCTTCTCCCTCAGCTTGACGGTGAAGTCCCGGAGCGAGACCTCGCTCACTCTTTCGGAGGCCGCTTTGGCCGCCTCATCCACGATGATCTTGAACCTGCGGAGATAGGCTTTGTCTCCCGTCTTCTTTACATAGCTATCAATGACGCTGTCGATGAGGATCCTAGCAAGCCGCGGTTTCGAGGCGATACCGTAGCAGTTCACGATTACCGGGATGATCTTCTTGTTCGAGTCCAAATGTTCGGAGATCTGGTATAGCACCGATGTTTTGCCTGTTCGTCTCAACCCAGCGATGACGGAATTGCTGGCAGCTCCGTTCTGCACCCCCTCGACCAAGATCAATAGTCGCTTTATCTCGTCCTCCCGGTCCACGAAATAATCGCCTGTCGCTGGCCGGCCAACAATGAACGGAGGGGGCATGGTCTCGGCTTCGGTATAGGGATTTATGCCTATATAGGATTTACTGCCTATGTAGTCGCGTGTCCGCAGTTCGGATAGTTACTATCGACGGTACTTCTGAAGTGACTTGCCGACAAATATCTCTAGAGGCTAGATACTTATTATTATGAAATAAAGGTGGACAGAGCGGGATTTGAACCCGCGGCCTCGACATTGCGAATGTCGCGATCTTCCAGCTGATCTATCTGCCCAATGCTGGGGGAGTGTAATGCCAGGACAGATATAATCTTTTGTGGTCGGAAGGCCACTCGTCCATGTAGCATACGCCCAGATGAGTTGGTGAGGCATTGCGAAGGCGTTGACACTCCCACACATCAATCTGTAGGATTCTAAGATTAGCATCGTTCATTCCGTTGCTTACTGAGGGGTATCAATGCGCCCTTTGCATGCATCCCTGTCTGCATGCAATCGACCATTACCTTCTCCCAGAGGAGGACGCAGCGCGATGTTGAATGACGCGTTCACGTCAGCGTGGTCAACGTGCCCGCAATGGGGACACGAGAAATCCTTGCCGTTCCTGTTACCTATCCTGCCACAGCGTGAGCACTGTTGGCTGGTGTAAGCAGGGTCAACGTAGGCGACCGGTACCCCGCGCAGCTTGGCTTTATGTTCTATCATCATTTGTATCTGATAGAACGACCAACTGTGCAGCGAGGCCCTGGTCGATTTGGATGTGCGTGCGGTCGTTCGTATGTCGCTCAGCCGTTCCATTTTTATACCGCACCCTTGCTGAGCTGCATTGTTCACAATTTCTCTTGAGATTTTGTGGTTCAAATCCTTGGATATCCTATTCTCCTTATTCCTTATCTTCTCCTTGGCTACTTTAGGGTAGCCTTCGTTGTTGAGGTTATTCCGCATCTTGGAGTACTTCTTGTGGATGTGCGGCACTTCCTTGCCGTACTTCTGGACCTTACCCGTGGATGGGTTAGCTACAACGGCGACGTGTCCGGTTGAGTTTAGATCGATACCGACCCACTGCTCGACCTCGCATATCGGCAGCTCGTTGACCGTAACCATAACGTGCGCGTATTCTTTGTCCAGTTCTATATGGTTTACCTTCTCGAACAATGGCAGATGGCTTATGTCAAGGCGGAGCTTGAGGCATGGTATGTACAGTTCTCGATGGTCCACGCTCACCCTTGCGTCCCTGCCATAGAGGGACAGCAGCACGTTGTCTCCTTGAGCCTGTAGTTGCGAGAGTACTTCCTGAGCACTTGACCAGATATCGCTGAGGGCAGGCCAATGTCCTTGACGTCCTTAGATGTCCCGTAACCAACGCGGAGAGCATACTCCGCCACTTGCCTGGCCTTGGCCAACTCGACGCTGAGGTCCCTGTTGTGCTTTACGTTGTACGTCAAGAGCATGAGCTCACATCCTCGACCGGACCCAGCGCATAAAAGAGACCGAAGCGCGCCAGTGGCAAGAAGATCATCTGCTCAGAAAGTTCGGTCCGCTACCGGACCTCGATCTGAGGGAGGATACCTCTGGCCGTGCTTGGCTCTTCCTGTTTCTCGCACTGCCTACCTCCCCTCTGTTCCCATTGCTCGATAAAGCAGGGCATATAAAATGGATTATGGAAGGTTGGGCGAAAATACAATGGCCGCTGAGAGCGTCCAGCACCGAGATGGAAACCCGAAGACGTCGAACGTTCACAACCCCGGAGATCGCCATGCCGGCCTCGATGACGGGCGGCACCTCCAAAGAGGGACAATCCTCACTCGATATTCCTCTTGTACAGCCAGTCCGCGGCGATCTGGAACACCAGGGTGAACGCTGCCAGCGCCGCCACGTCGATGAGCGGGTCGATGTTGGAGCGGCCGGTGAAGGCGCTCTGGATGAGGTCGTTCCCGTACGTCAGCGGGGAGAGGTAGGCGATCCACCGCGCGGCCTCCGGCAGCTCGGCGATGGACACGAACACCCCGGAGATGAATATCAGGGGGAAGCGCACCAGGTTCAATATGGACATGATGTCGCCGGGGCTCTCGGTGGGATACGCCGCGGACAGCGTGCCCATGGTGGCGAAGCAGAACGATGTGAGCAGCGCCCCCACCAGCAGCGGAAGGGCACTGACGATGGTGCCGTCCAGCAGGAGCATTCCCGCCACCAGCGGGACCAGGGCGATGCCCAGCGCGTACAGGAAGCCGCTGAGGCTCTCCCCCAGCACCACCGCGTTCAGTGAGATGGGCGCCGACACCAGGCGGTCGAAGGTCCGCATCCTTCTCTCGATGGGAATGGACACCGGCTCGATGGAGGATGCGGAGAACAGGAGGGTGATGGAGATGAGCCCGGGGATTATGATCTCCGCCCCCAGGGGGCGGCCGACCGCGAACGCCAGGAACATGAACAGGGGGAACAGCAGACCGGACACGATGATGCTCGGGCGGAGATAATAGATCAGCACGTCCTTCTTGCAGATGGCCCACGCCGCCGTAAGCTCGTTGCGCAGCCTCGCCGCCCCGAGACCATCAGTCAATGGCCTTCACCCCTCGGGCCTGGGGCTCCAGCCCGGTCAGCTTGATGAAGACGTCCTCCAGGCTGGGCCCGTAGGTGTTCAGGCTGATGACGGGGTTATCGTGCTGTCTGGCATACTCGGCCAGGTCGGCGATCGCGCACGGCGGGTCCTCGGTGATGAGGCGGAACTTGTCGCCCTCCTTGCGCACCTCATGAACGCAGGGGATGGCCATGAGGTGCCCCTCCAACTCCGGCACGTTCCTCTGAAAAGCGACCTCCACCGACTGCACGCTCTGTATGGCGCCCTTCAGCCTCTCGGGCGAATCGATGGCCGCGATCTTGCCGTGGTTGATGATGGCCACGCGGTCGCAGGTGAGGTTGGCCTCCTCGATATTGTGCGTGGTCAGGAAGATGGTCACGCCCCGGGAGTTGAGGTCGCGTATCATGTCCCGGATGATCAGGTTGCTCTGCACGTCCAGTCCCGAGGTCGGCTCGTCCAGGAACAGGAGCCGCGGCTCGTTGATCAGCCCCATGGCGATGGTCAGTCGCCTCTTCATGCCCTTGGAGAAGCCGCGGGCTTTGCTGTCCTTGCGGTCCCACAGCCCCATGGTATGGAGCAGCTCCCTCCCCCTTCGCTCCCGGGACGACCTTCCCACGGAGTACAGCTCGGCGGCGAACATTAGGTTCTGCCAGGCGGTCATGTCGTCGTAGATGTTCGAGGTCTCCGGGACGATGCCCATCATCCTCTTGGCGGCCACCGTCTCCTTGGCGATGTCCTTCCCGAATATCTCCGCTCTCCCGCCGGTGGGAGGGACGATGCCGGTGAGGACCCTGATGGTGGTGGTCTTGCCGGCCCCGTTCGGCCCCAGGAACCCAAAGGTCTCCCCATCGTTCACCTCGAAGCTGATGCCCCCCAGGGCCTGGAAATCGCCGAACCTCTTGTACAGGTCCTTAACATCGATGGCATACAAGGCAAAGCACCGGCCTCGGGGAGAAGCCTATTGACTCAATAGGCACCGGGCCATGATATCTTTTTTGCCGAAAAGGAATAAAAGAGGGAAGGGGGGCGGAGCCTGCCGGGCCGAGACGCTCAGGCCACCTTCTTGCCTAGGGCCCTCTCCGCCGCCTTCACGACCTGGTCCACCATCTGCGGGGCGCTCCCCACATAGTTGTCGGGGTCCATGGCGGCGTCCAGCTCCTGAGGGGAGAGCAGGCTCATGACCTCCTTGCTCTCCCGCAGCGCCTGCTTCAGGCCCTTGCCCTCCGCCTCCGCCCGGATCGCAATCTGGCGCACCAGCTCGTGCGACTCCTGTCTTCCCAGACCTTTTCCGGCCAGGGACAGGAGCGCCGACTCGGCCATGATGAACCCGTTGGCGGAGTCGATGTTTCGGCGCATGTTCTTCTCATAGACATTGAGGTGGGCGAACACGTCGATCATCTTGTACAGGATGTCGTCGGTGAGCACCGCTACGTGCGTCAGGATGAACCTCTCCGCCGAGGAGTTGGTCAGGTCCCTCTCGTGCCACAGCACCATGGACTCCATCTGCGGGGCGATGTACGAGCGCACCACCCTCGCCAGGCCGCATACGTTCTCCGACAGCATGGGGTTCTTCTTCTGAGCCATTGTGGAAGAGCCGACCTGCTTCTTCACGTCGAACGCTTCGGACACTTCGCCGATCTCCGACCTCTGGAGGTTCCTGACCTCGGTGGCGTACCTCTCGCACGAGGTGGCTATGAGCCCGAGCACGAACACCAGTTCGGAATAGCGGTCCCTGCACACTATCTGGGTGGCCGCATCCTCGATCCCGAGGCCGAGGTCCTTCATGACCGCCTCCTGGACCTTGAAGAACTTCTCGCCGAAACCTGCCCCCGTGCCGATGGCCCCGGACATCTTGCCCACGCAGGCGCGGGCCTTCAGCTCCCTGACCCTGTCGCGGTGGCGCAGCATCTCCGACACGTACCCGGCGATCTTGAACCCGAACGTCGTGGGAATGGCGAACTGCCCGTGGGTGCGGCCGATCTCCACGGTGGAACGGTGCTTCTTGGCCAGCTGTGCAAGTGTAAGGATGAGCTTGTCCAGGTCGGCCTCGATTATGTCCAGGGCGTGCTTGAACTCCAGCCCGGTGGCGGTATCTACGATGTCGTTGGACGTAGCCCCCAGATGCACGTACCTGCCGGCGTCGCCCTCGCACTGCTCCGATAGCGCCCTTACGATGGCCATGACATCGTGCTTGGTCTCCGCCTCGATCTCCTTGACCCGGTCCAGCGTCACGATCTCGGGGACAGCCTTCCTGGTGATCTCATCGGCCGCGGTCCGGGGAATGTTCCCCACGGACGCTTGGGCCCTGGCCAACGCTGCCTCTACCAGTAATTGGGCGTTCAGGCGGCTCTCCTCGGAGAATACCGCCTTCATCTCTTCCCTTCCGTATCGATAGTCTAATGGGCAGATGAGCATGACGTCACCCATCGAGGATAAAAACGGGCTGATTTAAAAGTATGGTCGCCCCCGCCCATTTTATCGGCGCCACGGACCCAGCGCAAAAAGTTTATAGGGATATGGTTAATATTGAAAGCTGTCTAATTTAAGTATAGGTGCAGCGCATGGTATCTATCCCCGCGGCGGAGAAGCAGAAAGGCAACATCCCCAAGGTCATCCTGGAGTTCCTTAGGTCCTCGGGCGGCCATTCCATGATGATAAAAGGGGACGCCGGCACTGGCAAGACCACCCTGGCCCTCCAGATAATCGAGGAAACGTCCGAAGAGATGCCGGATTATTACCTCTCCACCCGCGTCTCCGACGAGGCGCTGTTCCGCCAGTTCCCCTGGGTGAGAGAGCGGACCAAGAGGGACGACATCCTGAAGGCGGGAAAGACGTTCCTGAAGAGGGCCAAGGATGTGCCCGAGGCCCCCGAGTCCGCGGCGCGCCAGCAGGTCACCCTGCAAGCGGCCAAGGACCTCCTCCGCGCGCTGAACACTCACGACAACAAGCTTATGGTGGTGCGGTCGGAGCTGCAAAAGCTGGAAGGCCAGGTGGAGGCGGGAGAGGTCGGGGCCGAAGAGGAGGGCGGGTTCTTTGGCGATGTCACCGACGAGGAGATCACCTTGGACCTGGGGGTGATGCTCCCGGAGCTGGAGGTCGCTTACGATCTGGCCGAAGCGAACCTCCCCAACAAGACCCTCATGGTGGTCGACTCCATCGACGCGCTGTCCGAGAGATATGGCATAAGCCAGTCCAGGATCATCAACACGCTCCAGAAGGACCTCGCGGAGAACTCCGGCACCAACATCCTATACACGCTGGAGCGCTCGGGCAAGACGGATCTCGATTATCTCGGCGACGGGGTTATTCAGATGCTGTCGGAGGACCGCAGCGGACGGCGGATGCGCCAGCTGGTGATAGAGAAGCTACGCGGCCAGTCGGTCGAACAGTGGAAATACTATTTCACTTTGTACGGCGGCAGGCTGAACGCCTTCGAGCCCACCTGGGTCCGGATACCGGAGAAGATGGGCAAGCACGCCCCGGTGAACGATCCCTCGATGCGGACGGTGTCGTCCGGCAACAAGTACCTCGACGAGTACGTCGGCGGCTTCCCCAAGGGATCATTGATCCTGTGGGAGTTTGAACTGGACGTGCACCAGGACGTGGTGCGGTGCCTTGAGCTGGGCGTCATGGCCGACTTCCTGGCCAAGGGCCGCGGGGTGGTGTGGCTACCCATGTACGCCACGGACTACTCGCTGGTCAACTCCCAGATGGGACACTTGGTGGGCGGCAGCCTGGGGACCAACTTCCGCATCCTGGACCCCGAGAAGGAGCAGGAGGTCAGCTATCCGTTCATCACCGCCATAGAGGGCGAGGACGCCGGCCAGGACCTGCGCATGTCCAGCATCAACTACATGCTGGCCGAATCCCAGGCCCCCCGTCTGAGCATCCTCGGCTACGACGTCATGGAGGGGCTGTACGGCCAGGACGTGTTCAAGAGGACCCTCCAGCACATCGACGGGATGAGGAGGGCGGGCCACGTGGTCATCGCCATCGCTTCCTCGACCTCCAGCTCCCTCGCCTCCCTGAGGGAGCAGGCCAAGATCCACCTGAGGTTCGAGAACATGGGCGGATGCGTGATGATGGTAGGCATGAAGCCTCATACCCCATACTACTACCTCGACTTCGAGGGCCAGGAGGGTAAGCTCCCCTCGGCGAAGCTGGTGCCCATGATCTGAGGCATCTTGAACAAAGAGGGCGCCGCCCGAAGGACGGACGAATAGCCAGCATAATTAATCCGGCATTACTAAAAAATTATTCTTATAGATAATACTAATATTGTCGATTCTGATAGTTATGAGGCAAGTTCTTTAACGGGTACGTCGATTCAACCCCAATGGACAGGACCATCTCTCGCGATGAGGAGATCTCAAGACTTATTGCCGACGAGTACGCTGGCAAGATCCTCACCGCGACGTTCAAGAACCCGATGTCGGTGCAGCAGGTCAGCCGCGCGTGCGCCATACCTATCGCTGTCGCCTACCGAAGGGTGGCCAAGATGGAAGAGCTGGGCTTGATCAAGTGCGTCGGGTACGAGGAGGTCTATCGAGGAAAGAAGGTCTCCTACTATCAGTGCGCGGTCAACGTCGCCAAGGTGACGTTCTCCAGCGGAAAGTTCAACGTGGATATCGAATACATCCCTGATTCTGAGATGTCCCGGGTCGGAGAGGGCATCGCCGCTTCCGGCGACCACGCTTGAACCTCGCTCGGGCCGAACTGTTTGGCTGTGTCCTACTATTTATAGAAGCGCCCGAAATCATTATTAATCAAAATCGTTTTTTCAGGCCAGAATCAGGGATGGGCATCCGGACCTGATGCGGATATCTCCTGCCAGCAGCAGAGAAGCATTTATGTCCGGTCCAGAACCATTTCTAGATTAAAATGGGGAGATAGTCATAGACGTACTGCGCGTATCCCAGCTACTGACCGATGAATATGCGGTCAAGATCTTAGTGGCCACGGTACGCCAGCCCCGTTCGGCGCAGGACATCGCCAACAAGTTCGGGATCCCCATCGCGGCCACGTACCGCCGCATCAAGGACCTCGAGGCCGCCGGCCTGCTGGTATGCCATGAAAGGCGGCTGTCCCAGCAGGGGAAGCGCGTCTCCTACTACATCTCCATGCTCAAGAACGCCTACGTGTTCTTCGAGGACGGGCATCTCAGGGTGAAGTTCCAGCTCAAGACCGGGGGCGCTGACCGCTTCGGCACCGACTGGCACGAGGTGCAGCTCGAGCCGTCCAAGGACGAGTCCCCAGGTGGCAATGAGAACGAGCTTGACGAGGAAGCCGAGGACAACCAGAAAAAGTAATCCTGGCTAGTTCAAAATGATATCGTTGTCCAATCGTAAATAATATAAACAAGTGTCAGTATGTCCTTTTTTGCCAAGCCATTTTATCGCTTGCTATTGAGTGTGAACGTATGACTGAACTCTTGGAGGAGCTCGAACAGAAGCGTCAATTGCATAACACTGAGGCGGAAAAGCACCGCCGTGTTCGTGATGAGCTCAATGAGAAGACCAGGGAATGGGTTGAGAAGAGAGACGCCCTGAACGCTAAGGTAAGAGAGCTTGTTGACCAGGCCGCCAAGCACCGCGAGTCCCGCGACCAACTGAACGTGAAGGTCCGCGAGGCCAAGGAAGAGCGCGACAAGTGGAACAAAGTGGTCAACGAGCTGAACGAGAAGGTGACCAAGGTCAAGAAGGACAATCTCCCCAAGAACGGTCCTCCCATCTCGAAGCTGAAGAAGGAGCTCAAGAACCTTGAGTTCAAGCACATGACCTCCACCCTGTCCAAGGACAAGGAGCAGGAGCTCATCGATCAGATGGGCGAGCTGCAGGCCCAGATCCGGGAGAGGGAGAAGGCTTACGATCAGAATGAGGAGATCAAGGACGCCGTGAAGGAGCTCCGCGAGGCCAAAGAGCAGGCGGAGTCGCACCACAAGGCCGTTTCCGAGTGCGCCGAGAAGGCTCAGACCGAGCACGACGCCATGATCGGCCTGTACGAGCAGGCCGATGCTCTGAGGAAGGAAGCTGATGGCGCCCAGGAATCATTCATCGCCAACAAGCTCAACGCCGACGAAGAGCACAAGAAGCATATCGAGAACATCCGGCAGGTCCACGACTACGACAAGATCATCGCCGGGATGAGGCAGAAGGCTCGCAAGGCCAAGAAGAAAGAGGATGAGAGTTCCGCCAAGGAAGAGGCCGAGAAGATCTTCGAGAAGTTCAAGGCCGGCGAGAAGCTCAGCACCGACGACCTCATGGCCCTGCAGAAGTCAGGCTACCTTTGAACAATGTTCCTTCCCAAACCCCTTCTAGCGTTTCATTTATTTTTGTTCTATAAATTTTTAGGTGACGGGCAAAATCTATAAATAGCCTAGAGTGAATATTAGGAGCGGGAAGCGTTGGGCTAGTTTACAGAGTGCATCCCATCCCTTCTGACAGAGCTAGCCCTTCCCACTTCCTTTTTGGTGCCATTCCTGGAGCATATCTATTTCTTCTGGCTTATGCGATCCAGTCTGTGAAATGGCCCTGACGATCAAGCACCTGTCGCGGTCCTGTTTCCAGCTCCGGACCCCTGACAGATGTGTGTACTTCGACCCCGGCCCCCTCGGCAGGGGCCTCGGTCTTCCCAAGGCCGATCTCATACTGGTGACGCACCACCACTGGGACCATGTTCTCCGCGGGACCGTGGCCCGGCTCACCGGCGCCGACACCCTGGCGGTCGGGACCGAAAAGTCCCGCCGAAAGCTCGGGCCGCGCAGGATCATCATCAATCCCGGCGAGAGCGTGGACGTAAAGGGCATCGCCATCAACGCTGTTCACGCCTACAACTCATCAGGGAGCCGGCGCATCACGTACCACCGGAAGGGCGCGGGGGTGGGGTACGTGATCTCCATGGGCGGCAAGACCATCTACCACGCCGGGGACACCGGGCTGATAGAAGAGATGAGCTCGCTCGGCGGCATCGACATCGCCTTCCTGCCCATCGGCGGCAAGTTCACCATGGATATCGGCGAGGCGGCGGAGGCGGTCGAGCGGATAAGGCCCAGGATCGTGGTTCCCATGCACATGCTCAAGGCCGACCCCCTGGAGTTCAAGGAGCTGGTGGAGAAAAGAGCACCCACGACGGCGGTGCGGGTGCTCAGACCGGGGGAAGAGATGGCCCTCGAATGAGACCGCCGCTGGCGCAGCCTAACGCGCCCCGGCCGCGCGGTCGGAGCGATATCTCGCCAGCCGGGGATATGCCAGCCAGACCACGGCGGTCCCCAGAGTGCAGGTCCATACCAGGTTGTTGAGGGATATTATCCCGAAAGCGGTGACCAGGTCGACCAGGCCGAACATTTCCAGTCCGACGGCGATGATGACGGCACAGGCCACGCTGGACACGATGACAGCGATAAGATAGTGCCCGGCGGAGCGGAGGTCGAAGCAGTACTTGGACCCCGATCCCAGCTCGTCCCACACCAGCCACGCCACGAAGGCGAGAGTGAAGTTGCCGATGAAACCCCCGATGCTGCCCATGGTGAGAGTCCCGCCCAGGATGTCCCCTATGAGGTTGCCGACCGCTGAGCCCAGCGCCGCGCCGGGCCCGAACAGTATGGCCATGGCCACGGGGACGGCCCCGGCGGGGCGAATCTCGGTGATGGCGTCCACGATGACGAACTGCTTGAACGGTATGAGCAGAACGGCGTACAGGACCGCGGTCACCAGGGCCACTTGCAGCCCCCGCTTGCCGAACATCTCCCCGAGAATCGATGGGGTCATGCCGAGGAGATAATATCCGTCCAGATAAATCTGCCTCTGAACGGGTCGGGGGCATCCCCCAAGAGCAGCTTGTCGCATGGGGTGCGATTTATAATATTCTCGAATCTTGATGTCCGGAGCGAGGTCGGGCGGATTGGTCCAGGTGCGAACTCTGAAGATCGCTTTCGCGGTGGCGGTCGCTTTGGTGGTAATAGAATCGGCGGCGCTGGCCGTCGTGGTCACGGACAAGAGAACGACGGACGCGAAGCTCAGGGGATCGGAGCAGCGGGCGGACATGGTCACGGCGCTGATCGCGGTGTCCTCGAAATTCCAGGAGGAGCTGAGCGTTCTGGACCAGGCCACCTCGGAGGGCGCCGCCCGGCTGGCCGGCCAGGACCTCAACGGGAGCCTGGCCCGCACCGTTGTCAATGACACTCTGGCCAGCTCCGAGTATGCCATCGACGTCCTCACTTGCGACCGCAGCGGGAAGGTCCTGGCCATCGGGCCCGAGCCATGGCGGTGGATGTCCGGGACCACCCTCAATGCCAACGATCCGGTGGTCCTGCTCATGGACGACAACAGGCCTATCGTGAGCGGCCTCTTCCTCACGCTGGAGGGGTTCTGGGCTGTGACGGTGGCCTATCCGGTGGTCGACTCGAACGGCGTGGTATCAGGCGCCATCTCCACCCTTTTCAGGCCGGACCACATGATGGAGAACATATCGAGATCGCTGAACGGCATGAGCGCGATGGTCCAGCAGAGCGACGGCGTGATACTGTACGATCCAGACACGACCCAGGTGGGCAAGGACGTCTTCACCGATCCCATGTTCGAGGATTACCCCCAGGTCAGGACGATATCGAGCATGATGGTGGGGAACACCAGCGGCAGCGGCCAGTATGATTTTGCCGGCTCCGGGGGCACCGTGACCAAGCTCATCCACTGGACCACCGTAAGCGCCCTGGAGGCCCGATGGTCGGTGGCGGTCCACATGGCCGCCGCGTAATGGCGGCATTGGGGGAGAGGTTTCGGTCCGGCATTGGGTGCCATTATCGGCGGCGGACCGGCCGAAATGGATGGCAACCTTTAAAACACCGGTCCACGCTCAATGTGGCAGGTATCATAGATGGTTCTCGAAGGCTTGGGACAGTCACTGCGCAATGTCCTTAAGAAGATCACCGGGGCCAGCCATATCGACGAGGCGCTGGTAAAGGAGATATCCAGAGATATCCAGCGTGCCCTGCTGCAGGCCGATGTCAATGTCAAGTTGGTCCTCGAGCTCACCAAGTCGGTGGAGAACAGGGCCCTCACGGAGAAGCCTCCCGCTGGTACCAGCCCCAAGGAGCACGTTGTTAAGATCATCTATGACGAGCTCATAAAGATCCTCGGGACCCCCCGGCCGCTGCCCATCGCCAAGCAGACCATCATGATGGTCGGCCTGTACGGGCAGGGAAAGACGACCACCACAGGCAAGCTGGGGAGGTACTTCCACAAGAAAGGCCTTCAGGTCGGGGTCATCGCCGCTGACGTGCACCGGCCGGCCGCGTACGACCAGCTGAAGCAGGTGGCCGAGAAGGTCAACATCCAGTTCTACGGGGAGCCGGGCGAGAAGGACGCTGCCAAGATCGTCAAGGATGGCATGGAGCACTTCGCCAGTACCGATGTGGTCATTATCGATACTTCGGGGCGCCACGCCCTGGAGGACGACCTCATCGCCGAGCTGAAGCGGGTAGCCGACGTGGCCAAGCCGACCGAGCGCATCCTGGTCCTCGACGCCTCCGTGGGGCAGCAGGCCGGCCCCCAGGCCAAGGCGTTCCACGACGCCGTGGGCGTGACCAGCGTCATCATCACCAAGATGGACGGCACCGCCAAGGGAGGCGGCGCGCTGTCGGCGGTGGCGCAGACCCAGGCCGCCATCGTGTTCATCGGGACGGGGGAGCACCTCGTCGACCTGGAGCCGTTCGACCCCACCAGGTTCATATCCAGGCTCCTGGGCATGGGCGATCTCCAGACCCTGCTTGAAGCTGCCAAGGACAACATCAATGAGGAGGAGGCCCAGGAAGCGGTCAGGAAGATGATGTCCGGGCGGTTCACCCTCACCGAGATGTACGAGCAGATGGAGATGCTCACCTCCATGGGCCCGCTCAAGAAGCTGGTGTCCATGCTCCCCGGGATGAACACCATGGGGGACAAGGTGGATATGGAGCAGTCCCAGGAGAAGCTCAAGAAGTTCAAGTACATCATGGACTCCATGACCGAGGAGGAGATGGATGACCCCAAGCTCATAAAGTCCACCAGGATCACCCGCATCGCCAAGGGCGCCGGGGTGGAAGCTAAGGACGTCCGCGAGCTGCTGAAGCAGTATAACATGTCCAAGAAGGCGGTCAAGGGCTTCATGGGCAACCGGAAGTTCCGCAAGCAGCTCATGAAGCAGTTCCAGTCCGGGGAGCTGGGCATGCAATGAGGCGGTTCGTCATCGTGGGGCACAAGGCCTCGACGTCCGGCGATTTCAAGCTCGACGACATGGCCGGCGGCGCAGGACGGCTGGACATCCTGCTGCGGTGCGTCAACTCCACCTTCTTCCTGTCCCACGGCATCCGCAAGGACGCCGAGATCTACCTGGTGTTGCAGGGCCCCCCGACCCCGCCCCGGACCATCCGCATCTCCGGTCAGGAGATCCGGTACCTGAACCCCGACGAGCGGTCCACCGGCGCGCTGGTGCGCAACGCCCTGCTGAAGGATATGGTGGGCGAGGAGACCAAGTCGTCGCCCGGGATCTACGTTTCCAAGCGCCCCCTGGAGGACGTGCTGAAGGACCTTGCCTCGAAGAGCAAGCTCGTGTACCTCAAGGAGACGGGCGAGGACGTGCGAGGGCGGAAGTTCGAGGGTGACGTCACCTTCGTCATCTCCGACCACCAGGACCTAACCGCTCAGGAAGAGGAACTTCTGCTGACCTTCGACCCGGACATCATCACCCTCGGCCCCCTGTCGCTGCACGCGGACCACTGCATCATCCTGGTGCACAGCGAGATGGACCGCGCCGCACCGGACAAGGAACTGGGCGCCTGAACAGTACGGCGATGACCGTCGTTCATCCTCGCGATGAATCCGAAGGCGCCGCGAGACGTCGCAAACCTTCCCCCGAGCCTTTGTTCACCCATTGGCCTGGCCGTGGGCCAACGGCCGGAAAGTAAGAATAACCTTTTATCGCCAGGGGGCCATGGGGAGCATCATGGTAGAGAAGATACCGCAGCACAGCCACTGCGCCCAGTGCGGCAAGGCCTACATCGGCGAGGGCCGCTTTTGCTCGGAGGAGTGCAGCGGTTCCCACGGCGTCAACATGAAGAAGCGAAAACGCCAGCTCATGCTGCTCTACGCGGTCAGCCTGGTGGTCTTGGTCATAGCGATCATCGCGCTGCAGTTCCAGTGAGGCGGGGATGAGAAAGGTCGGCGTGGGAGGCACGTTCAACGCGCTCCACCGCGGCCACAAGGCCCTGCTGGATAAAGCGTTCTTGTCGGGGGACGAGGTGGTCGTCGGCCTTACCACCGACGCTTTCGCCGCGGGGCGCAAGGAGAAGGTGATACCCTATGAACAGCGCCGGACCGAGCTGGAGGATTACCTGCGCGCCAAAGGCCGCCCCTGGGCGGTCGTGCCGATCGACACCCCCGCCGGCAACACCGACCAAAGCTCGGACGTGTCCGTTCTGGTGATATCCCCCGAGACCCTGCCGGGGGCCGTGGCCATCAACGACGCCAGGCGGGAGAAGGGGCTGGAACCTCTGGAGCTGGTCATGACGCCTCATGTCTTGGCGGAGGACTGCGTGCCCATATCATCCGGCCGCATCATGTCCGGTGAGATCGACGGAGAGGGCAGGCTGCTCCGCCCGCTGGTCGTCAACGTCGGCTCCGACAACCGCATCAAGATCGACGCAGTGCGGAACGTCCTCACGAAGCTGTACTCCAGCGTCGAGGTCAGGGGGGTAAAGGTCGTCACCTCCGTCCCGGAGCAACCAAGGGGAGAACAGACCCGCCAGGGAGCGATGGAGCGGGCCAGGGAATCGATCGGCCCCGCCGACTTCGGTATCGGGCTCGAAGCGGGCGTATTCGATGCTCCCGACGGCCTCTACGACGTCCAGTACTGCGCCGTGATCGACAAGCGCGGCCACTATACTGTCGGCCATGGCTCCGGGTTCCGCTACCCTCCCGCCGTGGCGGAGAGGGTCAACGAGGGCTGGACAGTGGGCAGGTCGTTCCGAGAGCTGTACTCGTGGGAGAAGGACGGGAAGAAGGAAGGCGCGATAAGCTACCTCACCAACGGCGTCCTCAAGAGGACCGAGCTGGCCGAGCAGGCGGTCCTGGCGGCGATGGTGCCGCGCATAAAGAGGGACCTCTACCCGGACCTTTGACGGACCTCAGCCAAGCTCCTGTCAATGATGTTCGCGGCGCGCGAAGCTCTCGCATCGCCTATCTGTCGTTCAGGAGCATCCAGCACGTGCTGGCATCGAGTCCCGGACCGCTCGCGGTGCGGGCTGCGCGAACCATTCGTCCGACCGGCTGCGTCTGGCTTCCTTGCGGTACGCGATATCCTTGATCTTGCGTATGATTAAGTGCATTTGCCATCCCGAAGGTGGGATGGGTTTGGAATTATAAATAGTTCACAGTTTTAATGATATCATGGATGAAACTCCTTGACCTTGCCGGCCATGTCCTCCAGGCGCTTCTGGACCAGGTCGTTCACGCTCCCCTTGTCGTAGGTCCCGTCCTTCCTCCTCTTCCCCGCCTTCACCCCGGTCAGCATCTCGATGCCCTGGTCGATGGTCCCGATCGGGTAGATGTGGAACTTGCCGGCCTTGATGGCCTCCACCACCTCGTCCTTGAGCATGAGGTTCTTGACGTTGGACGCGGGCACCATGCAGCCCTGGGTCCCCGTGATGCCGAGCCGCTTGCACACCTCGAAGTACCCCTCCACCTTCTCGTTCACCCCACCGATGGCCTGGACCTCCCCCTTCTGGTTGACGGAGCCGGTGATTGCTAGGTCCTGCCGGATGGGCAGCCCCGACAGTTCCGAGAGGAGAGCGTACAGCTCGGTGCTGGAGGCGCTGTCCCCGTCCACGCCGGAGTAGGACTGCTCGAACACCAGGCGGGCCGACAGGCTCAGCGGGGCATTGGTGGCATAGCGCTCGTTGAGGAACCCGGTGAGGATGCCGATGCCCTTGGTGTGGGTCGGCCCTCCCATCTGGGCCATGCGCTCGATGTCGATGACGCCCTCGCGGCCCACCCCGACGCTGGCGGTTATCCTCGACGGCCTGCCGAACGCGAAGTCACCGGTGCTCAGTACGGCGAGGCCGTTGGCCTGCCCCACCTTCTTGCCGGCGATGTCCAGCAGGACGGTCCCCTCGGCAATGAGCTCTTCGATCTTCTGCTGGATCAGGTTGGATCGGTAGGTCTTCTCCTCCAGCTGCTTGTTGATGTGCTTCCGGCCGATGAACTTGGCCCCCTCCTCCACCGTATAGAAGTTCGCCTCCCGAATGATGTCGGCGATGAGGGAGAACTGCGTGGACAGCTTCTCCTGGTCATCGGCCATGCGCGATGAATATTCCACTATCGCCGCCAGCGCCGAGGAGTCAAGGTGCAGCAGCCCCTCCTTGTTGCACAGCCCGCAGATGAACCTGGCGTACCTCTCGACGTTCTTGTCCTCCCTCGGCATCACCGTGTCGAAGTCGGCCTTGACCTTGAACAGCTCCCGGAAGTCGGGGTCCATGTTATACAGAATGCCGTACGTCTGGGGATTTCCGAGCAGCACGATCTTGGCGTCGAAGACCACCGGCTCGGGCCGGAGGGTCTTGGTGATTATGTACCCCATGCGGGAGGCGAAGTCCTCGGTCTCCAGAGCGCCGTTGGAAATGGTCTGCTTTAATCCCTCCCACACCAGGGGGTCCTGGAACATCCTCTCCACCGGGATCACCAGGAACCCGCCGTTGGCGCGGTGGGCCGCTCCTGGCCTCACCAAGGTGTAGTCGGTGACGAGCGTCCCGAACCTGGCCTCCTTCTCGGTGGCCCCAAACAGCCTCGGGTATGTCGGATTGTTCTCCAGGACCGTCGGCGCTCCCTTGAGATTGGAATTGTCCACCACCAGATTGACGTGGTAATCGCGGATGGGATCGACCGGCACCTGTCCCGGCGCTCCGGCCTCCTTCTGGGCCGCCACCATGAACAGCAGCACGTTCTCCAGGATGTCGTTCTCCACGTCCTTGAGGTACGACTGGACCTCGTCGTTGGGCTTGAACATGCTCTTGATGCCTTCCAGGTAGGGGGCGATGGCGTACGCGGCCACCTGGCGGTTCATCGCCTGCAGCTCGCTGTCCACCTTGCGGACCAGCTCCTGCATCGGCCGGAAGGCGTCCCCGATCTTGGAGTTCAGGGCCTCCCGGTCCTGCTGGATCTTCTTCTGGAGAGCGGGGGGCAGCTGCGCGATCTCCTGGTCGGTGAGCGGCTTCCCCTCCTCGTTGACGGGGGTGAGGGCGAGCCCGATCTGCGACGGCTGGACGATGAAGCCGGCCGCCTGGGCCATGGTGTTGATGCTGTGGACGATCTCGTCCCTCTCCCGATTTATCTTCTGCATGGTGGCCTCGCGCCTCTTGGCGTAGTCCTGGCTCTCGAACGCCTCTCTCAGCGCGGGCTGTATGGAATTGGCGAACTTCTCCATGGCATCCTTCAGCTTGCGGCCCATGCCGGCCGGGAGCGTCAGCGCGTTGGGGCGGGAATTGTCCTGGAAGTTCTGCACGTACACGAGGTCGGGCGGCACCGGCCGGGTCGCCGCAAGCTCCTTTAGCGATTCTAGAATGGTGGTCCGCCTCCCCGTCCCCGGCTGGCCGGTGACGAAGACGTTGAACCCCTTGCCGCCCATGCGAAGGCCGAAGTTCAGGGCCCGCATGGCCCGGTCCTGGCCCACTATCTCGTCCAGGGGAGACAGTTCGGCGCTGCTGTCGCATTCGAAGGTCACTTCGGGGCAGGCCCTGCGGACCTGTTCATAGGAGAGCTCCTCGACCATGTGGTTCCCGTAGTGATATATTTCCTAGGCCTAGATAAAGCTGTAACCTGAAGGCCACATCATGAGGGCGCGGAGGCCAGCGCGGCCGCTGTGGGAGCGGGCGGGAACATGAACCTGCTGACATAGATCAGCCAGGCGATGTCCACGGTCATGCATACCGCGGCAGGGAGGGCGGCCGCGTCGCCGATGAGGGCAATGGCTAGGGCCGCTGCCATGCCGGTGTTCTTGTGGGTGGCGAACAGAGCGCCGGAGACGCGCTCCTCCCGGGGCATCCCTTTCCACCGCATGAAGCGGTCCAGAGCGATGCCGATGCCGAAAGTGCGAACGATGGCCACCGCCAGCAGGGGGAGGACCAGGGCTGGGTCGCCGAAGAAGGCGCCACGATTGGACCCGCACACGGCGATGACCAGGCAGAAGAAGGCCAGGTTGATAGCGATATGCCTCCCCTCGGAGCCGATGGGCGCCCTCCTCAGGGGGCGGGAGAGAGCCAGGGGGATGACGATGAGCATGGCCACGTACCAAAGAAGGGTGAGGGGGTCCACGGCGTGGCCGATGAACAGGAGCGTGAGGACCGGGGTCAATGCGAGGGCGATGATGTACAGGGCCGCCGAGGACACCAGGGTAGCCTCCGCGTCGCCTCTGAGAAGGACCACGAACGGGATCACCGACACCGCGGACGGCACCGCGGCCTCTATTATCCACCCGCTGCGGATGTCCCCCGTGAACAGGAAGGCCATCAGGATGGTGGTGCCGGTCGACAGAACGAACGACAGCAGGAAGGCCCTCCACACCGCCCCGGTGTGCTTCCGGACGTTCAGGCCGCCTAGCCGCAGGCTGCACAGCGAGAAGGTCATCATGACCATCAGGGAGAGCATGGCCAGGTCCTTGTTCATGCGAGGGTACGCTTCGGGAAAGCCGCCGAAGAGCATGGCCACGATGAACCCGGCGATCATCATGAGGGCATTGTTGCCCATGAACTCCTTGATGCTCACGACCGCGGTAACGCCGGTCCGGGATTAGTACTTTCAGACGCGAACCGGAAAAGAGAGCGCCGAGGGGGAGATTCGAACTCCCGTAGTGCAGGGCACCACCAGCTCTCAAGGCTGGCGCCGTGATCCGGGCTTGGCTACCTCGGCAACAGGTCCGGCCAGGCGCCTGGATGATATTAAGCGTTCCGGTCCGCCGAACCGTGTTGACTAATTCAGCAACATCGCGTTGTACGCGATGACGTTGCGCTCGATCTCCGAGCGCATCGTGTCGAGACTGCGCGAGCTGATCGCGTCGTCGAACATGCGCTTGAAGCCCCCGAAAGTCCGCTCGATCGTCCACCGATCCGAATAGCCGTGCTCGCACTTCCAGACCTCCACGCCGACGCGCTTGATCTCGCGCACGACGCGAGACCGAGCCATGCTCCCTCCCTGCATCTTGGCGTTCGCTCTCCTCCGCACGTTGATGCCCGCCTCGATGCCTTGCAAGTCCAAGAAGTCGAAGTTGGCCCGAGCATCATAAGCGGCGTCCGCCAGCACCTTCACCACTCGGCCGTCCAGACTCTCCTGCGCCTGACGGACCAGCGTCGGCAGCAAGCGAGCGTCGCCGGTGCGTTCGTCCGTAACTACATACGAGGCGAACGCTCCAGAAGCCACATCGACCGCGGCGTGCAGCTTGACGAAGCCTCTGTTCCGACCGCGCAGCCATTCGCCTCGCCGCGACACGGCGAGGCCGGTACTGTTGATAGTCAGGACGTGCTCCTTCGATCGCGGCACCGTCAGTTCGTCCTCGTCCAGCAGCAATCGCTTTCGCAGCGTGGTGTAGTCCGGCGCTTCAAGGCCGAACGAGCCGAGCAGCGAGGCCAGCGCCCCCTGCAGACGGCGCAGGCCCAGCCGCGACGACGAGCGCAGCCGCGAAGCGAAGCGTACCAGCGAACGAGGGAAGCGATACGGCCTCCCCCGCTTGCCCGAGTTCATCGCCTCCAGCTCGTCGTGCCAGTGTCGCACCCAGGCCCGGTCCATGAGCCGTCGCCCGCTGGCGACGTGCTGTGCATCGATCGCTCCCCAATCTCTTTCTAATCGTCGTTCCAATGCATTCTCGCGCGTCATGTTTTTCGCCAAACCAGCATTGCGAGCGCAACGCTGAAAAGACCTCTGACGCGCGCCCTTCTCCCGAATTAGTCAACACAGTTGGTCCGCCGGCCCCGCTCGTCTGCACTATTTTTATTAGACCGGAGAAAGAACCAATTCTGCTGCCGAGCGGTCCGGCCCGGCCCAGGTTCGAGGAGGGGACAGGATGAAGGGGTTCATCGCTTATGACACGGTCCACGGCAGCACCAAGGCGGCCGCGGAAGCCATAGCCGAGCGGTTGAGGGAGAGAGGGCACGAGGTCGAGATCGTGTCCATCAAGGACGGGGGCGTCCCGCCGACCAGCGGAGATTGCATCTTCATAGGCTCGCCCACCCGGGGCGGCACGCACACCAAGGGGGCCAGGGAGTTCATCGAGAGCATGGACGCCTCATACTGGAACGGCCGGCCGGTGGTCCTGTTCGACACCCTGGGGCCGATGCCGAAGAAGCCCAATCAGCAGGTCATGTGGATGGCCGTAGTGGAGCAGAAGGAAGCGACCGCCGCGCAGAGCATGAGGAAGCAGTGCGCCGGGCGCGGCATCAGGGCCCGTGAGGAGCTGTGCCACCTGCCGGTCAAGGGTATGTGGGGGCCCCTGAGAGAGGACGCGCCGAGCGCCGCCAAGGAATACACCAGGGAGTTCTTGGAAGATATGGAGGAACCGGGAGAGGTCTCGGAGAGATCCAGCGACCCTAAGCCCGCACAGCTCGATCCGATCATAAATGCGGCCAAGCCAGTATAAGGCTCAGGGACTGGAAGAAAGCGGGAACGCCCCAGCACCTCGGAAAAGAGGGATTATGGCAATGGCCGCGGGCCACGCTCGCGGCGGGGATCGGGGGATCACGCCAGCCTTTCGAGCTTACCCTCGGTGACCGCCGCCACATCCAGCTCGAACGCCGCGATGGGGTACCCGAGCTCGAAGTTCTCTATGACCTCGGGATGGAGTTCGCCGAACGAGCCAATGATCTTGTCGGCCACCACTACGTCCGCTCCGCGGCCGTCGAGATATGCCCCGGACGCCGAGGGGCGGACCGTGGACTTCACCGACAGGTCCCTGAGCGCGCTCTCCACCAACGATTTGATCTCGGTGAACGATGCCTTGGAAGATATGCTGACGGCGGCGAGGTGCTTGCGCCTCTTGGCCCCGGCGAGCACGTCCCCGACCTCGAACAGCCGCTGGGGCAGGTCCCGGTGCTTGTTGCGGCGCAGCACCACCATGAGGCTGGGGAGCAGGGAGACCCGCAGGCAGGTGTGGTCCTCGCTGATGGGGTTCAGTACCTCCACCACTTCGCCGGGCGGGAGGCGCATCTTCCGGAACTGGTCATCCTCGGAGGTGAGCGTCAGGGTGGTGACCTCAAGGAACCCGTACCCGATCATGAGATTGCGCACCACATCAGCGGCCTTGTTGCTCTTGAGCTCGGAGCCGAAGGTCTGGATCGCCGGCAGCGACCTGCCGAACTTCTCGTACCCGTAGCCCTTGGCAACATCCTCCATCAGGTCCACGGGATGGAGCATGTCCAGGCGGGTGGCGGGGACCAGGGCCTTCACCACGTCGCCCTCCGGTGTGGCGCCGTACCCCATCTTCTCCAGCGCCTCGGCCGTCTGCTGGGCGCTCAGATCGGTCCCCAGCCAGGCATTGGCATCGGCGACCTTCAGCGTCCAAGGCCGGGGCTCCAGGTCCGGCGTCACGATCTTCCTGTCCCCTAGATCCACCACTACCGAGCGGACCTTCCCGCCCCTCTCCGCCATGGCGGTGGCCACGATGTTGAGGGCGCCGGAGACGGCGTGGTGGTCCGTCCCGGTAACATCGATGAAAACGTTACGGGTCTCTTCTGTAACGGTGGTGAGGGTCCCGTTGATGATCGGCGGGAACGACAGCACCCGGCCGTCCTTGTCTACCAGGAGGGGGTACTTGTCCATGCCCTTCAGGATGTAGGCGTAGTCGATGCCTTTCTCGTGCCTCTCCAAGATCTCCTGCAGGTCCCACTTCTCGGTCTTGGCCAACGGGATGAACTTCACCGAACGGGGGTCCACCGCCTTGTATGTGAACGGCGCGCGGACGTGATCTAGGTCATGCACGCCGATGGATACTTTGGCCCTCTTCCGCCCCATGGTGAGGTGCAGCTTCTCCTGCAGCTCCATCAGGGAGCGTATGAGCTCGTCGGACATGACGATGTCATTGACCACCCCGGCCACCACCTGCGGCCTGACGGGGACCACACTGGGATCTCTTTTAAGGACAATGCCAGAGGGTTCGACGGGGTACCTGGTCAGCCCCTTCTCGAAGCCCAGAAAGGTCCGCAGCGCCCTGGCGGCGCCCTCGACGCAGTAGAGGTCCGGGCGGTCGGGGAAGAACTCTATGGAGATCTCCCTGGTAGCCTCATCATATGAGTGCACGTCCGCTCCCAGCTGGGGGACCCGCTCCAGCAGGGTGTCCACGCTCACCTCCCGGCCCAGCAGGCCGGTCAGGTCATCGTAGCCGAAGGTAACTACTGGCATCGACGATGCGATGGGGAAGACTATATTTGAATCATTCCGTCCTCCGGCGGGAAGCGTGAATGTCACCGTGCGTGAACTTTGGACCCGCGGATTGGTTTCGAACATGAGGTACATCTGTTCGCTCATGACGGGGGGTCTCCTCGCCGGGAGCAGGTCTCAACAGGACCGGCAACATCCCGCGATGGTTAATATATCCGGACCGCACTACATAGTGGGAGTATACATCCAACTGTTGTGAGGTCCATGAGAGTTAACATCGACGGGATATGTTTCAGCTACTCCAGCGTTCCTGTGCTGAAAGATGTGCGCCTGGACATTCAGGGCGCGCAGCTGGTCTCTATCATAGGCCCCAACGGCGTGGGGAAGTCCACGCTGATCCACTGTATCAACAAGATATTGGAGCCTTCTTCAGGTTCCGTATATATCGATGATATCGACGTAAAGAAATACACATTGAAGGAGCTGGCGAAGGTCATGGGGTACGTCCCCTATTCTTCCAGCGACGCTTTTCCCCTGACAGTAGTGGACACGGTCCTCATGGGGAGGCACCCGCACAGCGGATGGAAGTCCACAGAAAAGGACTTGGAGATAGTGTACGACGCCCTGAAATCGCTAGGCATACACCATCTGGCCATGAGGCCCTTTGACGAGCTCAGCGCAGGCCAGCATCAGAAGGTAATGCTGGCCCGCGGTCTCGTGCAGGAACCCAAAACCCTGCTCCTCGATGAGCCCACGGCCAATTTGGACATCAAGCACCAGATGGAGGTTACCCGTATGCTGAGGGACCTTTCGCGCAACAAAGGGATAACCGTCATCATGATCAGCCACGACCTCAACATAGCAGCGAAGTACTCCGACACGATGATCATGATGCACGAAGGGAGCATTTTTTCCACCGGCAGTCCGGAAGAGGTCATGACCGAAGCCAACATCAAAGCCGTGTATGGTGTGGACTCCCGGGTGATCCAGGACGAAGGAAGGCCTCACTTGATCGTCAGGGACAAGGAGTTCGACGCCGAGGTTAGCGAGCACGGCGACTACAGTATGGTGTCGACAGTCAAGGCGGTCGATGAGGGGCCCCGCGCAGAGGCACATTGACCTAGCTCGATGAAACATTAGCGCCGATTTGTAGGCACGCAGTGGGAGACCAGCCGATACATACATCTGTATCGACGGGGCCGCCACATAATTCTCCATTCTAGACGTCAAAATGAATTGCCACTATGGAAAAACATCGTTCCGCCCTGTATCAAAATCAATAATAGAGAAAGAATAGGAAGGTGCGGCCCCAGGGCCGCGTTGAGGCCGCTCAGAGGCTGTCCTTGACCATGTCGTAGGTTATGAGCGTGGTCATATCCTGGGAAACGTCGAAGTCATCGCCGAGGTACGACATGAACGTGTCCACGAATTCCTGGTGGACAGAGTCTCCGTACCCGTCTCCGAATATCTCGGGATAGAAAACCTCTGCCAGATACGCGATCCTGCACACTACGGGTATGCTCGAGTTGATGTATATCAGGTTCTCGTAGCAGTCCAACTCATCGAAATAGGTCATGTACGCCTTCCAGGTATCAACAGGGGTCATGGTCTTGCCCTTGGTCATGTCCAGATAGTCTATGCTATAGTCCAAGGTGCGATAGCTGACGATGTAGTCAGCGTTCCACGCCTTGTAGTATTCGTCCCCCTGATCCATCTTCGCGGACCCATCGCCTTCGAGCGTGCATACGGTGGGAGAACCTGCCAGAGCAGTAAGTCCAGTGTAGTCCGAATCGATCCTTGCAACATAATAGCCCATGGTGACGGAGAAGGAAGTCTTGACATCAGCGGGATCAACTTCCTTCAGCTTTTCCTTGATCTCGTCCAGGATCTCGTACGACATCAGCGCATAATTTATGGCCTGCTTCTCGCAGTCCTCGCCCAAGAGATATCCGATGGTAAGTGCCCCATCTATGGAGCTCAGTCCTTCAGCAGTGTCAAACCGGAGGATGGTCACCTCGGCGCCCTCCAAAAATGACGCGGACTTCTTTAGATAGGAATCTGAGTTCTGGGTCACGACCGCATCGATGCCTCCATCTATGCTTGCGTCAAGATTCTTGAAGGCATTTATGGAGTCGTCAGTATCGAGGTCAAAAATGCCCCCTCCTAATTGTACGGCGTTGTTCAGGATCGGACTGTGGGCCACACCATAGTTGGTCTTCGTGTACCCGACCACCGTTTGGGCACCGCCAATCTGTATTATCGTAGATATAAGGTTCGTGCCCACAGGAACTATGTGCTCCAGAGGATACTCTATGCCCACGGTGGCACCTGAGGCATCAAAAACGTATACAGTTATGCCCTTTTTCTTGTCAATCATGTCGCGCAGATGGTCGACGTCCTTGCTGTCGACGGCCCCATCATAGTTCGCGTCGGCAAGAGGGTACTCATTTGCTTTGAGTTCTCCACTGATGATCTTCTCCACTGTTGAGACATCATCTTCGTCTATCTTGTAGTCGTTATCAGCATTTCCGTATATCGATAATGGGGCATCGACCTTCGCCAGGGTTGCCGACCCCTGATTCATCAGGAGGTAGGCGCCTACTCCCGTCCCGGCGAGGACCACCACTAGGATCACTGCTATGATCTTTGTATTCATGGCACCACTTGGATGTATAATCCAACTCTTCATGTTTTATTGGATATATAATCCTATCTGCGCTTGCCCAGATACGACCATTTTCGTTACCTCTCGATATCGATAAGTGCACCGCTCATCAGTTTTTTATATCAACTACTTGTTTTGGTTGGATTAATCATCCAATTACCCATTCTATTTGGATGACCTGCCGGTGAGGAAGTCCATTGAGCGATGATATTAAGGAAGATTATCGCAGGCACGTCTTGCGGAAGATCGTGTTCATATCAGCGTGCTTGGTCTCCATAATCGCCATCATAGGATTGGCCTGCAATGTGGGCCAAAGCCTTTCGCTGATGGAAACGTATACCCTGATATACAACCACATCACGGGAGTAACTTATCCAGTAAGGAGCCCCACGTGGTGGCAAGATTACTTCATATGGAACTCCGTAATGCCCCGAATAGCGGTGGCGATCATCGCTGGGACCTCCCTGGCACTGGGCGGGACAATCATGCAGAGCATGATGGCCAATCCCCTGGCGGAGCCGTATACTACCGGCATAGCCTCCGGTGCATGCTTCGGTGCGGTGGCGGCCATCGTCGCGGGGGTCTCCTTCTCTACCATAGCTGGGCAATATGGGATAGTGACCAACGCGTTCCTCTTTTCTCTCATCCCCGCGTTCATGGTCATCCTCATATCCAGATATGTCGACGCTTCCCCCGCTACCCTCGTGCTGGTGGGAACAGCCATATCGTATTTCTTCAATGCCATGGTCACCCTGCTCATGGTCACGACCGACGCTGACACGCTCCAGGCGGCCTACCTGTGGCAAGTTGGCTCCTTAGTGGGCGTGACGTGGGCTGATGTCCCCCTCATGCTAATCGTGACCGTCCTATGCTCTATATTCATAATGTACACGGCAAAAAACCTCAATCTGATGACCTTGGGGGACAACAACGCCAAGAGCCTGGGGCTGAATGTGGACCAGTACCGGACCGTGTGTATGCTCATCCTCTCGGTGATGGTGGCCTCCGTCATCAGCTTCACCGGCATAATCGGGTTCGTGGGGCTGGTGGCCCCCCACATCGTCCGGCTGGTCATTGGATCCGACAACAGGTTCGTCGCCCCAGCGTCGATGATAGTAGGAGCGCTCATACTGCTGGTTGCCGACCTGGTGGCCCGGACGGTCTCGGTATCCAGCGAGATACCGGTCGGGGTGGTCATGGCATTCATAGGCAGCCCGATATTCCTTCTGCTCATCCTCTTCAAAAATAAAGGCTACGGGGAGGTCTATTGATGTACCAGGATTTCGAGGACTTCAAGAAGGACTATACTTCCAGAACCTCCAGGAAGGTCCTCTTCGCCCTTATCGTCCTTGCCCTGGCCTTCGTCGTCTTCGGCATCACTATTTCTGTGGGGGAGTACCCCATAGGCTTCCTGGAATCGTACCAGATCGTCTTCGATCGACTGCTCGGGAACCCCGCGAGCGACCGCATGAAGGACATTATAATATGGAACTACCGTCTCCCCCGGGCCATAATGGCCGCGCTGGCTGGTTCTGGCCTGGCGATAGGGGGCGCGGTCATGCAAAGCGCTCTCAGGAACCCGCTGGCGGAACCATACACAATGGGCATATCGTCCGGCGCATCCCTGGGCGCGGCCCTATCGATAATAAGCGGCATATGCATAATCCCCTCGATCACTGGCGAGTCCGCTACGATCATCAACGCCTTCGCTCTGTCCCTGATACCCGTGGCCGTCATCCTGCTAGTAATCAGGTTCAAGAAGACCACGCCCACGATGATGATCCTTTCCGGCATAGCGGTCATGTACGTGTTCAGCGCGGTGACCACGATGCTCATGGTCGTGGCTGACCCCACCAGTCTCTCGGAAGTATATCAATGGAGGGTGGGGACCCTGGGCAAGGCGAGCTGGGATAACATCCCCATCGTATTGATATTCGTGGCGGCAGGCATAGCGGCGCTTTGGTATCTCTCAAGAAATCTCAACATCCTGGCGATGGGGAACAAGGGCGCCACCTCCTTGGGCGTGAACACCAACAGGCTTATGATGGCAAGTCTGGTGGTGGTGGCGCTGGTCACCTCTGCCATCGTGTGCTTCACCGGGACCATAGGCTTCGTGGGGCTGATAGTGCCGCACATGGTCAGGATATTCATCGGATCGAACAACAAGTACCTGATCCCCACCTCCGCCTGCTTCGGCGCGCTCTTCCTGATGGTGATGGATTCCATAGCCAAGGTGGCAGGCCAGACCGGGCTCCCAGTGGGAGTCATATGTGCTGTGGTCGGCGGTCCCACATTCATCTACGTGCTAATAAAACAGAAAAAGTCCGCATGGAAGTAGCCGGGCCTGAAGACAAGGAGTATGCTATGTCTGGAGATATCCTCGAAGAGGGCAATGCTGGCGGGACGGTCGGCCGGCGAATGAGAATAGTGAACCTTTCCATACAGAGCACCGACGCTAAGATGCTGGTCGGGCCGGTCAGCGAAGTCGAGGAAGAGCTGGGCATCAACATAGACCTCTTTTGCGCCAACGCAGCAGACGTGGACGAGGACGTTCTCATGTACCAGAGGCTGGTGGCCGCCACCGAGGGGGCCGACTTCGTCTTCATCAGGTGCATGTCCGATCCCGGCAAGTTCAAGTGGTTCGAAAGGTACGAGGCCGTGCTGAGGTCCATCAAGGGCCGCGTATTGCTTTTCTCCGGCAATGCGGAGGTGCGGCTCCTTTATCGCGACCTCTTCAATGGTTCAGACCAGGACTTCTTCATTCTGTGCAAATACTTTGGGTACAGGGGCCACCTTAACGACAAGGGCATTATCCTCTGGGCGTACAAGGCCCAGATCGACCCGGACTATCAGCTTCCGGAGCCAGTGAAGCAGAGGCCCGATGGGATATATCACCCTGATTTCGACAAGGATGTTTCCTTCGAGGAGTACCTGAGACATCTGAAGAAGGATGCTCCCACGGCAGGCATAATGATGATGGGGAACGTGTGGGTGTACGACAACCTGGAGTACATCGACGTCCTGATAAGGGAGCTGGAAGGGAGGGGCATGAACGTGATTCCCATCTTCTTCTCCGCCGCCGTGAGCTCGTCAACGGACCTGTGCAGCACCGCGGACGTATGCGAGCGCTACTTCATGGACGAGGGGAGGCCGCGGGTGGACGTGCTGATAATCAACTCCCCATTCTCGCAGCTCGCCAATTCCAAAAAGACCTCCGGCATGTTCACGCCCGACGAGGAGAACTTTTTCAGGCGCGAGATGAACGTGCCCGTAATCCAGGCCATGACGGTCACCGGGCATTACCGCGACTATGAGGAATGTACCGCGGACATGACCAAGGCCGAGGTGTCCTCGCAGGTGGCGTGGCCGGAGGTCGACGGACAGATCATCGCTGTCCCGATAGGTTGCTCCACCGACTCTCCCAAGTCCGTGAGGAGGACCGCCCCGATCCAGGACCGCATAGAGCATATCGCGGCGCTTGCGTACAACTGGGCGAGGCTGGGCAGGACGCCCGTGTCCGAGAGGAAAGTGGCGATCCTTATGTACCAGTCCAGGCCAGACTCCGGCCGCATAGGCAACGCCGCCTCTTTGGATGTCATCGAGAGCGTCTACGAGATGCTGAAGACGATGAGGGACCTGGGATACTCCCTGGACCACGTTCCCGGGTCCAGCAGGGAGCTGATAGACGAGATACTGGAGAACGTGACCAATGATTTCAACTGGATGCCCCCCGGAGAGATAACCAGGAAAGCCGCGGACCTCGTCGGCGAGAGAGAGTACAGGGGACATTTTGACAAGCTTTCCGATTTCAACAAAAGGTCCATGATGGAAAGTTGGGGAAAGCCTCCCGGAGAGATATGCGTGGAGGGCGGGAAGATAGTGATCCCAGGCCTGAGGAACGGCAATGTATTCATCGGCTACCAGCCCCTGAGGGGATGGGCGGAGCAGAGCGGCTCGATATATCACGATCCGGTGCTGGCGGCCACGCACCAGTACCTGGAATACTACCGCTGGCTGCAGTACGATTTCGGCGCGCACGCGGTCGTCCACATGGGGACCCATGGGACATTGGAGTGGCTGCCGGGCAAGAGCGTCGGAATGTCCTCCAAGTGCTACCCCGACATCATTCTCAACGCCATGCCTCACATCTACCCTTACGTCATCGATGACCCCGGCGAGGGCATACAGGCAAAAAGGAGGTCCGAGGCGGTGCTGATAGGGCATCTCAACGCCACGATGGCGAGGGCGGGCGAGTACGACGACCTCGCAGCCGTGGACGTCCCCCTGCAGGAATACTTCAAGTGCAAGGCATCGGCCTCCGATGACAGGAAAAGGACATTGGTGCAGCAGATCTACGAGGCTTCGAGAAAAGCCTCCCTGCTCAACGATCTGAACGTTCCCGATAGCACCGGGCCAGAGAGTTTCGAGGGTCATCTGGGAAAGCTGCATGACTACCTCACGGAGGTCAAGGACGCCTTGGTGAGGGATGGTCTGCACGTTCTGGGCAGATGTCCGCGCGAGCACCATTTGGACGAGGCGGTGTACTCCCTGACCCGGCTGGCCAACGGGGATGTCCCTTCTCTCAGGGACTCCCTCGGTGAGACCATGGGAGTGGACACGGACGCGGCCCTGAACGCTCCGTCCGAGCTGTCGGGTTCCGGCGAGCTCAACAGCGCCCTGCTGGACAGGGTCGACGATGAGCTCCAGCTCATCCTGTCGGAAATGCGGGGGATGGACTATGACACGGACAGGTGCGTCTCGTTCGTCAGGGAGAGGCACCCGAACATGACCCCGTCCCTGACGACGGTCTTGGGATACATATGCGGAACGCTGGTCCCCAACCTAAAGAGGACGTCCGACGAGATCACCCACATGATGGGGGGGTTCGAGGGCAAATACGTCCTGCCGGGACCCTCTGGCGCCCCCACCCGGGGCAACGCCCACATACTGCCCATGGGGCGAAACTACTACGGCATAGATCCCGACTCCATACCGACCCCGGCATCCTGGGCCACCGGGGTGAGGATGGCGGATCAGATGATAGAGCACTACATCAGCGAGAAGGGGACGTATCCCCGGGAGATAGGCTTCATCATCTGGGCTACGGACACCATGAAGACAGGGGGAGATGACGTGGCCTATATCTTGTGGCTCATGGGCGTGCGGCCGGTGTGGTCTCGCACCGGGGGGCAGGTCATCGACCTTGAGATCATACCCCCTTCTGAGCTGAAGAGGCCCCGGATCGATGTCACGGTACGCATTACAGGATTGTTCAGGGATACCTTTCCCAATCTCATCGATATGATCGATGACGCCGTGCACTTGATATCTGACCTCGACGAGACCGATGAAGAGAACTATTTGGCAGCAAATCTGAGAAGGGACATAATACAGGGCCTTCAGGAAGGGATCGCCGTGGACGAGGTGCGTCGGCGTTCGTCCGTGAGGATCTTCGGCTGCCCGCCGGGGGCCTACGGTCCGGGCGTGAACCACGCCATAGAGTCCAGCGACTGGGAGACCGTGAAGGATCTCGCGGACATATATATCGCCTGGGGAAGTTGCGCCTATGGCCGCGGCATCAACGGGGAATCCATGAAGGATGAGTTCATCAAGCGGTTCGGCAAGGTATCGGTCACTGTTAAGAACATGCCGGACCGGGAGATCGACCTTTTCGACATGGATGATGTATACGGATATCTCGGGGGGCTCAACGCGTTCGTGCGGCAGTATGGGAACCCTGATGCCATGTCGGTTATGGGGGACGGGTCCAACCCCGAGAGGCTGAAGATCAGGGATACCAAGGAGGAGTGCAGGTTCGTGTTCAGGAGCAAAGTGCTCAACCCCAAGTTCATCAACGGGCTGAAAGAGCACGGGTATCGCGGCGCCGCAGAGATGGCGAACCTGACCGAATATGTATTTGGATGGGATGCCACGTCCGACGTCATTGACGATTGGATGTACGAGCAGCTGGCCGAAAAATACGCCCTTGATCAGGAGACCAAGGAGTGGATGACGAATGTCAATCCCCATGCCCTCATGAACATTATCAGCAGGCTCCAGGAGGCCATAGAGAGGGGGTTGTGGGACGCGTCTGACGAGATGAGGGAGAGGCTGAAGGACCTGTTCATAGAGGCGGAGGGGAGGCTGGAGGAGATATCCGACCGGTAGTTCGGACCTCTAGCTTACTCCCCTGAGAACAGTTACATACCTAGTTGGTGATATCCTCCAATTGATTCAAACTCCATTGATATAAACGAACTGGAAATGATAACTTGACAGATATAATAGTCGCTGAGAAGTTGGTCAAGAAGTACAATGGCAAGGCTGCCGTTAACGGCATCGACCTCAGGGTAAGAAAGGGAGAGGTGTTCGGGTTCCTGGGACCGAACGGGGCCGGCAAGACCACCACCGTCCGCTTGTTGTCATCGCTGGCGACCATAGATGAAGGAAGGATACTGATCGACGGCCACGATATCGTCAAGGAGCCCATCGAAGCCAAAAGCTGCATGGGAGTGATACAGCAGCACATCAGCTTGGACAAGGACCTCACCGTAAAGGAGAACATGATGCAGCACGCCATGTATCACAAGATACCTCGGTCGCAGAGGGAGCCTAGGATAGCCGAGCTGGTCAAGTACGCGGGGCTGGAAAAGTACCTCGATCACATGGTAAACTCCCTTTCGGGAGGATGGAAGCGCAGGGTGGCAATAGTCTGCGCCCTCTTCCACAAGCCCGCATTACTATTCCTAGACGAACCGACCGCGGGACTGGACATCCAGGCCCGGAGACTTCTTTGGGACCTCATCCGCCAGCTGAACAAGGACGGTACTACGATATTCCTCACGACCCACTATATAGAGGAGGCGGAGGCCTTGTGCGACAGGGTGGGGATAATCGATGAAGGGGAGATCATTGCCCTGGGAACTCCTAAGGAGCTCTGCGGAAAGCTGGGGTCAACGGCCGTGGAATATTTCGGCGACAGTAAAAAGACACAATATAAATACTTCCAGGGAAGGGACGAGGCCAATGAGTTCATAAGGACATTGGGAGGGGAGGAGACCGTGATACTGAGGAACACGAGCCTGGAGGATTGCTTTGTGGAATTGACCGGCAAGACGGTTGGTGATGCCTGATGTTCGAGACCGCCAAGGAGGTCTATTACGTCTCCTGGTCGGACATCCGGTTCATGATGCATAACATCGTGAACGTGATCCTCATGAGCCTCATGAGCCCTTTGCTATATCTGATAGCGTTCGGGTTCGGGCTGGGCAACAATATCACTGCGCAAGGCGTCCCCTATATCGCGTTCATGATCCCGGGCATAGTAGCCCTCACATCACTGTCATCCTCTTTTACGTCCACATCCACGAGGCTCAATGTCCAGAGGCTCTTCTACCGCAGCTTCGACGAGATGCTGATGTGCCCCCTGAAGTCCACTTCCATAGTGCTCGGAAAGACCATGCTGGGATTCATACGCGGCCTGCTGAGCTGCGCCGTGATATTCACGATAGGGCTGTTCCTGACACCATATCTCAGCCTGACGCCTCTCTTCATCGTCAGCGTCCTGCTGTCCTGCTTCACGTTCTCGTGCCTAGGCGTGACCGCTGCGCTTCTGGCCAAGTCCCATCAGAGCATGGCGACGTTCAATACCCTGGTCATCCTCCCGATGACCTTCCTATGCGGCACTTTCTTTTCGATAGACAGCCTCCCTGAGGTGTTCCAGTGGATCCTCTACGCGGTACCCCTGACCCACTCCAGCGTGTGCATCAGAGCGGCCGCCCTAGGCTGGTCGTTCCCATGGATATCTTTGGTGGTCCTGGCGGCCTTCGCGGTGGCATTCTTCCTGATCAACATCTATCTGCTGAAGACCAGGAGGGTGTGATGGATACCCATCCGTCAGGTCGAACGGGAACGGGGCGGGACCGCAATAACTGCAAGGCCGGGACAGGGCCCGCGGTAATCGCCGTTCCCGCCATCGGACCGATAACGCAATCTCGGGCGCGAAATGATCTCACCGAGGCCAGTTCATCGTCTTCC
This sequence comes from Methanomassiliicoccus luminyensis B10, assembly GCF_000308215.1. NCBI lineage: Archaea > Methanobacteriati > Thermoplasmatota > Thermoplasmata > Methanomassiliicoccales > Methanomassiliicoccaceae > Methanomassiliicoccus > Methanomassiliicoccus luminyensis. The sequence continues at coordinate 368,878 of NZ_CAJE01000012.1, forward strand.
AGGAAACAACTGGGCTCGGGATAGTATGGTCTCGTGCCGAATGATGTAGATAGGCAAGGCAACAAAAAATGCATGCGGCCGATCAGATGGCCCAAGGTGCCCGGCGCCTCGGCCCGCCGCATGTGGCTTCCCTTTTAATAACTATTGCTCCCTTGCCGAGCGGCTTCCTCACGATCTGGAACTGATGAATAAAATACCCATTGTGATTCGGATGAATAGTTGGATATATAATCCATTATATGGTTTTATATGGAGATATCATCCATATTGATTGGCCGAACTAGGGGGACGGACGGCAACAGTACCAGTCATATGGCCTCGAGGTGGATGAGCGAGAAGTGATGGCATGTTGGAGACATACAAGGATGTGAAGGATCCCGAGCAAAAGGGGCGGGAACATTTCCGCGAGGGATTGAGAGCAATGGGCAATGAGAGTGGGATCCCTAGGGCGAAAGACCTCTTCACCTTGGCCGTCGAGGAAGGCTGCACCGAAGCGATGGTGAACCTTGGAGCAATATATTCTCAGGGAGATCAGACAGATAAGGAGACGGCCCTTTCCCTTTTCATGCGTGCGGCCGCTGCCGAGGATGCAGTGGGGATGAGAAATGTCGGTTACTTCCACGCTTTGGGGATCGGTGTGCCCAGGGACAAGAAGCTCGCTGCTGAGTGGTATGAAAAGGCTGCGCTGAAGGGAAATGCCCGGGCGCAATGCAATCTGGGCGTCCTTTACGCATTCGGCAACGGAGTGCCCCAGAACTATGAAAAAGCGGCATACTGGTACAAGAGGTCTGCGGAGAACGGATACTCGCGCGGACAGACCAACCTCGGCGTGTTGCTCATCCAAGGCAAGGGTGTGGAAATGAACCCCCTGGCCGCGGCATATTGGTTCGCCCGGTCTCAGTCGCCCCGGGCGCTCTACTATTTGGCCCGCCTCTACCTGCAAGGGGAGGGGGTCCCCTACGACGCTGACGAAGGATGGCGGCTGATGAGGTCATCTGTGGCAGGCGGCTATTCCAAAGCCTTGGTGGCCGTGGCCCACACCGTCGAAGGGACGGACCCCGAACGGTCCGTGGATATGTACCGTGCCGCTGCCGGAAAGGGAAGCGAGGAAGCCAAGAAAAGGCTGGCTGAGCTGGGGATCGCCGTTCCGACCGCCAAAGGGAAGCAATAACGGCCGGTCCGAGCGGTCCGGGCATGAAGGCCGCGGCAATTCGATAACGGTTCTCAATTGCATGAAGGATATAAATAATAAAACGGCATTTCAACCATAGTTGGATTATATATCCAATAATAATTGATAATAGGTCGATATGTCCAAGTGGTCAATATGCTTAACAAAATAAAAGCGCTGATTGTAGCAGTGATCGTCGTGGCCGTCTCCGTGGTCGGAGCGGTCATATATCTAGCGGGAAGTGGCCATGATGACGATAACCATGATACCGATGCGGCTTTGAAGGTCTATGGCAATGCCAATGGTGACCACACCATTGATTCCAGCGATCTGGATCTGATAAGTGGCATAATTGCAGGTGACGCATCTTTCGACGAGCATCCGCTTGCCGATGCCAATTATGATGGGGCCATCACTCAGGCCGATGCGGACCTCGTGCAAAAAATAATGAACAAAGAGAACTGCACGGTGTATCACATCAACACGTGCACCGCTGGCGACTATGTCGCGAGCACCAAATGGCCGGTAAAGTCCGCAATAGCTACAGGCGCGGCGAACGGCTTGCTTTTCCTGACCATGGCAGGGGTCAAGGACATGATCCACGGGATCTCTTATACCTCCACGTCAAAGCCCGACCCCACGCTCTTCCCGACGTTCAGCGCGATGCCCAGCCTCAGTACCTCATCTACCGAGATGGGTATTGAGGCTTCTACGCCGATCATAAAGCAGTACAAAGTCACCGCACTGATAACCGACAAGACCGCTTCCACGGTCCAAAATGAACAGGAGTTCGAGAATATAGGCGTGGATGTGATAAGGATCGCTCCGGCAATGGTAGATCCGAACGAGTCCAGATCTCAGCTTCTGATGATCGGTTTCCTGTTCGGTACCGAGACCCAGGCCATGCAGGTGGCGGAATGGCAGACCAACCTCCAGAACTATATCGATTCGAAGCTGGAGGGAGTGTCCAAGGTGACCGCTATTACCTCCAACGGGAACCACAAAGATAATGGGGCGTGGATCTCCGCTGGTACATCTGATTACAAGGACGTCCTATTAGCCGCGGGAGCGATCTACGGCATAAGCGACGATACGAGACCGAACAAGTTCGGGTCCGGGGATTACTTCGCAGGCGGGGGCACCTGGCTATACAATTACGACTTCGAGTACCTCATCTCGATAAGGACGGGAGGCTGGTACAGTGGGACCGTGGACGCCACCGCAAAGTACACTGAATCCATGCAGTTCCTCACTCACACGGAGGCATACGAGAACGGAAAGGCCTATGTAGTCGTCGGCGACGGCCCTATTCCCATCAGGATAGCCTACTGCGCCGCGGTGATGTACCCCGAGATATTCTCGATGCATTGGGCGAACAGCATCAACCAGGAGTTCTTCGAGAAATACTATGGCGAGCAGGTTGATCTCACCGGCCGGTTCTTCGTTATATCGCCTGACATGGTGTCCGGATGAACGCCGGCGGATACCGGCCTTTTCCCCAATCCATTTTTCTCTTTGGAGCCGACAAGGGCGCTGCCGGGCGGGATGAGATGTCACGCCCCCAGCCGATGGGACATCTATGAACGTTAGCCTCCCCGGTAGATCAACATGAACTATCCCCAGCACCACGTTCGAGCTGACGAAGCCAGTGCAGCGCAGGAAGGCCCTGAGGTCAGCGGCAAGGTGGCTAACGCGGGCGGACATGACGGGATGAAGAGCGAATACCACCGCTATACTGAGAGAAAAATCCTGTTCATTACTGCGTGCATCATTGCCGCGTTCCTCCTGCTGGGCATTTCCATATGTATAGGCGCTGCGGGCATCGATTTCTGGGAAGCTTATGATCTTCTGTTCAAGCATCTCGCCGGCACAACTTACGACATGGGCACTGTTCCGTTCATCCACGATTATGTCATCTGGAATGTGAGGCTGCCCCGCGCATTGTTCGCCCTTGTAGGGGGCGCTGGACTGGCTGTCGGCGGAGCGGTCATGCAGAGCGTCATGAGGAACCCCTTGGCCGACCCATACACCACCGGCATATCCTCCGGCGCCCTCCTGGGTGTGGCCGTGGCCATAATCCTCGGCCTTACCGTCTCCGGCTCCCATCTCAACGATGTTGGGCTGGTGGTCAACGCGTTCATCTTCGCCCTGATACCGATGGCGTTCATCATGGTCATCGCTCCCATGAGCAACTCCTCCCCGGCGACGCTGATACTGGCGGGAGTGACCGTATCCTACATCTTCAACGCGCTGACCACGGTGCTCATGATCTCCACCGATGCGGAGGAGCTGGCCATAGTGTACCGGTGGCAGGTCGGGTCCCTTTCCATGATCACATGGAACAGCCTGCCCATAATGGTCATCGCCAACATCGCCGGGGCGGTGGCAGTGATGGTGGTAGCCAGACAGCTGAATGTCCTTGCGCTGGGAGACGATAATGCCAAGAGCCTCGGGCTCAACGCCAACAACATGAGGGTCCTCTGCGTCATGATAACCTCGTTCATGGTCGCGTCGGTCATAAGCTGCGTGGGCATCATCGGGTTCATCGGGCTGATCTGCCCGCACATCATACGGATATTGATAGACTCGGACAACCGGTTCGTCATACCGGCCTCCGCGGCCCTGGGCGGGGTGTTCCTGCTGGGCGCGGACATTTTGGCCCGCTGCCTTTCTCCCATCGATGCCATTCCCGTGGGTGTCATCCTCTCCTTCGTGGGCGCCCCGATCTTCCTCTACCTGATCATCCGGCAAAAGAAAGCGATGTGGTAACATGGACGCATTCGTCGAATCGTACAAGGCCAACTCCCGGAGGAAGGTTCGGCTATCATTGGTAACTATCATCATCACAGCCGCTGTGGCCTTGTTCTCGATATGCGTGTCCAAGTACCCCGTCGGTCTGGCGGAAGCGTACGGCATAGTGTACAACAACCTCCATCACATCGAACCGGTCACGTACGTGGAGAGGCTGAAGGACTACATTGTATGGGAGGGTTTCGTGCCCCGGGCCATCGCGGGGGTCCTGATCGGCGCGATACTAGCTGTCGGCGGAGCGGTCATGCAGACGATCATCAAGAACCCCCTTACCGACTCGTACACCACCGGCATATCCTCCGGTGCCCTGTTCGGGGTGACCACATTCATCGTACTGGGGTTCAGTATCGTGCCGGGGCTGACCGGGGACCTCGGAATGATAGTCAATGCGTTCGTGTTCGCTCTGGTCCCGGCATTGATAATAATGTTCTTCTCTTTGTTCCGAAGGGTCACCCCCACGGCCATGGTGCTCATCGGCATAGCGGTGATGTACATATTCAACGCCTCCACCACTCTGATGAAGTATGTGTGCACCGAGGATGACCTGGCGACGATATATGCATGGTCCGTGGGCACCTTGGGGAAGGCGACCTGGGACAGCGTCCCATACCTGCTCGGCTCGTTCATATTGATCTTTGCGGTAATGATGGTCCAGTCCAGGACCCTGAGCGTTATGTCCACCAACGACAACGTGGCCAAGACCCTGGGCATAGAACCATTGAGGGTCCGGCTGATCTGCATGCTGGTCATATCCATGACCACCGCGGTGGCCGTTTGCTTCACCGGCACCATAGGATTCGTGGGGTTGGTCTCGCCTCACATAGCCCGGATCCTGGTGGGTTCCAACGCAAGATTTCTCATCCCTTCGTCGGCGAGCATCGGGGCGTTCATGCTCATCGCCTCCGACTGCTTGGCCAGGGTCGTCGGTAACACCGGGGTGCCGGTAGGCGTGGTCACGGCTCTGTTAGGGGGGCCAGTGTTCCTGCTCATCCTGATCAAGCAGAGGAAGGGCGCCTGGTGAGGGATCATTTCCTTTCCGGGCCGTCCCCCTCATTCTCATGACCGTACTTTGTCCAATACTGCTCCGAGGAACTCTCGGCCTTCCGCCCCATCAAAACTGCGCAGATCAGAACGAATAAGGACAGTGTTGAGGCCAGGAAGGACGAGGACAGCATTAGCTTGGATGAATCGGCCGGGTCGCTCCCCCATGCATAAATGCATAGACATAGCAGAACGAAGAACAGCACTATTACTGTCGCGGCAGCCGCCCACGCCATCCTTTTCCTCATACCGACACCCCACCCCGTCCAGGCCGACGGCGGCCACCCGCCCCGCTGGACCGGGCTTTGTGCACAGGTGTACCCTTCATGACTTATGCCGCCAAGTGCTGGATTATGTGTATAACCTTATTAATGAATTGGATGATACATCCATAATCTTGCTGTGTGAGAACATGTCAGAGGATCCCATATTATTTCCGTTCACGAGCATCGTCGGACAGGAGAGCATGAAAAAAGCCCTCCTCCTGAACGTGATCGACCCCGGGATCGGCGGGGTCTTGATAAGAGGGGAGAAGGGGACCGCCAAGTCCACTTCGGTGAGGTCCCTGGCACGGGTCCTTCCCCAGCGCATGTCCGTGGAGGGCTGCGTGTTCCATTGCGATTATGACCGTCCGGAAAGGTTCTGCACCTACTGCCGCCAGCGGATCGAAGCGGGTGAGACGCTCTCCCCCGCGTCCGCGCCCATGCAGGTGGTCGAGCTTCCCCTGAGCGCGACGGAAGACCGTGTGGCGGGAACGCTCGACCTGGAGCACGTCCTGAAGACGGGTGAGAAGAAGTTCGAGCCGGGGGTACTGGCCAAGGCTAACGGGAACATATTGTACGTGGACGAGGTCAACCTGCTGGACGATCATATCGTGGACCTTCTCCTCGACTCCGCCGCGATGGGGACCAATTACGTAGAGAGGGAGGGCGTGTCGTTCCATCACCCTGCCAGGTTCGTGCTCGTGGGTACCATGAACCCCGAGGAAGGGGATCTTCGCCCCCAGCTGCTGGATCGGTTCGGATTGTCGGTTGAGATCAAGGGTGAGAAGGACATCCCCACGCGGACCGAGGTGGTCAAGAGGAGGCTTGCCTTCGACGCGGACCCGGAAGGGTACGTGGCTCGATGCATGAACGAACTGGATGCTGTCAGGGAGAACATCGTGTCCGCGAAGGCCCTCCTGCCGAAGGTCCGCGCCGACGATGCCGTCGTGGAGATGGTAGTATCCACTACCATCCACTTCGATGTCGATGGGTACCGGGCGGACATAACGCTCATGAAGGCCGCGAAGGCCAACGCCGCCCTGGAGGGGAGGACCGCCGTCACCAAGAATGATATCATGGACACCGCCGAGCTCGTTCTGTCCCACCGCATGAGGAGGCGCCCCTTCGAGGACGCCGGCCTCAACGTCGAGGAACTGGAGAAATGCCTCCAGAGCCTATAACGTCCAGATTCCCATTCTCGGCCATACTGGGAATGGACGACGCCAAGCGGGCGCTCATGTGCATAATGGTGAACCCACGCATCAAGAGCGTCCTGATCAGGGGCGGCCCCGGCGTGGCCAAGACCACCATCGCGCGCTCCGTCTCCGAGGGCATTTCCGGAAAAAGGATGGTCAACATACCTCTGAACGCTTCCGAAGAGCAGGTCTTCGGCGGCCTCGACGTGGAGGCCGCGGTGAATGACGGCACCATCAAGATGCAAAAGGGGCTCCTGTTCCGCGCCGACGGAGGTCTTGTGTATATCGACGATGCCAACCTTCTTGACCAGAAGATATTGACATCGGTCCTTGACGCCGCGCACACCGGGCGAGTGGTGGTGGAGAGAGGAGCGGTGTCCGACACCTATCCTTGCCCCGTCGCCGTCATCGCCACCATGAATCCCCGGGACAGCGATCTCAGCTCTCACATGCTGGACCGCTTCGATCTCTGCGTCAATGTGGAACTCTGGGGTGGACCTCAGGAGAGGGGAGAGATCCTCCGTAGGAACATGGAGTTCAGCGATGACCCGTCGTCGTTCGCGATAACGTACTCCGACGGGGAGGAGGAGGTGAGGCGGAAGATAGAGAGGGGACGGTCCATCCTGCCGATGGTCACCATATCTGACGAGTTGCTGTCTATAGTCTCCGAACTGTGCTACAGCATGGGCGTGGACGGGTATCGCGGGGACATCGCCATGGTAAATGCCGCCATGGCATTGGCAGCACTTAACGGCAGAGATGAAGTCATAAAGAAGGATGTGGAAGAGGCTGCGGTCCTGTGCCTTTCTCATCGACGCAACTATGCTCCAGAACCTCCTTCCCCGCCGCCTCCGGAAAAGCAGGAGCAGGGACAAAATGAACGGGATGAGGAGCCCCCCCAGGATCAGGACCGGCCACCCGAAGATCGGCGGGACGACCGCCCCCCGCAGGAAGAGCCCGATAATGGTCCCGAGGAGGGAAATGATAACGGCGGACCGGACCGTCCGGACCCTCCCGACCTGCAAGAAATGCTGTTCAACATTGGCGAGCAGTTCCGGGTGATCGATTACCTGAACAATCGGGAAAAGCTCCCCTCGAAGACCCGGAGCAGGAAAGGGCGACGGGGCATCGCGGAAAGCGATGACATGACCGGCCGCTATGCGAGATCCAGGATCGTGGAGTCTCCCCGGGACATAGCCTTCGACGCCACCATCAGGGCCGCCGCCCCATACCAGAGGTCCCGGGAGAACAACGGCCTGGCGATAGTGATAGAGGAACGGGACCTGAGGGAAAAGGTCAGGGAAAGGCGCAGCGGATGCACCCTCCTCTTCCTCGTGGACGCCAGCGGGTCTCTGGGCGTAAGGAAAAGGATGTCGACGGTGAAGGGGGCCATACTTTCCATGCTCAGGGAGAGCTACGTGAAGCGCGATCGGGTCGGCATGATGGCGTTCAGGAGGGGCTCGGCGGAGCTGATACTCCCCCCCACCAAATCGGTGGAGTATAGCTACAGGAAGTTGGAGGAGCTGCCCACTGGAGGCAAGACCCCGCTCGGGGAAGCGATGGTGTCCGCACGAACGTTCATGACCTCATACACGAGGTGCCATCCGGGGGAACGATGCTTCATAGTCCTGGTCACCGACGGGAGGGCCAACGTACCTCTAAAAGAGGGAGCCGATGCCAACGAAGAGGTCTTGGCGCTCGCGGACGACCTGATCATGCCCTCGGTGAGGTGGATCGTGGTGGACGCGAGCGCAGGATATCCCCACTACGATAACGCGGCTATGCTGGCTCACAAGCTGTGCGCCGAATATTTCCGATTGGAGGACCTCAACGCGGACAGGCTCGCCAGCAGTGTTAAGGCGGTGATCGGGACCTGACGGTCCCCCGTTAATGGACTAACGCGTTGTCCGTGTCATCACGAATGCGGGCCCACTGAGGCCGCCCGTTCCTCTATCGGCCGTGGTCGCCCCGGTGCAGAGCGCAGCCGGCCTGTCGCGGATCCTATCGCCTCGGGTCGGATCTCTGCAAAAAGAAAACGTGTGATGTTCATATTATGTCGCATGTTGGATTATACATCCAACATAATAAATATGTTAGATGGTATATCCAATTAAACGGGCCAGTCAGCCCCATCCATCATTCAGATGGTGCGCGTGGAAGCGGCGCTTAAGGCTTCTGACGGCGGAATATCACTCATTACACGATGAATTTTTCACAACAAGCCAAGTGAGCAAGATGATCGTTACATGCCTAGGGATAGGTTCCAGGGACGGCCATGTTATGGACGCTGCCGCTGACGCCCTTCATCGGGACGGATACGAATTCGACCTGGAAGGAGCGGACTATATCATTCTGAACGAGGACCCGCTCAGGTTCGGATCGTTCGTGAAGCGGATCGAATCTTCGGACCTCCTGGTCATCAAGGTCCATGGCGACGTGACCTATCTGAGGAGGTTCGACCAGGTGAAAGAGGCCATCGGCCGGTCGGGATGCTCGGCCCTCCTTATCTGCACGGAGCCCCGGGTCATGGAAGAACATCGGCACATGTTCAAGCAGTCGGAGGAGGACTATCAGCTCCTGAGGTCATTGACCATCATCGGTGGTGATGACAATCTCCGCTCTGTCCTTCTGTGGGCATTGAGAACGTTCGACAATGTGGACGTTGACGTACCCGACCCCGTCATGCCCCTCGCCCAGGGGGTGTACCGTCCGGGAATGGAGGCTATGAGCATCGAGGACGGAGTCGCCGCGATGGACCACAGCAGACCGGCGATAGGCATTTTCTTTCACCAGAAATTCTGGCTGGTGAACAATCTGCAGGCCATAGATCGGCTGATAGAATGCGTGGAGAGAAGAGGCGCCAACGCACTGCCGATATTCCTTTCAACGTATCTCAAGGACATGACCGGATCGATCGGGATCAAGAATGTGATAGACAACTATCTCATCAAAGATGGGGAGCCCCTACTCGATTGTATCATAGAGACCTCGGGCTTCGCCCAAACGCTCCTTTCCAAGCCGGGTGACGGCACCCAGATCTCCGAGGACAATTTCTTTGAACGATTGGGGGTCCCCGTCATCCAGGCCATGATGATGTTCGATTCCGGCAAGAAATGGAAAGAGAGCCCTTTCGGCCTCAACGCATACGATATTGCCATGAGCGTGGTGAACCCGGAGTATGACGGTCAGATCATTACCGTTCCGTTCGCCGGCCAGGACCAGGACGACAGCGGAAGGTTCCTCTTCCTCCCCCTGGAGGAGAGAGCAGAGAGGATCGCCGACATAGCCTACCTGTGGGCGAACCTCCGCCGAAAGGAGAATCGGGAGAAGAAAGTGGCGGTCCTCCTATACATGTACCCTCCCCGGCAGGACTTGGCCGGCGGAGCGTCAGGCCTAGATAGCATCCAGAGCGTTGTGGAGCTATTGAAGGGCATGAAGAAGGAGGGCTATTCAATCGATTGGCTCCCCTCCGACGGAAAGGAGCTTGCGGGCCGTCTGCTGGACGGCGTGACCAACGACAACGATTGGAAGACTGACGGCGAGCTGATCGAGAGATCTGCGGACCTGATAGGCCCGCAGCAGTACGAGCAGTGGTTTAACGCCGTGTCCGATCCCGCCAAGAAGGGGCTTATCGAGGGATGGGGCGAACCTCCGGGCGACATCCACACAGTAGCGGGGATGCAGCTCATCCCCGGGTTCATCGACGGGAACGTGTTCATCGGCTTCCAGCCGGACAGAGGTAAGACCTCCGGCGAGAATATTCATGATCCTGACCACGCGATGCCCCACCAGTATCTGGGGTTCTACAGGTGGCTCAGGTATGTGTTCGGGGCGGACGCGGTGGTGCATATAGGAACGCACGGCTCCCTGGAATGGCTCCCCGGAAAGAGCGTGGGCCTTTCCGAAGATTGTTACCCGGACGTCGCCCTGGACAGTCTGCCGAACATATACCCGTATATCATCGACAACCCCGGAGAAGGGATGCAGGCCAAGAGGAGAAGCTATGCCGTTGTGTCCACTCACATGATCCCCTCCATGACCCGGGCGGGCAGCTATGAGGGTCTCGGCGAACTAGAAAGCATCGTTCAGGCCTACATGAACGCCAAGTCATACCAGGAGTTCGACAAGCTCCCATCGATCTTGGAACAGATGGGCGCAAGATTGAGGGACATGTCCATGCTTTCGGACCTGGACCTGCCCGAGGACGCGTCCTTGAAAGATCTGGAGACCAAAATCGACAGGCTTTACGATTATATCATCGAAGTCAAGGAGGCGCTGATCAATGACGGCCTGCACATACTGGGCGAGGTGCCGGAAGGGAAGAGGCTAGTGGAGATGATATACGGCCTGACGAGGTATGCCAACGGCGACATACCGTCCCTCCGGGGGTCCATCGCCGGTTCTCTGGGGTTCGATCTCGATGAACTGATCAACGACGCCGGCGGACGCGCCGGGGACGGCCGTTTGAATGGTCAAGTTGTCGACGAGATCGAGGAAAGGACGTTCTCCGTGATCGAGACCATGATGTCGGAAGGGTTCGCGTACGAGCAATGCGCGGAGCGGTTGAAAGAGGACTATCCAGAGGGTAACGGCGACCTCGCGAAGGTAGTGGGTTTCATCTGCGATCGTCTGTATGGTGACATCCTGCGCATGAACAGGGAGCTGGAAAGCATCATCGCGGGTCTGAACGGAGAATACGTGCTCCCCGGTCCCTCCGGTTGTCCTACCAGAGGCCGAGCTCAGATCCTCCCCACGGGGACGAACTTTTATTCGATAGACCCTGACGGCATCCCCTGGCATTCCAGCTGGGATGTCGGGAGAAAGATGGCCGACCAAATGATCGAACGATATGCCGAGGAGAAGGGTGAGTACCCCAAAAGCCTGGGCATCGTGATCTGGGCCACCGACGTCATGAGGACCGGGGGAGACGACATCGCCTACATCCTATGGCTCATGGGTCTTAGACCGGTATGGACGGGGTACGGCGGCCGCATCAAGGGGCTTGAGATCGTCCCCGTGTCAGAGCTGGGCCGGCCCCGCGTGGACGTGACGCTCAGGATCAGCGGCCTGTTCCGCGATGCTTTTCCCAACCTCATGGACATGATCGACGACGGTGTCCAGATCATATCGTCCCTGGATGAATCCGAAGAGGAGAACTATCTCGCGGCGAACCTCCGCTCCGACATGCTGGAGGCGATAAGGAACGGGATCCCCCACGATGAGGCTAGGCGCCTTGCCAGCATCAGGATATTCGGGGATGCCCCCGGGCAGTACGGATGCGGGGTGAACACCCTCATCAATACGGGCAACTGGAAGGATGCCCGGGATCTTGGCGCGGCATATCAGAGGACCGGCTGCCACGTCTACGGAAGAGGCTTGTCGGGACAAGCGCAACCTGAGCTGTTCAAGAAGAGGCTGGCGGGAATGAACGTCACGGTGAAGAACCACTCTAACAGGGAGTGCGACATGTTCGACATGGATGACGATTATGATTACCTAGGCGGATTCAATGCGGCGGTGAGGTCCGTCAGCGGGAAGATGCCCACATCGTTCATGGGAGATTCGTCGGACACTGTGAACCTGAAGCTGAGGTCCACGGCCGAAGAGTGCAAGTTCATATTCCGCAGCAAGATCAACAACCCCAAATGGCTGGAAGGACTGAAGCAGCATGGTTTCAGAGGGGCGCAGGAACTGTCCACGTTATTCGACTACGTAGTGGCGTGGGACGCCACGTCGGACATCATAGAAGATTGGATGTACGAGGACATCACCGAGAACTTCGTCCTGGACGAGGAGACCCAGAACTGGATCAAGGAAGAGAACCCCTACGCCATGGTGGCGATGCTGGCGCGCTTGCAAGAAGCTATCGAGAGAGGCATGTGGAAAGCCACGAATGAAATGAAGGAGCGGTTAAAGGACCTCTATATGAAAATAGAAGAGCGGATGGAAGAGATGACCGACCGGTGAGCCTCTTCTTCCACGGGGGTGCGCAGGCTGGCATGGCACCGGATCGGCGGGCGGCCGTTCCGAATCGGACAGCCTCAGCGATCGCCCGAGCTCACACCTTCCCGCTCTTCAGCAGGTAGTACGATACCAGGAAAAAAGCGACGCCGAAGCCTATCAGGACGACGAACGATCCCATGGGGAACGCCCACTCGAGAGCCGCGGCCCTGATGCATGCGGTTACATGCGTCAGAGGCAGCACGGAAATGACGTACCTGACGGGCGCAGGCATGGATGATACCGAGAACAGGGTCCCGCACAGGAAGGTCATTGGGACTATGACCAGGCTGGTGAACATCGTCATGGTGGGCAGCCCCTTGACCACGAAGCCTGCCAGCACCCCCAGGAGAGAAAAGGTGAAGCAGGATACCAGGACGCATATCGCCAGCAGGGCGTTCATGTGAACATCGCCGGACATGTACATGCCCAGAGCGATGAGCACGAAGCAGCCTATGACCCCTTTCAGGAACCCAACGGTGGTCTTGCCCAGGATCACGGAGGAGGGGGAGATAGGGCATAGGAGGATCTCATCGAAGCTGGAATAGAACTTTCTCTGGACCATGATCTTGTTGGCCGTGGATGAGAAGGTGGAGTTCAGCGTGGATAAGGAGACTATGCCGGGGATCACGAACGCGATGTACGAGACTCCTTCGATAGTATCCATCTGGCTCCCCAGCCCGTAGCCGAAGGCGATGAAGTACAGCAGAGGAGTGACCAGTATTGTCACGGTCACCGTCAGGAAGTTCCTTTTCAGATAGCATAGGTCCGACCAGGCGACGCGGAGCGATTCATCCAGTATCCGAAGGATCAGACCCTCACCGCCTTTACGAAATCCGTGCTCACGTTCCTTCCCGTGAGCTCCAGGAACACGTCCTCCAAGTTCGTCTTCCGCGTTAGCACGGAATCATTATCTTCCATTGTTCCGGCGAATTCCTTTGCGGCCGAACGGTCCGGAAAATACCTGTACGCACGGGCACCATCGTCATTGTCATATTCCACGGCGATGCGGCCGATCTGGTTGCACAGGTCGGTCGGACTTCCTAGAGCGATTATCCTGCCCTTGTTGATCACCGCTACCCTGTCGCACAGGAACTCGGCCTCTTCTATGTAATGAGTGGTGAGGAATATCGTCGTGCCTGCCTTGTTCAGCTGACGTATCATGTCCCACAGCGCATGCCTTGACTGCGTGTCCAGCCCGGCGGTGGGCTCGTCCAGGAAGAGGACCTTGGGCCGGTGCATCAGGGCGCACACGATGGCGGTTTTCCTCTTCCACCCGCCAGAAAGGTTGATCACCGTGTAGTCCAGGAAGGGCGTCAGCCCCATCAGGTCGGAGAGTTCTTCCAGCCTTTCCTTTACGGTGCTCTTGGGCATCTTGTGGAGGATGGCGTGATAGATGATGTTCTCCCTCACGGAGATGTCCTTGTCCAGGCTGATCTGCTGCTGCACTATCCCGATGAGCTTTCTCGCCTCCTTGGCCCCCTCAGGTATAGGTATGCCGTTGATGTGAATATCCCCGGAGGTGGGAGTAAGCAGGGTGGTCAGCATCCTGATGGTGGTGGTCTTCCCCGCCCCGTTCGGTCCCAGGAACCCGTAGATCTCTCCCTCGCGGACGGAAACGTCCACGTGGTCCACCGCGTTGTGGCCCCCGAACCTCATCACCAAGCCCCTGGCTGAGATCAGGTCTTTCACGTGATCACCGCAGGCTAGTTCCGGTCAGCGGCCCAGCGAGTACAGCATGGCGTTGCAGATTGCGGCACCGATGTTGCTCCCTCCCTTCCTGCCGCGGGCGACGATGTACGGGACGTCCGCGCTCATGGTGAGCTCCTTGGACTCCACCACGTTCACGAAGCCGACGGGCACGCCGATCACCAGGGCAGGTCTTACTTTTCCCTCCTTGATGAGAGCGTGAAGTTCGACCAGGGCCGTCGGCGCGTTGCCGATGACGAATATGGCCGGGCCTTCGAGCTTGGCCGCCTTCTCCATGGCCACCGCGGCCCTGGTACGCCTTGTGGCCTTGGCCTCGGCAATGACGTCGTCATCGCTGATGAAGCAGTATACCTGGCCTCCGCAGGTCCTCATCCTGTTCTTGTTTATGCCGGCGGCGGCCATCTTGGTATCGGTGACCACGGAGGCTCCGCCCCTCAGAGCCTCGATCCCTATCTTGGCCGCATCCTCTGAGAAAACGAGGTTGTCAGCGTAGTCGAAATCGGCGGAGGTGTGTATGCACCTCTTCACTATGGAGAACTCCGGCTCCGGCCAGGTCCTTCCGTTCAGTTCGGAGGTTATTATCTCCATGCTCCTTTTTTCTATCTCGTGCGGCTCTACGATCTCTATTGCCATAACGTATATCTCCCTATATCGTCCGTTGTCTGCTCGATGCTATGTCGAAGGCCTAGACCTGCTCTCAGGCCAGCGGGCCCCTGAACGGCGCAAGGGTCCGGATCGATGACACAGCAATTGGATGTATTATCCAACTGATGGATAAACTAGGCGATATTTATAATCGAGCCATGAGCGGAGGCGCTCTGGAGCAGCTCAGCGTCCCAGGGCCTTATGTGCGCTTCCCAGCTGCCCGGCCGCCTGCGCGCACAGCGTGGACAGCTCGCCGGCCAGCACCACCGCGCCGACGATCTCCGCCAGCTTCCTGGCCTTCCCGGCCCCGGCGCAACCGATCATGGAAAGGGCCTCGGACTGGCAGGGGAGGCGGGTGCCGCCGCCCACGGTGCCGACCTCCACGCAGGGCAGGCGGACCGAGATGTAGAGGTCGCCGTCGACGACCTCGCAAGTGGTCATGACCATGCTCCCTTCCGCCACTTGGGCGGGGTCCTGCCCGGTGGCTATGTACACCGCCGCGAGCATGTTGGCGGCGTGGGCGTTATATCCATAGGAGGCGGCCATAGCGCTGCCCACCTCGCACTTGCGGAAGCAGGTCTCGGCCACAGCCTCCGGAGTGGCATGCATCTTTTCCTCCAGCAGAGCGCGCGGCACCGTCACGTCGGCCAGCACGATCTTCCCGCGGCCCAGTATGCTGTTCACCGCGGCGGGCTTCTTGTCGGTGCATAAATTCCCCGACACGGACACCAGCACCGCCCCGGTCTCCTTCTCGATGAGCCTGGACGCCGCCTCGGTGGCGATAGTGGCCATGTTCATGCCCATGGCGTCGCCGGTGGAGTAGGCGAAGCGCACGAATAGGGAGCGGCCGGAAGCGAACACGGCGGCGGAGAGCAGCTTTCCGTGCCCGGTGGTGGCCTCGGCCGCCTCTTTGAGCTTCTGGAAGTTGCCTTCGACCCACTTCCCGGCCTGCACGGCGTGCCGGGCGTCCTTGACCCTGAACACGGGAGCGCGGGTCATCTCATCCTTGACCACGACCGATGCGGCCCCGCCGGCGGCGGATATGACCGAACAGCCGCGATTGACCGATGCCAGAAGCGCGCCCTCAGTAGTGGCTAGGGGCACCAGGAACTCCCCCCTGGCCTCGTCCCCGTTGACGCGCAGAGGGCCGACGAAACCCACCGGCACCTGGACCGCGCCGATCATGTTCTCGATGTTCTTCTCCGCCAGCTGGGGGTCGAAGGACATCGCGCCGATATGCTCCAGCTTCGTTTCGGTGTAATCCTCCACGGCCTTGCGGCGGTCCTCCACGTCCGCCCTGCCCTTGCCCCGGTTCTTCAGCCCTTGGCCCATGTCGATCGGAACTAGAATGGCAACGGCAATATAATATCCACACCCTGCGGGCCGCGACCGTCACTGACCGGTTAGCCGTCCTCCCGACATATGAGCGGTGGGCCAGCGCCCCTGATCCACCATATATTGGGCATATTTTCGTATCTTGGCCTATTCTCAGAATTAATTTCAAATACTAGGTTTCTTCTAGCCCTTTCTCCAAGGTGGTCTTGTGCCGCCCAGGCAGTGATAACACGCCATGTATAGAATGAGCCCGAAGCCCGGAGAATCTTTGAGCGACGAAGAGACGATCGAACTGTTCAAGAACGGAAACGAATGGGGACTCCTCACATCCGTGGACCTCCGAGGCTGCGATCCTGAAAAGATCCGCAGCAAGGAAGTGATCACCCAGTTTTCGATCGACCTTTGTGAGTACATCAAGATGAAGAGGTTTGGCGACCCCATTGTTGTAAGGTTCGGCGCCGACCCGCGTGTGCAGGGATATTCCCTTGCCCAGCTTATCGAGACCTCCCTGATCTCCGGCCACTTCGCCGAGGACACCGACAGGGCGTTCATCGATATCTTCTCATGCAAGGAATACCCGCCGAACGAGACCGCCGAGTACTGCAAGAAGTACTTCGGGGCGAAGGAAGTTGACTACTCTGTCACCTTCAGGAACTGAGCTGGCTCAGGGCTTTAATAATAGAGTGACGCTCGACAAACGCATTTGAAACCCTTCACGTTCTTCTTTGACTC
The DNA here is from genome assembly GCF_000308215.1 of Methanomassiliicoccus luminyensis B10. Classification (NCBI taxonomy): domain Archaea; kingdom Methanobacteriati; phylum Thermoplasmatota; class Thermoplasmata; order Methanomassiliicoccales; family Methanomassiliicoccaceae; genus Methanomassiliicoccus; species Methanomassiliicoccus luminyensis. The sequence goes on from NZ_CAJE01000012.1 coordinate 385,782, forward strand.
ACTTATCTTTGACCGCCGAGCTCGGACCGGCCGCCACGGCGCGTATATCCGATCTCAATCCCCCGCCTTCCTGCCATAGACGATATGCTCGAGCATCATGACCGCTACGATGCCCATCACGAACCCGTTGGTGACGAGGGGGCGAACAGTTGCCGGGAATCCCGCGGCGACCGAATCGGGAAGGAACGATACCATGGTCCCGAGGAGAAGCGGGACCCCGACGATCAGACCCTCGTCGAACGTTCTCACCGCACTGTTCTGCTGCCCCAGCATGAGCCCTGCCGATATCTGCGCGGCCATGACGAAGGCGAGGACCACGCCGATGACCGGTCCGGGGATGCTGCTCAAGTAGCCGATGACGAGGGGAGACGTGGCCATGAGCGCAAGTGCCACACCTGTGGGGACCAGGGCGAACCGGGATGCGCACCTCATGGCGGCTATGACGCCCGGGCTCAGCGAGAAGTTGACCGGACCGATCACTCCAGTGAGGCCGGCCAGAGCATTGCCCAGGCCGGTGACGGTCACTCCGCGATCCACGCGTTCGCCCATGTTATCCGCCGCAAGAAGGCCGCCTACCGACCGAATGGACCCCAGATCATTGATGGCTAGCGCAATGAAGCATATTATGAACGACGCAAGGACCCCAATATCGGGCATGGCGAGCGGGCCGAGAAGGGCTTCGGGAAGCGCGAGAAGCGCTGTATCTTCTTGCGGTAGGGGAACCGCACCGAAGAGAGCGATATATGCCAGGCTGCCGATGATGATCGCCCATAACGCCAGGGTCGATTTCCATATCCCTTTCAGGAACCCGTTCGCGATGAAGAGGGCCATGGTGAAAGTTATGGCAAAGAGAAATGTATGCGTTGACGGAACCGTGCCGCCGCCGTCGATGATGAGATCAAGTATCACCGGGGCCAGGGTGAATGCGATCAAGATCAGCACGACCGTGATGACTCGGGGCGTGAAGAGGCGTTCGAGATGCTTGAAGAGGCCTGCTGCCGCAACCCCTGCCAGGATTAGCCCGCCGACAAGCAATGATGAGTTGATCGCGCCGAACCCCGCATCAAGGCTCGCCAGTATGCCGATCAAGAGCACCGTCGCCGGACCGACCACCAGAGGGAGCTTATGGCCCAGATATACTTGGACAAGAAGGACCAAAGCGGTGATGAGGAAGAGCTTTTGAAGATAGGGGATCGCTGGACCTCCATAGAGGTCGGCGACCACTTTGCCGATGATCAGGATGGCGGGCACGCTCACAGCCAGCCACTGCAAGCTGAAAATGAGCAGAGCCGTTGGTTTCGGCCGATCGTCGATGCCATAGTTCAGCTTCATCATGCTCATTCCTTCCAGATCATTGGCCAGAGCGCAAGTTGAGAGAGCGCTTCAGAACATATCTAATTGGCTTTGGTGCAAAGCTTATCTGGTGGGTCCATAGATATGATCATCTTTATTATCCATCTTATTGCCAACTATCTCTATCTCTCAATTGAGGGGCCCGTAGCTTAGCCTGGCTGGAGCGCCCGGCTGATAACCGGGAGGTCAAGAGTCCAAATCTCTTCGGGCCCACTATAACCGCATATTTTTCAGAGTTCTGACATTGGATTTTCAACGTTACATGATATTAGAACCCAGCCAAGCATGGAAAGGTTTAAAATAGATATGACTATTCCCACACTCACAGGGGCCCGTAGCTTAGCCTGGCTGGAGCGCCCGGCTGATAACCGGGAGGTCAAGAGTCCAAATCTCTTCGGGCCCACTATCACTGTCCAGTCACCCGCGCCGGCAGAAAACGGTCTGTCGGCCCTTATAAATCTATTCTCGGTTGGGCGCTGAGGTCAGAAACACTGTTCATGTAGCATTGAATGTGCTGGGGCCCCTAGACCATGGCTGATCTGAATATATATCCCATGCAGCAGAGAGTTTACCATCATTGAATTCTCATTTCTTACAAGCTATTAAGTTCTCTCAATAATTATCGTTGTCGGGGTCATATGGCAGCGATAAAGCAGCAAATGGTAGAGCGATCACAGCTGAAGAAATATCAGACGATCATGCTGGCGGCCAGGGAGGAGAACCTGAACGAGGCGGACATGGTGCTCCGTTTGGTTAAGATGCTCGAGGACGTGTTCGGCTACGATGCCTTCAAGGAGGTTAGCCGAGAGGCCCAGCTCCGCGACAAGTACGTCGACCTCATGATTAAGATCGACAACGTGCCTCGGCTGCTCATCGAAGTGAAGGCCCCGACGGTGGCGTTGCGCGATCGGCAGATCGAGCAAGCGCAGTCCTACGCTTCCAGGAATAACTATCAGTGGGTCCTGCTGACCAACGGCGTGGAGTGGGTCTTATATCACCTCACCTTCGGCGAGGGAATCGAGTACGAGCGCGCCTTCCAGGTGGACCTGGCCACGGAAGATCTCGCCAAGGCCACCACCACACTGAACGTATTGCATCGCAAGGTCCTGGGGCGCGGAGGCCTCGACGAGTTCTGGGAATGCCAGGTGGCGCTCAGCCCGATATCGATCTCCAAGGCCCTATTCCACGAGGATGTGCTCAATGCGGTCCGGAGGAACGTCAAGAAAGAGACCGGCCGGTACATGGACATCGAGGACCTCGCTGGCGCCATCCGCGGCATGTTCTCGCAGGAGGCGCGTGAGCTCATCGGACCGATGAAAATCAGAAAGGATGCCAAGGTCAAGAAGGCTGTTCCCTTGCCAGTTGCGGGGACCTGCGCGCCGATAAATGCTGTGTCGGAGGCTTCTGTGAATCCCACTCCGAAGGAGCCTTCAGGGCTGACGCCGTGAGGGCACTCCCGTCGTCTGCCTGGCGAACGCCCCAGATTCATTGAGCAAGGCGACCTTATTAAGACTAGAAATGGCCGTTATAGCTGCTGGCTCGCCATACTCATTCAAATCGAGAAATCCAAAGAGAGGGAAGGGCGAACGACAGATGCGAAAGAGTGAACTCACCTTTGACCCCCCGGTTCCCAGAGAGGTATCGCCGCAGCGGGATATGATGAGGGAGATGTCCTGCTAACCCCGCTCTGAAGGCACCGAGCTCGATCTCGTCCTCATCAGCCTTTGACGATAGTCTGAAGGCCTCGACGAGGGATGTTCAGAGAATTGATAATAACACTCGGTCCCGAAAAAGCACTGGCTTCAGTATTTTCCCCCGAAGCGTGAGATCTGATAATGACGGCGGGTCCTCCGGCGCGATCAGTCTCTATCATTATACTTCGATAGATCGTCGGCGAGATCGTAGGCGCTCTCGTTGAGCACATGCCGGAGGTGGACGAGCATCTCCAACATGGTCCCCCTGGGCCTGACGAACAGGAAATCCGCCCCGTCGATGGTCACCGGAGCAGCCGTCACTTCGCCCTTCAGTTGGGTCAGGACCTCCTGGCGATGCGCCGTTTCCACATCCATGAAGCTGAATCCCTTCGCGGTGATGTCGATGTTCCCGACCGGCTCACCATTCTTGATCAACCTATACCACGTCACAACTTCCCCTGCTGCTCTCAAGGCCAAATATAAATATTTATTCTTTTGTTCATAAATATCAACAATCGATACGAAATCCAATGATGGCCAGGCCCACGTTTTATAAGCATGGAATATATCGAAAGCCGTCAGAGCCCCACTAGGGGGAGGCGGCACGAGAACGTACATGCGGGGCATGCGCGGTAGGCATCAAGAGGCCGTCCCCCCTTGAAGTTTTTAATTGAACTCCCTTATCTATAGATTTTGCTGCTCGAAATAGGCATATGATATCTCAGATAAACTCGATATCGAATAGGAAATAGAAAAATCGTAGAAGGAGGCTCAGGCCGGCACTGAGACCTGGGCGGCGAACGCCTCCACTTTCTTCTCCCAGTCCTGCTCCAGCGGCCCTTGGATGCCCAGCAGGTATACGGTCCCCTCGGCGACCTTCTTCAGGCCCTTCTCCTGCAAGATCTCGTCCATGACCGGCCTCACCTTCTGCCACTTGCCCCTTTCCTCCTCGGAAGGCATCTCCCCGGTCTTCTTGTTGGGCTGGGGCGCCATCTCGGTGGTCAGGAGGGCGTAGCGGGCTCCGGACGGCAGCTGAAGGCCCTTGAGGAACTTGCGCATGGACCCGATAGGCTTGCCGATGCGGCCCGGCGAGCTGAACACGTACAGGTCCGCCTCCGGCAGCTCGGCCGGGCGCGCGTCCTTGACATGGTGGACGTTCACGTCGACCCCCCGGGTGGACATCAGCTTTTTGAACTCCTCGGCCACCTTGGCCCCGTTGCCGTACTTGGACGCGTGATAGTATTCGATTTTCATGTGATATCGAAGATACATTCATCGACGCCCCTATAAGCTGAGCGGTGCTCGTGCCCCCCGCTCGGACTCAGAGCAAAATAAGCGCGGCCAGGAAAAGGTGGGCTATGGCGAAGAGGGGCACTGCCTGGAACTTGAGGACGCGGGTCTTGTGCCTGAACAGCTTCATCCCGGCGTAGGCCCCGAAGGGGCCCAGCACGGCGTACAGGAGGAGCGTTCTTTCGGGGGTCCTCCGCCTCTTCATGATCGCGCTGCGCTTATCCACCCAGAACTGCACGAACGCCAGCAGGTTCAGCGCCAGAAAACCCACCAGGACGATGGCGATGGTGGTCTCGTCCCCGGTAAAAAAGGTGTCCTTGATGGTGCCTATTGGCAACATGAGCGACGGACCCCCTAGAGGTATTTAGCCCTTGCCGACCGAGCGTGGCCCTTGAGGCGCCCATTGTCCGCCTGAGGCAGGCGTCGCGCCCTCATTCCAGACGGAGCCCTGGACCGATGTGCTGCTGCAACGCTCCCGCGGACCGGCCGCATGCGGCCGGAAGGACCTGGATGCGCTTGAGCCTGTACAAAGATGCAGCGAAGGGGCCATTATTAGCACAATCGTATCATGTTTCCGCTCCCAGAGTGGCATCCTTCTAGCGTGCCGCGCAATATTTTCACTAGTGTTTTTATACGATTGTGTCATTGTACCGATTAGTGTAAAGCGAGATGCCACCTCGCTCGTTCACATGCTCTAAAGTGGGCAGCGGACCGATAGGTCCTGACAGTGATGATGAGACGACAAACAGGTTCCCCCAGCGGCCTGGGTCATCTCCTCTCGATTTTCTGGAAACTGCCCATCTGACACCAGGCATGGACCGGCCAGGGACGCAACGAGCCTGCCCACGTAGGAGACTATTAAATGAACATCTGCAGCAACATGGACAGGGGTAAGAGATGAGCGAGGTTCGGGTCATCATCGACATGGCCATTCTGCTGATAATTTCTGGCATTTTCGCCGTCATCTTCGCCAAGATCAAGATGCCTCCGATCCTGGGATACATCTGCGCGGGCATCATCATTGGCCCGACCATGTTCCCGGACCTGTGGGTGGAGGGGGAGACCGTATCCATCCTATCCAGCCTGGGCATAGTCCTGCTGCTGTTCTACATCGGCCTGGAGACCGACCTTTCCAAGCTTAAGAGCACCGGGATGAAGATCCTGATCATCGTCCTGGTGCAAATGCCGTTCATGGTAGCCATAGGCTACGTCCTCGGGATCCTCTTGGGCATGAACTTCGTCCAGTCCATATTCCTGGGCGCCATCATCTCGGGCACATCCACCGCCGTCGTCACTGGCATTCTCAAAACCGCCAAGCACATCGACGCGGAAATGGCCAAGCTTATCATCACCATCACCATCTTCGAGGACGTGGGGCAGGTGCTCATCCTGACCATGGCCGCGCCCCTTCTGGCCGGCGACACCCCCGCTCTCGGCTCGACCCTGTATATGGTCATGGGCCTGATCCTGTTCGTGGGCATGACGGTGGTCTTCGGCATGACCCTGGTGCCCCGGCTCATCAACTTCGTGGGGAAGAGGTTCTCCCCCGAGATCCTTCTCATTGTCGCGGTGGGGCTATGCTTCCTCATGGCCGCGATCTCCTCCGTGATCGGCCTGGACTTCGCCATCGGCGCCTTCTTCATGGGCGTGATGATCGCCATGTCGCGGTTCGGCCACAAGATCATGAAGACGGTCGAGCCGGTCAAAGAACTGTTCATGGCGGTTTTCTTCGTCTCCATCGGGCTGCAGGTCAGCCCCGTTCTCATCTATGAGAACATCTGGCTTGCCGTCATCATCGCAGTGGTATTCATCGTCAGCAAGATCGTGTCGATCTTCATCGGCTGCTACCTGGTCAATATGTCCGCCCGGGACAGCCTGACCGTCGCCACAAGCCTTCTGGCCATGGGTGAGTTCGCCTTCATCATCGCCGCGGCCGCTCTGGGTGCCGGGGTGGTGTCGCAGGGCTTCTACGCCGCGGTCATCGGCGGCGCGCTGATCTCGATGTTCGTCATGCCACTCATCACGAAGATACAGCCAAAGCTGTTCGATTGGACCGTCAAGCTCATCCCGAACCGCCTGCTGTGCTCCCTGAGGAGCATCGACGATATACGGTCTACGGCGTCCAGCGGCTGGTCCAAGGGGTCGCCGTCCAGCGCCAAGATCAAGAACTCCATATTCCTCATCGTTGTGGACGCCGTCGTCCTCATCGCGGTGATGTTGTTCTTCAACCTGGCCGAGGAACAGACCCAGCAGCTCCAATCCGTCATGATGCAGTGGAACCTGCCCGGGGACGTGCTGCTGCTGGCGCTCCTGATCATCGTCATCGCCCCGGTGGTCGTCAATATGTTCACCAACGCCAAGAAGATCGCTGAGCACCTTACCACCATGGTGATGGAGTCGCCGCGGAACCGGGCCAACAACCCCAACATCATCTACCGCGTGTTCGTGAACCTGATCTACGCGGCCATGGTGATGGTCGTGCTGCTGCTCATCATCCCACTGATGCCCAACCTGCTGCTGATAGGGCCGCTGGGGCTGGCCGTGGCCCTGATCTGCGGCGCGGTCATCCTGATGCTGGCGTGGGACACCCTGAGGAGGGTGTACGCGCGCTTCTGCGCCATGGTGACCAACCGGCCGGACAACGGCGAGGAGCACGAGTGATTCAGTCGACCGGCTCGAACTCGCTCTTGGACGCGCCGCACATGGGGCAGGTCCAGTCGTCCGGCAGGTCCTCGAACGCCGTTCCCGGGGGTATCCCCGAGAGGTCGTCCCCCACCGCGGGGTCGTAGACGTACCCGCACACCACGCAGCGGTACTTCTTCACTGCCCCACCCCCTTATTGGGGAAGCTCTTCTCAGCCGCCTCCACCACTTCCGTATAATGCTCATGGACCATCCTGCGGTCGAACTCCTCGAACTCCTTTAGCATTAGTGCGCTCTCCTCCTTTGACAGATATTTCATGGCGCGGGGGAAGAAGACCTCATCCTCCAGCTTGATGTGCGCCGCGTACAGCGACACGATGCGCCGGAGCACGTCCGATGCCTTGAGCGCCGCCGGCGGGTCGCCCCCCGAGTATTCGGCCACCGCCTCCCTCAGCTCCGCCACCATCTCCCTGGAGCGGCGGTGGTCCTCCGTCAGCTTCGCCATGGTCCCCTGGTCCTCGGAACTGAGACCCTTGCCCTCCAGTTTCCTGAACAGGATGTTCTCCTCCTTGCCGTGGTGGCAGCGGTCGGCGTAGGAGGACATGAAGTCGATGGCTTGGCCGGCCAGTACGGTATCCACGATGCTGAACGCCTCGATCCGCTCTCTCTCGCGGTCCAATACCGAGATCATCCTCTCTATCAAGCGGTGCTCGATCATGAGTGGGCCTGCCGGCAACATAGCTCAGCAATTGCACGAGGAAGATAAAAAGGATGCCGCGGGCCGTCACCGGCCGAACCGCGCCATCGCTTCCCCGTACTGCCGGACGCGGCCCTCCATCGCTGCCATTAACATCTCCTTGGTAGCTCCGGGCTCCAGCTCCAGCGGCCCCTCCAGGCCGTACACCTTGAGATAGTAGCGATGCGGCTTGCCGCTGGGCGGACAGGGGCCCTGATACCCCGTCCTTCGCCCGGTGGTGATACCCTGGGACGCCCCCTCCAGCTCGGGAGGCTGCTCTACCTTGGATACATCTCCGGGGATCTCGTCCGCCGCCTTCACGTTCCACAACAGCCAGTGCGTGTAAGTCCCTCCGGGGGCGTCGGCGTCGTCCAGTATCAAGGCTATGTAAGGGGCCCGGAGCCCCCCGACGGCGATGCGCGGGGAGATGTCCTCCCCCTCGCAGGTGCATTCCCGGGGAAAGGCATCGAACCCCAACCCCACCTGGATCTCTTCCATCTTGCTTCTCATGATATCCCTCCTAGCGGGCCCTCATGGCCGGCATCGGTCGCTCGTAAGTGATGAAGGCCTCCCCGTACTGGAGTATGTGGCCCTCCAGGGCCCGCTCCAGGTCCCTGCCGGTGGAGCCGCCGTCCAGCTCCAGCGCTTCGTTGAGCCCGTACACTCTGAAGCGGTAGCGGCGGCGGGCGCCCTTGGGTGGACAGGGGGCGGTGTAGCCGATGTCGCCGAAGGAGTTGCGGCCCTGCCGGCCCCGCACGGGCCGCTCTATCTCCTCCTTCTTGGGCAGGTTCCGCGGGATCGCCTCGGTCTTCTCCACGTTCCACAGCAGCCAGTGCACGAAAGATCCCTGGGATGCATCCACGTCGTCCATGACCACGGCCAGGAACGGCGCTCTCAGGTTCCCCACCACGATCTGGGGCGAGTACTGCGTCCCTTCGCAGACTTCATCGTGCTTCAGCTCCCCGCTCTCCACCGAGACCTCCAGGCCCTTCTGCCGGGGCATATGCGCGACCTCTTCCTCGATCCTCTTCAACAGCAGACCTCCAAAAGAACGACCTCGTTCTCCCCTTCCCAACGCTGGGTATAAATGAGTTTTGGGAGGTCAGCGCACCGGGCTTTCCAGTAGGCGGAACCCCGGCCCTGACGGGTCGATCTCGGCCTTGATGTTGTAAGGCAGGAGGAACTGCGGGTCGGTGTGCCCGAAGTCCAGGTCCATGAGGACGGGGAGATCGGGCCTCCCAAATTCCTGTGCCACCACCGCCTTGGCGTTCTCGGCCAGGTGGCGCTTCTCGTTGCGGCTGTAGTCGCGCGGCCGCCCCATGATCAGGCCCGCGAGGTGCTCGAACGCTCCCTGCATGCCGTAGTTGCGGAGCATGCACTTCACCGCCCCCGGGGTGGGCTTCTCTTCAGAGGTCTCGAGGAACAGTATGCGGCCCTTCCAGAAAGCCTTGGGCGGGAAGAACTCGGTGCCCTTCATCATCTCCAGCACCTCCAGGCAGCCGCCGAACAGCCTGCCCCGGACCGCGCCGTCGCCCTGAAGTACCTTCCACCCGCGGTGGCGCTTCTTCCTGGACACATGGCCCGCCAGGGCGTCATTGGACCAGTCGGGGTACCCCTCGCTGAAGGCAGGGAAGGGCGAGTACTCGTACGTTCGGGGAGCGCCGAACAGCACCGCCCCGATATGCTCCCTCTGCCGAGGATACTTCTCCATCTGGGACAGGCCCGCCATCACTGAGGGGCCGTAGAACGTCACCAGGCCCGCCATGGCGAGGTATGCGAGAAGAGCGGTGTTATCGGAGAAGCCCATCAGCACTTTGGGGTGCCGGACCAGCTCCCTGGCCTCCAGGAAGGGCAGTAGCCGGATGGAGTCGTCCCCTCCGATGGAGCACACGATCCCGTCGACCTCGGGGTCGAGAAAGGCGTCCCGCAGGTCCCGGGCCCGGGCCTCCGGGTGCTCGTACAGATATCTCTGCGGAGCCCTCGTCGAGGCCATCTCCTTGATCTCGAGACCGAGAGAGCGCAGCGCCGACAGGCCGCGCTCGTACACCTTGGGGAACTCGTGGGGGCCTCCCCAGGAAGGGGATATGACGGCCACCGTGCCGCCCTCTTTCAGCCGCGGCGGCCTTATCGGCGGGACCATCTCAGGACAGGTCCTTGGCCTCGAGGAGGTCGCCGCCCTTGGCCAGGAGCGCCTTGATGGCGTCCTCGACCTGGTCGACGCGGAGCACCAGCACGGCGGCGCCCTTGCCGGAGTACGCATAGGCGTATTCGATGTTGATGTTCGCTTCCCCCAGCAGAGTGGCCACCGCCCTCAGTCCGCCGGGGCGGTCCCTCATGCGCACGGCAATGACATCGGTGAACTGGACGGCATAGCCAAGCTCGGTGAGCTTCTTGTGGGCCCTCTGGGGGTCGTCGACCAGCGCCCTGACCACCCCGAAGCCGCTGGCCTCGGCGATGGAGAACGCCTTGATGTCGACCTTTTCTTCTTCCAGCGCTTCCGCGATAGAAGCCAGCTTCCCCGGCCGGTTCTCCGCGAAGATCGATATCTGCTTTATGGTGTACGTCATCAGATCTGCCTCCGGTCGATGACCCTCTTGGCCTTTCCCTCGAAGCGTGTCAGGGTCCCCGGCCCCAGCAGCTCCACGTCAGCCGCCACGTTCAGCGAGTTTCTCAGCACGTGGCCGACCTTGCTCTTTAGCTTCAGGAGGTCATCCAGCTTGTCGGTGAACGCTTCCTTCTTCAGCTCCACGCGGACCAGCATGGTGTCCAGGGAGCCCTCCCGCTCCACCACGATCTGAAAGTGCTCCCCCAGCTCGGGCATGGTCATCAGCGCGTACTCTACCTGCGACGGGAACACGTTGATGCCGCGAATGATCAGCATGTCGTCGACCCTCCCGCTGATGCGGTCGATGCGGGTGTGGGAACGCCCGCACCCGCACTCTGAGTCATCATACGAGGTTATGTCCCCGATGCGGTAGCGGACCATGGGGAGCGCCTCCTTCTGCAGCATGGTCATGACCAACTCGCCCTTCTCACCGGGACCGAGCTGTTCCCCCGTCTCCGGGTCTATCACTTCTACATAGGCGAGGTCGTTCCATATGTGAATGCCGCTCTGCTCGGCGCACTCGGTGAATAACGGGCCCGACAGCTCGGAAGTTCCGTAAATGTCGTAGCACATGATGCCGGTAGCATCCTGGATGCGATGCCTCATCTTCTCCGACCACGGCTCGGCGCCCAGAATGGCCGTCCTGAGCCGGGTGTCCTTCTGGAAGTCCACCCCCATCTTCTCGGCCACCTCGGACATGTGCACCATGTACGACGGGGTGCAGCAGATGCCGGTGACCTTGAGGTCCTGTATCAGCTCGATCTGCCGCTCGGTGTTGCCGACCGAGGCGGGGACCACGGTCGCCCCGATCTTCTCCGCCCCGTAATGGAGGCCCAGGCCGCCGGTGAACAGCCCATATCCGTAACTGACCTGGATGGTGTCCTTCCGGCCCAGGCCGACGGAGGTGAGGGCCCTCGCCACCGATTCGGCCCAGTTGTCGAGGTCCTTCTGGGTGTACCCCACCACAGTAGGCTTTCCGGTGGTGCCGGAGGAGACGTGATAGCGGACCAGCTCGTCCTGGGGGCCCACGAACAGCTTGTCCGGGTAGTTGTCCCGGAGGTCCTTCTTGTACATGAACGGGAGCTTCGTGATGTCGGCGAGGGAGCGTATGTCGTCCGGGTGCACGTTGACCGCCTTCATGCGGGCGTGGTAGAAGTCGGAGAAGGAGTACAGCCTGTACACCATCGTCTTCAGCAGCTTGAACTGCATGGCTTCCAGTTCTGGCCTGGACATCTCCTCGATCCGGGGGTCCCAGTATCTCATCATGTCACCTATTGCGATATCGGACGAGAACAGCTTTCCAGATTAAAGCTTTGACCGCGGCGGCCGCCACGCAACGTTTATGGCCCATGGCCGGCCAACCACCGTTCATGACCGCCATGCATGAGGGCGCCACGGTGGAGGAGGCGAACAAAATGATGGTGCTCGGCCTGTTCAGGGCATTCGGGAAGGGCGACGTGAGCTGGATCAACGATTTCGTGAGCGATGACTACGTGCAGCACAGCATACTGGGGCCACCTCCCGGGAAGGAGGGGCTGAAGAAGTTCTTCGCCGTCCTCGGTACGGCGTTCCCGGACCTCCGGATCGACATCCAGGATATCACCGCGGAGGGGGACAAAGTCTTCCTCCGGGCCAGGGTCACCGGGACCTGGAACGGCGAATGGAACGGGAAGAGGCCCAACGGCAAGAGCTTCGATATCGTGGAGTTCGACGAGCTGAGGATCGAGGACGGCAAGATCGCGGAGCACTGGGACGCCTTGGACATCGTGACCATGATGAGGCAGCTGGAGATCCCGATCGATTGAGCCGGGGGCGGCCCCAGCACGTTATTAGTATGTGGGGCGCACCAGGGACTATCATGGCCGAAGCGAGAATGGAACATCCCGAGATGAACAAGATATTGGTCCAGAGGTTGTACGACGAATACCTCAACACCGGGGACCTGGACCATGTGGACGAGCTGATGGGCTTCGACTTCAGGCTACACGGCGAACGGGACCTGGAGGGTGGCATCGAGGGGGTGAAGGCGCTCATGGCGCCATGGTACTCGGCGTTCCCGGACCTTCGTCTGGAGGTCCTGGACATGATCGCGCAGGGCAACAAGGTGGGAGTGCGGGTGCGGGTGAGCGGCACACAGAGGGGGGAGTTCATGGGCCGCCCTCCCTCGGACAAGAGGATGGAGTTCATGGAGCTGGGCATGTTCAGGCTTGAAGGGGAGATGATCGTCGAGTACTGGGGCGTCGAGGATACCGCCGCCATGTACGGCCAGCTGGGCATGATGCCGCCCTGAGGGCCTTCCCGCCGGTCCCAGTTTTCTCCCTTCGTCGTTTCAGGACCAATACTATTTATATCGATGCTTCGAGAACAAATCACCGACGAGAAAGCTCGTCGGGGAAGTTCTAATGGTCCGGCAGGAGTACTCCAGAGGCATCGTTCAGGAGAGTCTTGACAGCTTTCTCATACGAGAGTTCTTCTACTGCACCGGGCACCCCATGATGATGTTCGAGCCCGAAGGGAGGTGCATCGTCGCCAACGCCGCGGCCTCCACCGCATTAAGGGAGCGGGCCTGCGTGGATAGCATCGCCGACTGGTCCGACATCACCGCGATAAGGGGCCAGGCCGATGTGCTGGACCGGGCGTTCCTGTCGGCGGTGGACAGGAAGGAGGCCAGGAAGGGCATGGCGGAGCTTCGCCCGGTGGACCGGCCCACCATGTTCATAGGGTTCGAACTGGAGCCCATATTCGATGACCGGGGGGACGTCGCGGCCATCGCCTTCAGCTTCAACGAGGTCACCGACATCATGCAGGCCAGGATGCTGAACGCCGTGCTCAGCGATATCAACGCCGAACTGGCCTCGGCCAGGTCCATCGACGAGGTCATGGACCGCGTCCTGACGGAAGCGCGCCGGGCGCTGGAGTCCGACGCGGCAGGGGCGTCGCTGAAGGAGGGGGATTGCTGGGTGATCCGCCACTCCGTGGGGGACCTGGCCGACAAGAAGGGCATGACCGTCACCGACCAGTGGCTCCGCGAGTCCCTGCCCGGCCTGTGGGAGGACGGCCTGGTGATGATGGAGACGGTGAACCTGTCCCAGATCGGCCGGAAGATGCAGGGCGAGCTGGGCCTGCGGTCCGTCGTGGCGATCCCCATGACCCTGCGGGGCGAGGTGGTGGGGGCCATGCTGTTCCCGTACCGCAGGAGGGGAGTGACGTTCACCGACGCTCAGAAGGACTTCGCGCTGAAGCTCGCCCACACCGTATCACTGGCGCTGGAAAACGCCAAGCTGCTGGAGGAGGAGAGGAGGGAGCGTGTGCGGCTGCAGGACATCATCGACAGGTCCCTGGCTGGCATCGTGGTGCTGAACGCCCACGACCACTCCGTGGTGCTGGCGAACGCGATGTTCAAGGAGCATATGGGGGAGGTGGCGGAAGGCGAGAGCATGGACAAGGCCGTCCAGAACATGGTCCCGGAATCCACGAAGGCCACGTTCCAGGAGGCCCTGGGTCGGGCCGTGCAGGAATGGCGGGCCGTCCGGAACGAGGAGGTGCCCGTACGCCTCTGTGATGGTACCATGAGCTACTGGACCTATATCATCGCGCCCATGAGCAGAGATGGGCAGCGAACGGTGCTGCTGGCGGCCAACGACGTCACCGGACAGGTCCTGGAGAAGGAACATATGAGGGAGCTGGCCAGGAAGGAGGAAGAGGAAAAGAGCCGCCTGAGGGCCATCCTGAACACCCTGCCGGTGGGAGTACTAATCGTGGATGCTGACGGGACCACGGCGGAGTACAACGCCATCCGGGACCGCATCTGGGGCCACGGCGCTACGCCTAAGAATATCGATGAACTGAGCAGCCACGAGGGCCGATGGGCCGACAATGGGATGAAGCTGAAGAAGAACGACTGGCCCATCGTAAGGGCGCTGAAGAAGAGGGAAACGGTATTGGGAGAGGTTATCGACATCCGGCGGGGCGGCGGCTCCATCGGCACGGTCATCGCCTCGGCGGCTCCGGTCATAGACGGCAAGGGCAAGATCATCGGGGCGGTGAGCGTGCTCCAGGACATCACCGCCCAGCGTAAATTGGAGCAGGAGGCGGTGCAGTCCAAGGACAAGATGGAGCTGTACCTGGACCTCCTGTCCCACGATGTCAACAACCTCAACGCCGCGGCCAAAGGGTACCTCGAGCTGGCCCTGGAGCGGGAGAAGCTGACGCTGAAGGCGAAGCAGTACGTGAGCAACAGCAACGATCTCCTGGACCAGGTGTCCAGGCTCATAGAGAACGTGCGCAAGATCCAGAGGCTGGAAACGGAGGCCCGGTCGCTGAGCCTCATCGATCTGTCCTGGATGCTGGAGGAGGTCCAGCACGAGTGGGAACAGGTGCCGTACAAGGAGGTAACCATCGAGTTCCAGCGCGAGGAGCGGAGGCTAGTGCTGGCTAATGAGATCCTCAAGGACGTCTTCGACAACCTGGTAGGGAACGCGGTCAAGCACTCCGGGAACGATGTATATATCCGCATAAAGTCGTCCACATACTACGAGGGCGGGAAGGAGTACCACCGGGTGGACGTGGAGGACAACGGCCCGGGGATACCGGACGACGCCAAGGAGAAGCTGTTCCAGCGGTTCGTCAAAGGAAAAGCAAGGGGGCACGGCCTGGGCCTGTACCTGGTGAAGAGGTTCGTGGAGGACTTCAACGGCCGGGTATGGATAGAGGACCGCATCCCGGGGAACTACAAGAAGGGGGCGCGCTTCGTGGTCCTCCTGCCGGTGGCGGGCATCGATAGCGGGCCCAGGGTGGTCGGTATCGAGTGAGTGGACGCGTCACCTGCCCAGGATGCTCCGTATCCAGCTCTCCACGGTGATCAGCCTGTCCCGCCCGATGAGGTCGACGAGGGCGTCGGAGGTCCCGCTCGCCCACCCGGTGGCCATCGCGGGCTGGAACGCCGAAGGGTCCCGTGCGATCTGCTCCGGGGTGAGCCCCAAACTTGCCAGGTAGTCCCTCATCCCCTCGGGAGTGACGTCCCTGTACTCGATGGGCTTCCCCGAGACCTTCGATATGGCCATGGCGACGTCCTCGTAGGAGTACGGCCGGGGGTACGTTATCTCGTAGGTCTTGTTCTTGTGCCCGTCAGAGGTGAGGACCGCCGCGGCGGCCTCGGCCATGTTGTCCCGGGCGGCGAAGTTCACTTTCTGTCCGCCCGCGGCGGCGAGGTACTTTCCGCTGCGGACCGCTCTTTCGACGTCGGGAGAGATTATCTGATAATCAATGTAGAACGCGTTCCTCATGATAGTGTACGGGATCCCTGAGGACCTGATGGCGAGCTCGGTGGCCAGATGCACGTTCTCCAGCCCCGAGGTCGACCTCTCCGGGTAGGCCAGCCCGGTGTACACGATATGCTTCACCCCGGCGTCGCGAGCGGCTTCTACTACCGTGGCATGCTGCTTGATGCGGTGGGTGTTGTCGGGTGACGAGGACGACACGAACAGCAGCTTGTCGGCCCCCCGGAAGGTCTCGTACGAGAACTTCGGGTCATCGTAGTCCCCTCTCCTCACGCTAATGCCCATATCTTTCAGCGGCTCTGCCTTGTCCAGGTTGCGCGCCACCGCGATGATGTCGCTGGGATGAACCCCACGTTCCAGCAGGTGCTTTGCGGCCTGCCCGCCCAGGTGACCGGTGGCGCCGAGAACGAATATGTTGCCCATGGTCCTCTCCATGATGGATTTGCCAACCGGCCGATTAAAGATGTTTGCCCCTCCGGTCGCGCAAGGGGGGCATATCGGAACCGAAGATGCTCCAAAAAGGAGGGCGCGGGGCCCTCAGAGCTTGTCGATCTGCTTTTTGGCCGCATCGAGTACGTCCTGCTCCGTCACGGCCATTCCCTCCGCCAACGGGCTGTACTCCATAGTGCATATGACGTTCCTTTCCCGGAACAGGAGCACATAGGAGGTCCTGTCGTCCTGGCTAACGTAGTTCTTGACGGCGAAGAGTACCCCGCCGTCACCGACCGTTACATTCTTCGAAGTGGCGCCCTGCCCGCCGAGAGCTTTTGCCATTTTGGCAGATGTGTTCTCATACCCATCCGTTGCGTTCTCCAGGGAGTTGAATATACCCATCTCCATCTTCAATAGGTAGAGCTGGGTCCCCTGATCATCGATCTTGTAGAGAAGAACGTGCCCCGCGGAGATCAATCCTTGCAGCCTGTAGGCGGTTCCGGTCCCATTGAAATATAGGTACTGTTATAATTCAGGTCCCACTCCTGGCCCATGCCATCGGGTCCCAGCATGACGCTCATGTCTGCGGCGCCCGTGACCAGCCCCTTGGGCTGGTTGCCTTCACCGCCCTGGCCGATGAGAAATACCGCGGCCACCAGTACGATCACGACCGCGACCGCTGCCACCATGATGATCTTCTTCGATCCGGAACCGCCAGCCCTGCTGTTGTCTTGCTCATCAGACATATAATCACATCGTCACGGGAAGATAGAGAGAACTGATGGGGCCTGCGTGGCCCCCACACCTCCTGCCTCCCCTCCAGGGAGAGACTTTTTAACAAGCATAAAACTAATGATGCCCCTCTAGAGGCCAGCGCCTTTCGCGGCAGATCGGACGGACGATATGGAGACCACTCTATGGCGGCGCTGCGCCGGATATCGCGATCCCTACAACGCCTCTTCTTAGCGCGATCTCGTCATGCGCCCCGGGCGGGATAGAGGGACGGGTCCGGGGCGTAGCGCATGACCTCGCCGAACGTGGTAAGCTTGCCGCTCTCCAGAGTAGACACCGCCCCGTGCCCGCCGCAGATCAGCAGCCTCTTGCCCCCGGTGCCGAGCTTGGCGTCGAGGTCCTTGGCGATCCCCAAGAGGCACTTGCGTTCCTTGGAGGCGCGCTCGCTGTCCACGTTGACGGAGTTCATGAGAATTGTGGCCAGGGTGGCGAACTTCTCCCTCTCCTCGGTGAACGAGCCGAAGTTGATGAGGCAGTCGCCGGTGAACAGCAGCCCCTCGTCCTCGCACAGAAAGAACAGGTGCCCGTGCTGGTGGCCGCCGAGGCTCTCCAGCACCTTGAACTTCAGGCCCCCGACCGTGAACTCGCCGAGGACCGGGAGGCCGCACATCTCGCCGCTGGGCGCGGCGGAAAGGACCTCCACATTGGTGGGGGGATTGAACCCGGAGAACAAATTGATGAGAGTGGTGTACACGGCGCCGAGAATGGAGCCCTCCATCTTGGACCCGTAGGCGCGGTTGGAGTATCTTATGATCTCCTGGCTCCCCGGGTGCATCACCGTGGGGACATCGAAGAACCCTCCCCCGCCAGCGTGGTCCGCGTCCGCATGGGTCATGTAGATGCGCTTCAGGCCGGACAGGTCCAGGCCGTAGGCGGTGAGCATGTCCATTATCTCGTGGTGGTATATGCCGAACCCGGAATCGATCATCACCATCTCTCCTTTCGATTCCACGATGTACACTGAGCCGCCGCAGGGGAGCTGGAAGCACAGCACCTGGGCCTCCGGGGAGAGCTTGATGCGCTGGACATCGGCGTAGAAGCCGGGCCCCCGGGTCTGCTGGAGGGTGCGTCCGGAGCGGAGGATGGAATCAAAGACCACCTTGGGATCTTTGCCCTGCGACGTCAGCTCCTGCGCGATGTGGTTGGCGTCGTGCAGCAGGTTCATCAGGAACTCGTCACCCGCCTCGCCGATCAGCTCGCGGATCTCCTGCGCGAAGCGGAGGTAGAAGACGGTGTCATCGAGCTTCTTGCCGGTGACGTCGTACTCCAGGATCTCCAGGCGATAGCGGAGCTTGAGCTGTTCTAGGAGGGAGTTGGCCACCGCGTCGTTGTCCAGCGTTAGGGCGACCGTCAGTGCGCCGGGGTGCTTGCCCTTGGTGTCGAAGTCGAGGAAGGCTATGTTGGCGCCCGCCCCGGTGGTGTAGCCGAGGAAATCGAACAGCATGCCCGCCTTGTCCGGAAGGTACACGTGGAACTTCAGGAACCGGAGGGTCGCCAGGGAGGTCTGCAGGTATCCTATCTTCTGGAGGTCCTGCTTGATAAGCTCCGGAGCGCCCTCGTCGGCGTCGATCTCCCAGAAGACAACGTGGGGATCGATGCGCCGGTCGTAGTCCACTCGGTGGATGTTGCCGCCGTGGCTCTTGATGATCTCTGCAGCACGATGAAGCGCGCCGGGATCGTCGGGCATGCGGGCGATGAAAGAGAACGTTACCAATTATGTCCCCGCCCGCGCACCGCTTTCCTTTCTATATATTTCCTTTGAGGACCGCCCCTACTCCATGATGATCTTCCCTGAAGCGAGGGCGGAGCAGGCGTCCGCGCAGCTCCTGCATACCCTCCCGCATTTTTCCATGGGGCGGTCGCCCTTGAAGCTCTCGCAGCTCTTGGCGCAACGCTTGCATACCTCCGCCACCACCAATGACATCGGGATGGAGGAGGGAGAATGCAAGGTCGCGGTGTCCTGCAGGGTCGCACACAGCTGGGCGCAGTCGTAGAGAAGCCTCATGTGCGCCGACCCGGCATATTCGTTGCCGAGCTCGTAGCAGTAGGAGATCGTTTCCATGCAAGCCTGGTGGCAGTTCGCGCACTCATCGATGCATGATTGCATTCTGCGATCCCTCGTCCTGACCAGAGTTATCTGCATACGTCAACCCATAACAATCGTTGTTCCACGCAGGTACTTAGTGGTTCTCCGCTCCCATCCCGACCAGTGCGTGTTCTAAAATAGACTTGAGCGTCCTGTGTAAGACAAGTTATGCATCTAGTAAAAATATTACAGTAATATAGCTACAATCTATATTATTTGCATATTCATATTTCTATGGGGCCGCCCATGGGGAAGAACGAACGAACAACAATAAATCAGGGATGCATAATCGCCATGCAATGGAGCCCGTCGACATCAAGCTGATCCTGCTCGTCGCAACGGGCGGCGCCATCGGCAGCGTGCTGCGCTATCTCGTGCAAGGATACCTCACCCGCGGTGATTTCCCATGGGGGACCTTCGCCGTCAACATCATCGGCAGCTTCCTGATATCGCTGATATTCTTCTACTTGTCCCAGGGAACAGGCCTGACACCCGAGTTCAGGGCGTTCATGTTCATCGGCATATTCGGCGGCTTCACTACGATGTCCTCATTCTCCCTCGATACGGTCGCACTATTCATCGAGGGACAATGGTTATGGGCCCTTGGGAACATCATTCTTAACGGGGGGCTGTGTGTGATCGGGGCGTTCCTGGGAAGAGCGGTCGGCCTCCTGCTGGGAGGCTATTGAGATGGACCTTCAGGAAAAGGCGATCAGGCTGAAGATATATGTGGGAGAGTCGGACCAGTATGGCGGTCTGCCGGCCTATAAGGCAGTGGTCCACTACCTCAGGGAGAGAGGGATATGGGGAGCGACCGTGACCAAGGGCGTTTACGGCTACGGGAAGAAGAGCCTGTTGCACGCGACCAATCCTTTGCGGCTCTCCACTGATCTGCCGGTCGTCATCGACGCGGTCGATTCGGAGAGAAAGATACAATCGGTGCTGCCGAAGGTACGCGAGATCGCCAGGGATGGCCTCATCACTCTCGACGAGGTCACGGTCGTGAGCATGATCTCGTCCGATGAGAGATGAGTGGGCTTTCGATGCCCTCATGCTTCCTTGCCGACATCTGGGAAAATATTGTATTTAGTAATCACGTTTACTAATCTCTTATGTATCGTTACTATAACAAATATATTAGATATACCCTATTTCGATAGGAAGATAAGCCGCATTATTGCCATTTCTTATTGGGCGCATAGTGCGTTCAGCGGTTCTTCTGGTCGCTTCGACGATATGACGAGAGTCTTCCCACCGAGATAGAGGGCCTCACGCCTCGGGGTGTTCTAGGTGCAATATATCCCATGATTTTTCCCCCAAGCCTGACCCCGTAACCCTGAAAATCCTTCAGTGGTGAAATACGAATTATCAGGCAATTCACTACCGAGCTCAAAGGTATCGTCTGCGGGTAACGCACGATATCTATCCCTGATCTCGGAACCCTCGATCGTCACCTCCATTTTTATGAAGTAAAGCCAAATTATGTAGAGAATAGTAGGAAGATAAGCCGCGATGAAGATGATCGAGCTGAACAATATGTCATTGAGGCGATGGAATCGAAGACACACTATTGCTGCTGTTGCCACCAAAACCGCCACGGTCGACCATTTTGAGATGAAGCAGCGATGCGTTTCCGAAAAATGGGCCATGTTGCAAGCATTTTAAAGGCCGAGGCATCACTTAATTCTATCTATCTGTTAATATACAATATCGGTGCATTGCACGATCCCTAGGAGATCTGGAGGAGAAATGAAGAACAAGAGCACGACGCTCTCCACTAACCCGTCGTGAGATTCATTTTTCAACATAATGTTGCATAAAGCATATAGCTATACTTATTGTTGTTATAACGTATCAATCGTAATTTTATAATTTCTATCCGAAATGACGTAAAAATGATGAAGAAAAGCGGGATGAATCAACCCGTTTTTTCCTGCGGATCTGCCTTCTCATATTGATCGCACAGTTCGTTGAGGAACTGATCATAGGTCCGGCGGAACTTGAGCTTGAACAGACGGTCCCTCGTTATCGGGGAGATCTGTATACTCGTCTTGGAGTCCTTGTCGTAATCTTCCTGCATCCCATCCCTTCTGCCGCTAGCATCCCATTTACCTAATCGGCCTTCCGCGCTATGTGAATTATATTAATAATATTTTCTATTGAAGACATCAATTTCAATAATCATCATAGTTCCGCATATTGCAATAATCCTATGAGCGTTATGCTAAACAACAGGAACAATAGAATAGTGAGCAGATTTGGATAAAATAGTCAACAACGGTGTCCCGAACGTCAACTTGGATGGCGACCCTAGAGGGCCCGGTACGCCAATTTTTCCTCTACATAGAAAGTTAATCGCCTCAGCGCCGTTGAACTCAACAATTCCTTAAAATTATATTTCTACAGGAAATGAAGGGGTCTGAAAATATACAAAGATAATTAGGTGTTAAGGGGCGGGGGAGCGCCCGAGGTCGTCGAGGGTCTTGAGGTACGCCCTTCTCCTCGACTCATACCCTTCTTTATCCTTCCCGAAGGGGACGTACTCCGAGACGACCCATCCCTCGGCGGCGAGGGAGACCTTGGTCTGGTCCGCCAAGCCCTTCAGGAACCCGAACTCGATGAGGCCCTTGTCCTTGGCCCGGGCCTTCGCCCATTTGATTACATCGGGATCGTGAGTGGCCATACTGAAGGGGGTATTGCGGTCCACTATCTCCTCCACCAGGTCCTTGAGCACCTCGGCGATGAGGTCGAACTCGCGGATGTCCCCGAGGTAGGCGCCCTTCACCAGGCGGACCTTCACGCCGGCGTCCAGCATCCTGATCAGATCGGCGTGGGTGCGTCTCAGGTAGGCCTGCAGGGCAACAGTGACGGGCGCGATGCGGACGCACTCCTCCGCCACCTCAAGAGTGAGGTTGACCATCCTCTGCCCCTCCATATCCAGCTCGAAGCTCACTCCGAGATCGCGCATTTTTTCACAAATAAGTCGGGACTTTTCAATGCAGATCTCCCGGTTCAGGGTGCCCCCTAGAGCGGAGAGCTTGACCACGACGGAGGCATTGAGCTTTTCTCTCCTGATCGCAGCGGCGAGCTCCTCGATCCGCAGGACCTCCTCGTCGATGGAGGCGTCGGTCCTCGAGTACTTGGCGAGAACGTCCATTGCGCATCGGATACTTTGCTCGTTCCTTTGCCTGCACCACTCGATCGCGGCGGCCTGATCAGGCAAGACCCAGCGGTCTTCCATGAACTATGATATTGCACCCGCTCAGGATAATATTGCTCACTCCGGGGCGAGGTCCATATCTCACCAATCCCGGAGCCCGACGAGGTCGTTCGACGGACCTGTCATTCGCGCAAACATCCTATCGGCACCACATACACGCCGTCATCACGGCGGTAGCCCAGCTCAGTGGCGGTCAGCACCATGAGGAAGGATGGTTCCTTCATCTTGTCCAGGTCCACCTTTTCCTTTAGTTTCATCAGGTTCCGGGCGGCGGTCTCAATCTCCACGGCGCCCATCTTTACCTCGACCGCGCCCCATCGCCCGTCCTTAAGGTGAATGACGGCATCGGCCTCCAGCCCGCTCTTGTCCCGGTAATGGAAGACCTCGCCGTCCAGGGCCTGGGCGTACACCCGCAGATCACGGACGCAAAGCGATTCGAACAGCAGGCCGAACGTGTTGAAGTCGCTCAGCAGCTTCTCCGGCGAGGCTCGCAGGACCGCCGCAGCGATGGATGGATCGACAAAATGGCGCTTCGGGGCGGTCCGCAGAGGGGTCTTGGAGCGCAGGGCCGGGTTCCAGGCGGGAAGGTCCTCTACCACGAAGATGCGCCGAAGGATGCTTAGATAGGAAGCCATCGTCCTTTCGGTTATGGCGCTCTCGTCCCCCGCGATATCGTCGCGGATGGTCGCCAAGCTCGCCTGGGTCGATACGTTCCTCGCCAGCGAGCGCATGAGCGCGCGAACGCGGGCCGGGCTTTTCTTCACTCCGTCCGCTCGTTGGACATCGACACCGATGACCGATTCCACGTAGTCGTAGACGCGCCGGAGCGCGATATTGCTCTTGGGCTCGACCACGGAAGCGGGCCAGCCCCCGCGGGCCAGCGCGAAGGCCAGCCGTTCGACGGAGAGTGTAGACAGGCATTCCCCGCCGACAGTCCCGCTGAACAGCGCGCTGAGCGAAATGGCGCCGTTCGATTCCAATGACTCGAAGAGGCTCATGGGTCGCATGAGCATCCGGGATATCCTGCCCGTGCCGGTATGCTTCACCGCATTATCCCGGGGGACGGCCGAACCGGTCAATATGAACTGCCCGCTCTTCCTTCGCCGGTCCACGGCGAAACGGACCGCGTCCCACAGCACCGGGGCCATCTGCCACTCGTCGATAAGCCGCGGTGTCTCTCCCTCCAGCAGCAGTGATGGTTTCACGCCGGCGGCCTGTAGGTAGCTCTCGGTATGGTCGGGGTCCTGCATGTACAGTGTGCTCGCGGCCACCTCTTCGGCGGTCCTGGTCTTCCCGCACCATTTGGGCCCTTCGATCAGGACCGCGCCAGAGGCCTCCAGGGAGGCCCTCAACACCTTATCGGCGATCCGTCCCAGATATTTTTGTTCCATGGTCACAGGCCTGATGCAGCATGGCATCACTGGATATATTTTATTTCCTAATTTGGCGCTATTTTATTTCCTAATTTGGCGCTATTTTATTTCCTAATTTGGCGCTATTTTATTTCCTAATTTGGCGCTATTTTATTTCCTAATTTGGCGTCCGTGAGGACTTACCGGGGTGGCTCGCCGTGATCCTCACTGCCCGGCCGGGGGTGACCACACCTTTCGGCGCCGGGGGTCGCGGACGTTCGAGGCGATAAGCTCCTGCACCCGGATGAACGTCTGAAGGTCGATTATGGCGGGGTGCTGAGACTTCACCTCCACTTTGTCCCAGCGGCGGTAGCCGGCGTAGGCGGGGTTGTGAAGGAGGCGGCTGATGGACCACTTCGTCCACTCTTTCTTTTGCCTGGTGAGGAAATTGTTGCTGTTCATCGCGTCGGCGATCTCGCACATGGTCATCCCGCCGAGGTACGAGCTGAAGATGTACCTCACCCAGGCCGCTTCCTCCTCGATGATCTTGAGATCGTTGTCCTCGACCTTGTACCCGTAGGGGGGATAAAAGCCCAGCAGGCCGCCGGTGGTGGCCTTCTGCTCCATGCCAGCGTAGGTACGCTCGCCGATCTGCTCCGATTCGAGCTGGGCGATCCTCTGGATCATGTCAACCACGAAGCGCCCTATGGCTGAGGAAGTATCCAGCTCCTCCTGCATGGAGGTGAACTTCTTCCCCCATTTCTCCAGGTTGTCCATCATCTCGATGAAGTTCTTGGAGTTGCGGTGGATACGGTCCATCTTCATTACCAGGATGGTGTCCCAGCTGTCCTTCTCGGCCATCATCCGCTTGTAGGCTTCGCGGGTGCTTATCTTCCGTCCGGTGTGCCCCCGGTCGGCGTAGATCCCTGCAACGTCCCAGCCCTGCGCCTCGCAATAAGCTACCAGTCGCTCCTGCTGCGCGTCCAGGGAGTAGCCTTCCTCGGCCTGCTCCTCAGTGGAGACGCGGATATAGATGGCCGCGCTAACCAATCTCCACCGCCTCCAGTCGGTGGTGCGACTGGCCGGCGCTGTTGCGCCTGCGTTCCACCATCATCTCCTGGACCATGTCGTAGGCCCCCGGGGAGATGAGGACGTAATGGTCCAGGTGGATGAGGTTGCCGTCCCACTGGATGTAGCCGCAGTATAAGGGGTTGCGCAGTATCCTGCTCACCGCCTGCTTGGACCAGGCCCCGCCCTTCTTCGACGGCACTTCCCTCCGGTTCAGCTCCTGGGCGATCTGGTCGAGGGTGCACCCCCTCATGTAGGACTGGTAGATGTATGGCACCACTCCGGCCTCGGAATCGCGCACCACCAGCTTGCCGTCCACGATCTCGTATCCATACGGATCCGGCGAGCCCAGGTGCCCGAGGCCCTTCTTGGCCTTCTGGAGCATTCCGACCTTGACCCTCTCGCCGGTCTGCTCCGATTCGAGCTGGGCGATGCGCTGGATGATGTCCATGACGAACCGGCCCATGGCCGAGGTGGTGTCGAACTTCTCCTGCATAGAGCTGAACTGCTTCTTCCATTTGCCGAGATCGTCCATCATCTGGGCGAAGTTGCGAGAGTTCCTGTGGATACGATCCATCTTGAGGACCAGCAGCACGTCCCAGCCGTCCTTGTCGCCCATCATGCGCCGATAGTGGGGACGGTCGGTATCGCGGCCAGAGTACCCATCGTCAACGTATTCCCCGGCGACGTCCCAGCCCTTGGCCTTGCAGTAAGCGTGCAGGCGCTTCAGCTGGGCAGGTATGCTGAACCCTTCTCTGGCCTGGTCGTCAGTGGAGACCCTGGCGTAGATGGCGGCGCGCATGCTCACCGCTCCTGCAATGACGATACGGCGTGGCTCGAATGCATCCCGGCGGGGCATCTACGTTTGGGAATACAAAATTTAGGGTCATCCGCCCGGGCACATTTTTGTTCAATGACGCATTATGCTATTATTATTTAGCATCTATCGTTACTACATATTATTTATCTGCCATATCCTTATAAGTGGGTTTAAGTGGATTAATTTAATGGTCGGTCTTAATGAGTGATAGTCCTGAATCCAAGATCGTCAGGCTCAGGGAGGAGTTCGGCGGACTTGTCGACGACGAGACCCTGAAGCGGCTGGTCATGGAAGAGGGAGGCATGAAAATGGCAGCAGAAAAGAAGATCGCAGATTTCAGCGACCGCGAGGAGATCACTGCGGTGGTCAAGGTCGCCAGGATAAACGACACCAAGACATTCAACAAGAGGACCGGCGGACAGGGCCGGGTCAGGAACATCAACGTGGAGGACGAGTCAGGTAACTGCAGGTTAACCCTCTGGGACGATGACGTCGATCTCCCCGAAGGCCTCAACATCCAGGTGGGAACCTCCTTAAAGCTCACCGACTGCTACACCAAGCAGACGGAGTACGGGGTGGATGTCTCCAAGGGGAAGAAGGGAAAAATAGAGATGCTTTGATTATAAAGCTATTCTCTTTACCTCATTTTTATTTATTATTAATACAATAACAAGATATTCAAGGGGCGTCGATTTTCCGCCTGGCCGGCCTGAAGACAAATTAAAGATCAGTAATTAGATAATTTAATAAATATAGAACAACGCTCCGAGCTCGCCCTTGAATGAGTTGAATGAGAAGTGAGCAGGCGATGGAAAAATAAGAAAAGAAGAAAAATTTTGAAAAGATGTTTACTTCTTCCTGGCGCGGGTGACCATGAAGAGAACTCCGCCGACCACTACCGCCGCTACGACGATCAGGATCAACCCGATGTACGGGGGATCGAAGAAGAAGTCAGTGATGTTGTCACTGCCGGCCCTCTTCTCCACATCCGCCTGGAAGTTCTCTATGGAATTTATCTCCGACTGGGCCTTGCTCACCGAGACCGGTTCCATGAACGGCATGAAGTCAGAGAGGTCTATGGGTACGTCCCCGATGCTCATGGAGACCCCTGCCCCAGAGAGGAACCTCTGATCGGGGTCGTAGTAATACTTGAGCCCTATCGACCTCGATTGCTCCGAAACTATTTCTCCAGAGCCCGGGGGCACCTGTAACTCGCCGTTCACCTGGTCTTCGCCATCCTCGTCAGCTCCCATCACGGTTATCTCGTAAATGCCGCTTTCTGATTCATTGGCAGAGAAGCTTAGATCGATATTCCGCTCGATGGCCCCGAACTTCCCGTCGCTGAGCTTTCTGTCCTCGGGAATGAGGTCAACGAATTTGATGGGGAAGGCAGTGACGCCGGCCTCCTTCATCAGCTCGTTGTCGAAGAAATCCTCCTGCATCTCCTCGGACAAGCCCTTGACGTCCAGGAAGCCTCCGATCTCGCCGCTGATGTTGGCTACGGTATTGACGTCCCATTCCTTCCCATCATAGAGATCGAGGCCGAACAGGTCTAGGGGCTGCGGCTCGAAGAGGACGTTCACGTCCAGGCTAAAGACGAGCTTGGCATCGATGTCATAATTCTGGTAGGCGACGGTGTATTGTCCCTCATCATTATTGAACATCGGAAGGTTGGTCGCATCGAAGCTTATTATGGCCGAGGCCTTAGCGCTGAGATCGACGCTCTCGATGGCCAAGGATTTGTTGAACACAGTGGTGCCTTCAAGAACGAACGCGAAGTCAGCTCCTAGGACCACCCTGATGGTCTTCGCCTCCTTGCTCTCTGCAGGTATCAGATAAGGACTGGGGACATTATAGGTGCCAGCCTTGGGCAGCTGTCCAGAGACCGACGCGTCCATGTCCGCCTCCATCTTGACGGCGATCTTGGTGCTGACAACATAAGCGGTGTCGTTCACGCCAGTCACTTCGAACAGCGCGTATATCGCCGCGTTCGTGGAGACCTGCGCACTGGCCTCTTCGAAGCTCATGCCCGTCATCGAGCTGACGGCCTGCGCCAGGGCCTGATTGACAGTGGCGTTGTTCTTAGCGCTGAAGCTGGTGTCCCATCCCAAGGCCCACCTATCACCTTTCTGCCAGGCCGGTGCCTCGGCCGGCTCCGCGCTCACGGCCGGCACCAAAAGGCCGACCAGGAACAGCGCGGTGACCAGGGTCACGGCCGCTGTGATCATTTTTCCCATCAGTTATACCTCCTAAGCCAAATGTTAGGCTAAGTTGCAATAGGAACAGAATATAGTATATTGAACCTGCCTATCATTTTCGTCCGATAGAAATCAAGAATGTGTACCGCACCGGATACAAGTGAGATGACGGAAGCGGTCCGCATGAAAAGCCTGATGATAAAGAAAAATAAGAGATTGTGGAAGGGGTTTTGAAAGGAGAACTTACGGCCCTTACATCATGCCAGGCATGCCGCCGGGCATCCCGCCAGGCATGCCGCCGGGCCCACCGGGCATGGCGGGTCCCTTCTTGGAAGCGATAACGTCGTCGATCCTCAGGATCATGCCGGCGACCTCGGTCGCGGACTCGATGGCCTGGGTCTTGACCCTCAGGGGCTCGATGACGTTGGCGTCCAGCATGTTGGCCGGCTCGCCGGTGGCCAGGTCGATGCCCATGGCGGAGGCGCCCTTCTTCTTGGCCTCGTGGGCGTTCTTGAGCTGGATGACCAGGTCGATGGGGTCAAGCCCAGCGTTCTCGGCGATAGCCCAGGGGATGACCTCCATGGCCTCGGCGAAGGCCTCGATGGCGAGCTGCTCGCGGCCGCCCACGGACGAAGCGAAGTCGGCCAGCTTCATGGACAGCTCGATCTCGGCAGCGCCGCCGCCGGCGACGACCTTTCCGTCCTCAACGGCAACGCCAACGACCCTCAGGGCGTCGTGCAGAGCGCGCTCGACCTCGTCGATAACGTGCTTGGTGCCGCCGCGGATGATGATGCTGATGGCCTTGGGGTTCTTGCAGCCGGTGATGAAGGTCATGGCCTCCTCAGCGATCTTCCTCTCCTCAACGGCGTCGGCGGTCCCGAGGTCGCTCTTGGAGAGGGAGTCCAGGTTGCCCACGACGTTGCCGCCGGTGGCCTTGGCGACCTTCTCCATGTCCGACTCCCTGAGGCGGCGGCAGGCGTAGATACCCGCCTTGGCCAGGTAGTGCTGGACCAGGTCGTCCATGCCCTTCTGGCAGAACACCACGTTGGCGCCGGCGGCCTTGATCTTCTCGACCATGTTCTTCAGGGTGTTCTCCTCCTCGTCGAGGAAGCGCTGCATGGAAGCAGGGTCGCGGATCTGGATCTTGGCCTCGACCTCGGTCTTCTTGATCTCAAGAGCGGAAGAGATGATGGCGATCTTGGCCTTCTCGACCTTCTTGGGCATCCTGGGGTGGACCTTCTCCTTGTCGATCACCAGGCCGTTGATGAGCTCGGTGTCGGCGATAGCGCCGCCGGTCTTGGTCTCCACCTTGATGTTGTCAATGTCAACGAAGTCCTTGCCGTCTCTCTTCTCGTTGACGGACTTCACGGCCTTCACGGCGAGGTCGGCCAGGTAGTCCCTGGAAGCGCCGACGGACTTGCCGGTCATGGCGGTCATGGCGACCTTCTTCAGGGTCGCGTCGCCCTTGGCATCAACAGCGATGTCGTTCAGCAGCTCCACGGCCTTGGCCGCGGCGAGCCTGTACCCGTTGGCGATGACGGTGGGGTGGATGTTCTGGTCAATGAGGGCCTCGGCCTTCTTGAGCAGTTCGCCGGCCACTACAACAGAGGTGGTGGTCCCGTCGCCGCACTCGGCATCCTGGGTCTTGGCGACCTCCACGACCATCTTGGCCGCGGGGTGCTGGACGTCGATCTCCTTCAGGATGGTGACGCCATCGTTGGTGATCACAACATCTCCCAGAGTGTCCACGAGCATCTTGTCCATGCCCTTGGGCCCCAAGGTGGAGCGTACCGCGTCAGCGATAGCGCGGGCAGCAGCGATGTTGTTGGCCTGCGCTTCCTTGTTCTTGGTGCGCTCTGTGCCTTCTTTCAGCACAATGATCGGTTGGCCTTGTCCTAGAGAATATGCCATTATAAGCCTCCTTTTCGAGGGGCCGATATTTTATCGCTTCTATATAAGGGTTGTTGTATTACCACGGTCGAGAGCGCACAATGGGTAGCGAAGGCCGCCCGCGGTCTCCGAGGCCCCATAGTTCCCGCTCGCCTACATTTCCACGTTCGGGTTGATATATTGACCGTGCTTCTTGGTCCCCTTCCCGTACTGGATCGAGAACTTCGGGCAGCGGTGCAGGCACCCCAGGCAAAGCACGCACTTCTCCTTGACCCATGCCGGCCTTCCCTCCCGCATCTCGATGGCCTCCGCCGGGCACTTCCTCGCGCACAGCCCGCACCCGATGCAACTGTCCTCCACCGTGAAGTTTTGCGTCCTTCGATAAGTCTCATAACGGGGATAGTAGAGCCTGACCAAGGCTAGGGGCACCTTTCGGCGGCTGAGGTCACCAACGGACCCTCGCCTGATGTTCTCGACGACCTCCGCGATCTCCTTTTCGGCCTCGCGGTTCATCTTCTCGATCCTGCTTCGGTCAGTGAGATCGAAGACCGGAGTCCATGTGTCGGGCATCCGAACGCTGAACCTGCCGTCCAGCGACAGGCCTTTTTTCCTCAGGACCTCGTCGACCATCCGGCCAGCCTGGCCCGTGGTCGTTCCGAAGGTGGCCACATGATAGATGTAGGGGCGGCGAGGGGTGAGGATCCGAAGCTCCAGATCCTCAAGGAAGTCGCGTACTGTGGAGGGCAGGCCCCAGAAATAGACCGGAGCGACGAAGCCGATCTTCTCCCCTTCTTCCGCCTCGAAGGTGAGCTTCTGCTCCTTCACACAGTCCGCGATGGCGACGATGTCTTCCCCCATCCCTGCCGCGATCCTCGAAGCGACATGCTTGCTGTTCCCCGTGGCCGAGAAATAGAAGATCATGGCATCGCTCCATCTGATCGTTCGGACGAGGGGGGCTTAAAAGGCACGCGAGACCTCCAGCCCCCTGGCCTTCCCTTCCCGTTCTATCCTGCTCATGACCGATGAGTAATGGCCGGGATCGTCCAACAGCGGCGCCGCCCTCTCGGCCAGGGACGGGTCGGCCCGTGCCAGGGCCTCGGTGATCCTGGCGCCCATTCCCGGCCGCAGGTTCAGGCGGTCCGCCATCACCCTCTTCACCCCGGTGTCCGCGATGGCGGAGATGAGGTCGTCCAGCCGGTCGTCGGTCACCAGCGGGATGATCGGCCCCAGGAAGATGTACGTCGGCACCCCCGCGTCCACCAGCTCCCTGGCCGCCCGCAGGCGTTCCGATTGGAGGGACGCCCCCGGCTCCAGCGCTTTCCCGAGCTCGTCGTCGATGGTGGTGACGGTTATCCCGACCTCCACCGCCTTCATCCGGCGGAGGATGTCCAGGTCCCTGGTAACCAGCGCGCTCTTGGTCAGGACGCTGGTGGCCGTCTCCGCCTTCCGGAGCACCTCCAGGCACCGGCGGGTTAGGCAGGTGGCCTTCTCCAGCGGTTGGTACGGGTCCGTCACAGTGCCCAGCCCGACCACTCCGGGGCGGGGGACCTCCCTGGCCAGCACCGCCGGCATGTTCTCCTTCACCGAGACCTTGGTCCACTCCGCCATGGGCACTCTCATCACGTACGGCGCGTAGCAGTATGCGCAGCCGTGAGCGCAGCCGCGATAGGGGTTCATGGCGAAGTTCAGGCCCGGAAGTTTCGAGAGCGAGAGCGCGCTCTTGCATTCCACGCATTTGTAGCTCGGCCGCCCGTCCTCGAACGATTCAAGGCTAGGCATAGTCGTCCAGCCTCCTCTGGGTGAACAGGTCCTTGAGGACACCAGATGCGGCGATCCATCGCTCCAGAGGTATGGACATCTTCGATGAGACGTGCGACAGCGCCTCGCCCACCGTCTCGAAACGGGCCGGCTCGGTCTGCAGAGCGGCGCGGACGTTCTCCCGCACGTTCCACACCCCTACCGGCATGATGTACCCGGGGTGCGCCTCCCTGAATATGACCGCCCCGGCCTGGCGGCGCTCCTTGGTCAGAAGCTCGTTCACGGCCAGGCGGGCGGCGTAGTAGCAGCCCCCGATCTCTGCATAGGTCTTCCGCCCGTTGAAGAACTCATGGGAGCTGATGATCTCGATCTCCCTGCCCAGGGGGTTCCAGGTGGTGTTGGGATACCACGCCTCGATGAGCTCGTACCTCCAGGACGTGGGCATCAGCAGGACGCTCCAGCGGTTGTCCAGAGAGTACCAGTCATACACCCTCCAGTCCCCTATGAACGGATTGTATTTAGTGTCCGAGAGCAAGGACTTGCCGAGGATGTCGTCCACCGCGGTGATCGACCATCTCGTGGGCACGAACTTGCGGTTCTTGTCCACGCCGAACGCTCCCACGGAGAAGGCCTTCTGGATCTTGGAGATCATAACCCCGCTGCGGTACAGATCCTTCACCGCCTCGGTGGCTCTGAGATCGGTATCGTAGAACGCCTTCTCCACGTGCTGCTCGTAGCGGGGGTTCCCCACGTCCAGCTCCTTGAGCCGGGCCGACGGTCCGAACGGCTGCACCTCGTCGTCCAGGACAAGCCTCCCGGACGGCCTCTTCTCGAACTTGGCCTCCACCTCCAGCGGGTTGATGGAAAGCGCCAGGTCGCGGGTCTGGTCGACGATGCGCCCGAACTGCTCGAAGTTCACCGCGTCGATGCGGTGCTTCCCCCTCACCAGGTTGAACCGGAAATCCACGATCTCCTCGATGGACTTGCCTACCCACTGCTCAGGGGTGTCCATCATCGAGGTGTCGCCCATCATCGGCGGCACCAGCGGACCGATGTCCACTTTCGGGTATCCGTACCTTCCGATGAAGATGCCGGGAGGGGACATGCCTTGCATATCCAGAGCGTTGATCAGCCTCCTGGTCTTGGAATGGGAGTAGAACTTGACCATCAGGGGGCAGCGGTCCTTCCCGCAGAGGTTCTTGGAGCCCTTGCAGATGACGCACGGCGAGCCGGCGGGCACCTGCAGCGCCCCCGCTGAGGAAAGCGATCTGACGTGAGAATCGAAGCCTGAGGTCCCCTGTCCGAACATATCAGTTTTTCAAACTGCGCAAGGCTATTTAGACTTTATAATAAGTATCGCCGGAAACCCCGCCTTTTCAAAGATGAATTACATGTAGCCAGAAGTATCTCTTGATTGACAATCTCTAGCCAGATGTTTCGCACCATCAAGATCCGTTTGGAACGAACCGTTGAACTCATTGAGACGGTTAACGAGTTCAACAAGGCGTGCCAGTGTGTCTTGGACTGGGGCCGAATGAACAAGCAGTACAACAAGAACAAGTTGCACCACGCGACGTACAAAGGAATACGAGAGGATTTTCCATCACTGCCCTCGGGCCTCGTGGTGACCGCTAGGGACCAAGCTAGCGATATGCTCAAGCGGGACAAGTTCAAGCACAAGATCAGGAAGAGGCCGTTCAGTTCTATCCGTTACGACAAGAGAACGTTGAATGTCTGGCTGGAACATGGATACCTTACCATTAGCACGGTTTTCGGCAGGAAGCGGTACGAGTTCAATCTACCGGAATACTACCGACAATACCAGTCATGGAAGATAAAGAGCGCCCAGCTTATCGTCGGACGGAACGCTTGTTTCCTCAATACCGTAGTCGAGGGTGAAGCCCCTCCTCTGAGCGGCGGCGACAGGCGTCTGGGGATAGATCTGGGCATCAACAACATCGCGGTGTGCTCGGACAACACTTTCTACAACTCCAAACACCTAAAAAACGTCAAAGGCAAGTACAGACATCTCAAGGCTGAACTCCAGTCCAAAGGCACTCGCTCCGCTCGACGGAAGCTTCGTGAGGTAAGCGGGCGAGAAAGACGGTTTGTTCGGGACTTGAACCATCGTGTGGCCAAAGAGATAGTGAACAAGCCGTATGATGTTTTCGTCTTCGAGGACCTGACAGGCATACGGGATCGCAGCAAGTTCAACAGCAAGTTGGGCAGTTGGTCGTTTGGCGAATTGATCCAGTTCGTGCAGTATAAGGCAGAGGCCCTGGGAAAGCAAGTTATGCTCGTCGATCCTCGCCACACCTCTCAGACCTGCTCTAAATGTGGTCACGTCTCTCAGAACAATAGAAAAGGAAGGCAGTTCACATGCGTCCAGTGCAGGTTCACGTTGGACGCGGATCTGAATGCCAGCAGGAACATCGCCGCCTTCTCTACACGGGAGGGCGGCAGGCTCCGTGTCAGCGAGCCAAATGTAGCGAGCGATGAGGCTGAAGGCCGTATGGCAGTTGAGGCTGAGTTTAGCTGCAAGCCCGTGAGCTTGCTCGTGGGCAGCTGACGCCAGGGTGTTCGATTGTGCATCAGGGGATGTGCCGGTGAGAGGCTTTGTCAGTACGCTCCTCGTTCATCATCAGCGCGGCGATCTCGGAGGGGGACGACCTCAGCACCGGCATCCAGGCGGAAAGCCTTTCCGGAACTTCGGGGGCCTCGCCCACCAGGTCGAGGGTTCGAAGCGCAGCGTGGATGGCCTTGGCCAGGACCTCATCCGCCCCGCCGCAGCGGAGCAGCAGCAGCTCCGAGGCATTGTTCGGCCCACCGCTCCTGGCCGGGGTCCGAAGGTCCGAGATGTCGTCGCCGATCTGCATTGCCTTGCCCGCGGCGGCGCCGAACCGCCCCATCCGCTCCACCAGGTCCGCAGGGCAGCCTGCCGCCGAGGAGCCGAACCTCGCGGCCAGACCGAACATGTCACCGGTCTTCCGGGATATCACCTCGTCATATAGCCTGGACGGCATCTCCTCCGGCTTCACGTCCAGTTCGGCGAGCGCGCCGCCGACCATGCGGCGATGGGTCCGGGCGAGGTCGTCCACATACCCTCCCCCGTGCCGGGCGGCGATGGAGTAGGGCATGGAAAGCAGCCCCACCGCCTCCAGCAGGGCCTTCTTCCGCCCCTTGGACATGTGCAGGGCGGGCATCCCTCTCCGGTCCTCGTCCTCGTCGAGCATGTCGTCCAGGACCAGGCTGGCGCTGTGAGCGATCTCGATGGCCGCGGAGAGGTCGAGGGCCACGCCCAGTCCCTCGGGGTCGTCGGAGAACGCGTCGAACGATAGCATGCACACCCCCGCCCGCAGCCTCTTGCCGATCCCCGTCAGGGCGACCAGCTCGGGGTCCATGGCGCCGTCGGGATCAAGGGCGGATATGCATCCGGCGATGCGCCGGTCCACTGCCGGCCTCACCTTCTCCAGGTACCGGAGGAATGTATGCTCCCCACTGTCGTCCGGCATCTTGGCCGCCCCTTCCGGCTCGGCGCGCTGCTCCATGATATCACCAGCTCCGGGAGGCGAACAGCGCCGCCAGAACGAAGGCGAAGGCGCTGGATATGTACAGCTGTCGAAGCCTCAGGCGGCCGGCCCTCCCCTCGGGGTCCCTGACCTCGCCCCGCAGGTACCGGTGACGAAGCTGGTCGACCATCAGCCCGTAGGCGATGATGGGGACGAACGCCAGGATAGACACTGCCAGGAACAGGGCGGTGGCCGGGGGGCCCAGCTCGTCGTAGAGCAGGAGCGGGGACACCGCCGCCGCGGCCAGCCCGAGGCCGGGGAAGATGGCGCACCAATAGGAGCGCGGGTACCTGCCCACAGTGGTCACCTTTCCATTAGCCAGGTCGGTGGGGAGGTCCATGCTCATCATGCTCACGAACACCGCCGAGGAGGCGAAACCGAAGATGACGCTTACTGCCGCCGCCACCGGGGACGCCGCCCCCGACCCGATGTAGGATGTGACGAACACCACGATGGCGTTCACCGGGACGGCCATGTACAGCTCGGTGAAGGGGTGATAGGCCAGCCTGGCGGCGGGGTGGTTGTATCCCA
Source organism: Methanomassiliicoccus luminyensis B10 (assembly GCF_000308215.1). Classification (NCBI taxonomy): domain Archaea; kingdom Methanobacteriati; phylum Thermoplasmatota; class Thermoplasmata; order Methanomassiliicoccales; family Methanomassiliicoccaceae; genus Methanomassiliicoccus; species Methanomassiliicoccus luminyensis. The sequence continues at coordinate 421,097 of NZ_CAJE01000012.1, forward strand.
TGAGCGCGGCCATGCCGTAGGCCGCCGGGAGTATCAGGGGCGGCCGGAGATATATCAAGTACGCGAGGATGGCCAGGATGATCAGCACCAGGGCCGTGGTCAGATGCTTGGCCTCGCTCACGGTCACCGCGCCGCTGACTAGGGGCTTCACCCGCCCGGTGGCCCCGATGGGGGCCTGGCGATCGACCTGGCAGTCCATGATATCATTGAGGGGGTGGGCGGCGTATTGCATGAGCACCACCGCCACCATGGCCAACGCGGTGGGGAGGACCGCCACGATGCGGCCGCCGGATATGTAAAGCGCCAGTCCCAGCCCCAGGACCGAGCCGCTGATGCTCCACGCAATCAGGGGCTTGATCCTAGCGAAGTGCGCTAAGGAAAGGAGGTCCATGCGCTCACCTGAGCCCCTTGCCCCGACCTCCGCCCTGGCGGCCCGATCCCTCTCCCGACATTATCATGCCGGCGAGAACGTCTGCGCTCAATGGCAATTAACATATGCCCGGGCGCCAGGCCCGTCATGGCGAAGATCTCAGGACGAATCCAGCATCTTCCTGAACAGGGACACTATGTGGGGCACGGTCATCTTGATGCCCGCCCGCTTGCAGTGCTGCTTGAAGGTCAGGGCATTGGAGAGCGTGGGCATGTGGCCGCCCAGGAGCCTCTCCAGGGCCAGGCGTTCCTTGTGCATCCACCTGTATTTCTTGAGAACGGCCCGGGCGTACCTCTCGGGGCGGTCCCAGTCGTCCATGAGCATCTCGGCGGTCTGCATGGCATAGAGGTTGCCGTCGCCGGCGATGGGGCCCACCGCGCCCACCGCCTCGCCCACTCCGACGACGTTGCCGCGATAGAACGGCTGGGAGCTCAGCGGGGAGGTCAGGCGGATCTTGCTCAGGCACTTGCAGCGGGTGACCCTCTCGGAAGGATCGAAGCTTATCGATAGCTGGTATTCGGCCGTGGAGGCCTTGAGGTTCCCGAAGCCTACATGATATTCGCCGTTCCCCAGGGGGAAGCACCATTCGTACCCGATGGAGTTCAGGTTGAACCGCATCCCCAGGTCCTGGGGGCTTCTGATCCGATACTGGATGGTGTCGGCGACGAAGTCCTGCCCATCCATCGGTCCGAGGTAGGCGCGCTCGGCCCCGGTGGCGTCGATGACCCTATCGTACTCCTGGGTCTGTATCGGGGAGTAAAAAATGGGCACGCCGCCGGTGAGATCGTCCAGCAGCGCCGGCTTGTCCACGGTCACGACATCGCCGGGCATCTTCACGCCCTCTATGGACACTTCGGTGGTGCGCAGCATGATGAACTTGTCGGGATCGGCGAAGCGGGAGACCAGCCGGCGGTATTCTGCCGACGGGGACATTCCCCACGCGCAGGGATGACGGCCGCAGCGGGTGGTCCTCTTCACGTCGTACAGGTCCACCTGGTCGAACCCCCGTTCCTTCAGAAGCCTGTACATGTACGCCCCAGACATTCCCGCGCCGGCAATAGCTATCTTCATTCTCGTTCTCCTTTCGGGGGTATGATGGCATCCATGCTATCAATCTTTTGAAGTTCCGGGAGCCTGGTCCGGGCATTCTCTGATCGTAACGGCATCGGCGTCGCCGGCCCGGTGGACGTTTCCAGCGCTCCAAAATCGCTAATGACAAATAGGGCGGGATGCCAGGGCGTATGGGAGGCGGCTCGAAAAGGCGGAACGACCGGTCGATCATGGAGCTGGCTCTGAGGTCCACTCTCATATTCTCCATAATAGGGTTCTTGGTCAATTTCGGCCTGGGGACCGTTGCCCCCATCCTGCCCCTCTATGCCCTGACGTTCAACGTATCCATCGTGATGGTGGGGGCCTTGGTATCGGCCTCGGCCATTTCCAAGGTGATCCTGGATATGCCCTCTGGGATCGTTGCCGATCGGCTGGGAACAAAGCGGTTCATGCTCGGGGGGCTTTTGATCGTGGCCGCCTCCGCCATGATCTCAGCGTTCGCGGTCGATTACTGGATGCTCCTCATCGGGTTGACGGTGCAAGGGATCGGCTCGGCGATCTATTTCACCACATCATATCTTGGCATCAGCAGGACAGCCCCGCCGGCTAAGCGGGGAAGACATTTGGGCCTGTTCATCAGCCTCCAGTTCCTGGGGACCACCAGCGGGCCGGTCCTGGGCGGCCTTATCGGACAGGCATACGGGCTGAGCGGGCCTTTCCTCATCTACGCCGCTTTCACGCTCATCTCGGCCGCGATGGTATATTTCCTGGTGAGCGGGGCGTCCATCAAAGGGGCGGGGGGAGCGAGCGTCGATCTTCATCAGATCACCAGGACGTTCAGGAACTATACCCTGACCTCCGTGAACGCGGGCCTTTTCACCACTTCGATCCTCCGCGCCGGCCTGGTCTCCACCATCGTTCCGCTCTTTGCCGTCAGGAACCTGGGGCTGACCACCGTCGAACTGGGGGCGGCATTGACGCTGTCGGCCGGCTTCAATTTCTTATCCTTGCTGCCGGCCAGTTCGCTCTCCGACCGCCTGGGGCGGAAACCGTTCCTGTTCTCCAGCCTGCTCTTCGGCGGTATCGTAGCCGCCATGATACCACTGGCCACCGATCTGCTCACCTTCGCGGTGATCATGTCGGCCCTCGGCTTCGCCTTGGGCCTCTCCGGCTCCGTAGGAGCGTACGTGACGGATGTGGCCCCGCCACCGGACCTGGGAGGGGCCATGGGGATCTTCAGGACCATGGGGGACCTTGGCTCGTTCATCGGCCCGATAATCCTGACAGCGTTCATACCGGCATCGGCGGGGCCAATAAACGCCTCCCCCTTCCTGGTGGCCGGAATGATCCTTTCCGTTTCCGGCCTCCTGCTCATCCCGGCGAAGGACCCCGTGCGCTCCAAGGCAGGAGGCCGGAAGTGAGCGGTCAGAACTTGGCCACGCCGGCAATGCAATAATAATTGGACGACAGCGCGTACTTGATGGCCACATTGCACTCGCCGCAAACGCATCCCCGCCGTTCCAGTCTGCAGCCGCTCTTTCCTCTAGAGCAATACAGCTTCTCCCCCTTCCTGCTCGTGCATTCGTCGTAGGTGGGGCAGCTTTTGCAGTAGCACATCTCAAAGTTCTCCTCCGTATCCGGGACCCTCTTGCTCCTGATCTCCCTGACGCATCTTGGCGGCCCCATGTTCGTTCCTCTAGCGCTCATTCGGGCCTCACCACGAAAATGTTGCCCTGGGGCTCGGCGCCATAGACGCTCCCCTCCCCATGCAGGTCCGTGAAGTACATGCCATCCCGGCCGAAGGCCATGCCGACAGGCATCCCGATCCCTTCGCCGGTATAGGCAACGAACTCATCGTAGGACCTGATCCCCGAACCATCGCGGTCCAGCTCAAGCTTCACGATCTTCTTGCCTTTCATGGAGGGAGCGCGATATCGAGCGGGGCCAGCAAGCACCACGAACAGGTGGTCATGGAATTCCTGGGGGAACTGACCATCCTGCATGAACGCGAGAGCGGTGGGGGCCTGCGTGAAGGTCCACCAGAAGAGCGAGTTCTGCTTCATGTCCATGGGCCACCCGTAGTTCCCTCCGGCCTGGATCCTGGCCACCCGATCGTACGTGCGGGGGCCGTTGTCAGAGATGTAAAGCGACGAGTCGCTTTTCCGCCAGGTCGCGCCGAAGGGGCTTCGCAGCCCTTTGGCGAACACCGGGCTCTCCGGGTCAGGGTTGTCGGAGGGGATCGAGCCGTCAAGGTTCATACGGAGGACCTTGCCCCGCAGGTCCTTGTCGTCCTGGGCCACCTCCGACCGCTTCATGCCATCTCCCACATTGACATACAGCTTCCCGTCAAGGCCGATGGTCACGGCATGGATCTGATGGGCGCCGAGCACCGACGGGATCCCCTCTATCACGGCCGCCATCGACTCCATCCTAAGTCCGTCCCTGCTCTTGGTCCGGACCACTTTGGCCTTGAAATCATTGCCGTCCTTGTAGAGCATGGATATGAAGAGGTCACCGCTCTGCGTCTCTACGCATATCCCCATCACCCCGGACTCACCTGAGCCGGGCAAGATGAAATCGGGACGATAGTTCAGGAGCCCCTCGGCATACGTTATCACTTGGCAGTCATTGGTCACCACGCGCACCCGCCCATATAGCTCGGTCACGTACAGCAACGGGTCGCCCGGCCTCTTTCCGGGGTTCGGAACGGGAGCGATGTTTACCGGCTTATCCAGGCCGGTAGCCAAGTGCTCCAGGCGGAACCCCGGGAAGGTCCACCAGCTCTCGATAGGCTTCATGGCAGCGGTCCCCGGGCGTCGGCCCGGCCCAATGTCGAAGGTATGTTCCGGACGATCACTTTCTCGACCCCGAACCGCGCTGCTCGATCTCATCGCCGCGAAGGCAGTAGTACATGTTAACCATGCCAAGGTCCTTATGCACCGGGCAATCAGGACAGAAGCACACCACTGTATCCTTGATGCACGAGCTCTTCTCGCGCAGACAAAAGACCAGCTCGCCCTTCTCCTCTGCGCACTGGGCATATGTCGGACAGGGAGGGCAATTGCACCTCTCCTGATTCTCCTTGGCCATCTTCTCTTTCTTTTCCTCGCCCGGACCTCCCGCGTTTTTCATGATCTCCTCGAACCTGTCCAACAGAGCACCCATCCGATTCAATCCCAGGCCAGGGTTTAAGTAGATTTCTCCGGGCCACCCCTCGGCCCAGACCATCTGGTCATGGAACTTATTTATCCGATGGAGGCGCAACGGACAGTGGTGACGAGCGCATGTTCAAGAAGGCGTTTAGCGGGCCCCGACCGCTCCCGGTCGAAGAGGCGAGGGAAAAGATGTTCCCGGCGGCCGTAGGGATCGAGATCGTATCGGAGGACTTCATCAACCCTGTGGCCCTGGCCGCACCGCCGGACTCGTCCGGCCGCCTGTTCGTGGTGGACCAGGCCGGAAAGGTGCTCGTGCTGAGATCGGACGGCACCAGGGAGGAAACCCCGTTCTTGGACATTGCCGATGAGATCGTGGAGCTGGCCCCGAAATACGATGAACGGGGACTGCTCGGGATGGCCTTTCACCCCCAGTTCAGGACCAACGGAAAGTTCTACCTTTTCTACAGCGCGCCCCTCCGGGATGGAGCGCCCAAGGGATGGAACTGCACCAACCACCTCGTCGAGTACCGGGCGGCCAAAGACGATCCGAACAGAGCGGACCCCGGCTCAAGAAGAGTACTGTTGTCACTGGACAAACCCCAGATGAACCACAACGGAGGGCACATCGCCTTTGGACCGGACGGCTATCTGTACGTCCCGTTGGGGGATGGAGGGGGAGAGAACGACAAGGACGAGGGGCACACGCCCGGAACGGGCAACGGGCAGGACCTCAACGCTCTGCTCGGCAAGATACTCAGGATCGATGTGGACGGCAGGTCGGACGGTAAGGAATATGGCATCCCGCCTGGCAACCCGTTCACTGATGGCCAAGGGCCCCCCGAGATCTTCGCGTACGGCTTGAGGAACCCGTACCACATCTCCTTCGATGCCGGTGGGGACCGTCAGCTGTTCGCCGGTGACGCCGGACAGGTCCGCTGGGAGGAGATAGACATCATCGTCAGGGGCGGCAACTATGGGTGGAACCTCAAAGAAGGCTCTCACTGCTTCGATCCGAATGACAATGCCGCCGACCGCCTGGGCTGCTCCTCCACCGGTTTCCGCGGTGAACCGCTCATCGATCCCATCATAGAATACCGGAATCTTTCGAACAGGTCCGGCGGCATCGGATCGGTGGTCATCGGCGGGTATGTCTACAGGGGAAGGGCGATGTCTTCTCTCAGGGGCCGTTACATCTTTGGAGACCTGAGCGGCACCCACGGAAGGGCCGATGGCCGGATGTTCGTGGGCTCCCCTCCTCCGGACGGGGGTGCCTGGGTCATGGACGAGATCATCATCGAGGGCAGGGACAGATTGAATGAATATGTCCTGGCGTTCGGCCAGGATATCGACAATGAGCTGTATGTACTCACTTCAGATACCCAGGGGCCCAGTGGGAGCTCGGGCAGAGTGTACAAAATCGTGCCGCCCAGGAAGAGCTGATCGTCCGAGGAAGCATTATGCGGTGCACCCATGATGAACGCGCCCCTGCGGCCATCGCCATGGCAGCCTCTGTGACAGCCTGAGGCGATCGTGGTGTTCTTCGAACCCAGCGTCTTCCTCGTCAAAGACCTGATCTCGTCCATGGGATACCCCGGCCTGGCCTTCCTGATGGCGCTGGACGCTACCATCGTCCCGATGCCCAGCGCGGCGGTGATGGGGTTCGCCGGAGCGCTCTGCTATGAGGGGAGGTACGACATAGCTCTCGTCACGGCGGCAGGAGCGTTCGGCAGCATGCTCGGTTCCGTCTCCATGTACCTTGTTGGCCTGTGGGGAGGACGACCTTTCGCCGAGCGCTATGGGAAGTACATTGGTCTGGGGGAAGAGAGGATCAGAACGGCCGAAGGCTGGTTCAAGAGACACGGCGATCCGGTGGTCTTCATTTGCCAGCTCGTTCCGGTAGCGAAAGACCTCATACCATTCCCTGCGGGCCTGGCCAAGATGAGATTGCGGCGCTTCGCGACGTTCTCCTTCCTGGGCTCCATCCCCTTCTGCTTCATCCTGGCGTATATCGGCCTGTATTTTGGCCAGGATTGGGAGATGGCGGTGGCGGTGGTCGATCGATATGACCTCCTGGTCCTGGCGCTGTTCGTCGTGCTGACGGCGATTTACCTCGTCCACCGAAAGAGACGGGGCCGGTCCCGGGAGCGAAGCTGATCTATGGGATGTCCGCAGCTCAGCCGGCCCAAGAGGTGATGTGGTACGAGCCGTTCTCGCGGTAGTCGCCCAGCTTGGTCATGCGCACATTAGCGCCTTTGAGCATGTAGTCATGGGACAGCAGCACATTGTACAGCTGCAGATGGTCGCCGGAAAAGCGGGTGAGCAGGCGGTTCTTGCCCTGTTCCAGGGACACCTGCTCGCACTTGGAGAGCAGGGAGGACATTATCTCCAAGGGATTGGGCGCCTGCGGGTCCACCAGAAGCGCCTTGATCGACGAGTAGCTGGCCTCCTCGCCCCTCTGATAGGAGTGCATTATCGCCGCGCCCCGGGCCTCTCCGCCCTCCTCGAAGATGTACACGTTCCCCAGCCGCTTCCCTACCGTGACGGCCGCCTCCCTCGAATAGTCGAGCAGGGGGTTCACCTTGGCACTCAGGCGCGATATGGCCGGCATGGCCCCCTCTATGCCGGCGCCCCCCGGCTCCACCACGCTGGCGGTGGACCGCCCTTCGTAGCGCAGCACCTTCTCCACTATGAGGATGAGCGAGCTGGGACGATATCCCGATGACATGTAGAAATGGATGTGCTTGGGGATGTGCGACATGGTCTCCAGTCCTATGATCTCGCACCCCCGTTCCCGGAGATGCTGCTCACTGGCGCCCAGAAGGAGCTTCCCGACCCCGTGGCTCTGACAGGCCGGCAGCACTTCCAACGGTCCGATCCATCCGATCCGGCCCCACACATGGGCGAACGCCGAGCCTATTATCTTTCCGTCCTCCTCAGCCACGATGCACCCGCCCGGTTCGTTGGACAGGTAGGCGTCGATTATCCTCTCCGAGCGCTTGGGGTACTTGAACTTCCGGCCGATGTCATGAGTGGCAAGGTCGGACCAGGCGATCTGCCCCACCTCACGCACTTCCTCCATGTCATCACGGGTCATGGACCGGAGCTGGGGCGCTTTGTCCTTGCTCCTTATGAACATGCTCATTCGGTGCTCACTTCCTCCAGCCTCTCCCCCTGAGTTCGTCCGCGGTCCTCGAGTTCAGCAGCCTCTGCGGGGGCAGCAGCGCCCTCCTGGCCATGGCCAGCCCCCAGTCCCAGTACATGATCTCGTTGGGGAACGCGGCATCGGTGCCTATGCTATAGGAAGCTCCCTGTTCATAAAGGTTGTAAATGACATCGTCGTAAAGGTCCAGGCGGTCGGGGTAGGCGTTGATCTCCAGAGCGGCGTTCACCTCGGCGGCCTTGGCGGCCACAGCCTTCAGGTCGATAGCGGACGGCTCCCGCAATCCTATGACCCGGTTGGTGGGGTGGCCCAGCACATCCAGGTTGGGGTCGTCGAGCGCCCTCAGCACACGGCGGGTCGTCTCCTCCCCGCCCATGGACAGCTTGGTGTTCACAGAACCGATGACCAGGTCCAGGCGGTCCAGCGCCGAGGAGGGGAAGTCCAGCCGCCCGTCCGGGGCGATGTCCACCTCCGCGCCTTTCAGTATGTCGATGCCCACCGCGTCGGCCGCCCGGTCGATGGCGGCGTTCCTGCGCTCCAGGGCCGGGAGGTCCATCCTCCTTCCGCCTACTCGGTCGCAGAAGCACACGTACTGATGACCCAGCTCCTTGGCCGCCGCGGCTATCTCGCTCACCCTCTGCGTTCCGTCGATGGACGCGGCGCGCACGTGCAGGTCGCCCAGAAGATCTCGCGCTTCCGCCACCGGGCCGTCGGGGAGGGCGCGTCCTTCCCGCAGCTCGGGCGAAAGGGGCGGCAAGTTCAGCACCTCATATATCTCCTCCTCCGAGCATTGGGTCCCCTTGCCAAGCCCCCCGACGGTGAAGCGGTGACCCAGTTCCTTGGCCCTGGCGGCCAGGTCCTTCACATGAGCGTCGGAGCCGGTCGACCTCACCAGCTCGTAGGCGAAAGCCTCGTCCTTTACCCATCTGATCATGCACGCCGCGCCCGAGGCGGTCTTTCCCACCGCCTGGTCCCTCTCCACCACCGTCAGCTCCAGCACCTCGGGGCACAGAGCGAAGCGGGACACCACCAGGTCGGGGCGGTCGGAAGCGAATATCAGAGTAATGTTGGCCACGGTGGAGGCTTTCCTCCTGGCCGGCCCGACCAGCGCGACCCGTCCGACCTCGCCGCCGGCCTTGAGGAAGCTCATGATCAAATTCGCCGACCTGACCGCTCTGGGAGTGGGAACTTCCGCCGCCTCCTCGCGGCGCCACACCAGCCACTCCATGGTCTTGCGCTCGATCTCCTCGCTGAGGTCGGGTACCTTGGGCAGCTGGTCCTCGGAGATGGCCCGCAGGAGCTCGTCCACCGACCTCACGCCGAGCACGATGTCGAGGTCGGCGGTGCGCTTCGTCCCGAGAGTGGGGATGTTCCGGAACAGGGTGATGTCCTCCGGCAGAACGTCCCTCACGTTCTCCAGCGTCTCTATCTTTCCGGTGGCGAGGTATTCGTCCAGCTTCGACTCGATGGATTCGCCCACGCCTTCGATCTTCTGGAGCTCGCCGCGCTCGCTGATGGACCGGACGCTCTCCCCCAGCTCCTCGATGCTGTGGGCCGCCTTCAGGTACGAGGTTGCCCTCCAGTGCTCCCCCTGTATCTCCATGGCCAGGGCGAGGTCGTAGAAATGCTCCGCCGCCCGCTTGTTGTCCGTCCGGCCGGTCGCCATCCTCATAACGATCCCTATCACTATTTGTGGCGACAGCACCTAATACTTATCAATGCGGCGGTGGCCCCCGCTCCCACGCCGTTGTCGATGTTGACGACCGCCAGCCCGGGGGAGCATGACTGCAGCATAGAGAGCAAGGCGGCCTGCCCCTCCGCGCCCGCCCCGTATCCCACCGAGGTGGGCACCCCGATGACGGGGACATCGGATAGCGAGGATACCACCGAAGCGAGCGCTCCCTCCATCCCCGCCGCCACTACCAGGGCGTCCACGCCGGAATCGAGCATGCCGACCAGGGGGTCGAGGAACCGGTGGAACGCGGCGATGCCCACATCGTACGCGGCCATGACCTCCACGCCCATGGATTCCGCCACCACCCTGGCCTCGTCGGCCACCCGCGCGTCGGAAGTGCCCGCGGCCAGGATGCCGATCCTGCCTCGGTCCAGAGGACCCCTTCGCCCTCCCGCCACGATCATCCTGGCCCCTTCCTCATAGCGCGCCGGCAGCGGGTCGATGGCACCGCGCACCGCTTCGAAATGCTCCTTGGTGGCGCGGGAGACCAGCAGGACCTCCTTGTCCCTCATGACCTCCTTCACTATTTCCGCGACGGCCTGGGGCGATTTGCTCTGGCCGAAGATCACCTCGGGGATATCCTTGCGGTCGGAGCGTCGCGGATCGAAAATAGTGTGCTCGCCGATGCCGCGGACGTAGTCCATGCGCACCAGGCGCTCGGCCTCATCGCAGCTCAGCTCGCCCTTCCTGTATCGTTCCAGAACGTCCCGCACGCTCATAAGCGGTCATATGCTGGCGCAATAATCTAATTTACTGCCCGCGGGACAGAACCTCCGATGATGGCGGCGGATACCGGACCGCCGCGAACAGGCGGCCCTCCACCTCCTCGTATTTCTTAAGGAACTCCCTGATCTCATCGTCCGTGAAGTAGTCCACGGCCATGTCGTACAGCTCCTTCTCCTCGTAGCTGGCATGGTGCTGGTACATGAACATCAGCACTTTCAATTTCGCCACCCAGATATCGTCCGCGAGTTCCTCATCCTCCAGTTCCGTGGTCAGGAGTTCATGGACATGGTGCTCTTCGCAGCGGACCAGCGCCATAGATCGGGGGACGCCGTCGAGTTCCTTGAAGGCCTCGTAGATGGTCTCCTCCTCTGCCTTCTGGTGAGCCAGTACGAACGTGTTCAGCGCTATGACCTTTTCACGGCGGGAGACGGGGTCGCTGCCGACCAATCCAGTCATCTGGTCATTGAATTCCTTGTGCTCGGCCTTGATCTTGTCGAAGAGTTCCATCAGAGCTACCCTCCCTCAAGGGGCCATCGAGAGTTGGACGGCCATTGTATAAATCAATTGGCCACTCCGGCGGGGGAGCCCATTGAAATGCCGGAGTGTTGGGTGGAGCGAACTAACAGGTCGTGGGCTATCTTGCTCCACGACCTTGACTGTGGGATGAATTGCGACACCAATCACTTTCGGCCATCTCCCCTCAAGACGTTAATATTTCCACATGCTCTGAGATTGTATGCTCCTGACCTTCAAGTTCAAGCACAACAGGGATTTAAGTGCAGAGTTAGTGAAGGCCAGGCAGGTGGCGGAGTATGCCCTCCGCGTTGGTTACGGGACATCTAAGGACGTCAAGGACATTGGCCTGCCTTTTGAGATCTCGAACCAAATCCTCAGGAATACTATCGTAACTCCAACCTTAGAGCCATTCACAGCGTCAAGTTGACCCTTCCAGGCCGAGCGTCGAGGGTGATCTCTGACCGTAAAGAGCTTTACATCTCCTGTCTCAAGCTTCGCCTCGACATCAGCCACCTCCCGATGTTCGAGAAGGTCAACCAAGTCGAGTTAGACGAAGAGTGTGCGCACATCACCGTTACTATCAATGAAATCCCGGTCCGGGAGGTCGAGAATTGGATTGGCGTGGATCTTAACTCGACCGGTCACATCGCCGTTGTAGCTAATCCGGCCACGGGCAAGGTCCAGAAGTACGGCAAGGAAGTGCCGCACATCCACAAGAAGTACTCCAAGATGCGGAGACACCTCTACAAAGAAGGCCACCCGAAGGTGGCCAAAGAGAAAATAAGGAACAAGGAGAAACGCAAAATTAAGGACATAGACCACAAGGTCACCAGTGCCATAGTGAAAGAAGCCGTCCGGCAAGAGTGCGGTATAAAATTAGAATGGCTGGACGGAATCAGAGAGACCGCACGCACATCCAGGTCGTCCAGGGCCTCGCTGCACAGTTGGGAGTTCTATCGGATCCAGCAAGAAATAGAGTATAAGGCCAAGCTGCGCGGGGTACCGGTCGCCTACGTTGACCCTGCTTACACCAGCCAACAGCGCTCACGCTGTGGCAGGATAGGTAACAGGGACGGCAAGGACTTTACGTGTCCTCATTGTGGGCACGTTGACCACGCCGACGTGAACGCGTCGTTCAACATCGCGCTGCGTCCTCCTCTGGGAGAAGGTGATGGTCGATTGCATGTATACAGGGATGCATGCAAAGGGCGCATTGATACCCCTCAGGAGGCTCCGGCATGAACGATGTCGATCTTAGAATCCCACGTGAGTGAGAGTGTCAAATCTCCGAACGGGTGAACCGCACGTCCCCCACCAGCACGGACGGAGATAGAGTGGGGGTGCGAACCTCCCACCATTTTATCCACTTCCTCTCTCTGGATGCCTCCTGAATCCCCCCGACCAGGCGGAGCATGTTTTCCGATATCCTCAGTTCCTTGAGGGAGCCGGCCACCTCGCCCTTCTTGATGAGGAACATGGCGTCGCGGGGGATGACAGAGAAGTCCCCAGTGCTGTAGTTCTGATACCGCAGGTACCATGCGTTGGTGACCATGATACCGCTGTCCACCTCCGCGATCAGCTCGTCCAGCTCCTTGGTGCCGGGCGATACCTCCAGGTTGAACGGCCGCGGGGCCACCAGTCCGGCGTTGGCCGTGGACCCGGTCCCGTACTTCTGAGCAGTGACGGAGTTGTGGAGGTAGCTTTTCAGGACCCCATCCTCGATGATCTCCGTCCGCCGGGTGGGCAGGCCCTCCGCGTCAAAGGCAGAGGAGCCGTAGGTGTTGGGCATGGATGCGTCGTCGTATAAATAGAACCATTCAGGCGCAAGCTTCTGCCCCACCTTCCCGCCCAGGAAAGACATGCCTGAGTCGACAAGGAACGCCGAGGACACCCGTCCGAACTGGTTCATGAGGCCGGCGAAGGCCAGGGGGCCGAGGATGGTCCGGAAACTGCCTGGCTCCCCCTTCACCGGCGAAGCGGACAGCCTGGCGTACTCTCCCGCCTCCGCTCCTGCTCTCTCCGGGCTGAACATCCCGTCCGACGGGGAGATCGAGACGGAGTGCCCGGAGGCGTGGTCCTTTCCGAACGCCCGGAGCGATATCTCCAGCGAACCACCCGCGGATGACGCCGCCACGTCCCCCGAGGTGGCCATGGTGTAGGTGCCGTTGCTGGCGATGAGGGAGCCGGCCATTCTCTCGGCGCCCTCCTTCAACCCGGCGTCGATGGCCCCCCTGGTCCAGGACACCAGGACGTCCGGGTCCGTGGTAACGGGGGGCGACATCCGGAGTTCGGGATCGTACCTGAACGGCCCTTTGGGCAGGGGCACGTAGGCATCGGCGGGAGGGCTGTTCCTGGCCGCAGCCACCACCTTTCTCGCGGCGGTCCTCAGGGAGGACTGCGACAGGTCCTCCACGGTCGTCCCGGCCTTGCGCGCCTCCACCTTCACGAAGATGCTGCAGACCTTCTGATCCAGATCGTCGATGACGGTGATCTCGTTGTTAGAGAACCGGACCATGGTCTCCTCCGATTCCCCGATCGAAGCCACCACATCGGTGGCGCCTTCCTTCCTGCACATCTCGATGACGCGCTGGCAGATCTCCTCGCCGTTCACTTCGATCCCCCCAGGCGAATGTTCCTGAGCCTCATATGGGGGCCTCCGGTCCACACCGGTATGGCCTGCATCGGATCACCTTTGCCGCAGTGCGCCGCGGCGAACTCGACATCCTTCCCGACCGCGTCCACCGCGGACCACAGGGCCGGGGTGGAGATCTCCAGCACGGGGTTCTTCAGCCTCGGCCCCAGCTTTCCGTTCTCGATCAAATACGCTTCCAGCCCGACATATCGCTGGTTGTACCTGCGGTCGTCGATATTCCACTCCATGAAGTTCTTTATGTACGCTCCCCTGCGCACCCCCTCGATCAGCTCGCCCACGCTGTGGTCCTTCGGCTCGACGAAGGTGTTGGCCATGCGCACGATCGGTTCGCGGTAGTACGCCACGGCGCGGGAGGAGCCGTTGCTGGCAGCGCCCATCCGGTACGCCGTTTCCCGGTCGTGCAGAAGTTCGTTGGCCAGACCTTCCTTGATAAGATACCTCCGCCTTGCTTTCACGCCCTCATCATCGCTGAGATAGAAGCCGAAGGAGCGGTCCAGGGTAGGATCGTCGACCACGTTCACGACCTCCGAGCCGATCTTCCTTCCCGCATCCTCCTGCCCCAGGTAGGTCTCCCCCGCCTGGGCCGCCTCCCTGCCGAGCATGCGGTCCGCTTCCGCGGGATGCCCGGCGGACTCGTGGGACACTATGCCCACGACCTCCGGACCGAGGACCACGTCCATGTTCCCGCCGTCGAACGGCACCGCGGTAAGGAGAATCTCACCCAGCGTGGCAGCTTCCCGGTCCAGCTTGGACGGCAGGTCCCATCGCTCCACCGCCTCCCAGCCCCCGCTCTCCCCGATGGAGAAGGACCTCTGCCCCGAGCCTTTGGCCGCTTCCGCTGCCGTGAGCATAACGTCGACCTCCACTCTCGGGACCTTGCTGCGGAAGTCCGCCCCGTCCGAGTTCACGATGTACTTCTCGGTGGTGAACACGTCGAGGCTGAGCTGCCGCCCGACGAGCTTCACGCCCGATCTCTTGGCCGCTTCCATCGCCGAGGAGTCCGCCTCCTTCAGCAAGGCGATGCGGTCCTCCAACTCCACGTCCCCGAACTTCACGCGGGGCCTCTTCTCCGCGTACCCCGTGGCCATCTCCGCCTCCCCCATGCGGATCGGCTCCTTCCTCAGCCCCGCCGCCGCTTTGGCGCTGCGCACGGTCCTTCCCACCATCGCCCTGAGATCACCTTTGGCCAGTGAACCGGTCGCCCCGAAGCCCAGGCCTCCGCCGGCGAGCACGCGAACGGCCACTCCCCGGCGGGACTCGAAGGACGAGACCTCGGGAACGCCGTTCCTCAGCAGGCTGCTCTCGTAGCTGTCACTTTGGTACCTGGCCTCGGCGTAATCGGCGCCCTGGGCCAGCGCGAGATCGATGAGGGTTGCGAGCTCCGGTTCCATCTAGTGCCTCCGTTTCCCCGATGCCTTGAACGACGTCAAGCTTTGCGGCGGGGAGATGCTACATCTTGGAAGTGGGCGCTATATTAACCTCCTGGACCGGTTGGATGATGGGGATAATCTACATTTTGGGAAAAGAGATAGATATGCCCGCCGACGATATCGGGTCATGCGTATCAACATTACCCTTCTTTCCTACGACCATGGCATATTGAGGCAGGTGTTCGACGTCATGGAGTACGTCGTCCAGAACGGGGAGACGGAGAAGCACCGGGACCTGTTCCCGCCGTTCGCGGACTTCACTATCCGGTTCATGGACGAGTACCACCACAAGAAGGAGGAGCAGTTCGTGTTCCCCCTGGCCGCGGACGGTCCGGACAAGCTCAAGGAGATGATGCCCGAGCTGATCGACGACCACCGCAAGGCGAGGTCGTTCGCCGATGCCATCACCAAGGATGTAGGGGCATGGGACCGCGAGGGGCTGGCCAAGAACACCCTGGACCTGGTCAAGCACATGCGCCACCACATCCTGGAGGAAGAGGACTACGTGTTCCCGACCATCGACGGCTACATGGACCCCGACCAGGACCTGGAACTGTGGCAGGAGTCCCAGAAGTTCCTCGCCGACAAGTTCGGAGAGGCGTTCCCGTCGGACATGGAGAGCTGGGCCAACGAGATGCAGGAGAAGGTGTGGGGCAAGGGCGTCATCAAGGCGCCATCGAGGTGATCGAGGCCGCCTCGTAGCCTATCGGGATCGGGTATTTTCTTCCCCTGATCTTCATCTTCCCTCCCCGGTTGATCCTTCCCGCTCGTGTCTTAGGATCACCGGGGGAAGAGTCGACCCATTCAACAGTCTCAAAGGGGATGCTCATCGGAGGTCTGGCCCTGAATTCCAAGCGGACCTCCTCTGCGATGCAGACGAGGACGGGGCGCCGAATGAGCTCCGTGTTCAATAGGGGAGCGTCATGACAAACAGAGAGAGCATCAGGAAAAGGGAAATGCCAAACAGCTGAGGTAACCAGTGCTGAGTGAGCACCAGGCTTAACAGACCGGCAGTATTGAACAGTATGAAGGCGAAAAATGCCAGCCCGATGAAATATTTGTCGGGAAGGTTCTTGAAGCAGCATTCTGTCGTATCGATGGTCTCAGGCCTTCGACCACGAGATGGTCGAATCAAATTAAAAAATATGGAACGGTGGAATTGTTGCAGGCTCGTGCCTGCAAGCTCCTATCATCTCATAAGATGGACGAATGGCGCCGAGGGAGAGATTTGAACTCCCGTGGCGGGGACCGCCAGTGGTTCGCTCGGAGATCTCGTTCTTTCGAGACCACCGCCTTACCGGGCTAGACTACCTCGGCGTGTGGATAGGGCAAAAAGCCAACCGCATATAAACCCTTTTGCTGAGCTGCGGGCTATTGGGCCGGTCCCGATGTGCCCATGAGACGGAAAGGATGATAACTCCCTCGATGCTTCGGGAGGGGAGATAAGAATGGTCGATAAGCGCACCAGCAAACAGCTCTTCGTCGCCCTGGGCCTGGCCCTCGCATTCGTGGTCATGGCGGTGCTGGTCCTCGCGGACCAGGTGGTATGGGGGATCGCGCTGGGCGCGTCGGTCGCCGTCATAGTCATGGTCATCGCCTTTCTCCCGCGGATGGCCCGCTAGTCCGGACGTCGCGCGAAAAGGGTATATGCCCGGCCTCCTTTGGCAGGGGCATGAAAGTCAAAGTGAGGAGCGGCCGCGAGGACCTGGATCTCGATCTTTCCGAGGGGGCTACTCCCGAGGATATCGTGAAGGCACTGTGCCTCCATCCTGACGCCCACCTTATCGTGCGGGACAACTCGCCGATACCCATCGATGAGCCCCTCCGGGAAGGCGATCACATAAGGCTTATCAGGGTAGCCTCCGGGGGCTAAGCCAGTGTTATGCACATCATTATTCTCCCCCTTGATAAAATAATTGGATTTGCCGTTCCATCACCGAAAGTTTTATACCGCCCATCTCCCTCTATTGGGGTGAAACGGCTTAGTTCCTAGACTGATTTCATGCTCACCATCATCATTTCCACCTGGCCAAAGGTGGAAAGTCCAGATATAAGGCCACATTCGGGCCGGGCGGTGCTGTTAGCGCAGCCCAGTCAAGATGTCAGATAAGTGTCCGTGCATCTAGTCGTGGGGATCGCCGTTTCGAACGAAAGAGAGGTGTACTACTATGAACATCGATCCCAGCACCACCAAGTACATGATCAGGGCCAAGCTCCAGGCCGACGGCATCGTGGAGAAGCCTGACGTGGTGGGCGCGATCTTTGGACAGACCGAAGGATTGCTGGGCGACGAGCTGGACCTCAGGGACCTCCAGAAGAGCGGCCGCATAGGGCGCATCGAGGTCGAGGTAAGCTCTAAGCAGGGCAAGTCCGAGGGCGAGGTCCTCATACCATCAAGTCTCGACCAGGTTGAAACGGTAATACTCGCTTCCGCATTGGAGACGATCGACAGAGTTGGTCCCTGCAAGGCCAAGATCAACGTGCTCAGCATTGAGGACGTTCGCATCACCAAGCGGTCCAAGATCATTGAGAGGGCCAGGGAACTGCTCACCGAGCTTATCAAGCAATCCAAGACCTCCGGCATCGACCTCACCGAGAGCGTCCGCCAGAGCGTGCAGACCGAGGAGATCATTCACTTCGGCAAGGAGCGCCTGCCCGCCGGACCGAACGTCCAGGACAGCGACGCCATCATCGTCGTGGAGGGCCGCTCCGACGTTCTGAACCTGCTCAAGTCGGGCATCAAGAACGCCATCGCCGTGGAAGGGACGAACGTCCCCAAGACGGTCATGGACCTCAGCAAGGAAAGGGTCATCACCGCCTTCGTCGACGGCGACAGGGGCGGCGAGCTCATCCTGCGCGAGCTGTTCCAGGTGGCCGAAGTGGACTTCGTGGCCAGGGCGCCCCGCGGCATGGAGGTCGAGGAGCTGACCCAGAAGCAGATCATGAAGTGCCTCCGGAACAAGATCCCCGGCGAGCAGTTCATGGAGATGTACGGCATGTCCGGCGAGAACGGCAAGGCCCCCGAGCCCCGCGAGGAGAAGGCCAGGGAGCGCGAGGAGCCCTCTGAGCGCTACGAGAAGGCCGAAGCGCGGTCCGAGAGGACTGAAAAGCCGCACCGCGAGCCCCGAGAGAGGCGTGAGCCCCGCGAGGAAAGGCGCGAGCGCAGGGAGCCCCGGGAGAGGGAAAGGGCCGAGCCTGCAAGGGAGCTGCCTCCCGCCGAGCCCGCTGCGGCCGAGCCAGCTGACGCATATTCCGAGCCTGAGCCCGCGGACGTTCCCGAGCCGGTCAAGAAGCTGTCCGAGTCGCAGGCAAAGTACAAGACCATGATCAACGAGCTGTCCTCCTCGTCCAAGGCCAAGATCCTGGACTCCAACGGCGAGCTGCTGAAGGAGGTCCCGGTGAGGGAGCTCGTGAACACCCTGAAGGCCGGCCCCAAGGGGGTCGGCGCGGTGGTCTTCGACGGCATCGTGACCCAGAGGATCATGGATATCGCCGCCGAGGGCAAGATCAATACCATCGTGGGCACCAAGATGGGCAACATCACCAAGCAGCCTACGGCGGTAGAGGTCTGGACCAAGGACGACCTGAACGAGTGAGATGAGCGAAAAAGTGGACATCCAGGGCGAACCGGACCTCCGTTCGGTCGCCACCACCGCGGACATCCTGATACCGAAGGACCCTCTCAGGAGGGTCATCGGGCAGGACGAAGCGGTGGAGCTCGCGAGGATCGCCGCCAGGCAGAGGAGGCACCTCCTCCTGGTGGGCCCTCCGGGCACTGGTAAGTCCATGATCGCTCAGGCCCTCGCCCTTCACCTTCCCCGGCCGAAAGAGGAGGTTCGGGTCGTTCACAACCCCGAGAACCCCGAACGGCCGCTGGTGGAGGTCAAGAGAGAGGACGAGGTCTCCAGGGAGAGGGAGTCCAAGGGCTCCGCCGAAGGAGACCTCATAGACCCCCACAACGCCCCGCCCAGCGTGGCCGAGCGGCTGGGATACCGCTGCAAGAACTGCGGCACCTATTCTCCACCACAGGACCGCTTCTGCCCCAAGTGCGAGAAGGCCAAGGCCGACACGGGGATGCCCGGCAATCCCTTCGGGGACATCCTGGGAAACCTAATGGAATCCATGGCCGGCGCCGCGCCCGGCCTGGCCCCCGGCAAGGAGAAGGTCACCACCACTCGGAAGAGGGGCGAAAAGGAGGAAGTGGTGGTCTTCGAGCGCGCCGGCGAGATGATAAGGATGCTGGACCAAAGCGCGCTGGAGAGAAGAAGGGAGCTGGAGAGGCAGCGCCCCCGCAAGGTGCTGGTCCCCCTGGAGCGAAACCCCTTCGTTCTCGCCACCGGCGCCAGCGAGACCGAGATCCTCGGCGATGTGCGCCACGACCCCTACGGCGGGCACGCCCAGCTGGGCTCCCCTCCGTATGAGAGGGTCATACCTGGTTCCATTCACGAAGCTCATGAAGGAGTGCTGTTCCTGGACGAGGTATCTCATCTGGGACCGATGCAGCGTTCCATCCTCACCGCCATGCAAGAGAAGCGGTTCCCCATTTCCGGCCGCAACCCCCAGTCCGCCGGTGCTTCCGTTAAAGTGGAGAACGTCCCGTCCGATTTCATCCTGGTGGCAGCATGCAACATCCAGGACCTCGAGAACATCCTGTCCCCCCTGCGCTCGCGCATCGCCGGGGATGGCTACGAAGTGCTGGTGGACACCTGCATGGAGGACAACGAGCTTAACCGCGCCAGGCTGGCGCAGTTCATGGCCCAGGAGATACACACGGACGGCCGCATACCTCACGCCTCCCGCTCGGCCATCGAAGCCATCATAAGGGAGGCGAGGTACCGCGCCAAGGTCCTCGACGGAAAGGAGGGCGCCCTGACCCTGAGGCTCCGCGAGCTGGGCGGCCTGATACGCTCATCCGGCGATCTTGCGGTGAGCCTGGGCGACTGCCTCATCGAGGAGAAGCATGTCCTGGCCGCTCAGAAGAGGACCAGGCCGGTGGAGGAGCAGATCAGGGAGCGCTACGGCACCTACATGAAGGGGCTCGGCACCGACATATCCTCCGCGCAGAAAGAGAAGTCCCCCTATTATTTCCAGAACGAGCACATCAGGGACGACCGGGCGTATCAGTGAAGCGGATTCAGATGAACAGCTGCATCTGGTAGGCGTCCTCGCCGTCATTGTAGTAGTTCTTTATGACGTCCATCGGCTGGAACCCGAACTTGTGGTAGAACTCGGTGGCCGGAACATTGCCCTTGCGGACCTCCAGTGACACTACCTTGGCCCCCTTCTTCCTGCTTTCCTCGAGATATCTGGACATGAGCATGGAGCCGACCCCTTTTTTCCGTATTTCCGGAGAAACGGCCAGCATTAGCACGCGGGAGTGCACCGACGAGGTCAGGATGCCGAGTATGAACGCCTTGATGCCCCAGGGCGATTCGACCACGATGAAGCCTTCCGGCCAAGAGGACGACAAGGTAGTGAATATGGTCGGATCATACCTCTCGCTCAAGGTCGAGCATGCCAGTCGGTACACCGACGGCAGGTCGTCGCTCATGAATCCCCTCAGGTACACCTTTGATTCAATGTCCCTTCCGTTCTTTAATCCTTTTGAATACGATGAACGCTGCCACCGGGACCAGGGGCAGGACCGCCAGGTATGGAAGGCCGCCTCGGTCTTCGCCCTGCTGCCCCGGGAGCGGCATCGCCGTTACAGTCACGGTCCCCTGCGCGGAGTTGTTGTATCGGTCGTAAGCGGTCACGGTGACGACGTGGACGCCTTCCTCGAACACCGCGACGAACTTGGCTCCGGTCCCATCGGGGCGGCCGTCCCCGTCCAGGTCCCAGGCGATCAACGATATGCCGGAGCGGTCGGTGATGTTGCTCCCGTCCAGGAGCACCGGCATGCCGGCATAGGTGAGGATCCGCTCGTGTCCCAGCCGCATGGTGGGCGGCAGGGGGTCATCGGCCCAGTCGGCCCAGAAGAGATCGGAGAAGAAGCCCGATATCTCGGACGAGCGGACCAGGAGGCCCAGCTCCCGGTTGTCCCGGAGCGCGCTGTCGCCCCAGTTGATCGAGGAGATCAGGACCGAGTCGTCCATGATCATCCCCTTATTGTGCATAATGCTGATGCCGTGGTACGACGAGACGACCTTGGCCTGCATGTCCACGGAGGTCCGGGCGGCCAGGGCATTGATGGCCTCGGCCACTTTGAAGTTCTCGTCCTTCGAGAAGGTGTTGTCGAGGAGAAGCCTCACCGTAACTCCCCGCGACGCGGCGTCGATGAGGTCAGTGAGCAGGCCCGGTGAGGCGAGCCAGTTTTCCTGGCAATACATCTGTTGGACCAATATGCGGTCCCGCGCCGAGGCGATCATCCCGCGGAGCGCCTCTTCGGAGAAGTCCGGGGATACTATCGGGATTACTGCGGCCCTCCACCGCACCAGCTCGGAAACCGGGCCTGGAGCTGTCGCCCCCTGTCCCGAGTAGGGAGCGGGCTCGATGTTAGCGGAGACATCGATCTGCCCGCTGAAATCAGCATCGAACATGCCCTCCAGGTACTCGACCAGGCCATAGCTCTGGGCGCACACTCCCCACCCCCGGTTGTTCCACAGGCCGGAGCCCCAGTTCTCCGACATGACCACCGAGCGCAGGCCGTCGGCGATAAGATACTTGCAGTGAAGGTAATCGTACCGCTTGTACGCGTCCTGGGAGCGCAGCGCTCTCACGTCGCACCCGGCGTCAAGCAGCGCGGTCGCCGCCGCGCGGGAATCGGCGGACAGGCCGCCCACCGGCTGCCCTTCCACCAGCACGCTGACGTTCACGCCCCTCCCCGCGCACGCCGCGAAGGCGTTCACGACGACGGGATCGGTGAGCTCGTACACGGCCGCCTTGACCCATACGGAAGCGGTCTGGATCTCCCTGACGAGCCGTTCCGCGGCGTTCTCCGGCATCGCGAAAGGCTCCACCACCGCGGGGAACTCCGCCGGCATCAGGGCGCTCCTTCCCGGCGGGGCAGGGGACCAGTCCAAGGAGGAGTTGGTGTCGGGACCGCCCCGCACCAGGGCGTCGGCCGATCCTCCCTTGAGAGCGGGGGCGCCGCTCCACCCCGGGCCGGAATAGGCGCTCTTTCCGTAGGCGAGCATGTCGATCAGGGCGCCCGAGCCGTCCAGGAGCTGCACCTCGTCCCCGGTGTCGGCAAGTGCGAAGCGCCCGGCCTTCCTGATCTGGGGAGAGGTGAACTCCAGGCAGGCGATGCCCGGGTGGACCTTGGCGAACGTGGACGCGTCAGCGGCGATGGCCACCTCGGCTAGGGAGGCTAGGACAAAATGCGCGGTCCAACTCAGCGTTCCCTCCCCGTCCGAGATCGCGGTCCCGTTGAGATTGACATCCCCGCCGCAGTTCCTGATGATCACGTACTCGACCGGCCTCGCGGGGCACACCTCCGCTATGAGGAGCCCGCCGGACTCCCCAGCAGCAGGAACTGCGCTGTCCTTCCATGATTGTGATGAGAGGCCGGGGAGAACAGTGGGGATGACGATCAGCAACACGAGAAAACATGCGCTGTGGCCTCTCATCGTCACGGGACCGACGGTGGAGAAAATAACCGCTGGTGCTACAGTTAAGGTGCGGAAACCCGTTAAATCGCAGGAGCTTCTTGACAGTATGACGAGGCGGAATATGGACATAGTTCTGGGAGCCACAGGGCAGGTCGGGTCTGGGGTGGCCAAGGGCCTTCTCAAGAAAGGGCGAGAGGTACGCGCCGTGGTGAGGAACGGGGCCAAAGCACGCGAGCTGGAGAAGATGGGGGCAGAGATCGCTGTCGCCGATTACCTGGACAGGGAAGCGCTGGAGAGGGCGTTTCATGGCGGCGGGACCGCCTTCCTCTTGACCCCCGAGGACCCTTGGTCGGAGCACCACATCGATGACGTTCGCGTGATGCTCGGCAATTATCGTGAGTCTGTCCAGGCGTCCGGCGTAAACAAGATAGTGGGCCTTTCGACCATGGGTGCGCAGCTCGGACCGGGCTCGGGGGACCTGTACGCATCATATCTGCTGGAGCGCGCCTTTTGGGGGCTTGATGTCGAACAGGTGTTCGTCAGGCCGACCTATTATTACAGCAACTGGACCGGATACCTGGACCTGGTAAAAGCGCAGGGGATATTGCCGACCCTTTTCCCTCCGGAAATGAAGCTGTCGATGGTCTCCCCGCTCGATATCTCGGCATATTTGGCCGAAGCAATGGTCCGCGATGCCCCTCAGGAGCGAGTGGCAGAAGTCCTGGGCCCCCGGGAATACAGCTCATTGGATATAGTCAAGACATTCGAGGATGTTCTCGGAAGGGATGTAGCGTTGCAGCCGATCCCGCCGGATGAGT
Organism: Methanomassiliicoccus luminyensis B10; assembly: GCF_000308215.1. Lineage (NCBI taxonomy): Archaea > Methanobacteriati > Thermoplasmatota > Thermoplasmata > Methanomassiliicoccales > Methanomassiliicoccaceae > Methanomassiliicoccus > Methanomassiliicoccus luminyensis. The sequence continues at coordinate 444,320 of NZ_CAJE01000012.1, forward strand.
GGGGGAGAATGCTGACGCGGGCGGGGTTCACGGCGGACGGGATAGAGGATCTCACGCTGATGACGAAGGCCGTGATCGATGGAAGGACCAAGGGCGAACGCCCCGACCCGGTCCATTTGCCAACAGACTTCCGAACATATCTGGTCAATCGGCTACGAACGGCCTAGACTGTCCACGGACCACCCGAGGACCGCGTTCTACCGCCCATAATCATCAGAGGTACTTTATCAGGTCCTCGACGGCGGCCTTGGGGTCCTTGGCCTTGACGACGCCCGAGGCGACGAGAACGCCGGAAGCTCCCAGCTCGACGGCCTTCCGCACGTCCTTGCCGGTCTTGACGCCGGCGCCGCACAGGACCTCGATGCCTTCGTCGACCCGGCGCACCGCTTTCACGGCGTCGCTCACGATCTCCGGCTTGGCCTCGGTGACCGAGATGTTGCCGCCGATAAGTTCGGGCGGCTCCACAGCCACCATGTCGGGGTCGAGCGCCGCCGCGGCCGCAGAGGTGGCCTCCGTGTCAGTGCATACCACCGTCGCCAGGCCGGCGCCCTTGCACATCTGGATGGCCTGAGCGAGGTCGGCGAGGACCATGCGGTGCTCGGAGTGGTTGAGCAGCGTCCCCGCCGCTCCCGCTCCTGCGGCAAGCTGGGGAGTGACCCAGCCGGTGGCGGCGCCGGGGGACCTGGCGTCGACGTGCTGCGCGAGCACCGGCACCGTGACCGCCTTGGCCACCGCGGAAAGTTCGGTGGTGGGGGGGCATACCCCGACGGTGATGCCCGAGGCATCGGACACTTCCTGGCATATATCCGCCAGGCGGACGGCCTGGGGGCCTTCCACCTCGGCGTACGCCTTGAAGTTCACGATGACCACGGGGGTGCGGAGCTTACTCAAGTTTTTCCATCCTTTCCTTGAGCTTCTTCAGCACAGCGGGGCGGGTGGTGTACTCCATCTCCTCGGGGCCGAGCACAGCGGGCATGAAGGGGCCGTGGCGGCGCATGTAGATGGATGCCTTGACCGCATCGCTCCTGGCCTTGTCCCAGCAGCTTCCCTTGAAGTAGTCCAGCGCCACGTGGGTGCCCCTCGGCGAGGTGGGGTCCTCAAGACCCTGGAACACGCCGTTGCTGACGTGCAGGCTCACCGCGCATATGCGGGGGGGCCCGTCGAAGAACACGGGGTCGGAATCGTCCACCGCGCAGGGGTACCATCCGCCATAGTGGGAGCCGCGCATCCAGCCGGACACCAGCGCGGGGAACATGTATGGCTGCAGCAGCTCGCCCACGGCGGGAAGGCCGGACTGGGCGCGGCAGATGCAGACTGGGTCGTCCTTTCCGACGTACTTGCCGGCGGCGATGTTCAGCTTCTCGGTGGAAACGACCGCGGCGATGCCGATATCGCTGCTCTTGCTCCATATCTTCTTGATGGCGTACCTGGTGGTATCGCCCAAGAGGGTAAGGATGTCATAGGTCTCATCGGGAGTTGACATGACCACCTTCTTGGAGTCGCACACGTCCACGATCTCGAACTTGAAGCCTTCGTGGGCCCGGGGGTCGATGACGAGGCCGGTGGTGGTGAAGGGGTCCATGTAGCTCCTGCACAGCGGCAGGGAGTAGGAGGACGGCTCGGTCTTGTCGGCCATGAAGAACACCATGGGCTCAGCGCCCCTCTCCTTGAACTCCATCTCGGCGGCGCCGGGTCCGGCCCCTCGGACGTTACCGGAGAACGCATCGGTAAGGAGATCCTGGCCGGCGGCGTACAGCTTCATGCTCTTGGCGACCTTGGTGGCGTCCATGAACGCCTCCCAGGTCAGACCATGAACGTCCCTGTTGTTCTCTCCCCGGGTGTGGGTGAGGAACAGGTTGATGTCATCCCCCACGCGGGTAACGTAATAATCATCGATCGTGCCAGCCCTGAGGCCGTCGGCGAGCCTTTCCTCGCACTTCTTCATCATAAGCGGATGCGGGCGGGCGTGTCCTCCGACGGAACCTACATCTGCCTTGATAACTGATACTGTAACCCTATCTGACATTTACTTTCCCCTTACTGTATCCTCGAAATATTACTTGCAATATAAATACTTGCCATGGCAGGCCGACCGCCCCATGATCGGATAGGCGGCCTGCCAGTATGTTCCCCGCTATGCTCTTTGAGATGATATTACTTGCTCACGGAGATCACGTTGGTGGGACACTCCTCGGCCGCCTTGGCGGCGCAGTCGAACTTGTCGTCCGGCGCTTCTCCCTTCGCAACGTCCCCGCCCACCCGATACTCCTCTTTGACGTCCGAAGTGCCGTCCTCAGACTCGGAAAAGACAGCAGGGCATTCGTCGTTGTAGCACTTGCCGCATTGGATGCAGCCTTCCCGGTCGATTTCGATCTTCACGGTCATGGTGGAGTAATTCCAAGGCCCGGCCTTTTATCCTTTTGGTGCCCGCGAGACGGTCAGTGCTTCAAAAGCGTACTTGGCCTAGAAGCAATCATTCTTATGATCATTTGAAATATTCTGGTTATTAGAAAATCTTAATAATCTCCAAATGCCTTGCGTTGTTTAGCAGGTAGGTCCCGGCGGTACAGATCGTCGGACGGCGGTCGCTGCAAGACTCCCTCTGGGGGCTGCTACTTTTTGTTACAAAATTCGTCCAGAGACAATCTTGTCCATTATTATGCGCAAGTAGGTGTCCACGCCCATTTCGACATGCTGAAAAATCGCTCCGACAACAAAATCGTGCACTTGCAGTTCCTTTTTTGATTCGGAATCGAATTGGCTTACCTGAACTTGCGGTGCGAAGTTGCCAGCGTGGTGATCTTTGAGAAGAGATCTTACATGCTCTTCCAGTTTGTCGCGCTCCTATTTCTTCGAGAAGTATCTGTCCATCATGATATGCATTCTTCGTGCAGGTGCCCGTATGAATAACTCTGGAAGGACAATGTCGCAGGCCATCAGGTACATGTTGTGTTTATTGGCAAGAAGTGTTGTGGGCATGTTGGATTTCCCCAAGGACGTGGCGCCGCGCCCGAACCCCACTATCTTTATAGTGCTCCAGGCCATCCACGGCCCCGATATAGCTATGAGCGATGTCACGCTTCGCGATTCCAAGTCCCTCTCCCCTGCCGACGCGGAGAAGGACGTCACCGTGCAGGGCTGGGTCCAGGACGTCAGGAACCTGGGAGGAATATCGTTCCTGGTCCTGAGGGACCGCTTCGGAACTGTCCAGATAACCGCTCCCAAGAAGAAGATCGCTCCCGAGGTGATGGGTGTGCTGACCTCGGTGTCCCGCGAGTCCGTGGTCAAGATAAAGGGCGCCGCGAAGGCAGCGCCCCAGGCCAAGGGCGGCGTCGAGGTGATACCGTCCAGCATCGAGGTCCTCAGCCCCGCGGCGACCCCCCTCCCCATGGGCGTCATCGACAAGGTGAACGTGGAGGCGGACACCCGCTTCGACCACCGCTTCATGGACCTGAGGAAGCCGGAGAACCGGGCGGTCTTCGAGATCAAGTCCATCACTCTCAACCTCATTGACCAGTTCTTGGTGAGCGAGGGCTTCACCGAGGTGTTCACCCCCAAGATCGTGGCGTCGGGGGCCGAGGGGGGCGCCACCCTCTTCAAGCTGGGATACTTCGGGCAGGAGGCCTACCTGGCGCAATCACCCCAGCTGTACAAGCAGATGCTGATGTCCACCGGCCTGGACCGGGTGTTCGAGATCGGGCCGGCCTTCCGCGCCGAGCCGTCCGATACCGTCAGGCACGTTTCCGAGTTCATATCATTCGATGGTGAGATGGCCTTCATCGACTCCATGAAGGACGTGCTCGACCTCATCGAGCGGTGTACCCAGTACGTCATCGGCGGCGTGGCGGACAGAGCGAAGCCGCAGCTTGAGCTGCTTGGAAAGGAGGTCGCTGTACCCGGGGCCCCCTACCCGATCATCGAGTACAAGGATGCCGTGGAGATGGTAGCAGGCGAGGGCATGCACATCAAGCTCGGCGACGACCTCGGGACCGAGGGGGAGAAGCTCCTCGGAGACATCATGAAGGCCAAAGGCAACGAGATGTACTGGATCGTGGAGTATCCGGAGGAAGCGAAGCCGTTCTATATCATGGAAAAGGACGGGACGCCGTACTCGTACTCCTTCGACCTTGATTATAAGGGCCAGGAGATATCCTCCGGTGGGCAGAGGGAGCATCGCTACGACCGCCTGGTCGCCAGGATGCATAAGAAGGGGCTGAACCCCGAGGCCTTCAAGTTCTACCTCGACGCGTTCGAGTACGGCATGCCCCCCCACGGCGGGTGGGGGATCGGTGTCGAGCGCCTCGTCCAGAAGATGTTGGACCTGCCGAACATCAGGGAGACCATACTGTTCCCCCGGGACCGCGTCCGCCTGGTCCCTTGAAACATTTTTAGAAAAATCCTTAATCGTCCCGGGGGTCGTCGTAGGGGTGTTCCTCGGCGGCCTCGGGGGCTGCCTTCGCTTTCTTTCTCCCCTTCTTCGCAGGCTGCTCCTTCCGGGGCTTGGGGACGGCGTTGGTGTATCGCGACACTTTGATGTACGCCCCCGGCCTGACGCCGTCATTGTAGTCCTTGGAGACCCGCATGGAAACGACCTGGCAGTCGTCGGGGAACATGATGCCCGTGAGAGCGTCATTGATCGCTCTCACCAGCTTGTCGATGTCCGGCTTGACAGTTGGGTGCAGCCTTCGGTGCCAGGGAATGGACGGCGGCCTGGACAGAACGAAGTCCACGTCCACGGCGTACGCGCAGCCGCAGTCGGAGACCCACGGACGGTCCACGATGGCCCGCTGGGCCTCGGTGGCAACGCGGTTCCTCCAGGCCTGCAGGCCCTTCTGGTTCTGGTGAGTGATGACCGCGCGGTTCAGCTTCTCGATATAGAACGCTTTGGTGCTTCCCTCCGGTGAGGGTTCGCCAAGAACGACGAATTCGATCGTTTCCAAAGGTTCTTCATCGGCCCGCATGTCGTCACTGCACGATACTGAGAGAACGCGTGCAACGCTCCCAGGGTCCTGAACGGACCGTCACCAGATGTCGAAGGAAGATATAAAAAGAACCCAGATGAGGTGGCCGAAAGTGCACTAGCCCTCCGGGCTCACCGTTCCGGGCCCTTCTCCATCTCCTTCCACCTGACCCGGTACCGGAACTGGGTCTCCGGGGCCTTGCCCGCCGGCGCCTGGGGGAGGCGCTGGACGGGCCTCGCGTACAGCGAGGAGTCGCAGGTCCGGTCATGCACCATCTTGGCCAGGTACAGGAACCACACTGCGTACGCCGCGAGCACCACCAGCACCGAAGGCCAATACTGCTCGAAGGTGAAGGCCACCACCAGAACCGCGAACAGGCCCACGCTCACCGCCGACGCGATGTACTTTGCTATGAGATCGTGGCTGTCGGGGATAGTCCCAAGGTTCCGGTAGTCGGTCCGGGCGGCCACCTCCCGGAGGCTGGAGCGAAGGTAGAACCACGCCATGACAATGGAGCCTGTCGCCGCCGCGGCCATGATGAGCCGCAGCTCCCCGGATGTCGCGGCCACCCCTATTACTGTCACGATGTACGCAGCCAGGGGTATGAGGACCTGGTTGCTGGCGCGGAATATCTTGTAGCCTCCCGGGAGGATCATCTTCCCGAGGGTGCGGGACATCACCGCGCCCCCGTAGGCCATGAACCTGGGCATCTTGGAGGCGAGGTAGTCGGCGAAAGGATAGCTCATGCGGATGAAGAACGGGCACAGGATGCACATTATGAAGGTAAGGCCGCCGGCGATAGGGACGAGCTCGGCGCCCTTGACCGCGCCCGCGGCCTTGCTGCCCACCGTGGCGTACATGACCGACTCCCCGCCCCGGGCGGAGAACGAGGCGCCGATGGTCATGGAGGTCCTCCGCCCGAACCCGACCAGGTAGGCGACGGCGGACATGACGAAGATCTCGTTGATCAGTACCAGGGCCGCGGCCGCCAGGATCACCCAGATGAGCGAGCCGAACATGGCCGGGTCGATGAGCATGCCGAAGGACACGAAGAACACCGCGGCGAAGGCGTCCCGGAGGGGGGCGATCCTCTTCTCCATCCGGTCCATGACCTTGGTCTCCGCGAACACCATGCCTATGAAGAAGGCCCCGATGAGGGCGGGGACCCCGCACAGCTGGGCAAAGGCCGCGGACACGCATATGATCCCCAGCATGAACAGGACGAACATCTCGTCGCTCTTCATTTTGGCCAGCCGCGAGACCACCTTGGGGATTACGAACAGGGCCAGGACGGCGAAGAACGCGAAGAACGCGACCATCCCCACGACCATGCTTGTCAGCGAGAAGCTCCCGCCCGAGGGGACCACCAGCCCGCCCACGACGGTCAGGAACAGCATGGAGATGAACTCCTCGAGTATGATCATTCCCATTATGTACTCGGTCTCGGAGCTGTTCAGGCGGCCGAGCTCCATGAGGGTCTTCATGGCCACGGCGGAACAGCTCATCGCCATTACCGCGGCCAGGAATATGGCGTCCACCAGGGGCCACCCCAGCGCCGCGGCCAGGAGGAAGCCCACGAACAGGTTCATCCCCACATCTATGATGGAAAGGATCACCGCGGGGCCCTTGACCTTCTTGATCTTGTCGATGGAGAACTCCAGTCCGACGAAGAAGATGAGGAGTATGAGGCCCAGCTGGGAAATGGTGTCGATCAGGCCCACCTCTTCGATCACCCCGTTGTAGACGAACGGGCCGATCTCGAAGTGGATGTACGGGCCGACCAGAATGCCTGCGGCTATGTAGCCCAGAATAACGCTCTGCTTGCCCTTGTTGGCGATGGTCGCCCCTATGAAGGCGACCAGCATCAGGACCCCTATCTGTAGCAACAGGCTGCTATCGCTCATGACCACCTTTGAGGTGTTGGAGGTCTGGGTAAAGTGTCCTCAGGTGAGCCCGCCCGCGTTCGCGGAAACGCTCCGCTAACGGCTAATGGCTGATGAGGCGGCCGCCTACGGTCCACCTACTCGAATCCCGTGCATCCCGAGAGAAGTAATCCGGACGTGGCTTTAATAATTTTCGAACGATAGTGCTGGCCTGTCACTGGGGTGGCCCGTCGAACGTTCCATCGGCAGCGAAAAAACAAGCGGGCGCGGTGTGCGAAGATGGCAGCACCGGCAAAATGGATATATCCAGGACGGTCATTGGGCAGCATCCGGTCGGTGAAAGGGTGAGGTTCAAGCTGGCAGGGCGGAAGAGGGCCGAGGGTGCCGATGTCGATCCCAGAAGATGGAGCGAGCGGGCGGAGGCGAGGCTGCGCTCCCTCACATACCGCCAGAAGATCGCCGCGCTCGTCCTCGCCGCCATGGTCCTTTACGGCGGCTTCATCGCCCTGGACGGGCTGGGGGTCCGTTCCTGGCTGGACTCCAGTTTCGGCGAGACGCCCGACCTGAAATATTATCAGGAAAGGACCAAGGTCATCCTGAACGGCGGGATGCTGTACCGGGACCTGGACATAGAATCGCCGCCGCTGATCAACTATTTCCTGGTCCCCGCCCAGCTGCTCGGGGGGGAGTGGTGGTCGTATGAGATATACTTGTCATTGTTCCCGCTGCTGACCGGCCTGGTCATCTACACGGTGATGCGCCGCTGGGACGACTACTACGCCTTCCTGGTGGCGTTGATCTACATCGCCAACCCCTATTTATTGCCGGACGCTACTTGGGGGATCCAGGACGAGCCCATCGTGGCGTTCATATATATTCTCCCCATCCTGCTGTTCCTCCACGGCTATCGCCGTACGGCGGGGGCGGTGACCGCGGCGGGGTTCTGGACCAAGTTCCTTCCCATCGTGCTTTACCCGGTGTTGCTCATCAAGCTCGACAGCGTCAAGGAGAAGCTCATCAACATCGGAGTGGCCGTCGCCACGTCCCTCCTAATCGCAGCCCCGTTCCTGCTGGCCGCTCCCATGGAGTTCCTTCACTTCCCCTCCTACTATCTTCTGGAGCGGGAGGGTAGCGCGGGGTTGTCCGTCATCTCCCTGCTGTCGAAAGGCGGCCTGCATATCGACGGCCTCATAGGGGCGGGACTGACCGTCGCCGTCCTGCTGCTGTCCTACTACCTCATACACAGGTGGAAGCTGGATATCTGGAGGGGCGCGATGCTCACCACCGTCATGTTCCTCTGCACCTATCCCATGGCCCACCTGAACTATTTCGTGATGCTGTTCGTGTTCTTCCTGGTGTGGGCGGTGAGGGATAAATGGCTTATCGTCCGGCTCGCCCTCATGTACGTCCTGCTGCTGTTCAGCGAGGGCTTCTCCCTGAACTCCGTGCCGGGAATGGCCACGGAATGGAACTGGCTCATCGCCCTGCCCATGATGCTCGCGAACATAGTACTGATGGCGGACACGACCAGGATATGCCTCAAGACCAAGTGCTTCCTGGATCGGGAGCCTCAGGGCGAGCGGGACAAGAAGGGCGAGGGGGCCCCTGAATCAGCTTAGAAGGTCTCATCATACCCCGGCGGGTCCGCTGACCCTCTTATCATCACGGAGGGGTATCCCCCCTCCCCTTGACGACCGACTGGTTATATTATTCCTTGTGCGGAGCAACATTGAACTAGGCGTGGCTGCCAATGAGCATCGATGCCCGGTGCGGTGGTGCTCCTGAACGTGGAGGTGGGGAAGGAGAAAGAGGTCGCGCAGCGCTTATGCTCCGTCGAGGGAGTGGAGAGGGCCTACGCCGTCTACGGTGTGTACGACGTGGTGGTCATCGTCTCCTCGGAGACCCTCGAAGGGCTGGAGGCCCTGCTGATGCAGAAGGTGAGGAACTTCGCGGGGATCAAGAGCACCATGACCCTACTGATCAGCCACGAGTGCATCGTGGAATAGGTCCGGGGCGCTGGTCATGACTAAATAGCCGGCCGTTGTTGACAGGAACATGGAGGCGACCTCCGATCCGCTGCTGTTCCTGGCCATGGTGGCGTTCATCTCGATGTCCGGAGCGCTGATGCCCGGGCCGATGTTCGCCACGGCCGTCCACCGCGGCCTCGAGGACGGGCGTGCGGGGATCAAGATGGCCGTCGGCCACGCCATCGTGGAGATACCGCTGATCATCGCCATATTCTTCGGGCTGGAAGCCATATTGAGGAACGAAACGGTGTTCGCGGCCATCGGCCTGGTGGGCGGCGTGTTCCTTCTCCACATGGGCGCATCGATGTTCCGAGCCAAGCTCGACGAGCCGGGCAGGAAGGACTCGAAGCACGGCTCGGTGGTGGCGGGCATCATACTGACCGCGGCGAACCCCTACTTCATACTGTGGTGGGCCACCGTGGGCGCGTCCCTGGTCGTGCTGGCCTCCGGGTTCGGCCTATGGATCGTCCCGCTCTTCGCCGCGGTCCACCTTGCCTGCGATTTCGGGTGGTTCTTCGTCGTCAGCCTCGCCGTCAACAGGTCCAGGACATTCTGGACCGGAAATAGGTATAGGTATCTTTACGGGGCCTGCGGGACCATCCTCATCGTCTTCGCACTGTACTTCATCTATAGCTCCATCGCGGGGCTCGCCGGTTGAGGCCGGCTCAGGCCGCCCTTCCGCCGGCACGCACCGGGCGGCCGCCTCGGCGAGCTTTCTGCTCAGCCCCTCCCCTCTGGCGATTATGCCCGAGAGGTCCAGATTGATAACGGATAGGTCCACCGCGCTGTCGGCATCCAGCCCCTCCTTGTATGCGGGAAGGCAGTCGTCGGCCCCGAGGTAGCCGTGGGCGAGGGCGGCGTACAGCGAGGTGTAGCCGACCTTGTCCCTCTCCCGGACGCCGACCAGGGAGGGGCAGTCGGCCCGGTGCACCCGGCAGCCCCGGGAGTCGGCGATAAAGCTGGGCAGCGTGGACACGGTCTCGGGGATGTCCTTGAACACCACGTCGCCCACGATGATGAGTTCGCTGCCCTCGCCGGTGACCCTCTTAGCCTTCAGGTTCATGGGGATGGGGGCCCGCGACAGCACCCTGTCGTTCAGGATGGCCGTAAGGTCGACGGGCGGGAACCCTCCCTTGATCCTTCTCTCGATCATGTTAGTGATGGTGTCCAGGACGAACTTGGGCAGCGCCATGGGGAGGCTGATCTGCCTCATGTCGAAGTCCACGTCCACCGCCTTGACCATGAGCCGGTCGCCGTCCACGGCGAGTTCGGCGACCGCTCTCCGGAGGTCCACGTGCAGATACTGGTCGAATTCGTACAGGACGGTGTCGCGCTCCTTGACCTCGGGCTTCCTCGCCTTCTCTCTGCTGCCCATCCAGGCCGGGAAGAAGGGATTCATCCCCCTGGACGTGGTGGTGAGGAGCCTCGTTCGCGCGGTGGCCTTGACCCGCACGTCCACCATGGTGTCGAATATCTCGATGGTGCCCCCGTCGATAAGCCGGACGTTGGGCTTGTCGGGGGTGACCAGGGCGTCGTAGTCGACCCAGGCCCGGGCCACTTTCGTGGTCCTCCTCTCCAACCCCAGGGCTCTTAGGTGCGAGGGGAAGTCCAGCAGTCCCCGTAGACTGTCCAGGAGCTCCCTGGCGTCGTCGACGTCGACCCGCCCGCCCCCCCGGATGGTCCTGGGAACGGAAGGCCACACGTCGTCCAGGATGCGGCGGATGGACTCCTCCGACAGCCCGATGGCCATGTCCCCGTCCCCGATGAAATCTTTGATCCCCCGGGGGTCGCCCGGCGTCTCGTTCTGGAAGGATAAGGCCGCGGCGAGACAGCTGTTGTTGATGATCCCGAAGTGGCCGGCGGTGACGGTCGGCCCCGGGGCCCCGTCCGGTTGGCCGACCATTTCATGAGGGATCATGGATGCCAGGGGTACCTCGAACTCGGGCACCTCCAGCGTAACCCCGGGAAATCCGGGGAATAGCGACACCGGGATGTCCCTGTCCAATTTGACGATATCAGAGGATAGCATTGACGAGGGGAGGGAGAAGGTCGAGACCCCCATGGCCCTGGTGACCTCGCCGAGAAGGTTGGAGCGGATCTCCGCGGACAGCACCTGATTGACCAGCGGGAGCACCCATCGCGGAGGAGCGTGCCTGCCCCCCACGCGCAGTTCCTCCACCCCCATCTCCACGAGCTCGACGGACACCTGCCGGGACTCCTGATCAAGGAGGACCTTGGCGAGGATGTTGGCGGTGACGTTCACCGGCACCCTGACCTTGCCGGCTAGCGTCAGCACCACGGCGAAGCTGGCCCTCAACCGCACCCGGTCCTGGGGCACCAGGTCGATCATGGGCGGCTCTCTCAGCCGGATATCGTAGTCGACCCGGGCCAGGCCGGTGAAGGGGAGCTGGGAGCGCGGGACCACGGAGCCTTTGAACCTGGAGAAGAAGGAGGCGTGATAGGCGGCGGCGAGGGCCCTGTTCAGCATGCGTTCGTTCGCTTCCACCAGCACGTCGTAGCCGCCGGTCCTCATCTTTCGCCGCCCCTGTGCATGTCCCACCGCGAAGGGGGCTGCCATCCTTACTGAGAAGGACGTGCCAGCCTGTTCCGCTCCTCCGAATATCATGGGTCCCGGGAGTATATAACGAATGGGAGCGGAGAGTTCCGCTGCGCACGGTCGAGATGGCCAGAACTTACCTTGCAGGCAGGACTGTCTCTGCAGCCGCTCGGGGACGGTTGTAATTTAGATGAGCAAGAAGCTCTGCTCAACAGAAAAGGGCAGTCCGCATCTGGGAAAGAAAGGTTGTCTGGCCGGGGACTCCCCCGGCCATTTTTTAAAGCAGAACGGCTCGAGCTCGACCGTTCAGTCTCCCCGGCCGATCTCCATCATCCTCTCCAGCGGGGCCCTGGCCTTCGCGGCGATCTCCGGATCGACCTTGATCTCCGGGGACATGGTCTCCAGGGCGGCGAGGACGTTGTCGAGGGTGATCAGCTTCATGGTGGGGCAGACGGCCCCGGGCACGGGATAGAACGTCTTCCCGGGGTTCTCCTTACCCAGGCGGTACAGCATCTCTTGCTCGGTGCCGATGATGAACTCGGTCTTGTCCGATTCCTTCACCAGGCTCATCATGCCCTCGGTGGAGCGGGCCGCATCGGCGATGTCGATGACCTCAGGGCGGCATTCCGGGTGCACTACCACGAAGGCGCTGGGATGCTCGGCCTTGAGCTTCTGCACTTTATCCACGGTGATCGCTTCATGAGTGGGGCAGAAGCCAGGCCAGGGAATAATGTCCTTCTCGGTGGACCGCTGGACGAACGAAGCGAGGTTCTCGTCCGGGATGAATATGACGAGGTCCGAGTCGAGCTTGTTGACCACCTTCACCGCGTTGGAGGAGGTGCAGCAGACGTCCGCCTCGGCCTTGCACTGGGCGGAGGTATTAACGTACGCCACCACCTCGGCCTTGGGGAAGTCCTTCTTCAGCATCCTGACCCCCTGAGGGTCGCACATGGCGGCCATGGGGCACTTGGCCTTGGTCTCAGGGTGAAGCACGATCTTGTTCGGGTTGAGTATCTTGGCGCTCTCGGCCATGAAATCGACGCCGCAGAACACTATGACATCGGCGTCGGTCTTGGAAGCCTGCATCGCCAGGCCCAGAGAGTCGCCTACGAAGTCAGCGATGTCCTGTATCTCGGGGACCTGGTAGTTATGGGCGAGGATCACGGCATTCCTCTCCTTCTTCAGTTCTAGGATCCTATCCTGGGGCCGCATGTGCGGTGTGATGTTGGGTGGATTATAAAAAGTATCCTCTCCCAGAAGTCAGTTGGTAGTGTGCTGAAGGCGGCTCCTCGCTGTTATGGGCATTTGCATATGACTCGACATGAGGTGGATATCTTGAGCTAACTCACCCGACCGCTTCTTTGATCACGCGTCGAGGAACGGAAATAGGTGCTGGTCCGAGCGCTTCGGAACCAGGACGAGAAATGAAGGAAGACATCGGAGAGGGGGCGAGAGGCAACGGAAGATACAGGGGCAGTAACCGCGGTCCCGCGGATGCCTTCGATCGGAGAGTGATAGCGCTCCGATCACGGGACCTATGGACCTCCACCTTCAGGTGCTGTCCGCCCACATGGAGCATTTCATCCTCTATGCACGCTCAGGTCCTGCCTGACCTGCCCTCACTCATGAGGCGCGGCCGCCGGAGATGCCACATTTAATATCGATGAGCGCATGACCAGCTCCTGGAGGGCAGGACATGAAGGCGTCTCGGGAAGAACGGGCTGCGGATTATTTCAATTGCACTGCCAGGGAACGGGCCATTTTCGAAGCTGGCATCAAGCTGGCGGCGGTGTACCACCAGTTCATAGGCACCCCCGTCAGCTCGGCGAACGTGGAGAGCCTGGAGCGCGCCATCGAGGAGGGTGTGAAGGTCCAGCCGTTCGTGGAAAGCGTCACGGTCAGCATCAACAGGGAGCAGCTGCGCTCGAAGAGGAACGAGTACGACTATCAGTCTCTCACCGGCGACATGTTCGACGTGACGGTGACGATCAATATCGACGGGGTGTGCGCTACCGGCCGCCTGCGGTACGTGGAGGATATAAAGTACCCCCTCATGTACGTCGAGAGCATCGTTGACCGATGACGCAAGAATGACCGACTTGCTGATATAGCTGTCCTCCATTGTGGGGAGAGAAGGACATAACTCGGGGCGGTGTCGGGAGTGCTTTGCTTAACACCTTGCCGCTGCCTCTCGCCAACGAGGAACATGTTGAGAAACCTATTAAGAACGGAAAGCCATACGGGACGGCTCTGAATGGCAGGTTTGCTCTGATTATTGGGGAAAGACGCTCGGTGACATTGATGAACACTGGAATGAAGATCGGCATAACAGGTCTCCCAGGAGCGGGAAAGACCCACGCCTTGCTCAAGGTCATAGAGATGCTCGAGGCAGAGGGGGTGAAGGTCGGCGGGATGGTCACCGAGCCCATTGTCGAGGACAATAAGCGCACCGGTTTTGCCATCATCGACTGGTCCAACAAGTCCAAGGGCGTGTTCGCCCACGTGGACATACAATCCAAGTTCATGGTCGGGAAGTTCGGCGTGGACCTTCAGGTCCTCGAGGACGTGGGGGTCAAGGCGCTTATGAAGGCGTGCGAGGACGCTGACGTCATCGTCATCGACGAGGTAGGGAGGATGGAGGTCGAGTCGGAGCCGTTCATCGAGGCGGTCAAGTTCGCCTTGGACGTGGAGAAGCCGTTGTTGCTGACGCTCCACAAGAAGTCCCGGAACCCCCTGTTGCAGGACATCCGGAGAAGGGACGACGTGAGGATATTGGAGGTAACTCCCATCAACCGCAATCTTTTACCATATAAGATAATGAAGCTCATGAAAGGAGAGCTCCTGTGAGCCCGGAAGGCTCCTCCACCATCATCGAGGGTGCCACCGAGCTGGTAGTTCCCGCCGCTCATTCCGTTCACGGCCCTGGCAAAAGGGTCGGACATGTCTTTTACAATGAACAGATGGCGTTCAACCGGGACGTGTCGATCATGCTCCTGGCCGCCTGCCCGCAGGTGAGGAGCGCTCTCGACGCCATGTCCGGGACCGGCGCGCGCGCCACTCGCCTCGCCAAAGAGGCCCGCCCGGACCTGCAGATCGTCGCCAACGACCGTGACGTCGAGACGTGCGGCTACATCAATGCCAACATCCGGTTCAACGAGCTGTCGAACGTGCAGGCGAGCAACGAGGACCTCCGCTGCCTCCTCGCGCGGAGGGTGTTCGACTACATCGACCTCGACCCGTTCGGGACCCCCGTGCCGTTCGTCCCCGCGGTGATGCAGGGGCTGAAGCGCCGCGGCATGGCCGGGGTCACCGCCACGGACACCGCGCCCCTGGCGGGGACGTATCCCAAGAAGTGCCTCCGCCGCTATGGCGCGAGATCGGCGCGCTCCCCCTTCGGCCACGAGACCGGGCTGAGGATCCTCATCGGCCACCTGGCAAAGGAGGCGGCCAAGGAGGACAAGGGCCTGGAGTGCGTGCTGTCGTTCTACGCCGACCACTACTTCCGCACTTACGTAAGAGTGCTGGACAGCGGTGCGAACGCCGACACCACCATCGCCAAGCTGGGGTACATCGAATATGACCGGGACACCGGAGAGAGGGTTGTCTCGGCGGAGAGGCCGTCGGAGCGGTCCATCGGCCCGCTGTGGCTCGGTCCCCTGCATGACAAGGAAGTGCTCGCCGCCATGAGCGCGAGCGAGAACCTGCACACCCAGCAGCGGTGCGCCAAGTACCTGGAGACCTGGAAGCAGGAGCTGGACATCCCGTTCTTCTATGACAACGATGAGATCGCTTCCATGCTCAAGGTGTCCCCGAAAAGAATGGACCGCCTGTTCGAAGCGCTCTCCGCGTGCGGTAGGGTGTCGAGGACGCACGCCTCCCCAACGGGGTTCAAGACCGACCTTTCGCTCAGGGAGCTGTTGGACGTCTACAGGAGCGTCGCCTGACGCGGCGGCGCCTCACCCCTTCAACTTGTCCAGATCGCCGATGTAAAACGAAATCTCTCCGCATTGCGGGCATACTGCTACCTTGGGCTTCTTGACCGTGTCGCCGAAAACTCCCTTCTTAGTGATCTTGATCCCATAGCCCTGCATATCGACCTTCACGTCCAGGTCCTCGATCATCATGGTGTTGCATCTCAAACATGTCCTCATCGTCGCCCCTCCGGAGATCGTTTCCCGCGCACCATTATTGATGTCATTCGAGAGCGCGGTCTCGACCAAAAACGTGTATTTAAGATATAAAGATAGAATAAAAATTAATAATAGAGCACTGCAGGGCCAATTGTTTTTATAACTGAAACTACTGACAGTGCTAGTGACTTCATGCCTACTTTGGCGGTGATTGGATCTCAGTGGGGAGATGAGGGGAAAGGCAAGATCACTGACTATCTGGCCGAGGATGCCGATCTGGTAGTGCGCTATCAGGGAGGGGCCAACGCCGGACATACCATCAAGGTCGGGGAGGAGGTCTTCGCCCTTCACCTGCTGCCGTCCGGCATCATCAGGGAGAACGTGATCTCCGTGGTGGGCAACGGGCTCGTAATCGACTGTGATGAGCTGGAGGTCGAGCTCGAAGCTCTCAGGAAGACCGGACGCTCCGGAAAGGGGCTCAGGCTTTCCGATCGCGCCAACGTGGTCATGCCGTACCACCGCATCCTGGACGGAGCGGAGGAGAGAGCCCGTGGCTCCAAGACCGTCGGCACCACTGGCAGGGGCATCGGCCCGTGCTATTCGGACAAGATCGCCAGGGCGGGCATCCGTATCGGGGACCTCCTCGACGAGGAGCTTCTCAGGGATAGGATCGCCACTATCGCCCCGGTAAAGGAGCGGTTCGCCGAGTCCCTGGGAGCAGAGCTGGGCTTGGACCAGGAAGCGCTGGTGGCCAAGCTGCTGAGCTTCGGCAAGAAGTGGGAGCAATACATCACCGACACCTCTGTTCTGGTGAACGATGCCATCAAGGCCGGGAAGAAGGTCATGTTCGAGGGCGCCCAGGGCACCATGCTGGATATCGACTACGGCACCTATCCATATGTCACTTCGTCCAACTGCACCTCCGCGGGCATCTGCACCGGCGTGGGAGTGCCGCCGTCGGCGGTGGGCGAGGTCATCGGGGTCACCAAGGCCTACACTACCAGGGTCGGCGCGGGACCGTTCGTGTCCGAACTCACCGATGAGGTGGGAAAGCACCTCCAGACCAAAGGCGGGGAGTTCGGCACCACCACCGGCCGGGCCAGGCGGTGCGGGTGGCTCGATCTTGTAGTAGTGCGGCACGCCGTCCGCCTCAACGGGATGGCCTGCATAGCGCTGACCAAGCTGGACGTCCTAAATGATCTGGACACCATCAAGGTCTGCGTGGCGTATGACGTGGACGGCAAGCGGGTGGAGAACTTTCCCAGCAACGTGCGCCATCTCGAGAGAGCGAAGCCCATCTACGAGGAGCTGGATGGCTGGAAGAGCTGGGAGGGCAGCACCGCCGAACTATGCAAACGCGGGTACGAGGCTCTCCCCCAGGGCATGAGGTCCTACATCCAATACATCGAGAGGAGCACCGGCGTCCCCGCGGGCATCATTTCTGTCGGAAAGGGCCGCGACGAGACCATCGACCGACGCCACAAGAAGTGGTGAGAGGGCAGAAGGAAGGATAGAGGTCGGTTCTACCTCCGGCCCCTTCTCCATATCGCGTACAGCACGATGCCCAATATCGCCGCGGAGGATGCCGCCGCGATCGCCCATGGAGGCTCTGGATCGGTATCCTCACCGCGGTCGGCCACCGCCTTTCCTCCATAAGCCTGCCACGACTCGCTGTGTATGCTGAGGTAATGAACGGTCACGTCGGTGCGGTAGAAGACGTCCTCGCCCATCAAGGGCATATTGCCGTCGAAATAGATGTCCTGGAGCGATGTGCATTCTGAGAACGCGCTCGACCCCAGGGTCGTGACGGTGTCGGGGATGCGGATCGAAGTGAGCGCCTTGCAATCCCAGAACGTCCCTTCGCCTATAGATACGAGCCCTCTTCCGAGATCAATATGGGCCAGGGACGAGGCCTCATAGAACGCGTACGGGCCAATATCCGTCACCTTGCTCAGAGATATAGACCCCAGCGACGCGCACCTGTAAAACGCCGAGCCTCCCACGGACGTTATATCTCCCTTCATGGTCAGATCGGAGATCGACGACCCGTATCCGAATACCCGCTCCTCTATCGCCGATATGCCGCTGCCGACCACGACCTTCTCCACCGAGTTGCAGATGTAGAACGCCCCTCCGCTCATGCACTTGACCGTGTCAGGGATCATGATCTCGGTGAAAGAATGGCAATCGCGGAAGGACTCGAACCCGATGAACTCAGTGTTCCGAAGGTCTACATCGGTCAGCTTGTTGCTGTTCCTGAACGCTTCGTCGCATATCACCCTCAGGGACTCCGGGAACGCTACCGTCAAGAGCGACACGCAATCATAGAACGCCCGCACACCGATACTTTCCACGCCCTCTCCCACGATCAGGGACGATATGCCGGTCCCCCTGAACGCTTCATCGCCTATCGACTTCACCGGTACGCCTGACACCTCCGAGGGGATCGATATTTTAGTGCCTGCCACAAGGCCGTGGACCACCGCCTTCCCGTCGATCACGTAGTAAGAGATCGAGCTGTCCGCGTCGGAATATATCATGAGATCGAGCGCGGCCGGGAGGGAGCCCCATCCTTCCGCGCCTTCCAGCACGTATATCTCTACCCCATCGGGGATGCCGTCATCCCCCAGCGTCGGACGGTCGCCAAGGAAGTACACCCTCTCCAGATCGGCGCAGTCACTGAACGCCGTATCAGATATCGAAGTGATGGAGGAGGGTATGACCAGCGTATCGGCCGTACACCCGGACAGGGATGTCACCGTCCTCAAAGGGTATCCCTCTAGAGCGGATTGGATGAACACGGTCCCGGAGCCTCCCGTCAGGCCGAGGATCTCGGAAGCGTAGTCGGCGGACGTAGCCCCGGATGTTCTGTATTTATACACGCCACCGGGGGACGCGTACTCGGACGGCGATAGGCCCTCTGCAGGCACGGTGATGTGGACCACGGACAGCACGAGCATTGCCAGGACCAGGAACGCGAATACGAGGCTCCTTCTCGGCATACCCTTACCTTCCTTCCCGGCCGGAGGGACGATGTCTTCCGCGGGTCGGGCGCCTTTCCATGCCGCAGAGCGATCCCGGAACGAAGCTCCTGCCGCCCTTCGCGCCTGCGATCGTCTCGGCCGGGTCGTTCCATTTCTTCGATCTGCATCTGGGGCAGGACTTGGGAAGCGCGTCCCCGTACAGCTTCCATTCGTGCCCGCATCTGGCGCATTTTCCTAGCGAGATCATCTTATCCCACCGAGAGGATCTGCACGCGGGGCATGATGTGGGCGGGGACGACCTCGGCCTCCAGGTGTGGCCGCATTTCCTGCATGTGCACTGTCGGCTGAGCGACATCCATTTGGTGGACTTGCACGACGGGCACCTCTTCGGGGACGGAGATCTGGATATCCACGAGTATCCGCATAGGTGGCATTCGAATGAGTGGTACCCAATCTCGACCCATGTCGACATCCCGCAATGGGGACATCGCTCATCGCTACTCACCCAAGTGGTCCCGCAATCTGCGCATGTACGTTGCTCCAAGGCCGCCTCCGACCACCGTCCACTGTGGCACTTCGGACAGCGCTTCGGCGGATGGCTGCCCTTGGACAGCCAGGTATGGCCGCACCTGCCGCAGTGGAGGGTCCTGGCGCCTACGTTTTGGGACGGCCCGGGAAGATCACAGGAGAGCCGACCATCCACCATCATACAGCCCCAACCTTGTATCTTTTCGGCAGGATGTAGATCTCCCCGTCGGCATCCGTGCCCACGCGCGCTTCCACCTCGTACACGTCGCGGACGAGGTCCTCGGTTATCACCGTCTTGGGATCCCCGATATTGACGATCTCCCCCCTCCTCATGATGATGCAGGTGTCACAGTACCTCGCCATCAGCGATATGTCGTGCTCCGCCACCAGGACGGTCATGTCCGTCTTCGACATGGCCTGCAGATATTCCATCACCTGCAGCTTGTATTTCATGTCAAGATGCGACGTCGGCTCGTCGACTAGCATCAGCTTCGGCTCCTGGACGTATGCCTTGGCGATCATGGCGCGCTGGCGTTCCCCGGAGGACAGCGTGGACACGTGATTGTGCCTGAGCTGGTCTATCCCGAACGTGCGGAGCGCCTTGCGGACGATCATTTCGTCGTCCTTGGTCTCCCACCATATCCTGTTCCCGTACGGGTACCTGCCGAGCATGACCATCTCCATCACGGTCATGCCGAAGGTCGGCCCCGATTCCGCGGGGACGGAGGCAACGAGCTTGGATATCTCCGAAGGTCTCAGCCCGGCGATGTCCCTGCCGGCCACGTGGATCGATCCAGAGGTCACGCCATGTATCTTGGAGATGCACTTCATCATCGTGGACTTGCCGCACCCGTTCGGGCCTATCAGGCCGACCATGAGACCCCTGGCCAGGTCCAGGTTGATATCCTTAAGCGCCTCGAACCCGTCGAAGCTCTTATGAAGCCCTTTGATGCTCAGCGCCGCCTCATCCATTATACTCACGTCCTTTCTTCATGAGCATGTAGGCAAAGACCGGTGTACCGATCATTGCCGTTATCGCTCCCACGGGGAGCTCCAGCGGAGATATGACTGTTCTGGCCAGCAGGTCGGCGAACAGCATGAGCATGGCCCCCAATACGATGGATGCCGGCATGATCAGCCTATGGTCCCCTCCGAGCGCCATCCTGCAGGCGTGAGGGATAACGAGCCCCACGAAGCCGATGATGCCGACGAACGCCACGCAGACCGCCGTGAGCACGGACGCCACGACCATCATCGATCTCTTGAACCTCCGGACGTTCAGGCCGAGCTGCTGGGCCTGTTCCTCCCCGTTTATGAACAGGTTGAACTCCCGGGCCCACAGCATGGCGATCAAGGAGATCCCCATCGCCGGCACGAACACGATCCAGGCGTTCTCCCAGGTGATGTTGGCGAACGACCCGAAGAGCCACCACATCGCGTCGGTGAGGTAGTCTTTTCCCAATGACAGGAATATCGTCTGGACCGACGAGAAGGCAAAGCCCACTATCACTCCGGCGAGGATGTAATTGGTGGACGACCCCCCGGAACCTTCGGCGACGGTCATGGTCAGGGCGAAGGCCACGAGACCGCCCACTATGGCGGCCAGAGGTATGACGTACAATGAGCCGTTCCCGAGGAACGGCACCGTCGCTCCCAATGCGATGACCGCGACGGCGGCGCACCCTGCTCCGGATGATACTCCGGTGATGTAGGGGTCCACCAACGGGTTCCTTATGATAGCCTGGTACATGCATCCCGCGATGGCCAGGCCCGCGCCGACCCCGATGGCGGCGATCGCCCTCGGCAACCTCGCCACATATATGTACAGCTCGACGGTGTTGAGGTTATTTCCGCCCTTCATCAGCGCTGAGAACATCGCCGCGACGGCATCCGTGACCGGGATGATCCCGCCGGACGATATCGAGATGGATATCAGGAAGGCGACCAGCGCCATCAGGGCGCCGAACACCGTGATCACGATGAAGCGCCGTTTCTTGACATCGACATCGAAGACCTCATCCTCAGCGGGGGCGGCCCTCCTTTTCCTCGTTTTACGGGCGCCGCCCCTGCCCCCTTCGCCCTTTCCTCTCTTCAGTTTATCCAACGGAATCACCTCAATAGTATTTTCGCAA
Organism: Methanomassiliicoccus luminyensis B10; assembly: GCF_000308215.1. NCBI lineage: Archaea > Methanobacteriati > Thermoplasmatota > Thermoplasmata > Methanomassiliicoccales > Methanomassiliicoccaceae > Methanomassiliicoccus > Methanomassiliicoccus luminyensis. The sequence continues at coordinate 465,522 of NZ_CAJE01000012.1, forward strand.
GAACAGGAAGCAAGCTATGACGAACACCAAGAGCGCGAGCCACGACCAATGGTATAGGCCATTCTCGAGGACGATCTCCCCGCTGTCGCCGTATATCTTGCCCGCCACCTCGGATATGCAGTAGACCGCACCGTAGTCGTTGCCGACGTAGATCTTCCCGTCAATGACCGTGGGGGAGACCATCGAGTACGAGTCCGCGGAGAAGGGAGTGAGCTGCAGCCTCCATATCTCGCTGCCATCTTCGGCGTCGATCGCCATCACCGCGCCGCCGGTGGGATAGAACGTCCCCGCCGAGTAGTCCATGGCGTAGAGTACACCGTCCGCTAGCGTCAAGGACGCCTTTATCATCTGGTACGCCTGGCTGGTCCAGACGACCCTCCCCTGGAGGTCGAACTTGTATATCGCGGAGACCGCATCGGACCCCGTCCCGTCGGCGCCCCTGAGCTTGGACGAGCCGGAACTCAGCGGAGATATGTACGCGTAAAAGCCGTCCTCGACCGCCACGGGATGATTGCATAGGACGTCCAGCTTCCAATCGTATTCGGAGCCGTCCGCGCCCTTCCCTGTGGCCGCATCGATAGAGATCACGTACCCCGTCAGCGACGACAGGCCCCCATCAGAGCAGCATACGATGAGCTTTCCTTCGCGCGTCACCGCGATGCTGCCCGCGGAACCGGGGGTTCCGGGGTGCGGCTTGTTTTCATCCCTCAGGTCTATGACCTTCTGGACCCATATCTCCTTTCCGGTGGAAGCATCCAATGCGTGGACGTTGCCCCCGTAGCTGCCGATGAACAGCATGCGCACGCCGTCCACATCGGCGATCACTGGGGGATGGTAGTAGAAGCAGCCCCTGGTGCCCGAATAATCGCCCTTGGAGCCCGTGGCCGGCGGGTCATAGTCCCAGAGCAATGAGAACTTTTTCTCAGGGGTCAGGGAATAGCACAACACGCGGCCGTCCGAGGTGCCGAAATATATCGCTCCCGAATCGTAGACCGGGGTGGTCCCGCCGGTGAGGAAGGTCCTGCCGTTCCAGATGATGTCGCCGTTGCCGTCCACGGGATAGCTCATCTCCAGTTTGAGCGTGTCCAGGAGCGTCCCGTCGTAGCGGTCCAGGCAGTACACATCACCATTGGTGGCGGTTATGACGAGCGTGTCCCCGACGATGAGCGGCGTGGTCACCTCGTAGCCCTGTCCGTATGCGTAATGGAACTCCCAGACCAGTTCTCCGGTGTATCTGTCGAGGCAGTACACCCAGGGGTCCCGGTCAGAGCCCGCGGCGCCGTATGATCCCCCCGTGGTGTGGTAGAGGAGGCCCCCGGCCACTACGATCTCGGAGTCCACGAACCCCGTGGAGTACGTCTTGTACCATTCGGGGGGAACGAGCGCGCCCACCGTCCCGTACGAATCAGACACGCTGGATGACGACGAGTCCCCGCCGGCGGATATCCATGCCGTGGGTTCGTCAGGCGTCTCCGCCGGGGTGATGGACCCATCGGGATAGAAGCCGATGGCGAAAGTCCCCCCATCATACTGCCCCCCCATGGCCTCTCCCGGCATCCAGGCCCCGTTCCCGGCATCCCAGACATACAAGTTCCACCGGCAGGTCTGGTCCCCCACGGAGTGCTCGGCCAGGCCGCCGACGGCGGTGATGCCGGACCCGGACACGGACACGCTCAGGCCCAGCTTGCCCGCGCAATCCTGGGCCACCGACGCATACGATCCCTGGGCGGATATGTCGCACCAGTAAGTGGTGCCGTTGCCCATGTCTATGAGCAGCTTCCCGTCCCCCGCATCGGCCGTCGTCATCGGGAGAACGGGTACCATCACCATTAGAAGCACGGCGGCGACCGCCAGCGGCAATGCCTTCATGCCGAGACCCCCCTGCTGTATTTGAGATAGTCGCGGTACGTGTCGTCGAAATATTTCGGGATCACGTCCAGCGGGTCCAGCGATATGAACTTCTCGGGGTTCAATATCTTGGCCATGAGCTCCGTCGCTTCCGCGAGCCTCGGCCCCGGCCTGGACAGTATGTCGTTCGCATCTCCGGAGAAGACATACACCTCCCCGTTCTGGAACGCGGGAGTGGCCTTCCACAATGGATCAAGGGAGTCTAGGAGGCGCTGGTATTCATCCTCCGTCGACACCGGGGTGCTCGACATGATCACGATCGCCTTCGGCTGCTTGGCATAGATCTGCTCCTTGGAGACCATGAACCATGACGAGGACTGCGAATCGAACGCTCCTACCCCTCCTGCGACAGAAATGACGTCAGACATGTACGTCTGGGAACCGGCGGTCCACGGCGACGGGTCGGAGGACAGCGCGACGAAAACCCTTTTATCGGTCCTGCCGGCAATTCCCGAGACCACGTCCACCGCTGAGCGCAGTTCGCGATTCCCGGCGTTGGCGTTCTCCGAAAGCCCCAGGGCGCACCCCACGATCCATATGTTGTCGTACAGCGTGCCCAGGTCGGTCCCGTCGTAGAGGACCACGCAATTTATTCCGGACTTGCGTAGCTTATCGGCCATGGTAACATGCTCTCCCGTGCCGCCGTCGCAGAGGACCAGGTCCGGAGCGAGCTTGATTATCCATTCGTAGTTGGGGTCGGTGTATCCCCCGATGATCGATATGCGGCCGTCCTCCTTGGCGTCGACGATCTCCTGCGGGTAGTTGCTGTACAGGTCCGTTCCGATGATGAGGCCGGCGCCGCCCACAAATGCCACCATCTCCGTCACCGACGGAGCCAGCGTGACCACCCTCAGCCCTTCCTCGCCGGCGGCGCTTCCGCGAGCATAGTTGTAATAGCTGTGCCCCGTGGCGTCCACGCCGGGGATCACGGTATCCGGACCGGACGCGCGCGCCCAGCATAAAATGTTATGCTCCGACGCGTCCACCGACGCCGGGTCCGCCTCGGCCCAGCCGTCCGTGGAGAGAGTGTAGAAAGCCCATTTTACACCGATGAGGTTTACCTGATCGTTCACCGAGTACACGGTGCCGTCGTCCAGTATGCCACATTCATATCCTTGGATGTCGCAGGCAGCCTTGAGGGCGTCATAGCCGTTCATTCCCCCGGTGAACGTCATCTCCGTCCACACCACGTCCCAGTATCCGAAGTCGATGATCATCCCCTGCCTCTGGTCGGCGGATGATGCGGTGAACCCCAGCATCGGTATGGTCGCCAGGACCGCCACCGCGATGACGGCGGATGCGACGAGCTTGACCGTGATGGCGTTCATAGTCTCATGCCAGCAATGACGGGGGAATGTCTTCGGGAGTTACGTCCCACTCAAAGCCTACGCTGTTCACCGAGGTTGTCTGACGGACCAGCGCGAAGTAACAGACCTTGGAGATGTCGAAACCGCCCATGACGGACTGGCTGTACACCCATTTATCCCCGTTCCAATGATACTGCGACCAGTATCTCCAGTCCTTTCCCACCCCCACGTCGGCGAGGCCGAAGAAGGACCATAGCCATCCGTTGGGAGTATTCTCCATGTCCATGTCGAGCTCCCAGCCGAGCCTCTCCGCTACATCCTGGAAAGCGTACGCCGCGTCAATGCCCTCGCCGCACACCCAGAACCCGGCCTGCCTCTCCTCGGCGGTGAGGTAGGAGGTCACGTGGCTGTTGGCATTGTAATCTTCATCGAACTTGATGAAGAACCATACTTTTTGTGCTATGGAGAAATCGGGAGCGGTGTACGAAGTTTTTCCGTCCTTGATCTCCACATCAGACAGCATCAGGGCGATGTGCGTGCGGCCATTCAGTACGATGGCATCGTTCACGGACGATAGCGGGGACCATTTCGCTTTCGACCATGTCCACATGACCCACTTCTGATCCTCCCCGGCCATCACGCCGTCAACGGAGGAAACTTGGCCCGCGGAGTTGAACACCACGTTCTCGATTGCGTTGTCGAACAGCTCCCTCAACGAGGAACCCTGGGCCTTTTTCTCAACTTTTTCCCCGTCCAGCATATAATAAACGGTGACCCTGTCGTCGACGGCGGGGTCCTCATTATTACCGGTGTCCCCATCGTTAAGGTTCCCTATCACAACATAGACGAGAGCCCCCGAAACCATGAGGGCCGCTATCACCAATGCGATCGTTATTTTTTATCCATGGCATTTCCCGCCTGGAAGGGCGGCCCATGATATCGTTCAGATAATGGGCGGCATTATCGGCTTCTCGCATTGGAATTATGGTTGTATTAATTAAAAGTATTGGATGGATAATCCAATATTAATATGAGTTGGATATTGCATCCAACTAATGCCTGAATAAATGTTATTTATCTTGGACCTCTGCCTGAAGGTGAGCCGTTCCCCAGCCGCCTAGAATGCCGGCGGGGTCATCTTTCGGGTGGGACGGACGACCGTCTGGCTAGCCAAGTTTTTATCCGCCCAAATGCGAGGCGTTGGCGCTCTTCGATCGATCGTCATTGCGATTTCATTTTTCTGTATCAATTGTACCGACAATATTTTAATAAATATCAATCGTTCAAGTGGAGGATACATCCATATCGCTTATTATATTGGATGTTACATCCAATCCGGTACGAATGAACATGGGAGAAGGCGGTTAAAATGATAGCATCAATTTGGAGAAAAACGGCTGCCATCGGCATGGTGGTCGCCATCATGGTCATGGCAATACCATTGATGGATCTCAATGCGGCGGCTGATGAAGAAGACTATTGGTTCTACGTTGACCTAACGCCTGACTATGAGCTGAACGGCGAGTGGATCCAAGGTACCGGGCCGACCCCGGCCGAGGCATTCATCAATGCTGTGAACGCTAGATATGGCGCAGAGAACAACGATATCGATCCAAGTGGTTGGATAACTAAGGTCGACGGTTTAGCTACAGAAGGTGTTTGGGGAGGTACCTGGGAGTACTTTAACTGGGCCCATTTTGGATATGTTGATGGCGTGTTCGATCTCGATGCGCACCTAATGGGGGGAGCGAAGCCAACTACCAACAATCAATATGCGATTTTCAGGACCCAGTACGTATGGGTTGAGATAATCTCGTATGAGGGCGCTAGTACTCTAACTGAAGCGGAGGTCCTCGGAACCGCCGAGTACGGTGATGCTGCCACATGGCCGCAGGTCATGGGCCCTGTTCCTGATGACTACACCCCTAAAGCTGTCTCCGCCACCTATGACGGAACCGAGTGGAATGTAGTATGGTATATCCTTCCTAACGCCCAGCTCAACCATGTTGACGAGTATGCTAAACTTACCGTTCCGGCATATGGATACGCGCAGCGGGATGAAGCGGCGGGGTTGGAGCCCTATGTCCCCGGAATATCCACAGACTTCATCACCGACGTCACCAGAGGCTACGCCCCACTGACGGTGCAGTTCACTGACAGGACCTTGGACGCCGGGGATTGGCAGTGGGACTTCGGCGACGGGACCAGCAGCACAGACCAGGATCCTTCGCACACATACAGCACGCCGGGCAGATACACCATTACTCTGACCACGACCAATGCCGGCGGCAACCACAATGCGAGCAGGACCGTGACTGTGGAGCAGGCGACCGAACCCGGTGCCCCCACCAATCTGGCGGCCGCAGCCGGTGACAGCCAGGTCGTCCTGACCTGGAACGCTCCCGCGAACGACGGAGGCGCCTCGATATCCCACTATGTCGTCTATAAGGACGGCGTCAGCATCGGCACGTACACGGGGACCTCCGCTGCCATAACCGAGCTGACCAACGGCAACCAGTACAAGTTCACTGTCGCCGCCGTCAACTCGGTCGGAGAGAGCGAGAGGTCCAATGAGGCTACCGCTACACCGAACGATGATGTCGAGGGCTTCACACCGGATACGGAGTTCCAGGTGACCGCCACATCCGATGTCAATGGCAGATTGAGCGTCACGTATGATCCCACCGTACTGAGATTCATGTCGGCCACCGGCGCGACGAGCATCGTCAACACGGAGGGAGCGGCACATATTACAACCGCAGGCGCGAACGGACCGGTGGAAGTAAAGTTCGCGGTCGTAGAGAACGCACCGATCGGACTTACCACGGTCACCCTGAACGGGGAGAGCAAGGTCTTCAACATCGTTCCCGGCGAACCTGCGATCTACAGCTCCTTCGTGATCGTCGAGCAGGACGAAGCGCGGAACATCGCGAACGTGTCTCTCTATAAGGTCTCCCAGATCGCCGGGTTCAAGCTGGTGTTCCACTACGACAGCGGCACTCCAGTCATGAACGATCTGGCCGGGCTCGGCTCCAGGGGCAGCGTTTCCACGGCGGTCGACGAAGCGGGTAAGACCATCACCGTGGTCTGGGCCAGTTCGGACAATGTCAACTTGAAAGGCATATTGTTCTCGATCAGCGGCGCCAGCGGCCTTGCGCTGTCGCCGGCCGAGGCCGATCTCAGGCACATCACGGATGACCTCAGTGTAAGCGTCCGAGTGGATGTCGGAGTAGCCAGCAGCTACGAGGACGCAGTGGCTCGTGATCCCAACCCCAGTACGGACCTGAACAATGATGGAGCGACCGATCTCGCGGACCTCATCCTGCTGATGCAGCACCTCGCCGGTTATGAGGTGAGCATCGACGGGGACAACGCGGACCTCGATGGCGATGGGGTCGTGGACATCCGTGACGCGATAGTCCTGCAGGACCTCATAACCGTGGCATGAGGAGCGGGGTGAGTTCAGACGATCGAGAAGATATTTAGAGGCTCGGCCTCAGGCGGTGGCTCCGGCCACCGCCAATCGTTTACCATAACAATGTCCGAGCGGAGCTCAGGACCGCAGAGAAATCATCACATGCGAAGACAGGGCAGAACACACTGGGCAACGATCGCCCGGTTCAGGAAATAAGAAGAGAACTGAGGAGGAATAAGATGACAGAACACAAAGTCGAAACAGTGCTCATATCATTGATACTGTTCGTTAGTATCATCGCTCCACTGGTCGCTGTCGATCTAGGCAGCGCCGCGAGCGATTGGCCCAGCGTACCGGGGAACAATGAGAATCCCTGGATCTCGGATGCATTGTCCCCCACTATCGATGAAGATCTCGCCATCAAGTGGAGCGTTATCGGGGCTACGTCGGGCATGAGCGGATGGGAAGTCCCCAGTACGGCGATTACGGTGGGCGACTATGCCTATTATTATGATCAGCTCAATAAAAAGCTAATGAAAGTCCACATCGAGGACGGCGCAGAGGCGGCTTCCGCGCCCCTGACGGCTAGCGGGTATAACTTGCCAGTAACCTATGGCAACGGCAAATTGTTCGTGCCCATGATCAATTCCAAAGTCAGCATCTACGACGCGGACACGATGGAAAAGATAGGGACCACGGATACGAAGTTAACGAAATGGAACGGCATGCAGGGACCCGTGACATATTATGATGAATACATATATCTCGGGACCTACGGCAGCACATATCCTGGTATCGACTTCGCGTGCTTCCATGATAACGGCACATTGGCATGGTCGTTGGACGGCGGAGGCTGGGGATACTCACTGGCCCCCCAGTTCATCGAGGTCGGCGATAAGACCTACTGCGTAGTAGCCTCTAAAGGCTACGGGCAAGCAGGGATCACCGACGGAGGTTCCACAATCTATGTCCTGGACCCTGCCACTGGATATGAGTATAGCAGGGTAAAGATCAGCGATGAATACAACCAGGGAGGCATCTCGCATTACGAAGGCCGCATATATGTGGCCACCCAGAACGATGCCGCGACGGCCACTCACATACATTCATATGTCGTGGGAGCGGACGGCTCACTGTCCGACGAGAAGGTCTGGACCTCCAGCCTCACCGGTGGCACCCAGAGCGCGCCGGTGATCTACAACGACCGCATCTACCTCGGAAGCGGCGGGGCCACCATGGGCGCCAACAGGAACATCGAGGTCATCAGCATCGGCAGCGACGGCAGCATGACCTCGGTATACGACATACCAATAAAAACGAAGGGTACGCTCACCCTGACAACCGCGTATGCCACCGCCGAGAACGACTACACTGTCTACCTGTATGTCACGCCGTACGACGGCACGAGCACAAACCCAGACATATACATCATTAAAGACAGCGCACATCAGACGGCCGCGCATTACAAGGGGATCGAGCTGCCCGGAGAGGGGGACCAGTACTCCTTCAACAGTGTGACCATATCCAGCCAGGGGTATCTCCTGTTCAAGAGCGACGTAGCTCTGTGGTGCGTGGAGGCGGTACGCGAAGAGTCCACACCAGGTACGGAGTTCCAGGTGTCCGCTTCGTCCGATGCCGATGGAAAACTGATCGTCACGTACAATCCCTCTGCATTGAGGTTCGTATCGGCCACTGGTGCGACGAACATCGTCACTGCTGAAGGAACGATCACCATCACGACAGCGGGCGCGAACGGACCGGTGGACGTAACGTTCGAGGTCGTGGAGGACCCGCTTGTAGGACCTACTAAGGTAACCTTGAATGGGGCCGATGAGGTCTTCAAGATCGTTCCTAGGACCTTCGCACCCGGCATTCCCACCAACCTGGCGGCCGCCGCCGGCAATGGCCAGGTCACCCTGACCTGGAACGCCCCCGAGAACAATGGGGGCGAGGCGATAAGAGGATACATCATATACGTGAACGGCTACAAGTTCAGCACTTACACCGTCGGCGAGTACAACGAGACCGCAACAACCATAACCGGGCTGACCAACGGCAGAGAATATACTATCACCATATCTGCCTTCAACCCGACGGGGGAGAGCGGCAGGTCCGTCGAGATCAAGGCTACGCCGACCGATGTGGTGATCGTTCCTGAGGTCCCCAGTGCCCCCACCAATCTGGCGGCCGCAGCCGGTGACAGCCAGGTCGTCCTGACCTGGAACGCTCCCGGCAGCAACGGGGGCGCCGCGATCACTCACTACGTCGTCTACCGGGACGGCACCAAGATCGACGGCATGTTCACCGGGACGACAGCGACCGTAACCGGGTTGACCAACGGCAACCAGTACAAGTTCACTGTCGCCGCCGTCAACTCGGTCGGAGAGAGCGAGAGGTCCAATGAGGTCTCGGCCACGCCGGTCGCTCCGGCCTCCACTTACACTTATAAAATAAGCGGAGGCACAGTGGAGATCACCAAATATACTGGGTCAGGAGGCATAGTGGAGATACCCAGCACGATCGAGGGATTGCCCGTTACTGCCATCGGCACCAACGCGTTCCAGAACAAGGCCACTCTGACCTCGGTCACGATACCGGACAGCGTGACCAGCATCGGCACCCAGGCATTCATGGGATGCTCTGGCCTTATCTCGGTGAGCATAGGCAGTGGTGTGACTAGCATCGGGACCAACGCATTCTACAAGTGCGCCGCCCTGACCTCCGTTACCATCCCGAGCAAAGTGATCAGCATCGGTACCAATGCGTTCCGGGACTGTACCGCCCTGACCGAGATCAACGTTGACGCCGACAACACCGCATTCAAAAGTGTCGATGGCGTGGTGTACAACAAGACCGTAACCACCCTGATACTGTGTCCTGCGGGATGGTCCGGTTCGCTGACCATACCTAGCAGCGTGACCAGCATCGGCGACAGCGCGTTCATGGGCTGTGCCGGCCTGACCGAGGTGATAATGCTAAGCAGTGTGACCAGCATCGGAACAGGTTCGTTCAACGGTTGCACTGGCCTGACCTCGATCGCGATACCAGGCAGTGTTACGAGCATCGGGAACAACGCGTTCAGCGGATGCACCAAGCTGGCCGCGGTAACGATACCGAACAGCGTCATTAGTATCGGGACTAGCGCGTTCAGCGGATGCACCAAGCTGGCTTCGGTCACCATAGGCAGTGGTGTGACCAGCATCGGAGACTACATGTTCCGGTATTGCTACGCCCTGACCTCGGTCATTATCCCGAACAACGTGAACACCATCGGCAATAACGCGTTCCAAGGGTGCAACAACCTGACCACAGCGACAATAGGCAGTGGTGTGAACAAGATCAGCAACAGCGCGTTCAGCGGATGCACCAAGCTGGCCGAGATCATCGTTGACGCCGACAACGCAGTATACAGAAGCGTAGAGGGCATAGTATACAACAAGACCGTAACCACTCTGATACTGTGTCCTGCGGGATGGTCCGGTTCGCTGACCATACCTAGCAGCGTGACCAGCATCGGCGACAGCGCGTTCAGCGGATGCACCAAGCTGGCCGCGGTAACGATACCGAATGGCGTGATCACCATCGGCGAAGACGCATTCACCGGCTGTATCGGTTTGACCACGGTCACTATTCCAAGCAGCGTGACCACCATAGGTGAAGATGCGTTCACTGGCTGTACCGCCCTGGCCGAGATCATCGTTGACGCCGACAACGCAGTATACAGAAGCGTAGAGGGCATAGTATACAACAAGACCGTAACCACTCTGATACTGTGTCCTGCGGGATGGTCCGGTTCGCTGACCATACCTAGCAGCGTGACGAGTATCAATAGCGAAGCGTTCCTTGGCTGCACCGGTCTGACCTCGGTCACGATACCGGGCAGTGTGACCAGCATCGGCGCGAAAGCGTTCCAAGAGTGCACCGCCCTGGCATCTGTCACGATAGGCAACGGGGCCGGCACCACCATCGGCACGCAAGCGTTCTCCTACTGCCCGGTCCTGAGCATAGTGACCATAGGCAGTGGTGTGACTAGCATCGGGAACAGTGTGTTCAGGGACTGCCCCGCCCTGACCTCGATCGTCATACCGAACAGCGTGACCAGCATCGGTACCAATGCGTTCGCATACTGCACCGGCCTGACATCGGTCACAATCGGCAACGGGGTCGCCAGCCTTGGACAATACACATTCCAAGGGTGCACCGCCCTGGAAAGACTGGTCATAGGCAGTGGCATGATCAGCATCGGCAACGACGTGTTCTATGGATGTACCGGTCTGATCACGGTCACGATACCGAACAGCGTGACCGGCATCGGGAACAACGCGTTCTACGGATGTACCGGTCTGACCAAGGTCATCATAGGCAGTGGTGTCACTACCATCGGCAGCTCTTTCTCCGGCTGCACCGCCCTGACCACCGTGGTGTTCACCGGCAATGCACCGACATCGGTCAGCAGCGCTTGGGTCAGAAATGTTCCCAATCCGGTAGTTCACTACCATCTGGGTGCCGAAGGGTTCACCACGCCGACCTGGAATAACGTCGCGTGCTATCCTCTGGCCATACCTGATTTCGAGGCCGACGTAACTTCGGGCAACGCCCCGCTGACGGTGCAGTTCACCGACAAGAGCCTAGGCGCCGCATCGGTGCAATGGGACTTCGGTGACGGAACCACCAGCACCGCCTGGGACCCGTCGCATACGTACAGTGCACCGGGCACATACACGGTCACCCTGACCACGATAAATGCCGGTGGTGGCAGCACCCAAACCACCATGACCGTGACCGTGATCGCGCCGCCCGTAGAGTTGCCCGTAGGGACCGAGGTCATGGTGTCTGCTTCGTCCGATGCCGATGGAAAACTGATCGTCACGTATGACCCCACCGTACTGAGGTTCGTATCGGCCACTGGTGCGACGAACATCGTCACTGCTGAAGGAACGATCACCATCACGACAGCGGGCGCGAACGGACCGGTGGACGTAACGTTCGCGGCATTGGCGAACCTGGGACCTACCACGGTCACCCTGAACGGGGAGAGCAAGGTCTTCAACATCGTTCCCGGCGAACCTGCGAGCTATAGCTCGTTCGTAATCGTAGAACAGGACGGCCAGCAGAACACCGCGGATGTCTCGCTCTACAAGGTCCCCAAAGTCGCCGGCTTCAAGCTGGTGTTCCACTACACTGGCGGAACTCCGGTCGTTAGCGACCTGGCCGGGCTCGGTGCCAAGGGTATCTTCTCGACAGCGGTCGACGAGGTTGGCAAGACGATAACCATAGTATGGGCCAGTTCGAGGAACATGGTCCCGAGCGGCATCTTGTTCTCGATCAGCGGAGCTGACGGCCTGACACTATCGCCGGCCGATGCCGAGCTCAGGTACATCGCGGACGATGTAAGTGTCAGTATCCAGGTGATCGTCGGAGTGGCCAGCAGCTACGAGGACGCTGTGAGTCAGGATCCCAACCCCGCTCCCGCCGCTGACCTGAACGGGGATGGGGAGACGAACCTCGCGGACCTCATCCTGCTGGTGCAGTTCCTTGCCGGTAACGAGGTGAACATCGACGAGGACAGCGCGGACCTCGATGGCGACGGGATAGTGGACATTCGTGACGCGATAGCCCTGCAGGAGATCATAACCGTGGCATGAAGGACGTGAGCTCGAAGGGCTAAACATCTTTGAGGCTCGGCCTCAGGCGGTGGCTCCGGCCACCGCCAATCGTTTACCTCGAAGGTCCCGAGCGGATCTCGGAGCTATGGAGAATCAGATACATGCTAAAACAGAGCAGAACGTTCCGAGCGATGACCACGCCCCCCATGGTCACTCTCGTGCTCAATGTAAATACGCAGTTCAGGACAAGAGAAGAATTTGAAAAGGAGGATTCTTATGACAAAGCACAATGATAGAGCGGCGATCCTGTCGCTGATACTGGCCGCATGTTTCATCGCTCCGCTGTTCGCTGCCGGCCAGAGCAGCGCCGCGAGCGATTGGCCCAGCGTACCGGGAAGCAACGAAAGCCCCTGGATCTCGGATGCATTGTCCCCGACGATCGATGATGGTCTCGCCATCAAGTGGAGCGTTATCGGAACTACGTCTGGGATGAGCGGATGGGAAGTCCCCAGTACGGCGATTACGGTGGGTGACTATGCCTATTATTATGACCTCCTCGCAAAGAAATTATTGAAAGTCAACATCGAGGACGGCACGGAAGTAGCTTCCGACGACCGGACCATAGTTGGGATGTACAATGTGCCGCTGACTTACGCCAACGGCAAATTGTTCGTGCCCCAATACAAGGCCGGTGTGGTTAATGTTCTGATCTACGACGCGAACACAATGGAAAAGATCGGGGAAACGCCGTCGTCCAACAGGCTGCTTAAGGGGAACGGCATGCAGGGGCCCGTGACCTACTACGACGGGCGCATCTACCTCGGGACCTACGGCGGCACCGCCGTGGGCATGGACTTCGCGTGCTTCACCGAGAACGGCGAATACGTGTGGGGAATGGACGGCGGGAGCTGGGGATACGTGATGATCCCACAGTTCATCGAGGTCGGCGATAAGACCTACTGCGTAGTAGCCTCCAAAGGCTACGGGCAAGCAGGTGTCACCGACGGAGGCTCTACGGTTTACGTCCTGGATCCAGCCACCGGGCAGGAATACAGCCGGGTTAAGATCAGCGACGAATACGTACAGGGAGGCATCTCCAGCTACGAGGGCCGCGTGTATGTGGCAACCCAGAACGATGTCGCGTCGGTCACGCATATACACTCTTATGTCGTAGGAGCGGACGGCTCGCTGTCAGATGAGAAGGTCTGGACCTCTAGCCTCACCGGCGGAACGCAAAGTGTACCGGTGATCTACAACGACCGCATCTACCTCGGAAGCGGCGGGGCCACCATGGGCGCCAACAGGAACATCGAGGTCATCAGCATCGGCAGCGACGGCAGCATGACCTCGGTATACAATATACCGATCAAAACGAAGAGCTCGCTCTCTCTGACCACCGCCTATGCCACCGCCGAGAATGACTATGCTGTCTACCTGTACTGCACGCCGTACGACGGCATGGATGACAATCCAGAGGTATGTATTATTAAGGACAGCGCACATCAGACGGTCGCGAAGTATAAGGAGATAGAGCTGCCCGGCGAAGGGGACCAGTACTCCTTCAACAGCGTGACCATATCTGGTCAGGGATATCTCCTGTTCAAGAGCGACGTAGCTCTGTGGTGCGTGGAGGCAGTACACGAAACGGACCCCATATTGAGAGCTTCGTCCGTTTCGGGCACAGTGGGCGATACGGTCACCGTCAATGTCAGCATCGAGAACAATCCAGGGATCCTGGGCAGCGTGCTCAATGTGACATATGATCCCAACGTGCTCGAAGTACTATCCGCGAAGGCGGGGAATATCAGTTCCAACGTGCTATTCTATGCCAACACGGAGGAACCGGGCAAGGTCAAGATGAGCTGGTTGCCCAGCGAGGGAGTCTACACTGACGGCTCGATAATGGTGATCGAGTTCAAGATAAAAGAGACGACGGCAGGGTCTACATCGATATCGATCAAGGACGGTGGAACGTCCGATCTGGACAAGAACCTCATCTCTGCACGGATCGTCAACGGGACCGTCACGATCGCCTCCACGCCGCCGGCTGAGAATCCTTCGACGGACGATGACGCCCCAAAGTCGAACGACGACCCGCTGCTCATCGCGATCACCCTGGTCGCCGCAATAGCGGTGATAGGGGCTGCGTTCGCCTTGTTCTGGAAAAAGAAGAGGAACGGCGGAATGACTCAGAAGTGAAGGATCGCTTCCCCAACAACCGGCGGGGACTTGCCGACCCCGCCTATTTTTTTCTATCGACCCCCGGCAAGACCTATCGCGGATCATTATGCACAGCGACGGAAATGCTGCCCCCTGATCCAGCGCATCGACAAGAGCGGGCGGAGATGCGGCCCGGCGCTGCCGGGGCCCCCACGCGGACACGGCGGTACGGATCCGGGCCGGCCGATCGACCCCGATATAGAAGTGAGCTTCGGATGCGGATAAGGGAGCTGACCTATGCCAGCTTGGCCCGGTCGAACCCTTTTGCCCCGAACGGTTTGGTGGCGTCGATGGCGACCTTGGAGGTTGTCCCCTCGGACGATGGGTCCAGGGAGGAGCCGGCGGCGTTGTTCACCACCATCAGGGAGCGGGAGGCCTGGAACCTAGTGGCCTCGGCCCACTCCACATCCCGGTCATCGAAGATGTCGATGTCCTCGTCCACGATGGTGACCTTCTTCATGGAGGGATGCCCGGAGAACGCCGCCATGGCGGCGTTGATCCCGTCCCCCTCCTTGTTCTTGGTGATCGATACCACGCCGTGGAGCCAGCAGCAGCCGCCCTCGGTCAGCCGCACCCCGTGCACCTTTGGGACGACCTGGTTCACGGTGCGATAGATTATGGGCTCCCGGGGAAGGCCCATGAGCATGTAGTGCTCGTAGCCTCCAGGCAGAAGCAGGTGGAACAGGGGGTCCTTGCGCATGTAGAGGCGGTCGACCTCGAATATGGGCGCCTTCCTTACCGAGTCGTAGGTCCCGGTGATGTCCATGAAGGGGCCTTCATCGACCATGCGGGAGGTGATGCGGCCCTCGAACACTATCTCCGAGGCCGCCGGGACCATCAGCCCGTTGTTGAGCTTGGCGACCTCCAGCCCGCTGCCCTTGGTCCTCTCCCGGAGGGAGTTGGCGATCCTCATCTCGTCGGTGCCGTAGTCGGTGGAGATGGCCGCTGCCAGCAGGACCGGCGGGCACACCCCCATGCAGAACGCCACGGGCAGCTCCTTTCCCTGGGCCTGCGCGTTCTTCCACATGGTGTAAAGGTGCCGGGGGACCAGCCTGAGCGCGAAGCTCCTCTCATCGTGCAGCTTCATGCGGTGGAAGGACAGGTTCCTCTTGCCCTCGTACTCGGCGACCGCCACGGCGGAGGTGATGTACCTGCCCTGATCGCCGGGGAAGTACTTGGGTATCGGCAGCTTGGTAAGGTCGAACTCCGTCCTCACGTCGTCCATGAACGCTCCCTCCTTGGCGACCTTTGGTTCAGAAGGGTTGGCCATGGCCTCCAGCATCTTGGGGATGAGCTGCTCCTTGGTTATGTCCAGAGCGCCGGAGATCCTCTCCCTGGTGCTCCATATGTTGCCGGCGGCCCGCATGCCGGCGAGGTTCTTGAATATGACCGGAGTGGTCTGGTTCTCCGCGAGTATCTTGGATACCTCATACTCCAACGGAACATCGCGATCGATGGTTATGGTGTCCTTCATTTTGGCGAGAACGTCCCTCACGGCCATGGCGGGTAATCGCCCCCCAGCTTATAAATACGGATGGGGGCCGGGCGCGACGAGCACATCCGGAATATGGCCGCTGAGCGAGGGTCGCCGGAAGAGCCGGTTCGTGCTGCGCGGACGAAATCTATTTCGTGGCATTGCCCATCTCTTTTTCGGCACCGTGAAAAGATGAAGATAGAACGCCTGACCATCCGAGGGCCGGATAACTGCATCCCGGCCGTCATCATCTTCCCCTCAAACCCGCTGGGAGGAGCGGCCATCGCTCATGGCTACGGCGGAAGCAAGGAGGAGCAGCTGGGATTGGCATGGCGGATCGCCGAGGCCGGCCTGGTCGCCTGCGCCATCGATCTCCGAGGACACGGCCAGAACCCCATGCCGCTGGACGAGAACGTCATGGGGGATATGGAAGCGGCCATCCGCTACCTGCGAAAGTACGGGAAGGTCGCGGCCGTCGGCCATTCCATCGGAGGCCGCCTGGCGCTCACCAGCAGCGCCGACCATGCCATAGGCATTTCTCCCCCGCTCGATCATACATACTGCGCCAGGACCCAGGAGCAGCTGCGGAAGTTCAGGAGCTACCGGGTGCGGCCGGACGACCCCATGGTGGTCTTCGACATCCTCGCTAAGATGCCGGAGTGGCAGGCGAACAGCGATAACAGGGCCATGATCATTTATGGCACCAGGGACGTTCCAGAGATCGCCGAGGCCTGCGGGGCGCTGGGGCCACATCAGGCCAACGTGGTCAGGGCGGATGACGCGCTGCATGGCGACACCTACCTACTGGAGGCTGCCTTCGACGCCGTCACCAAGCAGATCTCCAGATGGTTCGGCGATGGAAAGGTGCGCGCCGCGGACGCCCCGATCGAGGGCTCATGCGGCGGGGCCGGAACGCCGAACGACGCCGGCGCGTGATCCGACGAGCGAGCGGCGCGATGCCGCGCTGGTCCAAGAACGCCTACCATATGCTGACCCTGCCCGCCTCCACAGGGAGATGCTTCACGAACTCCCGCAGCATCCTTTCCGTTAACGACCTGGGACCCGGATCGTCCTGGTACCCCACGGTGATCGACATGCGGCCGTTGAACGTGGAAACGACGAAGCAGGCGCCGGGCATGTACAGGCCGGGATAGCATACGTATGCGTCGACCAGCCCGTCGACCGGCGGGAGCTCCAGGCGGCCGGGGTTGGACAGGAAGATGTTGGCCAGGCCATCCTCCCGCATCTGGGCCATTCTCTCCACCAACCTTTGGACGGCCGTGCCTTCCGGGTCGCAGCTCCTATCGAACTCGACCTGCTCCGGGATGCCGAGAGATCCTTCCTTCAGCTTCCTGGTGGCGCCGATGACCTTGTCAAGTATCTCACCCGCGCCTTCCTCCGGCTCCCGGTTCAGCTGAAAGCAGACGTTCGCCGATTGGTTCGATAAGAGCTTTGGATCGCCATTCAGGTGCTGCCTCAGGTTCACGGGGAAGCACACCGTCCGCGGCCCCACATGGCCGGTGATCTCGCTCATGGAGAGGAAGTAGGCGGCGAGAAGGGCGTCGTTCACCGTCCCCCCGCGGGCGCGGACCACCTGTCTTATCCTATCCACTTCGTCCGGGCCGATGACCGCGCGGTGATATGTGGACGGCGCCTTGGACGGGCCGCAAAGAGCGGGCCACATGGCTTTGGTTATATCCGAGCTGACCGGCCGCTCCTCCGGTCTCCCGTCAAGCAGGCCGGCCGTCCAGAGGGTATCCCTCTCCGGGAGGCCGTCTTCCGCCGCCTCTATCGACGAGGGATCCCGGTACGCGCCCATCAGCGCACGGGCCAGTCCCATCAGCCCAAAGGCATCGGAGGCCGCATGCGCCATGCTCAGCACCGCCACGTCCCTCTTCGGGGAGCGCAGCAGCCGGAGCTCGGCCTGCCGGGGAAGGTACGGGTCGATCCCTTTAGCCACCAGGGGCCGGTAGTCGCCGCTCACCTCCAGCAGGGGCACGTCGCTATCCTCTTCTCGCCTTCTGATATGCTCCCAGTAGGCCGGGCCGTTCCCCCTGACCATCCTGGAAGACAATATAGGAAAAGCATCCAGGCATCCGGAGAAGGCTTCCTCCAGCCTCTCGCGGTCCGCCCGGCCCTCGAACTCCAGGACCGCGATCATGGTGGCGTCCCCCATCAGCCGCAGGGAATCGGTGAACATGTCCAGGGACGAGGCGGGGCGGCGGCGCATGGCCCGAGAATACCTGGTCCGACGATAAAACGTCCGGTCGAGGCCGCCCGCCCTCTTTTCCGCGCCCGCTCGCAGAAAGGCTAAAAAGAATGATGCCCCATGGGCGGGATGATGTCCGCCGATCTGAGAGAGGTCGTCAAGAAGTACACGCTGCAGAACGCCGCCCTGTTCGGGGGCAAGGCCAATCCCAAGGCCGTGCTCGGCAAGGTGCTGGCAGAACAGCCTGAGCTTCGCTCCAGGGCCAAGGAAGTGGCCGCCGCGGCGGAAGAGGCCGCCCGCGAGGTGCAGGCCATGCCCTTCGATGACATCTGCAGGATGGTCGGGGACATCGACCCGAACCTACTGAAGAAGACCAAGTGCGAGAAGAAGCATGTCCTGCCCGACCTGCCCGGCGCGGAGGAGGGCAAGGTGGTCATGCGCTTCGCGCCCGGTCCCTCGGGACCTTTGCACCTGGGCCACACCAGGGTGGCGATCCTCAACGATGAGTATGTCAAGAGGTACAAGGGAAAGTACATCAACCGCCTGGAGGACACCAACCCCGACAAGATCGATCCCGACGCCTATAAGATGATCCCGGAGGATCTGGAGTGGCTCGGCATACACGTGGACGAGACGGTCATCCAGAGCGACCGCTTCGAGATCTACTATGACTATGCGGGCAAGCTCATCGACCTGGGCAAGGCGTACGTGTGCACCTGCCAGGCCGACACCTGGAGAAAGCTGAAGGAAGAGAGCAAAGCATGCCCGCACCGTGACCAGTCCCCGGAGGAAGCGCACGCTCTGCTGGACAAGATGCTCTCCCGCGGGTTCAGGGAGGAGGAGGCGGTCCTCGTGGTCAAGACCGACCTGAAGCATCCCAATCCCGCGGTCAGGGACTTCATCGGGCTGAGGATCGTGGACTCGGTCCCCCACCCCCGGACCGGGACCGAGTACACCGTGTACCCCATGATGAACTTCTCGGTCGCCATCGATGACCATCTGCTCGGCCTCACCCACGTCATCAGAGGCAAGGACCACCTCAACAACACCCTGAGGCAGGAGTACATCTTCGATTACTTCGGCTGGAAGAAGCCGTGGTACTTCCACTACGGGCTGGTGCGCATACCGGAAGCGATCCTCAAGACCTCTACCGTGGGCAAGGGGATCAAGAGCGGCGAGTACTCGGGATGGGACGACGTGCGCCTGGGTACGGTGCGCGCCATGGCCAAGAGGGGCATCTCGGCCGAGGCCATACGCAGCTACTGGCTGGACGTGGGCATGAAGGAAGTGGACATAGAGTTCGCCTGGGACAACCTGTACGCGTTCAACAAGCAGATCATCGACCCGGTGGCCGACCGCTACTACTTCGTGTGGGACCCCCAGGAGCTGGAGATCGTCGGGGTGGATAAGCTGGAGTCCCGCTCGCCCCTTCATCCCGATCACCCCGAGAAGGGCGTCAGGCACCATGTCCTCGCCCCGCCCCTAAAGGTCTACATTACCGGCGACGACCTGGCCGGGTTCAGGGAGCGCGGCACCGTGCGCCTGAAGGACCTGTGCAACCTGCGCTGGGACGGCGAGAGGGGCGTGTACACCGGCAACGACCATAATGTGCTACGCGAGGGAGTGAAAATAGCGCATTGGGCCCCCGTCGACGGCGTGGAATGCGAGGTGATGATGCCCGACGGCACCGTCAAGAAGGGCATCGCCGAGAAGCTGCCTTCTCAGGAAGAGGGGAAAGTAGTACAGTTCGAGCGGTTCGGCTTCGCCAGGATAGAGACGGTGGCCCCGATGATCAGGGCCTACTTCACCCAGAACTGAGGTCGAAGCGGAACGCCCGGGGCGCGCCCCGGGCTCAGCCCCTGATCTTCTGGATCTGCCTGCTCTCCTCCGCCTCGAACTCCTTGTCGAGCTTCTCCTTGTCCTCGGCGGCGATCATCTCGTCAAGAAGCGGGAAGATATTCCCTTCCTCGATCTGGAAGTGCAACGAGATCATGTTGTTCAATACCACCAGCTTGGGGAGCCAGGTCTCCTCGTTGACCTTTACGTCGGCCAGGTCCCTCATCAAGTTCCTGATGACCCGGTGCTCCTCCATTGACTGCAGGGCGATGGGGCGGACGTCGAGGTCGGTGGAGATGGCCTGGTAGATGGAGGCCTCCTCGCCCTTCTCGTGGGCCTCCACCTTGGCCATGAGGTCGAGGTATTCCCTCGCGTATTTGTCCACGTTGTCTATCGGGCCGTTCAGAAGCTCGTTCAGGTCCCCCAGTATGCCACGGTGCTCCGACCTTATGCGCTCGATGATGTCCATTGGTACACCTTCTCCTTAGCAGAATTCGTGGGAGAGCGGAGTATATGTGAATATCGGCATCGATGGCTCTGGATGCGCCTAGATGTCCCTGAACGGGACTATGTCGCAGCAGGTGCACTCGTGGCACATGGTGTGGAACGTCCTGGTGTCAAGACCGTGCTCCTCCAGTATGCGCTTGTGCCCCTTGGCCAGGCGCAGGATGCGGTCCGGCGATATCGGCTCCAGGGGGCCGAGGGCCTCGATCATGGGCCCACGGTTGATGTCGTTCAGCCGCAGGGGGCGGAGGGTGGCCACGCACCCCAGCTGGGCCAGCGCCCTGACGCCGTCCAGCACGTTCTGGTCGCTCTCTCCCATCCCTACGATAATGTTCGAAGCCACCTTTCCCTTCCCAAACACCCTGCCGGCGTGGGCGATGGCGGCCATGATGCGCTCGAAGTCCTGCTCCCCGCACACCTTCTCGAAGATGCCGCGGTCGTAGGTCTCGATGTTGATCTTGATCTCGTCGGCCCCGGCGCCTTTCAGCTGGTCGATCTGTGCCAGGTCGTCAACGTACGGCTCCACCCCGATGGGCACGTCGGGGTGGGTCTTCCGCACCTCCGAGATGACGTAGGCCATCCTGTCCACGGTCCCCTGCGGCGCCGCCACCACCGCCGAGGTCAGCGCCACGGCCCTGAAGTCAGGGCGGGCCGCCGCGCGGCGTATCAACGCCACGATCTTATCGGGGTCCAGGCCCTTGTCCATCCTCTCGTCCAGCCGGGGGGAGGCGCAGAACTTGCAGTTGTAGATGCACCGCGTGCCAAGGTTGAAGAACGCCTGCTCCGGCGCGTGGAACACCACCGGCTCGATCTCCACGCTCTCGATGAACATCTCCCCGTTCCTCAAGAGGGAGTACACCGGACCTGCCCCGACGAGCTCGAACTCCCCCTCCTCCGTCGATATGGCCTTTTTGACCCTGGCGCCCTCGAACGCCAGCACTATGGCGGCAGAGCCGGCCCCGGGGCCGGCGGTGGACCTCGACAGCGGGAACGGGGGGCGGAAATCGGACGATACTTTGACGGGCCCGCCGGCGAGCAGAGCGGCCTTCTTCCCGGCCCTTATCCAGAGCTCCTCTTCCATTTTACCCCCTCCGAGGTATCCTGGAGCTCGATCCCCTTCTCCTTGAGCCTGTCCCTTACTTTATCGGCGAGGTCGTACTGCTTCCGCTTCCTCAGCTCGTTGCGCACCTCGATCAGGATCTCGATGATCTCCCCGGACCGGTCCTCCTGCGCTGCCTCCTCGGAAGGCAGGATGCCGAACACAGTGTCCACTTCCCCCAGCACGTGAAGGATGTTCTCCACTCCTTCGTTGCTGAGCTTTCCCTCGGCCAGCAGACGGTTCGTCTCCCTGACGAGGTCGAACATGGCGGAGACCGCGGCCCGGGAGTTGAAGTCCTGGTCCATGGACTCGATGAACTGCCCGCGGAAGGTGCTCACCAGCGCCTCGGCGTTATCGTCCCCTTTTGTTTTGCCGAGGGCGGCACGCAGCTCATGAACGGTGTTGTGCAGCCTCTTCAGGCTGGCCGCGGCCTCTTCCAGCGCCGCTTCGGAGTACACCTGGGGCCCGCGGTAATGGGCCGACAGCACGTAGAACCTGATCTCCTGCCGGGTGCGCTTCTTCAGCACGTCCCTCAGGGTGAAAAAGTTCTTCAGGGACTTGGACATCTTGGCGTCCTGCACCTGCAGCATGCCATTGTGGACCCAATAGTTGGCCAGAGGCTTACGGTTGGCCGCCTCGGACTGCAGGATCTCGTTCTCGTGGTGGGGGAAGATGAGGTCATTGCCGCCCCCATGGATGTCGATCGTCTCCCCCAGGTACTCGGTGCACATGGCCGAGCATTCGATGTGCCACCCCGGGCGCCCTTTCCCCCAGGGGCTGTCCCAGGCTATCTCCCCGGGCTTGGCGGCCTTCCACAGCGCGAAGTCATAGGGGTTCCTCTTCATCTCGTTGACCTCGACCCGCGCCCCCGCCTGCATGTCCTCCAGCTTCTGGCCCGTAAGCCGCCCGTAGTCCTGGACCTTGTCCACCGAGAAGTACACGCTCCCGTCCTCGCTGACGTACCCGAAGCCGTTATCGATGATCCTCTGGGTCATCGCTATGATCTCGGCGATGTTCTCCGACGCCTTGGGGTAGTCATCGGCCCTGTTGACCCCCAGCGCGTCGACGTCCTCGAAGTAGCGCTTTATGTACATGCTGGACAGGGCCAGGGGGTCCATGCCCATCTCCGCAGCGCGATTGATGATCTTGTCGTCCACATCTGTGAAGTTGGTGAGGTGGGTGACATCGTACCCGCGGTAGCGCAGGTACCGGGCGATCATGTCGAACACGATGATGGAGCGGGCATGGCCCATATGGATGTCGTCATACACGGTCACGCCGCACACGTACATCTTGACCCGCTTGTCGTCGATAGGCCTGAACTCCTCTTCCCGCTTGGTGAGAGTATTGAATATCCTGAGAGCCACTGGTTCCCCCTCGCTCATTTAGGTTGACAAGAACAACTATGGCTTATTGAGCTTTTCCTCAAGCTCGCTGACCCGGCGCTCCACCCGCTCGATGGAGGCGCATATATCGTCGAGCGCCTCCACCAGGGGGTCTGGCAGATTCTCCCGCCGCACCTCGATGCGCTTCTCTTTCTCCCCATTGCGCTTGACCACTTTCCCGGGGATCCCGACCACGGTGCTGTTGGGCGGGACGTCCTTCACTACCACCGACCCGGCGCCGATCTTGGAGCCGGCCCCGATGACGATGTTGCCCAGCACGGTGGCGTGGGCTCCCACTACGACGTTGTCCTCCAGGGTCGGGTGTCTCTTCTCTTTTGAAGTGCTCACCCCTCCCAGCGTCACCCCCTGGAAGATGGATACGTTGTCCCCGATCTCGGCCGTTTCCCCGATGACCACGCCGGTGGCGTGGTCGATGAAGAACCCCTTGCCGATGGTCGCGCCGGGATGGATGTCGGCGCCGGTTAGGACCCTCGCCCAGTAGTTGACGGCCCGGGCGGTCTTGTAGTGCCCGTTCATGAAGAAGCGGTGCGACACGCGGTGGAGGATGATGGCGTGAAGGCCGGGGCTGAACATCAGCGCCTCGCCGAACGACCTGGGCGCGGGATCCCGTGCCAGGACCGTGTTAACGTCGTCCTTCCAGCCCATAAGCATGTGCATGAGCTTGTAGACTATGATATATTTTGCCCCGTGACCGCCCCTCCGCCCGCATGCTCCAGTCGCCGATGCATAGCGATTTATAGCAGCCTCGTAATTACTATGCAAAAAATGGTGCATATGTATGTTTAACATTATGCATATTAAAGAGAGCGCCCCGGGAATCGGGGCGGCCATTACCGCCATGGCGGACCGTTTCATCGAGAGCGGATTGAGCAAGATCGTGACCTGGAGCGGCTGGGAGTCATATGGCAGAACGGGCGAGGCGGCATCCCAGGGCGGGGTCAAGATAGTCCTAACCGCATCGAGCATCGAGATGAGCGATTTCAACCTCAACCCCTTCCTGGCCTTCGCCGGAGGGTTTCCCCAGGTACTGGTCCAGAAGAAGCTCTATCCCCCTGTCCCGTCGAACGAAGATGGCTCGGCCAAGTTCGCGCCGTATGGACTGAGGAAGGTGGAGTCCCTTCTGATCGACGAGTTCGGAGAGGAGAACGTTGTTGTCACGCACCCCCACAACCTCCACCGCTTCATCGGGCCGAACACCGAGATAATCGGGATCACCACCATGGACCCACTGGGGACGGGGTTCGTGAGCAGGACCTACACCAGCATCCTCGGCCTGAACGGGAGGTCGGCCACGCTCGCCGAGTTCGAGGACCTGATGAACGATCCCAGCATCAGGGGCTCGAAAGCGAAGGTCATCGTGGGAGGCTCCGGCGCGTGGCAAATATCCGAACTGAAGATGCAGGACGCCTTGGGCGTGACTTCCGTTCTGATGGGGCAGGCCGAACGCTCGCTCCCCGCGATCATGCGGGACATCCTTCGCGGGAGCGTGCCGGACCGCACGATCCCCATGGACACGCCATCCCCTGACGAGGTTCCGCTGATAAAGAAGCCGGCCATATACGGCACGGTCGAGATCATGCGGGGATGCGGGCGAGGATGTTCCTTCTGCTCCCCGACGCTGCGCCATTGCCATTCCTTCCTCCTCGACCACATCGTAAAGGAGGCGGAAGTGAACGTGCGGGGCGGGACCAGGATGATCATCCTCCAGACGGACGATGTGTTCCTGTACCGGGGAAAGGAGCGGTTCCTACCCAATAAAGAGGCCATCGTGGGCCTGTTCAGGGCCATGGGGATGATCGAGGGCATGGAATACCTCCAGGTCGCCCACGCCTCGCTCGCTCCGGTCGTATACGATCCGTCCATCGTCGAGGGGATAGCCCCTCTTCTGGTGGACAGGTCCACCTGGACATGCCGGAACAAGCGCTGCGCGTCCGTGGAGGTGGGCATCGAGAGCGGGAGCCCCCGCCTGATGCGGCAGCACATGCGCGGCAAGATGCTACCCTACCCGCCGGAGCAATGGCCGGACGTGGTGGTCAGGTCCATAGAGATACTGAACGATCACGACATTTACCCACTGGCGACATTGATCCTCGGACTGCCGGGGGAAACGGATGAGGACATCCATGCCACCGTTGAACTCCTGGAGCGGCTGGACGGCTCGAAGCTGTTCTACGTCCCCCTCCTGTTCACGTCGGAAGAGGAGTCCAAGCTCAGACAGCAGCGCCATGGGGCCCTCAGAGATCTCGACGAAGATCAATGGGGCATCCTCTCCAGCTGCTGGAAGCACAACATCGATGTGTGGAGCCCCGAGAGGGCGAGGTCGATCTTGCTGGCCAGCACCATGTCCGGCCCCTATTTTTGGATGAAGCATGGGAGCAAGGTCCTCGCACCGATCCTGAGGGTCTCCGGTCTCGAGGACCGGCTGATCGGAAGGAAGGCCGCGATCCCGTGCCAGCCCAACTTTTGCACGCCGGAGATCCAACCCATCGAGGATGCCATGTACGAGAAGACCGAGGAGTGACCTCATGTCGCATATCGAGACGGGGGAGGGGCGGAAATGTCGCTGAGAAAGGTGCTCCTCGTCAAACCCTCGGGCCGGCACGGCCTCTCCTTCGCTTTCGACCTCATACCGACCGGGCTGGAGTACATGGCCGCTGCCATCGAGCACTCCGCGCGCGAGGTGACGATATTGGACCTCGAGATGGAGCGAAGGCCGTTCCAGGATGTCATGAGAGAGCAGTTGGACGATCTGGACCCCGACGCCGTGGGGATTTCCATGTCCGCCACCGACCACTGCGAGGGGCTGGTCATCGCCCGGATGGCCAAGTCAAAGGGGGCCATGACCATTCTGGGCGGATATCACCCCACCGCCATGCCGGACGAGCTGCTGTCATGTCCTGAGGTCGACGTCGTGGTCCGGGGAGAGGGGGAGCTCACGCTCAAGGAACTGGTCGTGAGGGGGCACGCCCGGGGCGTCCTCGGAACGTCCTACAAAGAGGGCCGCGACATCGTCCGCAATGCCGACCGCAGGCCCATCGAAGACCTTGACCTCCTCCCCTTCCCCGCGCGTCACCTCCGTAGGCACCAATATCGGGCCAGGGCCATGCCGGGTCGGGAGCATGATGTCCTGACCACATCCAGGGGATGCTTCGGCCAATGCACCTTCTGCTGCGAACCGTACATGAGCGGGGGCCGTCAGCGGTATCGTTCACCGCGGAACGTGGTGGATGAGATCCTGAACATGGTCTCCTTCCACCGCGGCCGCCCCCTCTCCGTAGAGGTCACCGACCCCAACTTCCTGGGACGGCCCGAACGCGTCGACCAGATCTGCGATCTCCTGGCACCCTATGAGCTGGATGTCCAGTTCGGTATAAAGGCCCGGGCTGATGCCGTGGCCGGCCACCCCGCCCTGATAAAGAAGATGATATCGGCAGGTTTCGAGAGGTTCGAGATGGGCATTGAAAGCCCCGACATGGAAGACATCCGGTCCGTCTCCAAGGGGATGAGCGCGAACGTGCACGCCCAGGCGGTAAAGAACATCAAGGCTTGGGGCGGCAACGCCGGCGGCACCTTTGTCATCGGCCTTCCGGGCCAGACCGAAGAGCAGATATTGACCTTTCCGGATTACGCAAAGAAGATCGGGCTGACCAGCGCGGCGTTCGGCATCGCTACCCCTTTTCCGGGAACAGGGTTCTACCGGGAAATGGAAAGGAAAGGGACCATTGCCGAGACGGACTGGGGCATCTACGACGAGATGCACTCGGTGTTCAAGCACGAACATGTCCCCAAGGAAAGGCTTGAGGAGCTGGCCTCGATATGCATGGCCCGCTACTGGACGGTGGACACTTTCTTGGAAAAGGAGAGGATGCGCGTTATCCGCTATGGGAGCAAACGTTCGCTGGCCGAGTTCATTGACGAAAAGGTGCAGGAGCTGGGGTTCTCCCTGGACATGGGCACGCAGCTGCAGGGAAGGGCCTTGGAGGGGCACGTGGAATCGATGTTGGCCGCATCCGCCGACCCCAGCGTGGAGAGATATACCGAGGATGTCCAGCTGCACGACCTCATCGAGATGACGATGTTCCTGAGGCTGCTGGGCCATCAGAACATACAGCTCACGGCTAGAAGGCGGGACGCCGGCTCGACCAGTTGGATCATGGAGGCCGCTCCGGGTGGTGTCGAGCGCATCAGGGCCATCCCGGGAAGGTCGGACCTCAGCACGATCGACCTCGAGGTCGATCTGGAGGATCTCAAGATCGCACGGGGGGAGGACCTTGACCTCATTGACAAGATCAGGATCGTGAAAAAGATCATGGCACCGAACCGGGGCCTCGAAAGGCGGTGGAACCTTACGCGGCTGCTGACCGCAATCGCCTTCGAGGGTTTTGGTTACCTGTCCTCGAACATGCTGTCCAGCGCGTCAAAGACGCTCAATGGCGCTCATTTATCCAGGGAGGCGGGCTCGAAGAGGATTCCATCACGACGCCGATCTCGTCGATTATCTTATTGATGTTCGCTTTCACCTTCTTCCATGCCTCGGGGAGCGAAATGGAGCGATACACGTACTTCAGGCGGTTCCCCTGCTCCACCGTCTTGGTGATGAGCCCCTCCTCATCGAGCCTCTTGATATGCTTCCGTATCGACCTTTCGGAAACGTCCAGCTGCTCTTCGATCTCCTTGATGGTAAGGGACGCGTTGAGTAGCAGGTTGTATAACTTGATCTCCATCGTCTCGAAGTTGAAGAACGACAAGACCAGGCTGAATGTCTCGATGGGGTCCTTTTTCATGCTCAAGGTCCTCTTTAGATCGTTGAAGTATAGCCCTTTTCCCACATCAACGATAATAGGCCTCCCTCTATTAAATTCATACGTAGGCAGAGAAGAATACTACGGTGGGCGACCTATCAGCCGCCGATCGAGATGGACGTGGGAGATATCCAGTTCTTGCGGATTTTTTCGATCATGCCTCGGCCCTTGAACACACCGCATCGTTAGCCCTGCTCACCCAGTTCCTATCGCCCTTCATAAGGTATTGTATGTCCAATTAATTTCATATATATATGCAATATTATGTGCATATAGTCTGGGGAGCCATGTCGAACGTTCAAACTCTCAATAACGATGGGCAAGAGGACGAGAGCCCTCGTGATCAAGGGCCGCCGCATCTTCGGGACAAGAAGCTACGGGAGCGAGAGGGGGCACGGGGTCGCCGGATAAGCTGGCTTACCGTTTCCGCCGGCCTCTTTTCGCTGTTCGCGCTATTCCTGATGAGGGACTATCCATCCTTCCTCGCCTGCTCGGTCCTCGCCGGCGCGATAGCCGCCATCTTGGACTATGTGGTTGAGCGCATCGGGATCACCAGAAGATTGTGGGACTACCCAGGGGAGCGAATGCCCATAGGCCAGGTCCCCCTGAGCGTGCCTCTTCTATTCTTCTTCTGCGGGATCATCGCCACGCTAATCGTCTTTCTATTGTATCAGCAACAGCTTGTATCTCTGGACCACCCCGCCCCCACCGTGCAGGTCGGACTGGTCCAGGCAGGCCTCGTCATCCTTGCGTGCTACTTCATCGTCCAATATGCGGTGGGCCGGGTCAGGTCGCTTACTTTCTGGGCCCTTCCCCTGAGCATCGCTCTATACCTCTTCTTTCCCGAGCCGATGTTGCTGGCGATAGCGGTCCTGACGGTGTATGTCGACTACTATCTGGAAAAGAGCCTGGTCAAGAGATCGAACATACGATACGAAGGGTACAACGACCAAACGGCCATCAACATAGCCCTGAGCTACTTCGCGACAACTCTCCTCCTGCTGGAAGTGGTGACGGCCCTGGCCGTCGTCCTGTAGGGGAAGACGTCCTCAGCGGAAGGACATCCTTTGTCTTTGCTGGTGCTTCCAGGTCCTGCTCCGTATCCCGTACGCGCGCGGCCACTTTTCCATTACCAGCCTCTCTGCCTTCGCCTGGATGGCGTGCTCGTAGAGGGCCACGGTCCTCATCGCGCACTGCTGGACCGAATACTCCTCCGCTTTCTGCCTTGCCCTGATCCCGATCTCCGGACCCGCGTTCAAGGCCGTCGCCGTGGCCACGGCCCAGCATTCAGGAGTCTCGTAAAAGGTGAACCCATTAACGCAGTCATCGATGATCTCCCCCACCGCCCGGTAGTTGATCCCGCTGACAGGCTTCCCCGTGGCCATCGCGTCAAGCAACGCCAGGCCCTGGGTCTCGAACTTCGATGCGATGGTGAAGGCGTCGCATGCGGAGTACAGCCCAGGGAGGTCGACGTCCGGGACGAACCCGGGGAAGCACGTGCTGTCATCGATCCCGAGGTCCCTAGCCGTGCCTTTTATGTGCGTTTCGGCGGGGCCTTTCCCGGCGATGACGAGCTTGGTCCCCTTATCGGCGGCATGCAGGAGCCGGAAGCCTCTCAGAACGAGGTCCAGGTTCTTCTCCCAGGCGATCCGGCCGACCGTAAGGACGACCTTGGCCTCATCGAGGCCCAGTTCCCTCCTCATCGCGGAACCGTCATTGAGGGGGCTGAACCTGTTCGTGTCCACGCCCGTGGGTATCACCTCAACGCGCCTCATGCCGGGCGCGAATTCGTTCAGCACCCCCTTGGTGGCGTTGGTGGGGGCGATGACGGCATCGGCCCTCTCCAGCAGCTCGCGCATGTAGAACCATAGGAGGTGCTCGGCCGTCCGGTCCGGGATCGGAGTGAAGTTGTAGTAGCGCACGGCTTCGGAGACCATCGTGTGGAAGGTCACTACGACCGGGATGCGAAGGTCTCTGGCCGCCAGCATGCTCCGGAGGCCCATGAACATCATGCCATGGGAGTGAACGACATCGACGCCCAGCTTTCTGAGCAGCGAGCAATTGTCGGCGGGGAAGATGGGCACATAATAGCCTGGGTAGGAAGCGAAGCTCTTCGATTTGAAGTAGTGCACGCCGTCCTCCCGATCCTTCCGGTCCGGGGGTTCGGGGGCAAGTATTATGACCTCATGGCCCAGCGCCTCAAGCCCTTTGCGGGTCAGCAATATCGAGCTCACCACCCCGTCCCTCGACGGAAGGTAGGTGTCCGTGAACATGGCGATCCTCATAAAGTTACCTCACGAATGCGGTGGCCCCCGCGAATTTTCGCCCGTCCACTTGCCGAAAGAGGTCCATGGTCCTCAAAACGTTCGTTCTCTTGATGCCCATCCAGCTCCTGGCTCCCTGATGGAAGATAATACATGGACATAATCATACGTATGTATTATTTTCTTCATAGCATCGATATAGACGTATAAAAAATGTCCGCCCCCCATAGTGTCCCCTGCCCGCAGCGAGGGGTGCCGGAAGAGGTTTACCTATTAGCAAGGAGAAGGATGTGGGGCCGGGACCGTGATTTGAACACGGGTATGCGGATATCCGCCAAAAGTGACTGCATCAGTTCATGCCTGCAGTCCGCCACATGGCCGCTCTGTCATCCCGGCGTCGCTGGATAATTTAAGTCCTTGTATATTTAGCTTCGTGTGACCAAAAGAAATCCAGATTTATAGAAGCTGAGCATAAAGATGCCAAAGGCCGCGAGGGCGATGTGCGTCCCCGGAGCAAAATATCGGCGTCCTGAGCGGACCGCGGCGTCGTCAGCAAGATTTATGAGCCGCCACCCCGTGCCGTGAGGCATGCTCCCAGGGCACTGCAAGGACGTCGCGGTCAAGGAGGTCGACTTCCCCCTGACCAAAACGAGCATAAATGCGGCCATCAAGGGCAAGAAGGCCTACACCAGGTGCGACCACTATGTCCTCAGGAACGGGGCCGATATGGCGGTGGTCCGGGTGGCCAAGGCTGATGGTATGGAGCTTTTCCGCCCCATCGTGGAGCATGAGGTCATCGCCCTTCCCCGGGACGTTGTTTTCATAGAGGACGACAGCGTCGACGTGATCAACCCCTCCATGATGGCGAGAGTGGCCAAGAAGCACCCCGGCAAGACCGTGGTGGTCCAGGGGCTGTTCGGCCATGTATCCTTCTTCAGCCCCCAGGAGCTGCTGGAGCTCAGCGTTCTCGACGTCATTCCTCCGTCCCCGTCCAAGCTTTCCGTTCTGGTCGAGAGGGCGCTGTCCTCAGGCATGGTGGACCTGCCCATAGTGCCCACGTTCGAGAATATCGACCTCTCCGAGCTGGCCAAGGGCGTCGCCACCGATGCGGTGGTGTTACCCTGCAAGGCCTCGGGATTGCGGTCGGACAGGAAGATGTTCTACCTGGACCAGGTTCCGGTGATCGACGCCGAGGCCACGCTGGTAGGGTGCGACCTCTCGGCGCGCATCTACCGCTCTCTGTACAATGAAAAGATCGAGCGCATCGAGATGTGCCCGCAGGAGCTGGCCCCCAAAGATGGCAGGAAGCGCCTGGTCAAGTGCTGCAAGGTCCGGGAGGGCTTCCAGATCAAAGGAGATTTGGCCGTGGTGCCTTGGGGGGCGACGGTGCAGGAAGTGGCGCAAGCCATCACTGCACTCTTTTCCCGCTGAGCTCGGACAGGTCCCTCGCTCGCGACATGGCCCTGAAGCCGTCCTCCGGCTTCCCCAGCTTGAACAGCACCTCCGCGGTGACGTACCATGCCTCGGCGTCGTCCTCGTGCTCGATGAGATGCTCTTCCAGTATCTTCAGGGCCACCTTGGTCCGTCCCGCGGCGATGTGTTCTCTGGCCCTCTGCGGCACGCTCTTGGAGCGCTCGATGTGATCGGACATGGCCGCCTGGGCCCCCTTGACCACATCATCCAAGGCGTACTTCGACAACCATGGGTAGCGGGCCTGGAGGGTCTGCCGGAACGCTTCCACCTCGGAGGGCACCAGCTCGGCAGTGCCCTGCCTGAACATCTTCCGGGGCACGTTGATCTCCAGGTTCCCGTGGAACATCTTGATGAAGTTGGGGTTGGACTGGGACCTGGCCGCGCTCTTCACGGCGGTTAAAATGAGGAGGGAATAGAAAATCGTTTTCCCGGCCCAAACGCTCTGTGACCATCTCGCAACCCCCGAGCATCGACGGGGAAGTTCCCACAACCCTGGGAGAAGGCGAGATATGTGGGGTCAATAAAAAAGAGCGCGAAATGGTTTGTTCGCGCCGTTTTAAGGCGCTTTAGGTTTTCTCGATTGGACGAAGACGAGAGCGATCGCCGCCAGCCCGGCGATCAGGCCTGCTGTTCCGAGGACAAGCGGCAGGGGATCGTTCTTGACATCGCCGAGCTCCTTCTCCGTGAGGCCCAGATCGTCTTGCGTTGCATTGCCCTCGTTCCAGGCCAGCCTCAGGTCGTGCTCCAGGTTCCGGATCCACGCCCTGGCGGACTCCAGCTGGGCCGTGACCTCGGCAAGCCGGGACCGCGCGTCCTCAAGGTCCTGCTGCGGCTGGTCGACGTAGGTGATGGTGACGGAACCGCTCGCCTCCAGGAACAAGGCCGTCGACCTCGCCTCGATGGTGTTCTCGCCTTCCGGCAGAGAGAGGACGATGGAGAAGGTGCCGTCGTCCTTGACGTTCACCAGGAAGCCGTTGACGTCCAGCCAGTATCCCGGGGCCGCGGTCCCTGTCACCAGCACGTTGGAGGTGTAGACCGTCGTTCCGTTCGCCGGCGAGGTTATTTCGACATCAAACGACGAAAGGGGAATCGCCAGTGGATACATGTCCTGGCTGTCGCCGTCGATCACGTAAGGCGAATCGACGATACCGTCCTTATCCAGGTCGGGCGAGGTCCAGCCGCCCCAGTAGTTGCCGTAGTACGGGTACGATGGGGAGGTCCAGGAGTTCGATCCGCCGTCACGTGCCTGAACGGAGTTGCTCATGAAAGTATTGCCGTAGATGTTGTTTGCGTATGGGGACGAGGAGTTGGGGACGAGGAGTCCAGGAATATGCCGTAGTTGTTCCCGCTGGCATTGTTGTTCGCTACGGTGTTGTTGCTCGCATAGAACAGGTATATGCCGTGTCCGCCGTTCCCGTCGGCAGTGTTGTCCTCGGCAATGGCATTCGTCACGTTGTAAAGGTACAGGCCCACCCCGTTCATCCAGGGATCGGATATATATTGGGCGCCGTGCAGGTAGCAGTCGCGTATCACGACATGCTTAGTGGTGTTACCGATGTAGATGGCGGCAGCAGGGCCGGCAGCGTCGATGTCCAGGTTCTCGATCACGTACGAATCTCCGGCCACCCCGTTGCCTTCCCAACCATTATCCGCTATGAGCTGCGAGAGCTCGGTATCGTTGTTGACGCGTATGGAATCGTGTTCAATGAGCGCTTCGTCCGCCTGCACCGTGGTGGACAATCCCGGCGACGCGAAGATCGTCGCGATCATGGCCATCGCCAGAAATATGCTTAGCCTTCTGTTCCGGTCATCCCTCATGTCGAATCCCTCTCTTTGAAAGACCTGTCGTCCAAATAAAAATTATAGGTACTTATAGAATTAAGCATGGGGGCGGTCAGCACGACGGCTGCGCTGAGACGGATAAGTGCAGGCGAGAGGTCCGGGATCTGATGCTCGAGCCTTGACCCAGTAGAATGGATCAGGAACGGCCTGCTGCCGACGCGCCCAGGGGGCCCTCAAGGAGAGGACATATAGCAAAATTGATGCCCCTTTACCTACGCTAGAGCATCGTGCACTCGATGACGAAAGCGGCCATGGCGGCCTTGGTGTTGTCCGCGTTCCTGCTCCTGGCGGTCCCGGCCCCGGCCTCTGCGGACTGGCAAGGCAGCGCGACGTTGGAGGACGGGCCGTTCCGCGTGGACGGAATGGAGAGGTTCGAGGTCACCGTGACCAACACCGGGACGGAGCCCATGGAGGTGACGGCCGTCTCGGCGACAGTGATGTGGCCCCATGCCACGTACTACCAGGTGTTCGAAGGCTCCGCCGTCGTTCAACCTGGCGAATCGAAGACATTTGCCAGCGAGCCGACGCGCATGCCCACCACCGATCCGAGGGCCTATCCTGTCTCCATCACGGTCACCGCACACGGCGCCGACGGCGCGGAGGTGGAGAAGCAGTTCTCCGGCACGGTGGAGTTATACGTGTTCAGCATCGATGTGGCGGGGATCCCGGAGGAGGTCCTCGTGCCCCTGGCCCTGGCCGGCGCCGTGCTCCTCATCACCCTCCTCCTGTTCAGGTTCGAGCGGGCCCCGGGCTGGCCGCCCTTCAGGTCGGTGCCAAGGTGGCGCCGGCGCTCATAGGTCCTGCCGCACGTATGCGTACACCGAGTACACGCAGAAGAATATCAGCAGCAGG
Source organism: Methanomassiliicoccus luminyensis B10 (assembly GCF_000308215.1). Taxonomy (NCBI): domain Archaea; kingdom Methanobacteriati; phylum Thermoplasmatota; class Thermoplasmata; order Methanomassiliicoccales; family Methanomassiliicoccaceae; genus Methanomassiliicoccus; species Methanomassiliicoccus luminyensis. The sequence goes on from NZ_CAJE01000012.1 coordinate 499,739, forward strand.
AGACCGGGACCGGCCAGGACCGCGGTGTTGGTCACAATGCCGGCCGCGAAAATGACCAGCGACACTGCCGTCATCGCGAGGTTGAACTTCAGCTCGTACCTTCTCCACCACGGCCTCTTCGGCGCTTCCGATGCTTCCGTCATGATGACGGGGCGATATCAGTACCGCACTAATATTGAGTGGCATAGCTCGCAGCGGTATCCTTCCATGTAGCAGTAGCCGTACGCGTCCGGCTTGGATACCGTTTCCTTTCCGGGCGACTTCCTGCTCCTGTCCTTCACCCACTTCACCCCGCCCATGAAGCTCTCCGCTCTCAAAAGGCCCAGCTCCATCTCCATTCCGCATTCGGGACAGTTCATCGATTCCCCTCTTCGAACTCATCACCGCAGGGGTTTAAACACATGTTCACGTGAGTTCTTCCCGCAAAGATTATGCCCTGGCCCAGGCGGGCCGGCGGCATGGTCTGGCAAGGGCCGCGACAGGGCGAAGCACTGCCGACAAATGTTATATCTGGAACGTCCCTTAGCCCTGCCCATGGACAAGGTCGCGCTCAGCCCTCACAATCCCCGCATTAAGGATGCCAAGGTCATAGTGTACGACTCTACCTTGCGCGACGGCGAGCAGACCCCCGGGGTGGCGTTCTCCCGGGAGCAGAAGATCGAGATCGCCCGCCTGCTCGACGAGGCTAGGGTGCACCAGATAGAGGCCAGCTTCCCGGCGGTCTCGGAGAACGAGGCCCGGACGCTCAAGGAGCTATGCTCCCTCGGCCTGGACGCCGATATCCTCGCCCTGTCGAGAGTAATGAAAAGCGACATCGACGCGGCCGTGGACGCGGGAGTGGACCTGGTCCTTTTATTCGTGGGAACGTCCGACATCCACCTCAAGTACAAGATGAAGAAGACCCGGGAGGAGGTCATGGCCATGACAGTGGATGCCTTGGACTATTGCCGCTCCCGCGGCGTGCCCGCGTCGGTGAGCGCGGAGGACACCACCCGCACGGACCTTGATTTCCTGATGGAGTTCTACCGCACCGCCGAACAGAACGGGGCGGCAAGGGTCGGCGTGACCGATACTTTGGGCTGCGCCACTCCGGAAGCGATCGCCGCCATCGTCGAGCGCGCCAGGAAGGAGGTCAAGGTGCCTCTCGGACTTCACCTTCACAACGACTTCGGGCTCGCGTTGGCGAATGCGTTCGCCGGCGTGAAGGCCGGCGCCGCCGCGGTGACCACCACGGTGAACGGGATGGGGGAGAGGGCGGGGAACGTTCCCCTGGAGCAGTTCGCCACCGGCCTGAAGTACCTTTACGGGCTGGACATCGGCATCGACTGCACCAAGATGATGGGGCTGTCGGAGACAGTGTGCCGCCATTCCGGCCTGCACAAGGCCCGCAACCACCCGCTGGTCGGCAGCAATGTGTTCGCCCACGAGTCCGGCATCCACGTCGCCGCGATGCTGAACTGCCCCCTGACCTACGAATCCATACCGCCGGAGTCGGTCGGCAATGAGCGCCACATCATCATGGGCAAGAAGACCGGGGTGAACTACGTCAAGAAGAGGCTGGAGGACATGAAGGTCCAGGCCTCTGACGAGGAGGCCGCCGAGATCTGCCGCCGGGTGAAGGAGCTCGGGGAGAGGAACGGACGGGTGGGAGATCAGGAGTTCAAGGACATCGTGGACCAGGTCATCGTCAAAGCTTGACCTTCAGTCCGGCGTCGTCCCTCTTGCACTTCCCGAACTCGGACATCCTCTCCACCTCGTGCCCGAAGAACACCGGCCCGTCGGCGCAGACCCGCAGGCCATCGATGACGCAGGAGCCGCACAGCCCGGAGCCGCACTTCATCAGCCTCTCCAGGGACAGCTGGCACGGTACCTTCGCTTCCTGGCACGCCTTTAGCAGATAGTAGTTCATGACCTCGGGGCCGCACCCCAGGACCATATCGTACCGCTTCTCCCTTATCATTTGCGCTGCCACCGCGACTGAAGTGCACTTGACCCCGTAGCTGCCGTCGTCGGTGGTGATCCTGACGTCATCGGACACGCGCCTCGCGCGTTCCTCGAAGATGACCTCGCCCCGGTTCCGGGCGCCGATGACCACATCCACCCGGGAACGGTCGCTGATGCCTTCCGCCGCCGCGGCTATGGGGGCCATCCCGATGCCCCCGCCCACGCACAGCACGCGGCCTTCCTTGGGAAGCTGCCAGCCCCGGCCGTAGGGGCCGCGCACGCCGAGCCTGTCGCCGACCTTCAGGGAGGATAGCGCCTTGGTGGCCTCCCCGACCTCCTTGACGGTGATGCCCGCCATCGGCCCGGCGAAGGACAGGGACATCGGGATCTCGTCCACCCCAGGGATCCAGACCATGACGAATTGCCCCGGGGTGGAGGGGGCGGTGAACTTGAACCGGAGGGAGGTGATGATCGGCCCTTCCTTGACCACCTCTTCCACGGTGACGGCCTCACTGGCCATGGGCCACCCCCACCAGCTCGGCGATGGCATCGGCGCCGTCCTTCTCCATGAGCTCTTCGAGCTCGGAGCACACCGCCTTGAAAACTCCCAGTCCCCTCCGGCCGACCCCGCTGCCGATCTGCACCGAGGAGGCGCCGGCCATAATGTACTCCATGGCGTCCCGGCCCGTTTCCACGCCCCCCACGCCGACAATGGGGATCTCCACGGCCTCGTACAGGTCGTAGACGGCCCGCAACCCCACTGCCTTGATGGCCGGGCCGGACAGGCCCCCGAACTTGTTCTGCAGTACCGGCCGCCTCATCTCTACCGAGATGGCCATGGCCTTGACCGTGTTCACGGCCACGATGGCGTCCCCGCCCCCCGCCTCCACGGCCTTGCCGACCTCCACCAGGCGGTGGGTGTTGGGAGTGATCTTCGCCAGCACGGGTATGGTGACGGCCTCCTTGACCTGCCTGACGATCTCCCTGACGGCCTCGGGGTCCACCCCGATCTCCATACCGTATCCCTTGGCGTGAGGGCAGCTGAGGTTGAGCTCGACCGCGGCCGCGCCGTAGTCCTGCATCCTCGCTGATAGCGTAATAAAATCCTCGGGGATGGCAGCGAAAAGGCTTCCGATGATGGGCACGCCGCTCTTCTTTGCCTCGGCCATCTCCTCCTCGAAGGCATCGATGCCGGGGCCCGGCAGCCCCATGGCGTTGATGTAGCCGTACGGCAGCTCCACCAGGGTAGGGTTGGGGTAGCCTCTCCGGGGCTGGAGCCCCACGGACTTGGTCACTAGCGCGCCGGCGCCGGCCTCGGCCGCCTTGAGCAGCGAGCCCCCCGTCTCGCCCATGATGCCAGAGGCGAGCATGGTCGGATTGTCCATCCGCAGCCCGGCGAAGCGTACCTCTAATGAAGTCATGCTATCGTCGGCGATGTTCGAGCAGGGTGATAAGCCTTAGCACTACCGCTCACTAATGGCCAGTATGCAAACCAAAGACATGTGCCACCCTCCGCGTTCAGGGCAGTTTGACAAGAAAACCTGAATGCAAAGAGCGACCCCTGGATAGTACACTGTAAGGGCCTACGCGCGGAAAAATATAGTGGAGCGAGCTATCACGTAGTTAGGTTGAGCCGTATGATCTCAGATCGCGAGCTGTGTGCTGGAAGAGGCCGCGGCAAACGCTTGCTCACCAACGTTAGGCGCGGAAAGTTCGCTCGACTGGAGCGCCCTCTCAAGAAGGCCAGGGGCGTTCGTCAGCCCGTGGTGGGCAGGTTCGTCTGTCCGAGCAAGGCCAGGAATCTTGACATGAACTCCGTGCTTCAGGCTCCGCTCATCAGGAACCGAGAAGTCCTGGAAGAGCTGGCCAAGCATTAAATCCCTTCCTTTTTTATGCCGAATATGCCAAGTACAAGTTGGATGAGGTCTTGGTCACCCATACCACTCTGCTACACGTCGCAGGAGAGATAGAGTTCGACGGCCTCCTCAACCGGGCGATCTGGAGCTGGCGCCTGAAGCTCCATTGATGAGAATATATGAGCAGAGATCTATCCGGAAATCGTTGACAAGATCGGAGCGACGATGTACGAGATAGCAACCCTCTACCCCTTTGTCGAGGATAACAAGCGGACCGACTTCACCCTGACTGATATGCTCATGATCAAGAACGGAATGTACATCGACGCCACCAAGGATGAGAAGATCAAAGTATCTCTGAAAGTAGACCGGATGGATATGGATCGTGACGCCCTGATCCAGCGGATGGCAGTCCATTCTCATGAGATTATCCGCCTGAAGTAGGCTGACTATAGAATATGTCTATCGCCCAGTGCTCCCTGGCGTCCTCTCCCCACCCCATCAGCGTCCCCTGCTGCCCGGTCCGCTGCGGCCGATCTCCCGGCGCAGATCCACGCTTACCGCGGCATTCTTCTGAGCTCTTCCATTACCATCTCCAGCCGATGCTGGGGATCCCCGTCGTCGTGGTAGAGGACCTTTATGAGATCAACCTCGTTCATTGACATCACTTCACGCTCAATCCCGTCTTGCGGGCGATAGTCATCCCACCGCTTGAAGAACTGCAGCAGCTCCTCGGTGGTGATCTCGCGGACCTTGGACGGTCCGGGCACGATGCAGATGATTCTCCGGCCAGTCATCTCCTCCAGGAGCTTGGCGGGCTGGAACTCAAGGTACACGTACTCCCCCAGAAGGATCAGGCGTTTTCCCTCCAACCAGGAGATATCGTCGCTGGTGACGGCGAACAACCTGGGCACGTACATCGCCCTCTGGAGATACCATTCATAGCGTGCCATTATCATGGATCCATTGAATAAGATGCATGATATTAATATCCGCTAGTCGCCGTGGACCGGGGGCGGGGATTATTCGCGTTGCGGGGGGAGGCGGGTGAACATCTACAGCATCCAACACATCAAAGCAGGGTGAAAGTGACGCTCATATTATATCCCGTCGCGGCGATATCTCTCGCGGAGCGGGGGGCGATTCATCTCCAGTCCCCACCGGTTTTGAGGCCCCCCGCTCCTCGCATCTTATTGTTTCCTGCCCGCCGGGGCGTCCCCCCACCCCGCCAGCGTCCCCTGCTGTCCGGTCCGCTGCGGCCTGTCCAACCGGCGTCCGCATACAGAGCAGGTATAGCACATCTGGCCGGTCTCGCGGTCCGGGCCGTACGACAGCTTGGCATTGGGATGATCAGCGCACTTCATGCCTGCGGCGAGCGGGGAGGTTGGATAGATAGTTGTGCTTGGGATTCGCTGGCGATAGGTCCCCGAAAATGCCTCATGGATCGATCCATGCCACCAGCACTTCGCCGTAGGGCGCGCGAGTGCTGTCGCCGGTGAGCACGTGTCCGTCCAACGTCTCGATGCTCACCGTCAAAATGCCGAAGCCCTCATCGACCTTCTGGACAGCCGCCCCGGCATGCATGCTGTCGCTGTCCCGCTGTATGTTGTACGATGCCAGCCCGGTTCCCTTATATATGGCAGAATCGGCGCCGCCGAGTGAAGCGATCCAGCTGCCGTCGTAGTTGATGACCACCTTGACCTGCATGATCTTGCTGTCGCCCCCATCGGACAACGTGACCGTATCGATGGCACAAGCGGCGATGATGACCCAGGCTACCACCATCAATACAAGTGTAAGGATTGCCAAGCCTTTGGCTTTCCCCTTTGTAATATCCGGCTGCGTGTCGGTCATTGATGATGAAATAACTACTTGAATAAAAATAATTTATTGATTATGATGCCTGCAGAAATGCGCTGAGAAATAGATGCATATCCATTGGGTTCGCCGGGGAGACGTCGGCGATGCTGTTTTGTTATATATTCACAGGATGATGTCGGCGGCGGGGGCGACATGAGCGCGTCGAGAGAGGATCGGGCATGGCGGGCGGTGCTGGTCGTGGCGCTGGTAGTGATCGCGATACTGTCGGCCGCCATATGGCAGGACATCGCGCAGGCCAACGAGCCGATCGACGGGGACAACAAGAAGTACTCTCCCCAGACGCTCCCGGCTGGCTCCAACAGCAACAGCGCCTCCAAGGTCGAGGTCCACGAGCTGCGGGGGATCGAGGCCGGAGATACTTTCCCCGTCGACCTCACTGGGTACAACGTCCCGGAGGGGACGAAGCTCCTGGCCCTCAATGTCACGCTGACCAACAATCTCAGGGTCGACGACACGGTCTACAGCTTCCTGCTCATCACCGACGACGGGGGCAGGCACTACCGCACCATCCTGGAGCCGGACAACGTCCCCGCGACCATTGGGAGCAATAGGACCTCTGCAACGTTCTGGCTAGTATATGAGGTGGACGAGGATGCCACGGCCGCTCAGCTGGAGTACGCCAAGCCATCCTTTGAGATCCTTGTCCCACTGTGACCATGGCTTGTTGATCATCAAGGCCTCCGGATTTGAGAGCCCGCTCTCGGTAGATGCCTGCATCCCGGGCAGCTGCCGACCGAGGCAGCCGCTCGATGTCAGCACGTCCCTGCCGCCCAAGGCTCAAAGGTGCTCGGGTCCACCCCGGTCGCAATAGGGCTTAGCGCTTCACTGCTCCTCGGGAGGCTTGTCGCCTATCGTTATCGGGGTGGGGGTGTCGCAGAGGGCCTCGTCCTGCTCCAGCTCGTGGTCATGGTCGTCGTCGCCCTTCTTGGCGCCCGGGGGCAACGGTGGTTCCCTTCCCTGCTTCCGGAGATAGTCATGAATGGCCTCGTGCAGTGCGTCGGCCGCCAGGTTGGAGCAGTGCATCTTCTGCGGGGGCAGTCCGCCCAGCTCGCTCGCGACGTTCTGACGGGTTATCTTAAGCCCCTCCTGGATGGTCTTGCCCCTCGCCAGCTCGGTGACCATGCTGCTGGTGGCGATGGCCGCGCCGCAGCCGAAGGTCTTGAACTTGACATCGGTCAGAATGTCGTCCTTGACCTTGATGTAGATCCACATTAAGTCGCCACAGATCGGGTTCCCTACTTCGCCTATCCCGTCGGCGTCCGGTATCTCTCCTACATTGCGCGGGTTGGTGAAGTGGTCCATCACCTTCTCAGTGTACTGTGGGGACATTGTATTTCACCTCGTCAGACAGTGGGGACATCTTCCTCAGGTTCGCGATGATGGGCGGGAGGACCTTGATGAACTCCTCCGCCTCTTCCATCGTGTTGAATTTTGATAGGGACAGTCTCAGGGAGCCGTGGCACTGCTCGTGCCTCAGGCCCAGCGCTCTCAGCACGTGGGACGGCTCCAGGCTCTTCGTCGAGCAGGCGGAGCCAGTCGACGCCGCCACGCCCTTCATGTCGAGGTGCAGGATCATCCCCTCGCCCTCGATGTAATCGAAGCGGAAGTGAGCGTTGTTGCACAGCCTCTTGCCGCTCTCGGGCCTCGGCCCGTTCAGGTACGATCGCGGCACCGCGGCCAGCACACCCTCGATCAGGCGGTCCCTGATCTTGATCATCTTGGCCACGCTCTCGTCCATCTCGTTCATCCCGATCTCGATGGCTTTTCCCATTCCCACGATGCCGGGGACGTTCTCGGTGGACGACCTGAGCCCGCGCTCGTGCCCGCCGCCATACACTATGGGGCGGAGCTTAACCCCCTTGCGGAGGTAGAGGGCCCCCACGCCCTTGGGGCCGTGGAACTTATGGGCCGACAGAGCCATGAGGTCGATGCCCAGCGCGTCGACGTTGACCGGCATCTTGGTGATGGCCTGGACCGCGTCGGTGTGGAATATCGCGCCGCCCTCGTGGGCGACCGCGGCCAGCTCCTTGAGCGGCTGGACGGACCCAATCTCGTTGTTGGCGGCCATGATGCTGACCAGGGTGGTCTCCTTGGTCATGGCGTTCTTGAGGCTTTCGACGGGCAGAAGGCCCTCGCTGTCCGCTGGTATGTAGGTGACCTTGAATCCCTGCTTCTCCAGGAACTGGCAGGTGTGCAGTACCGCGTGGTGCTCCACCGCGGAGGTGATTATGTGCTTGCCTTTGGCCGCATTGGCATAGGCGGCCCCCTGCAGGGCAAGGTTGTCCGATTCCGTTCCCCCGGACGTGAATATGACGTCCCGGGGCTGGGAGCCGATGGCCTTGGCCACCTCCTCCCTGGCCGCTTCCATGCCGTCGTAGGCCTCATGGCCGAACGAATGCAGCGAGGAAGGGTTGCCGTACTTCTCCAAGAAGTAGGGCATCATGGCCTCGATCACCCGATCGTCGACCTTGGTAGTGGCGCTGTTGTCAAAGTAGATCCTGTCCATCAGTTCGCCTCAGAGCGCATATTTTCTTGCATTATTTTAAACTTCACGATTGTGAAACGATTTCTTGGAAGAGTAATGGCCCGCCGCGCGGGCGCACGATACATCCAATAGGCGCTTCAGAGCTTATAATTCATTGGGAGGGTCCGCTTTTTCCCGTTTTTCCCAAACCTGATATACGAGATAGCCGAATCCCAGGTCGTTCCCATGGATGCTGAGAGGCTGCGCGAGGACTTTCCCATATACTCGTCCCAGGATAGGGACATCATCTACCTGGACAACGCGTGCCAGACCTTCCGCCCCCGCCAGGTCATCGAGGCTATGAACAGCTATTATGCCGACTTCCCGGCCTGCGGCGGCCGCTCCGTCCACCGCCTCGCCACGCTGGTATCCCTTAAGCTGGACGAGGCCCGCGAGAAGGTGGCCGGATTCATAGGCTGCTCCGACCCCGACCGCATCGTGTTCACCAAGAACTGCACCGAGGCGCTGAACCTGGTGGCCAAGGGCTACCCGTTCAAGAAGGGCGACGCCGTACTCACCACCGACATGGAGCACAACAGCAACCACGTCCCCTGGCTCCAGATGTCCGAGCGCGCCGAGCTGAGGCATCGCTATGTCGCGACCCCGTCGTCCGGCATCTTCGACGTCCAGGCATACCGCGGCGCGCTGATGCCGGACGTCCGCATGGTCTCCATGGTCCACACCAACAATGTCACCGGGACCACCATCCCCGAGAAGGAGGTCATCGAGCTGGCGCACGAGCGCAACATCCCCGTGATGCTGGACGGCGCACAGTCGGTCCCGCACCGCAAGATCGACGTGGAGGCCCTGGATGTGGATCTGCTCACATTCTCCGTGCACAAGATGCTCGGCCCCGCCGGGGTGGGGGTGCTGTACGCCAAGGAGGGTATGCTGGAGAGGATCGAGCCGCTCATAGGGGGCGGGGGCGGCGTCGGAACCACGGACTACGGCAGCGCGGAGTTCCTTCCACCACCCGAAAAGTTCGAGTCCGGCCTCCAGAACTATTCCGGGATCATCGGCTCGGGGGCGGCGGTGCAGTACCTCGAGTCCATCGGCATGGACGAGGTCAGGGAGCACGAGGCCCGGCTGAACACCCTGGTGACTGACGGACTCAAGGACATCGAGCAGGTCAGCATCCTCAAGCCCCTGGACCCCCGCCTCCGCAGCGGGGTGTTCTCCTTCAACGTGCGGGGGATGAGCTCCCATGACGTGGCCATGATCATCGACGAGATGGCCAAGGTGCAGATGCGCTCCGGCATGCACTGCGTGCACCCGTTCTTCCTGTCCCGGAACATTGACGGGTGCGCTCGCGCCTCATTCTATGTCTACAACACCGAGGCGGAGTGCAAGAGGTTCGTGGAAGCGGTGAAGGAGATCGTGGACACCTTCTCGAGCTGAACCGTCACGAGCACTTTGCTGTCCACTATTCTGTTCTCCAGGCGCACGCTCTGCCCGTACCGCAGCTCCAGCGTTGCGGCGGCCTCGCCGTTGGAACACAAGAGCACGGGGGCGCTGCACTCCACCGCCGTCCTCTTCCCGTCGTGCATCGTCCATACCGAACCGTTGGCCACGATCAGGCTGTGCTCGGGGGTCGGCAGGAACCTCGACGCCTCGATCACCATGCTGGCTCCCTCCCCGCACCCCGGAAAACGCTCCAGGAGCTCGCCGAGCTCAGTGGCACCGTCGATCGCGGCCCGGTCCGTGCTGGAATCGTCCAGCGAGGCGAAGGAGGCCATGATGACCGCCATCACCGCCAACCCGCAAGCGGTCAGGGCCACCCGGGACCACAGGAACTCGATCACGCCGTCACCTCCATCAGGACCACCAGGCGGCTGTCGGAGCGGATGCAGGACAGCGTAACTTCGGTGATACCGGGACCGATGCTGATCTCGCCGCCCGGGGCGATGAGGTGCACCGGAGGATCGCTCATGTACTCGGTATGGAACACCGCGCCGTTGTACACGCAACGCACCCCTAAGGAGAATGAAATGCCTGTGGCACCGCCGACCTCGATCCGCCCGTCGCCGCGGGAGGCCGATGAGGATATCTCCACCGCCACGGTCCTGACGTTGCCCTCCCCGGCCACCAGGACCTCGGTGGCGGCTGCGGCAAGCTCCTCGGCGGAGGTCCGCATTGACGCCTTGGCCACCGATGCCTCGTAGCTGTCGAGGCTCCCTATCACGGCGGGGAGGGCGAGGGACACCATCAGGCTTATCAGCATCAGCTTCAGCGGAAGGCCTTCGATGCCCCTCTTGTTCCAATTCTTCATCCTTATCACTCAGAGACGACCGGTATGGTCAAGCTGTTGTCGCTGCCCATGCCGCTCTTGGTGGCGGTGACGGTGATGAACCCGACGGACTTACCGGTCTGCGAGGCCGTGAGCCCGGTGAAGGTCACCTTGCCCAGGCCGTCGGTGGTCCCATGCACCTGCTTGCCGTCCTTGAGCACGTTGCACCCGTCAAGCACCACGGTGGTGCCGGGCACGGCGTCCCCGTTCTGGTCCATGACCGTGATGGTCAGGCTCATGCCGGAGATGGTGTAGATCCCATCCTTGTCGCCATCGGCCAGCACTATCTCGGTCGGATTGGAATACACGGCGTCGATGGAGCTGGGGGCGCTCAGCCCGCCCATCCATCCCAATATCAGAGCGGTCCCCAGCCCCGCTATTACGACCATTATCATCAGCTGCAGGGGCAGTCCCTCGATCCCGGCCTTCTTGTCGTTCTTTATGCTCTTCTTGAACAGGCTCATGTTTCTCCCGGGGTCGGGGAGGGCCGGGTGGAGTATCAATGACCTGCGACTACAGTGAATATTCGGCCGGCTACGGGCTGTTGAGGACGATCTCTTCCAGGGTAGTATACTGGGGGCCACACCGGGTGAGCACGCTCTTCTTGAGCTGGATGCGGTCCACCCTCTGCTCGCCGAAGTCGTCTTCAGCGTGGTTCTCGATGATCTGCCGCAGGGTGGCATTGGACGTCTCCACCTTGGCCCGGGCGACCGTGAGATGGGGCGCGAACGCCCTGGCCTCTCGGGAGAAGCCCAGTTCGGTCAGGCTTTCGTCCAGCCTACCGGCCATGGTGGCCATGGGCAGAGCGTCGTTCATCCCCACCCAGATCACTCTGATCCTGGATCTGCCGGGGAACGAGCTGACGCCCTTGAACCTGATGGTGAAAGGGCCCACACCCTGGGCGGCGTCCCTCATGGCCTCGGCGAGGCGGGAGACCAGCTTCTCATCGGTGTCGCCCAGGAACTTCAAGGTCACATGGATCTGCCCCGGGTCCACCACCTTAAGCGTTGGGTCAGCGTTCTTCAGCTCGGCGGCGAAGTCCTCGATCCTCTGCTCCCTGGCGAGGTCAACGGAGATGAAGGCCCTGATGGTCATCCATGGAGCATCTGCTCCGGTGAGGCATCAAGCTATCGACCGCACGCCGTCACCTGTTCGCCATCGTGCTGGCCGGGACCCCGACTCGGGTCAGCTCGGCCTGGGTCTTCCGGTACTTGTCAGCGAGCTCGTTGATCTCTTCCTGGGTGAAGTGGCCCGCTATGGCCCCGAAGGTGATGTCCTCCTCCGACTCCATATGCCTCTGGAAGAGGTCCCGGAGGAGCTGCAGCTTGGCCGTCCAGTGCTCGTGATCAAGGCCCTTGTACAGCAGGTCGTTGAGCACCGCCCTGGCCATATAGTGGTCCTCCTCGTTGCGGAGCCCGATCGAACGGTACACGCCCTGCAGCTGCTCTATCGCCGGGTATATGGAGTGCTCTTCCGCGCTCATGTGCGTGAGCGCCCTGACGATCAGGTCCCCCATGGTATCGACCCGATCGGCGGGATCGCTGCCGATCAGGCGTTCCGTCGCTTTCATTATCTCCTTGTGCTCCTTGCGGATCATCTCGAACAGGTCCATCATCGGCCTCCTGACAGCGCCACACATGTCATTTCTGTCCCTAACGTACAAAATAATACCCCTGTCCGGCCGCCTCCGCAGGGCGCGCCGGGGACTGTTCGGGACGCCATGATGCAGTGCGGACGGCCCGCCCGCAACGGTAGTATATGGCCGTTGCGCGCACGCTCCCGGCGGACGGCGCCCGGGATCCGCCGCTCCGGCAACGGTTTCCGAGGCCAGGTCCATTTAATGGCGAAAGTCTAAATTATTATGGCTTGATTAACAACATTGCATGTTGTTCGATCTCATTATCATTGGGGCCGGGCCGGCAGGCCTCACCGCGGGCATCTACGCCAGGACCCGCAAGCTCAACACTCTCATCATCGACGCGACCGTTCCCGGGGGGCAGCTGGCGAGCCTGTACCCGGAAAAGGCCATCGAGAACTACCCTGGACTGGTCCAGACAGAAGCGGGGGCGCTGTCCGGCAACCTGGTCAACCACGCCAAGAGCATGGGGTGCGAGCTCCGGGAACACGAGAGGGCCCTGGGGATCGAGAACGCAGGAGATCATCTGAGGGTGAGGACGGAGAAGGGCACCCACGAGACCAAGGCAGTGATCCTGGCCATCGGGATGGGGCTGTTCAAGCCCAGGAAGCTGGGGGCCAAGGGCGAGACGGAGTTCGAGGGCAAGGGGGTATATTACAAGATGCCGGAGAAGGAGACCTTGCTCGGCAAGGACGTGATCTTCGTGGGCGGCGGCAACTCCGCACTGGAGATGGCCCTGCTCGCCTGCGACAACTCAGGCGCATGCGTCGTGCATCGCCGGGACCTGTTCCGGGCCGACGAGGCCATCGTGGAGAGGGTCCACAGCTCCAACATAGAGACGATGATGACCTCGGAGGTCGTGGAGATCAGGGGCAAGGACCGCGTGGAGAGCGTAGTGATAAAACAAGGCGACAAGCTCATCGAGCGGAAGGCCGACGCGGTGGTGGTCAACATCGGCACCGCCAACGAGCCCGAGGACATGACCAGGTGGGGGGTGGAAGCGGAGGGCGGCCTCATAAAGGTGGATACCGACATGTGCACCTCCCGCAAGGGGGTGTTCGCCTGCGGGGACGCGGTGGCTTACCGGGGCAAGTACAAGCAGATCGTGGTGGCCTGCGGGGAGGCCGCCATAGCGTCCAACAGCGCCTACAAGTTCATCAAGGAGCCGTACTGGGCGGAGACCCACAAATAAGGATTTTCAGGCATTGTACCCTCCGATGCGCCAGCGGAGGTACAGCACCACCGCGAAGACCAGGACCAGAGAGAACAGCAGGCCGAACAGGGAGGCCGACGAGCCCAGCCTGCCCTCGAAAAGCTCTCCGAACGAGGCGAACAGGTTGAACGATGCGTGCATGAGCACGGCGATGCCGAAGTAGGGCCACCAGCGCCCCCCGTAGACCTTGGCCCTTGCTACCCCGTACCCAGCGATGGAGGAGGCCGATGCGTGCATGAGGGTGGACGAGAAGCTCCTGACAATGGCCACGGCGAGGAACGCGGAGTACCCTCCCTGGAACAGGGCGGTGCTCTCGTACAGGAAGTTCTCGGTGGCGGCGAAGCCCAGGCCGCTGGCGGCCCCGAACACCAGGCCGTTGCGCGGCCTCCAGATATAGCGGGAGGAGAACCGTATCACCCCCAGCACCTTGGCGAGCTCCTCCACCAGGGGGGCGATGACGATGATCAGCAGGAACGTGGCGGTGCTGGGGTTCCGGACGAAGAACTCGTACTCCCGCAGGATAACGAAGTCCAGCAGGGTGGTGGCCACCAGCTCCAGGGCGGTGGCGAACACCGCCGCCACCACCGCCCCGAAGAGGTAGGTTGGGATTATGTGCTCCCACCGCTCCTTCCTCCCTCTCTCCCCGGAGCGGAGCCAAAGCAGCGCCAGCAGCGTCGGCACGAAGGCGGCGAAGAGCAGCACCAGAACTGCCGCCACGTTATCGAGGGGGGACATGCAGGCGTTATTTCAGGCCTGAAGGTATATGAACGTGCCCGGAGCAGGCCGGGGACATGATGAAAATCAAAGAAGGGTGGAGCGAAGCTCCAGTTGGGTGTGGTCCGACGGAACGTTCAGTCCATCGAGATGGCGGAATTGGGGCACTCGTCAACGCAAGCGCCGCAGTCAACGCAGTCCTTCTCGTTGATGACCGCGATGTCGTTCTCGATCTTGATGGCCGACTGGGGGCAAACGTCCTCGCAGGCTCCGCATCCAACGCACTCTTCGTTCTTTACTTTCACTGCCAAACTGAACACCTCGATTGTGGAAGTGCGAAACGAATGTTTGTATAAAAATCCTTTCACTGCGGCATCTACGTCCATCAATCAAAATAAAGAAAGAAAAGAGGTGAGGCGGGGGCGCCTCAAGAGAAGATATTGTACCTGAATTCGTAGCCCTCGGTCCTCACCAGGTTCGGCAGCTCCCCCCGGCCTATGAGCTGGAAGGCGTGGCGGATGACGGCCTCATAGAACTCGCAGTAGGGGCTCTTTCCGAAGATGGTGCCATTCTCGCTGTACACCTCCCCGGGGCACGGCGCCCCGCAGATGTTGCGCAGGGCGCAGGTGCCACAGGTAGGGATGTTCTCCGCCCAGCGGGACCGGACCAGAGAGAGGGCGGGGGACCTGACGGCCCTCTCCACCCCTCCGGCCTGGAACACGCTCTCGGTCCTGAAGTCCGCCAGGCCGAGGAATTCGCTGCACGGGTAGATGGAGCCGTCAGAGGCTACCGAGACAAAGCACCGCCCCCCGCCGCAGGGAGTGATGTCGCACATCAGCCTCCGGCCCATGGGGGCGATGATCCCCAGGACCAGGTTAGAGAAGTCGGCGATGGTGATCCTCTGCCCGCCCTTGGTCCTCTCCACCGCCCTCTCTACCGCGGCCATGAACTGGGGGATCAGCAGCTCGTTGGCCGGCCTGATCTTCCTCGCCACCTCTTGCGTTCCCCTCACCGGGTTCATCAATACAGAGGGCACTTTCCTGTCGGCGAGGAAGTCGATCATCTGAGGCAGCGTGCCCACGTTCATCGAGCTGATGGTGCAGATGACGCTCATCGCCTTGTAGCCATCGAGGCGCTCGATCACGTGGACGGCCTTATCGTAGGTCCCCCCGCTCCCTCCGCGCAGCGGCCGGATGCGGTCGTTGACCTCCTTTATCGGAGAGTCAAGGGACACTCCGACCGACACTTTGTGGTCCATGAAGAAGTCGCAGGTACCGTCATCGAGGTGAAAGCCGTTGGTCTGGACCCCGAAGGCGAAGCGGTCGGAGTAGTCGAGAACCACCTGCTTCAGGACGTCCTTCACCAAGAGCGGCTCGCTGCCGTGGAAGATGATCACCGGGCGCTTGCCGTCGCGGTTGCGCATCACCGAGCCGGGATAGTTCTCGAAGAAGTCGTGGAGATTGTCCAGGGCCAGGGACACCTGGGCATAGGTCATGTGCGGCCCCGCCGCCCTGAGGTCGTCGGGGAGATAGCAGTACTTGCAGCTGGCGTTGCACATGCCGGTAGGATTGAAGTACACCGCGCTGAAGCGCTCCGATTCACGGAACTCGCGAAGCTCCTTGCGCATGCTCTCGGCGTGCTCGCTGTACATAGGGAGGATCTCGTTCTGCAGGGACGAACTTAGGTCCCGGTCCTTGGAGACCATCGCCCAGAACATGGTGTCGGGGTCCAACAGGGCGTACCATTGCCCTACATCTATGAGCTGGAGATGCGGCCCTTGGCCGGAGTTCAGCCCGAACGGGATCACAGAGCTTGCGCTGGGTTGGGGATTTTCTGACATCATCAAATATCACACCTTTGAGGAAAAGGTTTGGGGAAAGGGGTTTAGAAGGGCAGTTCGCCCGCACCGTCGTAGATGATGTAGTGCGAGAGCCCGTTTCCGTCCACCTTGCACTCCATCCTACACATCACAACGCTCATTTTTTCACACGCTCCTCAGTTGGATGATACATCCAACTAACACGGAAACTAAAATCCCGACTATATAACCATTACTGCATGTAAATTACAGTTGGATGTATGCTCCAACCAATCTGGCCCATTGGATTGTTTCCACTTTTTTCAAGGCGATGCCGCACATACATGTTTGAAATACTGGGGTCCCGTTTTTCTCCCCGATGCAGTACGTTTCGGGGCAGCTGCTGACCGAGGAGGGCTTCGTCGAGGGGCACGTCGGCTTCGAGGATGGGGTCGTCGCCGAGGTGGGCAGGGGGAAGGCAAAGGACAGCGTGTCCGAGGGGCTCATCCTCCCCACGTTCGTGAATGCGCACACCCATATCGCCGACTACGTCGTGCCGGTGGACCCCTTGCTGTCCCTGGCCGAGGTGGTAGCGCCGCCCCATAGCCTCAAGTACCGTGTGCTTGCTGCTACACCTGAATCGAAGCAGCGGGAGGCCATCGGCTACCTCTCGGAGCGCATGGCTAGGGGCGGGACCTCGGTGTTCTCGGACTTCCGCGAGGGCGGCATTGGCGGCGCGAGGCTGATGTCCTCGGCCGAGGGAGCGAGGGCGTTCGTCCTCGGAAAGCCCCAGGCCCCTCATTTCGACCGCGAGGAGATCTCCGCCCTCCTGGATGTCGCTGAGGGCATCGGCCCGTCGGCCATCTCGGACTGGGACTACGAGGAGCTGCGGGAGCTGGCCTCGTTCGTCCGCTCCCGGGGGAAGGTGTTCGCCATCCACTGCTCTGAGAGGATCAGAGAGGACCTGGACAAGGTCCTGGACCTGAGGCCGTCGTACCTCGTCCACATGACCCAGGCCACCGACGCGGACCTGGAGAGATGCGCCCAGCTCGACGTTCCCGTGGTGGTGTGCCCGAGGTCCAACATGTTCTTCGGCATGGCCCCGCCCCTGGCCCGCATGGTCCGCCACGGCGTGACCGTAGCGCTCGGCACCGACAACGCCATGATATCCATGCCCGACCTATTCGTGGAGATGGAGTTCGCGGGGAGACTGCTCCGGCAGCAGGGCGAAAAGCGGCTGGACTGCGTAATTCGTATGGCGGCCAGTCATGGCAGAAAAATTATAAATCGTAGCCCACTAATAGAGATTGACCCGGGCGCGCCATGCGACTTCATGGTGGTCCGGTCCCAGAACGGCGATCCCGTCACCGACCTTGTCCTGCGGACCGCAGGGGAACAGCCCCTCCTGGTATGCATGGGAGGTAGGACATGGAGAGGACCACAATGAACCAGTTCAAGAGGATACTTATACCAACAGACGGAAGCGAGTACACCAAGGCCGCTATAGCTCAGGGTCTGGAACTCGCTAGGCTCATGAACGCCGAGGTCACCGCGTTGTACGTGGTGGACCAGACATCGTTCGTCAACTTCCCCATGGACTCCACCGTGGTATCGGTGTACTCTCTGCTGGAGAAGGAGGGCAAGGATGCGGTCGACTACGTCAGGCAGGAAGGCGAGAGGCTGGGCGTGAAGGTCGACGTGGCGGTGGTAGAGGGGTCCCCGGCCAAGAAGATCGTGGACGAGGCCAAGGACTATGATATGGTGGTCATGGGCACTCTCGGCCGCAGCGGATTCTCCAAGCTCCTGCTGGGCAGCGTGGCCGAGAGGGTCGTCCGGTTCGCTCCCTGCCCCGTGCTGGTGGTGCGCGCCGCCCCCAGGGAGGAGAAGGCATGACCACGGTCGAACAGGTCATGACCCACAACCCCATCGTAGGACAGATACCGGGCTCACGCACCGATGTCCTCAAGCTCATGGTAAAGCACAACCTGACCGGCATCCCCATCGTCAAGAAGAACGATGGCTCGCTGGCCGGGATGATCACGCGCAACGATATATTCCAGAAGCCGGAGGAGGACCAGCTGGCCATGATCATGACCAAGAACCCCGTCACCATACTCCCCGGCTGCCAGGTGGAGGAGGCGGCCCGCCTGATGCTGCGGACCCAGGTCACCCACATGCCGGTGGTGGACGACGGGAAGCTGGTAGGCATACTCACCCCCACCGATCTCCTGTACGAGGTGGAGAAGAAGGCCTCCGGCGTTCCGGTAGGGGAACTGGCCCTGTCGCCGTGCGTGCCCATCTATCAGGACGCTCCATTAAGAGTGGCTTTGATGACCTTCCGGGTGAGCAAGGTGAACGCGCTCCCGGTCCTGGACAGCAATGGAAAGCTGGCTGGCATCCTCACCGACCGCGACGTGTTCAACAAGAGCCTCATCAACGGCTCCATGGCCATGTCCGCCCTGGGCATCGCCGGGGACGAGGACGAGTGGACCTGGGAGGGGCTCCGCGACGTCATGAAGCTGTGGTTCGAGGTCTCCAAGATCGAGCTGCCTGCCGTCCCCGTCAGGGACATCATGAGGCGCTCGCCCACAACAGTTTTTAGTAAGACCAACGTATCCGAGGCCGCTAGGACCATGCGCCGCAACGATTTCGGGCAGCTTCCGGTGGTCGACTCCAAGGACAACCTGGCGGCAATGCTCTACGACATCGACGTGGTGTCGATACTGGCCAAGTGATATCCCAATAGAGGAATTCAGATGGATGCTTCGGACGTTCTTTCGCTCTGCAAGCGCAGAGGCTTTCTATTTCCCTCTTTCGAGGTGTACGGCGGCGTCGCCGGCATGTACGACTACGGCCCGCTGGGCACGGCGTTGAAGAACAACATCGTGGAGATCTGGAGGAGGCTCTACACCCTTGGCGAGGGGTTCGTGGAGATCGATTCCGAGACCATCGGGCCGGAGATCGTGTTCAAGGCGTCCGGCCACGTGGACGAGTTCGCCGACAAGATGGTGAAGTGCAAGTCCTGCGAGGAGCCGTACCGCGCCGACCACCTGGTGAAGGACAAGCATCCTAATCCAGGGGTCCTTAAGGAGAAGGAGCTGGACGATCTCATCCGCGCCAACGGCATAGTCTGCCCCGCTTGCGGCGGCGAGCTATCCTCGGTGGAGGAGTTCAATCTCATGTTCAAGACCGTCATCGGCCCCGGCTCCGGCCGGGTCGGGTACATGCGCCCGGAGACGGCCCAGGGCATCTTCGTCAACTTCCCCAACCTGTACCGGTACAATCGCGAGAAGCTTCCCCTCGGCGTCATCCAGGTAGGCCGCGGGTACCGCAACGAGATCTCCCCCCGCCAGGGCGTCATCAGGCTGAGAGAGTTCAACATGATGGAGTGCGAGCTGTTCGTGGACCCCGAGGACAAGACCTGGCCGCGCTTCGACGATGTCAAGGACGAGAAGCTGAAGCTCCTGGCCAACGACGGCCGGGACATCGAGATCACCGTCGGTGACGCCGTCGAGCAGCGAGTCATCTGCAACCAGGTGCTCGCCTACTTCATGTGGTTCACCCAGGAGTTCCTCAAGGCCGTGGGTGTGGACGGGGCGCGCATGCGCTTCCGCCAGCACGAGAAGGACGAGATGGCCCACTACGCCGCGGACTGCTGGGACGTGGAAGCTTTGCTCACTTACGGCTGGACCGAGATCGTGGGCATCGCCGACCGGGGCTGCTGGGACCTATCCAGGCACAGCCAGTTCTCCGGCGCGGACATGACCGCGTTCAAGCGGTTCGATGAGCCCAAGGAGATGGAAAAGGACGTCATCAAGCCGAAGTACGACCTGCTGGGCCCGAAGTACAAGGGCAAGGCCGGTAAGATCGGCAAGGCCATGGAGGCCGCCGACCCCAGTTCCATGAAGGACGGGGCCATCACCGTGGAGGTGGATGGGGAGAAGTTCACGCTCGGCAAGGAGACCTTTGAGGTCGCCAGGGTCAAGGAGAAGGTCACCGGGGTCAAGGTCATCCCCCACGTCATAGAGCCGTCGCACGGTCTGGACCGCATCACCTACACGGTCCTGGAGCATGCCTTCAGCCAGAACAAGGAGAGCGCCGTGCTGAGGCTGTCGCCCGCCGTCGCTCCCATCAAGGTGGGGGTCTTCCCTCTGATGAACAGGGACGATCTGGACTCCATCGCCGAGGAGATCGAGCAGGAGATCCGCTACAGCGGCATCGAGACCAACTACGACGATTCCGGGTCCATCGGCCGCCGGTATGCCAGGATGGACGAGATCGGCACCCCTTGGTGTATCACCGTGGACTATCAGACCAAGGAGGATGGTACGGTCACGATCAGGGAGAGGGATACCAACAAGCAGATCCGGGTCCGTGCCGGCGACGTGGTCAACGTGGTCCGCGCGGCCCTGTGCGGGATGGACCTGCAGCAGTTCGCTGTCGGCACTGAGCCGTCGCAATAAGCCTTCCGGGGGCCCGCCCCCGTTCTCGTTGTTTTTCTGTTCTTTTTCGAAGCATTCTGTCGGATTTCCTACTAACACCTCCTCTATTTCTGATAATCATAAGCAACATTGAATACCATAGAACGCCCATCAATGGCTGTCAGAACAGTTGAACGACCGCAAGGTAAACCGCTTCAAATCTTTCCCAACTCGTTTGGAGGGAAAAAATGAACGCACAGGAACTAGCGGGAATGAAGAAGAGAGAGCAGCTGAGGTCGATTATCGAGTCCATGACTATCGGCGACCTCATGAGCAAGGGTTTTGAATATGTAGGCCCGGACGAACAGCTCTCCGATGTGCTCAAGAAGATGGGGGCGCTCGACCTTCACGAGATCCCCATCAGCCCGGACGGCAAGAGGCTGGCAGGAGTGGTAAGCTACGGCACGCTCCTAAAGCGCAGGAACCTCTCGACCTCCACCAAGGCCGGCTCCATCGCGGTAATGCCGCAGGAGATCGGACCGGATTCCTCGGTCACCGAGGTAGCGGAGGCCTTCCTCACCTCCGGATACAGACAGATACCCGTCGTCAAGGGAGGCATGATCCAGGGGATCATCTCCCGCGCGGACCTCATCAAGGTGGTCCCCAACATCCGCGACCTCAAGGAGCTGAAGGTCGAGGACATCATGACCGAGGAGGTCCAGACGGTCCGGTCCGCGGACCCCGTGGAAAAGGCCCTCATGACCATGAAGAACCTCAGCATTCGGACCCTGCCGGTGGTCGATGACGCCGGCGCGCTCACCGGGATCGTGGGCATCAAGCAGGTCGCCGACTACAACTGGAGGGAGCGGAAGCGCGAGACCGTCGGCGAGATCACCGGCAGCAACACCCCGGTGGAGGTGAAGGTGTCCTCCATAGCTCACGACACGGTCTTCACCACCGAGGCGGACGCCGAACTGGGCAAGGCCGTCGACCTCATGCTCAGCAAGAAAGTATCCACCCTCCCAGTGATGGACGGCGATGAACTGGCGGGGATACTGACGAAGTACGATATCATCGAGCTACTGGCGTCCTTCCGCCAGAGGGACATGGTGTACACGCAGATCACCGGCCTGGAGCAGGACGACCGCTTCGCCCTGGACCAGATGGAGAGGGAGATCACCACCTCGCTGCAGAAGATCGCCAAGATCTCCCGGCCCATGCTGTTCACCATGCATGTGACCAAGTACAACTCCCAGGGCAACAACTACAAGTACGCGCTCAACGGGAGGCTCATCACGGAGAACAAGATCTGGGTCGCCTCGGCGGTGGAGTGGGACCTCATCAAGTCCACGCAGTCCCTGATGCAGCATTTCGAGCGGAGGGTCATCGAGAGGAAGGAAGAGAAGCTGAACCACCGCAAGAGGGCCCGCACCATCGGTCACTCTTGAGCGAATCCCTAACGGAACGGGGCCCCGAGCCCTTTTTTTCTTGTTTTCTTTTCATTTGATCTCCGGCCCTGAGAGGGTGGAAGACCCCTCACTCGCGCCTGCGCTCATGTCCTTTCTGTAGTGGGTCCTCAGGATAACAATGGCCAGGACCGCGGTCGTCAAGCACGTGAACGGCATGTTGAGCCAGAGCCCGTCCAGTCCGAGAGGTCCCAGTAGGAAGAGGAACGTGATCGGAAAGACGAGGACCATGGATAGGGATATAGCAGCCGCATGGCCCGGTTTTCCAATCGCGGACATGTAGCTCTGCGTGGCCAGCGATACCCACCGGGTCAGGTAGGCGAAAGCGAACAGGGACAGCGCGTGCACTGACAAGGCGACCAGGGCCGCATCCTCCGCTCTCACGAAGATGCTGACGATTGGTTCTTTCGCGAACGTCATGATCGCGGCCATCGCCATGGACAGCACTGCGCAGGCGCCGAAACATCGGCGCATGATGGCCGAGATGCGGCGGTAGTTCTTGGCTCCATGGTTGTATCCAACGGCTGGTTGCAGGGAATCGCAAAGGCCGTAGAGTACCGGCTGCATGATGCTGTCGGCATACATCAACACTCCATATGCCGATACCGCCATGGCCCCGCCTAAACGAAGCAGGAACACGTTGATGATTATCTCGGTGAAACGGCCGGCGATGTTGTTGAGGAAGGTGGGGGCACCGTTCATGAAGATGATCCTCATTGTCTTGCGGTCGATCCTTGGCCTGGTGAAACGAAGCTGCATTTTGCCACGGAAGAACGGCACGAAGGCGATGATGACGCATATGGACATACCCAGGCAGGTCCCCAGCGCTGCGCCCCATATGCCGAAGCGCAGAACGAACAGGAACAAGAACTCCAGCGATATGCTGAGGACCGCCATAAGTATGTTTACCACCATGCTGTAGTGGACCTTGCCGCAGATGCGGAGGTAGTTGTCCACCGCGAACAGGATCGTTGTGAACGGCGAGAAGGCTGCGTAGACGCGCAAATATTGAGAGCCCATTAACACCAGCTGTTCGTCGGCGCCTATGATCCGCACGAAGCTCTCGGCGAAAATGAAAATGATCACGCCGAGAACTATCCCTGCTCCGACTATCATCAGGCAGGCGCTTGAAAAGATGTTGTTTGCCCCTTCCTCATCCTTTTCACCGAGCTTGATAGCAATGGGTACCGATGAACCGACACCTATCAGATCGGCGATTGAAAAGTTGATTATCACGAGCGGCATGACGAGGGTCAGTGCGGCGAACGCCTCGGAGCCCAGGATCTGCCCGACGAACGCCCCGTCGATGATCACATATAGTGACGACACGAGCATGCTGATGATGCCAGGGATCGCAACGATGACGAATAACCTGGTCGGTGGTGTTTTTTCGTATAACGCCTTGTAGTCCATGTGGTGCCTGTCTTATCTCGCTTGTCGTTCTTCCTCAACCGTCCTTTGTCGTTCGTGCGTTGGTGCCATTATTTCATAGACATGCCGTTCGTCATCGAGTTCGGCAAGATGAGATGTGGATCGTCTCTCCACCTACCGAGCCTTGTTTAGCAAGTACATTGGCCGCAACCGGTCGTTCTTGTCCATGACAGATGTGCGCCATTCAACCCACAGGAGGAACGCTCCCCTTTCCGGCGCATTCCGACGGCGTCGCGAACGGACCACATGCCGCTGATGCAGGGTCGGCAATTCAGTGGTACCGGTCGTTTTTCAAAAAACGTTCCGATTCCGCCCGGAACAGCTCATGATATTTTCGGCTGCATTCCATTAGGGTTCTGCGCTCAACATGGTTCATTTTCTGGAAAGCTAACTGCTCCGCCTCAAAAACCATGTCGATATTTTCCTGAGCGAATTTAACGCCCTTCTCGGTGAGAATGACATATTTTCCGCGCCTATCGATTTCCGACGGTTCCAAAGTGATATAGCCTCTCTTTTCCAGTCCCTTCAGCGCGGAGTTGATGGTCTGCTTGGTTATGGCCCATTGATCGCAGATCTCCTTTTGAGTACGTTTCCCATCCTCTTCTCGAATCGAACACATCAGCCAGAAGGCACTGATCGACAGACCGCTCTGTTTGGCAAATTCACCATATATCGCATCGCCTTCCTTGAAAAGAGAAATGAGTTCTCTCAGTTGTCGATGTGCCTCCTCGCGGTCCGAAGCATTGCCTAATTGGTCCGATTTCATACTAAATAGGGCATACTGAACATTCCATATATAAGCTGCGGTCAAGACATTTCATGGGCACATACCAAGCCCAGTAGAAGGAGGGCATTCCCAGGAATCGGTGTGATAAGCACCTCTCGGCTACCTTTTCGTTGGTATGCTGGGGAACAACAGACCTCAATCTATCATGAAATATTCGTATGTGCCCCCTGTGCGGCGGAGCACTAGACATTATTATTTTATTTAATATTATATGAATGAATATATCTGAATCAATTTATCTTTAACTTTCCGTGACGGGTCAAAAGTAAGTAGCAATCCTGCGGGCCGGATCATAGCCCCCTGCCCTCACTCATCAGCCAGAATGTGGCAACAGATAAAAAAAATAGAAGTTATGGCCAGTGGCGGTCTTTTTAGACCACACTAATCGAATGAAAAGATGCGGTTAAGACTATGGTTGGTGGTCGATGTTCGTCATCTCACGAAGTACTATCCGCTCGGTCCCGGGCGAGCTCCTTAGTCCGGGCCAAAGCTTCGGCCAAAACAGACAGTGTTCCCCCTCTGCATTCATGCCTCAGCTTCAGTTCAGCGGCGAACTGCCTAGATAGATCCATGTACTCTCCCATGTCGCCCCCACACCCGTCGTCGATGAACAGTATCCTGGAGTATCCGTTGTACAACATTTCAAGGTACCAGTCGACGGTGAGGCCGAGTTCCTTGTAATTAGGCATCTCTCTCCTAAGCCATTCCTCATGCCATTCTCTGCCCTGAAGACTGAAGTAGGGAGTGTTGTAAAACGTTCCAGCGCACTTCTTCCTCTCGCGGTCGTACTCCTCCGGAGTAAGCAAGATCGCAATGCAATCATCACCAACCGGCTGCACCGTTGGGACCCGAAACTGCTTGGTGATATCCTTCAGCGAATTGCAAACACCATAGCCTAGGAGGACCGCATCCACCCTTCCTTCTAGATCGTTGACCTTTTCTATGACTGTTTTCTTCAAATTATCCGGCACCATATGAAGGCCAAACTCGAGATATTCTACGTATACGACGTCCGGATCTCCCTGTGTGAGATGATCGAGATTGCGCTTGAATGCTTCGCAGGCGATGATGCCTATTCGCATTAGGCCACTCCCAGAACGTGCACGTTTGTAGTCAAGTTCATGCCTTTCATCCCGGGTCGCTCTAGAGCGATGGAAATATTTATTTATGACTGAGTCATACTTTATTATTACATTATGAAGGACACAGATATCCAAAAGCAGCTGGACATCATGCACGAGGAGATCAGGAATGTGAATGCTTTCCTCTCCCGCCTCAGACCAGAAGACATCAGAACGGTGTTCGGAGATCAGACGAAACCTATCCTGATGGAATGGATAGAAAGATTTTTCCAGCAAAGAGCACAGAAGGTAGGGAAAACTAAAGAAGATACATGTCTCAAGGCTCGACTAATCGAGGCTGTGGAGGGTACTGACCGGGCAGTGCGGGGGGAAGGCCGAGACGAGGCCAAGATGATCCTCAATCAACTCGAGGGGGACTTTGTATCGCCATCCTCAGCGAACGACCCCGACCGCCGAAGGTTTGTGCTCGATCTCATCAGGCAGGCCAGATGGTACATCGAAGAATCCGACAGAATGATATGGATAGCGGGTGAGCAAAGAGGGCCCGCCATAACCGACACGGGACCGCTGTCCCCGGGCACGGTGGAGGAGACCCTGGTGCCTCTGGCGAATTCCCTAAGGCTCCGGATAATGTTGATACTGTCGAAGGAGGAAGAGCGTCTGGTGGACCTATGCAGGGCGATGGAGATGCAGAAAGGGCACATCCAGTACCACCTGAAGACCCTAATGGGGCGTGGGTACATCAGGTATGACCGCAAAAGCAGACTATACTCCCTTACCGGCCGGGGCACAGTGGCCCTGGACGGGCTAGCTAAGCTGACCGATGATATTCTTTCGGCGTAAGAGCTTGATGTGAGGCAAAAGAGCTCTTGCCCTCCCAGTGTAATAAAAAAATATTACGGTTGAATCTATAATTATTACTTATGCGCTAGGGAGAGGCATGTCTGACGGCTGCGGAAGATACGCAGAAAAGAATTCAGGCTAGACAAGTAGCCGTGAGGGCGTCCGATGGGCCATGTACACAACACGAAGATAGCGATATACGGCAAGGGCGGCATCGGCAAGTCCACTGTCAGCGCTAACCTGTCCGCTACTCTCGCTAATGACGACAAGAAAGTCCTCCAGATAGGGTGCGATCCAAAGCACGATTCTACTCGCATGCTTCTTGGTGGAGCGTCCGTTCCCACGGTCCTTGACTATATTAAAGAGATACCGGCGAGCAGCAGGAAGCTGGATGATATCCTGCGCTGCGGCTATGGAGGGACGAGGTGCGTGGAGGCAGGAGGCCCGCAGCCCGGCGTAGGATGCGCTGGCCGCGGCATACTCAGCACGTTCGAGACGCTCGCCGAGCTCGGCATCGACGATATTGAATTCAACATCACCATCTACGACGTCCTCGGCGACGTGGTGTGCGGGGGCTTCGCCGTCCCCCTGAGAAAAGAGTACGCCGACATCGTGCTCATTGTGACATCAGGCGAATACATGTCGCTGTACGCGGCCAACAACATCTTGCGCGGGGTGGCCAGCTACGACGGCGCATCCTCTAGAGTGGGTGGCATCATATTCAACGGACGTGGCCTCGTTGATGAGGGGAGAATGGTGAGGACCTTTGCTCATGAGGTCGGTCTTCCCGTTCTCACGTCGATACCACGCAGCAATGTGTTCGCGCAGGCCGAGGCCAAAGGGTGCACGGTAGTCGAAGGGTACCCGGACTCTGCTGAGGCGGCACTGTTCAAAGAACTGGCAATTCGCGTCGAATCGTTGGCTTCCGGCCTGAGCCCGTTGTACCATGCACGACCGCTGACCGACGAGACCATGGAGAGGGTGTTGCTTGGCAGGTGCCATGAGACTTCCGCGTTACCATACGCCCATCCCTCATCAGCACAGCCCGTACCGGCTACCACGGGGATGGGAACGACCAAACGCAAGAGGAGTCGCATCGATGCTGACAGAATAATACATGGATGCGCCTTTGCCGGCGCCGCAGCAATCACTACCCAGGTAAGGAATGCCGTCACTGTGGTGCATGGGCCGCTCAGCTGCGCCAACGTCGCCCTATACTATATCTCTTGCAACCTCACTCGGGACCCCCCTGACCGTCTCGAAAGAGTCAGACCGCTGCAGCGGATAGTTTCCACCGCCATGGACGAGAGGTCCATGGTATTCGGCGGCACATCCGACCTCGAGTACGTGACAAAGAAGGCACTCGAGAAGGGCTACGAGGCTGCGTTCATAATCACTACCTGCCCCTCCGGCCTAATGGGCGAGGATATCTATCCGGTCGCTAAGAGGGTAGAGAGTTCGATGCCGGCAAAAAAAGTTGTAGTAGTCCCTGCTGGCGGGAACATCCATGGTAACTTCTCCAGTGGGATCACTCTTGCCCTTGTGTCCGCCGCCTCGCTGATCGACCCATCCGTACCAAAAGAACAGGGAACCGTTAACATCGTTGGCGAGAAAAACATGGTCGCCAACAGGGACCGCAACTACAAGGCGATTGTAGAGATGCTCTCGAAGCTTGATATTAAGGTGAACTGTAGGTACATCAGCGGCGCCTCGGTGCAAGACATTGTCGGCTTCCAGAAGGGAGAGGTGTGCCTCCCCGCTAACCACGACCTGGCCACCAGGGAGACCATCTCTTTTCTGTCCTCCCGAGCGCAAGTAGAGGATTTCCCCCTCCCATTCCCCCGGGGATTCCAGGAGACTTCGGTCTGGCTTACCGCCCTGGGTGAGAGATTCGGGAAGGAGAGGGAAGCGACCTCGCTCATCTCGGCGTGCCGGGGGAAGTACGAGAGGGAGATCAGCGCGCTGTCACCAGGACTGAAAGAAAAGAAGGTCCTATTGGCCTCCGCTGACCCCCAAATCAATTGGATCGCTGACCTCATAAGGGATCTGGGAATGGTGATGCTGAAGGCAGGTATAGTCTCGACGGGGAAGGATATCCTATCCGCCTCCTCGCCCCACCATAGCTACCAGTTGAATTATTCACTAGAGCTTCTGGAAGAGGATATCAAGATGCTCCATCCAGACCTCGTGATAGTCCAACCTTACCCAGGAGTGGAGAGCCTGGGAACGAGGTTTGCATTGATCCCGTACAACCCTGACGTAGGCATCGATGCCGGGATATCGATGGCAAATGAGTGGTCGGTCCTGATGAGGGTACCTGCCGTCGAAGGATGGCGAAAGGGAGCAGGGGTCCGTCCATGATAGGCATTGACGGCTTCAGTGCCACCATACTCGCCGCCGAGGGCATCGCCGACGCCACCGTGCTGCTGAACGGACCGCTGGGCTGCAAGTACTATCAAGGTCGCTTCGCCGATCGATGGTTCCCGAAAGATATTTTCCCAGGGAGATATGGGCATCTCTGCGATCTCAGCTACTTCGGCCAACCGCGAGTGCCGTGCACCTTCCTCGACGAGGAAGATTACATTGACGGCGCACAAGAGAAGTTGGAAGTGGCTCTTCCCATCGTTGCGAAGAGGGCGAGCGGACCGATCATAATTGTGAACTCCCCAGGGGCTGCGCTTATCGGGGACGATATCGGTCGATCCGTCCGGGAACTCGGCCTCACGGACCGTGCGATCATCATCGAGAGCCCCGCCTTCTCTGCGCCGGCGTCGCAAGGCTTCGAGGAAACGATGATGCGCGTCGTGGAGGCGTTGGTGCCAAAGAGGGCACCAGCGCCCGACAGGTCAGTGAACCTCCTTGGCCTATCGATAATGCACAAGCATTGGCAGGGGACGGTTCTCGAACTGAAGCGCGTCCTTGGACTTATGGGCCTCGATGTAAAAGCGGTGCCGGGGGCGGGCTCCTCCACGGACGAGCTTCGTTCATCGGTCGACGCGTCGCTCAACATAGTGCTGTGCCCGGAGTACGGTGCGAAGCTGGCGCGATACTATAAGGAGGAGCACGGGACGTCTTACCTGGTACCGTCGAAAGGAGCACCCCTGGGCTTCGATGCCACGGAATGCTTCATCCGCGAGGTGGCCTCAGCGATGAAAATGGATCCATCACCGGCGCTGCGCGATCTGCAGGCGTCGATGAATCGAGCGGCCCAAGTCCTGGCGCGATGCGCCTCCAGATTAAATTCGGTTAAAGGATCGACGTTCGCTCTCCGCGCCGACAGTTCTATCGCCTATCCGCTCACAGAGTGGCTCTACTCATACATGGGGATGTGGCCAGAGGCCGTCGAGCTGCTACCGCGCTCAGACCCCCTGTTCAGCGAGAAGCTCCGATCGTTCCTAGAGACTATCGGCGCGATTGATGCATTGATGAGGCCGGTGGAATCGACCCCTGCCGACACGGTATTCGCAGAAGGAAGGCTGGTGGAACAGCTGAAGGAGGAGGGGCAATGCATCGCCGGAGTGGATATCGCCATGCCTGAAGGCGAGCATATCTGCTTCGCTCCGAGAACCCATTGGGGATCGGTCGGACCGCTATACCTCCTGGAAGAGATGGTCAACGACCTGGTATGGGGGAGCGAAGACTCGGCGTAGGGGCGGGAGAACTGTCCTGTGCAATATTATCGCATGTTCCGTAGGTTAATGAAAATGACTAGTTCATCAAAAGATAAAGAGATACGAGGCAACAATGACATTTGATTGGCACGATAAAAATTGCAATGTCCTGCGATATGAAAAATGCTTATTCCTATCGGAAAATGATGAAATCTGACCAGGCGAAGATATGAAAAATCCATGGGAAGAGATTGAACTGGTGGACTACGAGAACCATATGAAGTTAAGTTCGGTTTTGCAACATCAAACAATGAACATTATGATGAAAAAACAGCTTTACCAGTATCCCGCCGGAGTAATTATGATATTAGGTATTGCGGGCGGAAACGGTTTGGAGCATATCGATCCTCGAATAATAAAGAAAGTGTATGGTGTTGACATAAACAAGGTATATTTAGAAGAGTGCGAAAAGCGCTATCCGCAACTAAACGGGAAACTACATCTTTTTTGCGTTGATTTATTGGGAGATGTTGCCACATTACCATATGCGGATCTAGTTGTTGCGAATCTACTGTTAGAATACATTGGATGTGCTTGCTTCCAAAAAGTGATAAAATGGGTTGAACCCAGATATGTGTCCTGTATCATTCAGATTAACACCGATGCATGTTTTGTATCCGAATCGCCCTACAGTCATGCATTTGACGGCCTAAGTAGAGTATATCATAAAATAGAGGAGCGATCGCTCATAAGGGCCATGGAGAACATAGATTATTGTGTAGTTTTAAGAGAGGAAATCAGTTTGCCTAATCATAAAAAACTGGTTAGATTAGATTTTGAGCAGCAAATAAAAAATATTAGCGAGCGCAGGCGGTCCTGAACTACCTCGCTCCATCTCCCTCCTGATTATCGATTAAAAAGACGATAGCCCTTGTCTTTTCATGGGGCATGGGCCGACGTCCGCACCACCAGCCGCATCCATAAAGCGATTATCCCCAATCAATGTGGACGCTAGATATATCTCGATGAGCACACGGCGTAAGGACGTCCGCGTCGGAACAGTGCCCGCTCAAAGAAAAAAGTGATTAAAGGGAGGCAAGACGCCTCGTTACTATTGCAGTGGTCTCGAGCCTCGTGAGCTCGATCAGAGGGCCTTGACCCGCCGGGCCAAGTCCCTTCCCAGCTCAGTGGCCCGCTCCAGGTCTGCGCTCTCGGGCCGGTACTGGACCCCGAAGCCGTCGTTGATGACATCTATGCCCGCAGCCTTCAGGTCGGCGGAGATGAGCTTTATCGCCACCACGCTGCCGCCGTGAGAACCGAAGGCGAAGCCGAGCTTCTTCTTGCCCAGCTTCCCTGGCTTCAGTCCCTTCAGGTAGCTCAGGAAGTCCGCCACCGTTGGGTATAGCTGGTTCTGCAGGTTGGGGGAGCCGACCAGCAGCGCCTTGGAATCAAGGACGTCGGCCATGATGTTGCTGCGGTGGGTACCCTCGGACTTCCCGTCCTTGAGCAGGCAGACCTTAACTTCCACGCCCTCCTCCATGATGCCCTCGGCAAAGGCTTTAGCCAGCGTGCCCGTGGAGCCGTGCATGGAATCGTACACGATGGTCACCTTGTCCTTGGATGCCCCCTTGCTCCAGTTCAAATAGGCGTTCACGATGTCACTGGCGTACGAGCGCCAGATCACACCATGACTTGGCGCGATCATGTTTATCACGATGCCCAACGAACCGACCTCTTCCAGCTTCTTCAGCACGCGCGGCGCCAGGGGTGTGATCAGGTTCCCGTAGAATTTCTGGGCCTCCTTCAGGGCCACGTCCCTGCCCAGCTCGTCGTCGAACCGTTCGGACGAGGCGATGTGCTGGCCGAAAGCATCGTTCGGGAAGAGGATCTTCTCCTCCGCGTAGTAGGTGAACATGCTGTCCGGCCAGTGCAGCAGGGGCGCCTCCAGGAAGGCTAGGGTCTTGCCGCCC
This sequence comes from Methanomassiliicoccus luminyensis B10, assembly GCF_000308215.1. Lineage (NCBI taxonomy): Archaea > Methanobacteriati > Thermoplasmatota > Thermoplasmata > Methanomassiliicoccales > Methanomassiliicoccaceae > Methanomassiliicoccus > Methanomassiliicoccus luminyensis. The sequence continues at coordinate 531,203 of NZ_CAJE01000012.1, forward strand.
AGGTCCAGGGTGTCCCCGCTCTTTACGACATGGAAGTTCCAGTCCTTGGTATCATAGTGCTTCTGGAAACCGGTCTTCCCGTTCGCCGTGCAGTAGATGGGGACGCCGGGCAACATCTTGGTGAGGGCGGGAAGGGTCCCTGAATGGTCCACTTCCACATGGTTCCCGATCAGCACGTCGATCTCCTTCGGGTCCACCACCGAGCGGACACGCTCGATGATCTGGTCATCGAACCCGGGATATGCGCTGTCGATGAGGGCTATCTTGTCGTCCCCTACCACCAAGTACGCGTTGTACGTGGTCCCCGGGAGCGTGTATCCATGGTAGTCGCGCAGGTCCCAATCTATCGCTCCGACCCAATATACTCCATTGACTATCTCGATCGATTTTATATAAATCTCCTCCGATGTCTTTATGTTCGTATGTACACGAACATTTTGGTAAAGGCGCGAAAGAGTATTTGTAATTTAAGGCAATGTTCGCACTATATCGAACGTTCTACGTCCCACGAACATTAATTATTTGTAGTCCCGAGGCGATTTGATCCAACACAGCATGAAGACCGCCAAGAAGGGGAAAAGAACGGTCGAGATGTTCGCCACTCCCGGCGGGATCAAGACCGTGGACAGCCAGGTCAGGATGGGCATCCTGTCGATGTTGCTTGAGAAGGAGATGAGCTTCGACGAGATAGTAGCCTCCTCGGGGAAGGTCAAGTCCACAGTGTCAGTTCACCTGAAAGGCCTAACCGATGAAGGGATCATCGGGTCGAGGCCGGACCCCCGCGATGCAAGGAAGAAGATATTTTACATAAAGTCCAGTTATTTGGGCGGCCTCTCCCAGAGAAGGAAAGTGGACAAGGACATGGAGGAATACATCTCCAACTTCACTTGGGGGTCCGGGGACCCGTTCAAGTTCTTCCGCCTCGTGTTCCGGACGTTCCGGGTCTCCCTGCTCAACGAGGGCATTGATATCGACCCCGTGCTGCATGACGCGGGCATGAGGGTGGGGGAGGCACTGTACCAAAAGGTAGGGGACCAGGACATCGATGTGCTGCTTAGCAATCTGGCAGCGTTCTGGGGCGAGCAAAAGCTGGGGCGGCTGGAGGTCGAGAGCGTCGAACCGCTGGCCATCCGCATCTATGATTGCTACGAGTGCCAGGACCTGCCGCAGTTGGGAAGGCCTGCCTGCGCCTTCGATTCTGGCATCCTGGGGAAGGTCTTTTCCATGCATTTCGGCGCCGAGATGAAGGCGATAGAGACCCACTGCTACGCCATGGGGGACGACCACTGCCGCTTCGAGGTAAAGCTTCAGGATTGAGGCGGCCTCATGGCCGCGGACAATGAGGATGGCATGATCATTTCGATCTGCCCTTGGGAGGCATGAACAGCGTGGCGAACTTCCCCAGCGCCACGAACGCCAGGAACCCGAACGACGCGAACATGGCCTTCCCGACGTCCAATATGGCCCGCCCTATTGCCGCGACACCCACCGAGGCCGCCAGGGCCAGCATGCTTTCTGTCAGTCCGGACAACATCGTTCGATCCCTGTCGTGACAGCTCCTAGCTGGCGCATTAGTCTTGTGAATGTATTGTCCATTCATCTCCGTAGAGCTCCAAGTCCCAATCCGGTGAACGACCCAGCCTCAGATACATAACCCTTTTAAGCATTTCTGCCATTTGCTTCCCCGTCCATGTCTCAGTATGAAGCAGTTCCTACGGAAAGGAAGTGGCAAGCGAAGTGGAAGGAGTGGGAGATCTACCGGTTCGACCCGAAATCCTCTGCCCCGGTCTACAGCATTGACAACCCCCCGCGCTACACTTCCGGCTCCCTTCACCTTGGCCACGCTACAGGTTACTCGCTCATCGACTTCGCCGCGCGGTACCGGAGGATGCGCGGCTACAACGTCTTCTTCCCCCTGTGCTTCGACGTCAACGGAACCCCGACCGAGGTGAAGGTGGAGAAGAAGTACGGCATCAGCAAGCTGACCGTCCCCCGGCAGGAGTACATTCGGCTGTGCTCGGAGTTCGCCAACTCCTTCATCGCCGAGATGACCCGCCAGTTCGAGATCCTGGGAGAGAGCATGGACCCGTCCATCTACTACCAGACGGACGCCCCGTACTACCGCAGGATCACCCAGATCACCTTCCTCCGGCTGCTGGAGAGAGGGCTGGTGTACAAGGGCTCCTACCCGGTCAACTGGTGCCCCTGCTGCATCACCGCGCTGGCGGACGCCGAGGTAGAGTACGAGGACAACATCACCAAGCTCAACTACATCAAGTTCAAGGTGAAGGAGACGGGCGAGGACGTGCTGGTCGCCACCACCAGGCCGGAGCTGCTTTCCGCCTGCCAGCTGGTCGCGGTGCACCCCGAGGACAAGGACAAAGGGAGGCTGGTCGGGAAGACCCTTCAGACCCCCGTCTACGGGAAGGAGATCAAGGTCATCGCCGACGAGAAGGTCGACCCCGCCTTCGGCACCGGAGTGGTGATGATCTGCACCATCGGCGACAAGACCGACCTGGAATGGGTCATGAAGTACTCCCTGCCGCTGGACAAGGCCATCGACGAGCAGGGGAAGATGACCGCTATCGCTGGCAAGTACCAGGGTATGAGCGTCAAGGAGGCCAAGAAGGCCATCATCGAGGATATGAAAGAGCAGGGGCTCCTGGTCAAGCAGGAGGACACCAAGCAGAACGTGGGCTGCTGCTGGCGCTGCCACGCCCCCATCGAGTTCCTCAAGGTGCCCCAGTGGTTCCTCAAGACCATGGACTACAAGGACGAGGTGCTGAAGCTCGCCGACCAGCTCAACTGGTACCCTGAGTTCATGAAGGTCCGCCTGCTGGACTGGGTCAACAGCCTGCAGTGGGACTGGGTCATATCGAGGCAAAGGTTCTTCGCCACCCCCATCCCGGTGTGGGAGTGCAAGGACTGCGGCTACGTGGTCCCCGCCCGTGAGGAGGACGCCTACGTTGATCCGACCGTGGACAAGCCCCCCATGGACCGCTGCCCCCTGTGCGGCGGAAAGCTGGTGGGATGCACCGACGTGTTCGACACCTGGATGGATTCCAGCATCTCCCCGCTGTACAACACTTTCTGGGGCCGGGACGAGGAGATGTTCAAGAGGCTGTATCCCATGTCCATGAGGCCCCAGAGCCACGACATCATCCGCACCTGGGCGTTCTACACCCTGCTGCGGTGCCACCTCATGACCGGGGAGAAGGCTTGGAGCGACATCATGATCCACGGGTTCATCATGTCGCCGGACGGGACGCCGATGCACTCCTCGCTAGGGAATGTCATCGACCCGGTGCCTATCCTGGAGGAGTACGGCGCGGACGCCCTGCGCTACTATGCCTGCACCTGCGCCCTGGGCGAGGACAACGCCTTCCGGGAGAAGGACGTCATTCACGGGAAGAGGCTTTGCACCAAGCTGTGGAACATCGGCAAGTTCACTGGCATGGTCGTCAAGGAGAAGCCGGAGATGAAGGGGCTCCAGCCCATGGACCGCTGGATCCTCAGCAGATACTCCAAGGTGGTGGAGAAGGCCACCCAGTACTATGAGCAGTACTCCTTCGACAAGGCCATGAGGGAGATCGAGGAGTTCGCCTGGCACGAGTATGCTGATCATTACCTGGAACTGGTGAAGCACCGCACCAGGGAGGGCGACGACGGGGTCCGCTTCACGCTCTACACCATCACCCTGGGCATCGCCAAGATGCTGGCGCCCCTGCTGCCGCACGTCACCGAGGACATCTACCAGGACTTCGCCGAGCTCGACGGCGCGAAGAGCGTACACGTCTCGAAGTGGCCGGAGCCGGTGCTCATCTCCGAGGAGGATGAGAAGCGCGGCGACCTGGTCAAGGACGTGGTGTCCGCCATCCGCGCCTGGAAGGCTGAGAATAAGCTCCCCCTGAACAGGGAGCTGGAGCTTTTGGAGCTGGTCGGTCCGGCGGCCCTTTCGCTGAAAGGCTACGAGAGCGACATACTGGAGACGTCGAGGGCCAAGGACCTCAAGATCGTGGCCGAGGCCTCTCTGGAAGAGAAAGTGATGGCGGTCAAGCCGGTCAAGTCCAAGGTCGGGCCGACCTTCAAGGAGAAGGGCAAGGAGGTCCTGCAGCTGCTGGAGAAGGCGGACCCCCAGGAGGCCGCCGCCGCGCTGGACAAGGGCGGTCTTGAGCTGACCCTGTCCGACGGCTCCATGGTGACGCTGGACCCTAGCTTCGTAGAGGTGCAGAAGAAGCTGACCCTCGGCGGCAAGGCCGTCGACACCCTGCAGGTCGGGGATATCCTCATCGCCCTGAGCCCGTGAAACCCCTTATCCACATTCCATTTTTTCCAGCCTCTTAGAGCGTACCCAGGATAAGTAAGGTTTAAATGCAAAGAGCATATTCCTTGATTCGCTCACCTGCGGGCGTGGTGTAGCTGGTTATCACTTAACCTTGCCAAGGTTAGAACTCGGGTTCGAATCCCGACGCCCGCACCAATCACATCATGATTCTTCAGTGATGTTTCTCAATAATGCCTCTTAATGCATATGCGGGGGCATTGAACGCCCTCGCGATCTTAACACAGCGTTAATCCAAATCTCTGGATTCGTTTATAAATCCAATAGCGAATATCCCGCCGGAGAGTCCATGGTAGGGATCGGAACCGTAATTGGAATTATAGCAGTCGTAGCAGTAGCGATATTCGCTTATTTTGGATTTTACCTGATCCAGGACAACCAGGTAGGAATCAAGCGAAGGAGGATGTTCGGGAAGGCCATGCCGCAGGGGCACATAATCGCCATTGACGGCGAGGTGGGCATTCAGGCAGACACTTTGATGCCCGGCCTTTACTGGAAGATGCCCATCGTCTGGAAGGTCGAGAAGGTCAATGTCATCTACATCAGCCCTGACTCCATCGGCGTGGTCAATGCCATCGACGGCGCCCCCATGCCCAAAGGCAGGGTGCTGGGCGACGAGGTGGATAGCAACAACTTCCAGGACGCCAAGCTGTTCCTGCAGAACGGCGGCATCAAGGGGCCGCAGGTGGCCATCCTGAGGCCCGGGGTGTACCGTATCAACACCGGTGCTTTCAACGTGACCGTGGCCAAGGCCACCAAGATCGGGGAGGAGATGATCGGAGTGGTCATAGCCGAGGACGGCAGGCCGCTGCCCTCGGGGTACCTCATCGCCCCCAAGCCCCCCGAGGCTGCGTCGCAGGAGTGCCCGTACGCGAGGACGCACAAGCACTTCACCGACGGGCAGGCCTTCATCGACTCCGGCGGGTACAGGGGAACGCAGCAGGAGTCCCTGCAGCCGGGTGTCTATTACATCAACCCGCTGTTCTTCACGGTGAAGCCCGTTAACATCCAGGAGGTGCCTCCGGGCTACGTCGCGGTCATCCGGTCCAACATCGGGGTGGAGCTGGAATCGAAGCAAGGGGCCCCGAGCTTCAACACCGGGCAGGACGACATCACCACCCCGGTGCACGAGGAATCGGAGACGTTGCTGATCTCGGACAAGAACGTCCGCGGCATCTGGAAGGACCCGGTGGCGCCAGGCAAGTACAACCTGAACCCGCTGGCCTTCACCCCATATCTGGTGCCGACCAGCGCCATCACCATCGACTGGGCCAACGATCTCCAGAAGAGGCACGAGCCGGACTCGCTCAACAAGAAGACCGACGATTTCTTCAAGTTCAGCCAGCTAAAGGTCACCAGCTCCGACGCGTTCACCTTGGACGTGGACGTCAGGATGATCATCCGCATCAGGCCGGAGAACGCGCCGTTCGTCATCGCCAGGTTCGGCTCGGTGGAGAACCTGATCCAGCAGATCGTTCACCCCCTGATCGACTCGTCCTTCCGCAACAAGGCCGGGAACGAGAAGGCCATCGAGTTCATCAAGAGCAGGACCAGGCTCCAGGAGGAAGCGCTCAACACCGCCAGGCTGGAGTTCGACAAGTACCACGTGGAAGCCCAGAACCTGCTGGTGTCGTACATCCTCGCTCCTCCCGAGCTCATGAAGACCCAGACCGACAAGGAGATCGCCGAGCAGCAGCTGGCCCAGTTCCAGAAGCAGGCCGAGGCCCAGGAGATGAGGAAGGACGTCATGTCCAAGACCGCCCAGGCCGACAAGCAGGGCGAGGTGGTGGCGGCGCAGCTCTCCATTGAGATCGAGCGCAGCCGGGCCAATGCACGGAGGGAGTCCGCGGAAGGCGACAAAGCCTCTGCCATGATCATCGCCGAGGGCGAGAGCTACAAGCTGCAGAAGATGGCGGAAGGTGAGGCGGCCAAGATCAAGTCCATAGCAGAGGCGGAGGCCGCCAAGATCGAGATGACCGGCAAGGCGGACGGGGCCAAGATCAAGTACATCGGGGAAGCGGACGCCATGAAGGTCAAGTACATGGGCGATGCCGAAGCGTCCCGCATCAAGGCAGTCGGGCAGGCCGAGGCCTATTCCGAGAAATCGGTCGGCGAGGGGCTGGCCGACGCGTTCAAGGCCCAAGTGGAGGCGATGGGGGGCGACAACATCGCCCGGCTGAAGATAGTGGAGGCCATCGCCGCCGGGAAGGTGCAGATCGTCCCCGAAATCCTGGTGTCCAGCAACGGGCCCAGCGGAGGCGGCAGCCTCGGCGATGTCCTGACGCTCCTATTCACCCAGAAGGTGGCGGAGGAGGCCAAGAAGGCCGAGGCCGCCAAGAAGCCGGAGACGATAGACATCAAGAGCGCCGAGCTGCCCGTCAAGAAGCCCGAGGAAGCGGAAACCTTTTGAAACCCATTTTCTTTCTTATTTCTTTTTTGACCAGATAGCAAGGTTATTCTGGACAGGTGCCACTTCATAGAGAGTGTCCGCGACTGCTACACCGCGGGATGCGTGAAACCGCAGAAGTCAGTCGTCAGCCGCACCATGCTCAAGAAGACCTCAGGATCATATCCGTCCTCGAACGCCTCCCAAAGGCAGTTATGGGGCGCGAATCGTACCAGCCGATGACCTATTCCACTTTTCTTCTTTTTTTATCGAGGGGAGATTACGGAGCATCACTATATCCTGCGCGACCCTAGTCGCAGGGAGGTAACAATGCGGCATCAGGCATCCTCAGCCCGTTCCAGGTGAAGAATGTCAGCTTCGCCAACAGGGGGTCACGTCACCTATGGTGCGATTCGTGATCCCAGGCAAGGGTGACATAACGGGCGAAAAAATGATGGGTAGTTGCCTGGAAAGGCTGGCCAGGACATGCTGACAGAATATGAGCTGCCCGGAACGGGGACTCATTCATCCAAGTAGCGAGGATATGTTAGAAGACCAGCCTCGACGGCATCGATTCCCATGGGGCCACATAACTTCTTCCTGAACATGATAGCCTCCGCGCACCCCAATAAGCGAAGGGACCGTTACGGCGGCGACCTGAAAGGGAGGCTGACCCTGGCCAGATATAATGCAAAGCTAAAAAAATTCGGTTTCGATGAGACTCTTATCGAATCGCTGACATCTTTGTAATATATAAATAACAACAATAAGGTTCTGGATTATGGATTTCGATAGGAAGATATACTTTGGAGATTACAGGTGTACGAATCTCAAGAAGTTGGCAGCATACATCGAGGAGCTGAACGAAACAATCGAGCCGTTGTTCGATGCGCACCCTTTATTTAAGGGAGAGTACGCACTCGATTACTACGAATATTTGAGTAGATGTGAGTTGAACAGCGAACCTATCGAACCCAAAAAGGTGTTCGAGTACATCGCTCCACTATACTCGAATCTTCCAGATTGGCGCAATCCGGGAACCATGATTAATGTTATCCCAGCCGTTAATCTAGTTTCAGCGGCCACATCTAGTGTCACTCAGATGTTCAATCCGAATTTTGCTCAGGACACGTATTCCGGAAACCTCACACTTGCCGAACTCGAGTCTGTCAAGTATCTTTCGCAGATAATCGGATGGGACTGGGAGAAGAGTTGCGGTGTGTTCACTTTCGGAGGCACGGGAACTAACATGTACGCCACGAAGCTTGCATTATGTAACGCCGATGCAGAGTCTGGAAAGTACGGGGCAGTCAAGGGAAGGTACTTCACGCTTACCAGCAAGAATGGTCATCCAACTCATTACCAGATCTGTGACTGGCTTGGGATCGGGAGCGACAGCTGCATCGAGATTGAATGCAATCCCGACGGAAGGATTAATGTTTCCGAAGTGAAAAGGGTCATCCGCGAGAACATCGAGGTTGGGAGGACATTTCTCGGCTACAATATGACTGGCGGAAGTACCAACGAGCTTATCGTGGATCCGATTAAGGAGATCTATGACCTCAATGACGAGATAGTGAAAGATTACGACCTGCCGTACAAGCCCATGATCCATGTGGATTCGGTGTTGGGTTGGATATTCTTGTTTTTCAGATATTACGACTTCGAAAAGAATCCTAATGATTATCCAGATGATGTCTTGAAACGGATTAAGTCCATGTACGACCATGTTTTCGAGTTTAAATATGCCGATACATTGGGCGTTGATTTCCATAAGACTGGTTTCTGCCCATATATCACCAGTGCGTTTGTGGTGAAGGACCGGTCCAAATTCTTTAATCTCAACCCGTCCACTTCGATCGATTTAAAGGATATGAAGTATGGGGATTACAATCCATTCTACACATCGTTGGAGTACTCCAGAACGGGTGTCGGACCTATGGCTGCACTTACGTGTCTAAAGTCGCTAGGCACCAATTCATTCTGTAAATTGGTGGGCGATCTTGTTTTGGCGACACACATTTTCAGGAAGAGATTGAAGGACAACCCGCATGTGTTCATGCTCAGTGATGGGTCGGAAGGATTTGCTACACTGTTCCTTCTCGTTCCACCTAGGTACGGAAAACTGACATATAGTACGGTCTTTAGTCTTACTGATGGGCAGACCAAGGAAATCAAGGATTACAATACCAGGTATGGGAAGTTCGTCCTTCGCGAATGTATAGAAAGAAAAACTAATTTCTTATTCACATCTTCCAGAAGCTATACGTTGCCTGGGACTGATATAAAGATAGGCGCCATCAAGGCATATCCATTTTCGATATTCCTTACAGAAGAGAATGCCGAGGTATTGGCCAAAGAGGTTGGTGAAAGCATCCAGAGATTTACAGACCAAGATGGCGATCAGGCATGCACTAGAGACGAGTATTTTGTGGACATGACAACTGCGGGCAAGAAGTGAATAATGTGAAGAACGATGCTTTGATGAATAATTTGTCCGAAGAGATACAGCGCCTGAAAGATTACTTGTTGAACGATTTGTTTTCATTGAAAATCACGTGTATCACTGCATTCGGCAACTGTGTCCGTAACGCGACCACAGTGCCGAATTATTCGGACGTGGACATCGTAGCTTATTCGGATATGGTGAGCTATGAGAACATAGACCTGATACTGAGGACGATTTACGGATCATACAAAGATTTCTGTGATAAACCGCCGAGGTTTATCACAGACTCCATAGCTCCTCGCATAGAATGGTTTATGCGGATTAATGATGTCAAATTTGATCTCAATCTCATGCCCACCTATCTCCCCGGATATGAAAGGATGATGGTCGATCCAGTCCATGATACGGTCGATATAATTATTGGAGCGATGTATCTGAATGCAATAACGCTCCATGGGGAGATACCATTCAGGCAGCTCGTCGAATCGGAGATGATTCCATTTTATAATGATGAGCTGAGGCTTAACAGGATGAAGATACTGGGGGGGAGGATTGATGAACAATTGAGCATAATCGAAGGCATTCAGGACGGTGATGGCGAGAATGTGTTGTATTACACATTCAAAACCCAGGCATATGTGACAAAATGGATTTTCATCGCTTGTCGTAAGTACCCTCTCGATGCCCAAAGGCATCTCGGAACGCAGCTCGCAGGACTGGAATGTATGTCTTCGGAGGAGATTGAGAGCATTATGTTGAAGAACGGTGAGAATATAAAGGCGATTGTTTGGAATTTCATCAAAGGAACGAGAGAAGTCATGATTAGGTTAGGCAGACCCTCAGAGGTCGAAGAATGATTGTAGAGCATGAATATGACGGAAAAAAGGTATTCATACTAGCTTGTTCCAGTTGCAATGTTGTTTGCAAACATTGCTACATCAATTTTAAAGGTGATATGGGCCTAGAGAAACTTGTAACGACCATATACGCTCTCAAAGATAGATATGTGCTCAATATCACTGGAGCGGAACTGCTGATTGATTCTGAATACGTTCGGAGAATAACTGAATCCAATCAGAAAGGGTTTATGACTAACGGTCTCGCTCTTTATAAGAACGTCAATCTGTTGGATAAACTCTTAGAATGGGGCGTGAAATACGTGGCCCTTTCATACCACCATATGGTTCAGGAAGAGTATTCACCCATTCCAAAATACAAGGTGGAATGGGTGATTAAGGAATTGATAACAAGAAGAATAGACGTGAGCCTTATGTCCACAGTGACGAAGGTAAACTATGACAAGATTGACGATGCCTGCAGAATCGCAGAATCGCTCGGGGCCAAAAGGATACATTTCACCAATTTCACGGCGCAGGGCAATGCTCGTAAGATATCTGACATGTGGAAACTGAATGATAAGGAGATTCAGGTATTTTTTGAGAGATATCGCGAATGTGTGGAGAACTATCCAAATCTCATTGTGGAGAAGTGTTGCAGTTTCGGTAAAGATGTTAACGAGCCCTGTGCACAAGTATGTGCTGCTGGAAAGGACAAGGTCGCGATCACTCCTGATGGAAACGTATATCCCTGTTTCTTCCTTGCCGAAAAAGGAAATGAGATCGGGCGTTTCGATAATGGCATTATAACCATCTTCCGTGAGATCGACTGGGATGGGACAGATTGTCTTTCGAAGCGTGTTCTCAACTACAACGGGGCGCTAAATTATAAATGAATGTTGTCTGAGCGGTTTCATGCGCCCGTTTCACATGGATGAGAATCCTTCTTGACGCAATTGGTAGCGATGGGATATCAGGATACGACTCACCAGTCACGGGGTCCAAGGTGGCGCGATATTTGCCTGATTTAATCCGAGATATTATATGGCAATAGATGGTGATGCCTCTTAGCAAACCTTTTTTCATTATCTATCATTCTGGAGTTAGGGAATGAGAAGAATCGCTATCTATGGCAAGGGCGGCATAGGGAAGTCTACGACAGCATCCAATATTTCCTCGGCATTATCTGAAGTTGGATTGAAAGTGATGCAGATTGGGTGTGACCCCAAAGCTGATTCAACCCGAATATTGACGCATGGAAAAATACCGACGGTACTCGATGCTCTCTACAGCAAAGGTCATCCTGAACTGAAAGACATAATATTCGAAGGAGACAATGGAATCCTTTGTGTGGAATGCGGTGGGCCGCGTCCTGGAGAAGGATGCGCTGGCAGGGGGATAATCGCCGCGTTCGAGAAGATCGAGGAGCTTAAAGCTGTTGAGGCATACAAACCAGACGTAATATTGTACGATGTCCTCGGTGATGTGGTCTGTGGCGGCTTTGTCATGCCGATACGTAATGGGTATGCAAAGGATGTGTTTGTGATATCCTCGGGCGAGATGATGTCGCTTTATGCTGCATCAAATATAATCAGTGCCGTCAATACCATGTCGTACATGGGCTATGCCAAATTCGGAGGCATCATTCAGAATTCACGCGGCATCGTGAATGAGGATGCGATTGTGAATAAGGTTGCCGTGGAGATGGGGGCCGATGTAATCTATAGGCTCCCTAGGAGTCCAGTGGTCCAATCCTGCGAGAATGCTGATAATTCTGTCGTTTTTGGTGCACCGCAATCATACATGGCTTCGGCATACAGAGAATTATCTAAAGTTATCTTGAAACGCACCGAAGATATTGCTGGAAAAATGAAACTTTGTATTCAATAATGTCCGATGGTAAGATGGTTCCCGTGGAAGACAGAAACCCCAGGATATATGCAAAATGTGCGATTGCAATGCCGTTCTTGGCTAGTAGACACACACAAGCTTTGGAGCTGTGCATGAAGTCGATTCTGAGATACGGTCCCGAATCCATGGACATATTCATATCTGTGGATGCTAAAGGGTCTGTATCTGACATATTTCCGAAGGAAAGAATCCAGTCCATCAGCGATAGGATAAATATCATCCCTCTTGATGATAAAAATTACAAGCAGGCGTTGCTAAATTACATGGCATCGCTGGATTATGACTACACATATGTAATCCATAGTGATGTTTTCTTTACGGGAAATAAGGCCTTAAATAAGCTTTTGAAAGCATTGGTAGATAAGTCGGATGCTGTGTTGAGTTACTATGATGTTCCGTTATGCATACATGAAAGTACCTATCATATGAGCGGGGAGTCCAAACGTAAATACGTGTTGTCTCCGCGCGTCAGTACATGGATTATGTGTTTCAATGTTGGAAATTACAGAAAGATAAAGAAGAAATACGGTATGAAGATTGATTTTGTCCGTGTATGGATGAATCTTAATGACGATTACTTCGAAGAATACAATCAGTGGATGAGGAGCCAGAAAGAATTTGATTTGATATATAGCTCCTTTCCGTTCGATGAGTATATGGTGGATATCGGCGGACTCATTAAATACCAGATAGACACGGGGAACGTAAATGGAGTGTCCGTTGGTTCGGAGTCTAATCCGGATTTCAACTCCATGAATCTGAACAAAAGGTCCGACGAGTATGTCCATATTGAACAATTTGATCCATCGCGTTACAATGATAGATTGTATTCCAAGGGTTTGTTAGATACGAGGGCCAATCAGATAAAAGATTACATGAAGAGAAACTACCCGGAGTGAGTTAATGTACTGCGAGCCATTCAAATCATGTTACTTATTCGGTTCGCTTAGAATCGTGTCGAATTTCAAGAATTGTGTTTATCTGATCAATGGACCTTCAGGATGTGCCTTTTTCTGTAGGAACTCTGTTTTGTTGCTCAATGGATACACACATATGCCTTATTCAGTGAATCTGCCAAGGATATTTACCACCAATCTGACTGATAAGGATGTGGTGTTCGGTTCCACAGATAGATTGGAAGAGGATGTGCTGGAGATCGATGTCAAATACAATCCAGATGCCATATTTATTTTCAATTGTTGTGTTTCTGAGATTATCGGCATGTATATTGAAGATTTGGAGAAGAAACTAGAAAAAATAACGAAGGCTAAGATTATTGCTGTTCCAAGCGCCGGCTTTAAAGGGGATCATAAGATAGGCATGAAGGTTGCGAATAAAAAAATCTTCGAAAAGGTCGTTAAGCGCCCCACTATGAAGGTTCCGTATTCGGTCAATATACTTGGCGATGCGGATAGATTTGGGCACACGACGAAAGAACTCAGGTCATTCCTAGATGAAAACAACATCAGCATCATCACCAGTATCCCCGGAGATGTGGATATGAAAAGTGTCTCGGAATCATCCGAGGCGTCCTTGAATATCATCGTTTGCGGTACTGCGGGATATGGTATGGCCAAACTTTACTTAGAGGAATATGGCGTCCCGTTCGTGGGAGGTCAATCGTCGGTATTCGGAATTAATCACACGTTCGAACTTTACAAAGCAATACTCGACCACTTCGGTAAGTCCTTGGATGACCTGGAACAAAGAAGACAGACTGCATTTGATAACATCAGAAGATTCAGAACAGAATTGTCAGATAAGAAAGCATTCATCATCGCGGGTGCACGCAGATCCTTTGGATATGCCGCTCTTTTGAAAGAGCTTGGGATGTCGGTGGAATACATATTCACGGAATCTAATGATTGTGTTCTGAGGGAAGAAGATGCCCTGAGAATGATATCTAAACAAATAATATATGATGAATGGGATGAAGAGTTACGTAACCGTATAAGAATGAAAAGGCCGGATCTGGTTCTCTCCACGCTGCCGGAGTTGATCATTCCTGAAAAATACGTCTCCAGGACACTAGATGATTTTGCTGGATTCTCCGGTGCAGAGAGATTTGCCCAGTATATCTACGATACGATAATATTGCAAAAAATGGAAGAAGTAGTATTCATCCGGGCCAAGGATGACAATCTCTGACTAGCATCGTTCAATTCAGAGGAGGTCTTGAAGAGAATTGATGCATGTGCATCCTGTCAATTCTTTGCAAAAGATTCCACTCAGGCGATTTATAATGACGCAATCAATGTTCGCATACGCTGATGCCATAACGTCTTCTTGCTCATTTCCTACATAAACAGTACGCTTTGCATTATACGTCTCATATAGTCCCATGCATTTTAAAATTGGAGAGGGGTCGGGTTTGTGAATCTCAGTGTCTTCGAATCCGATTATGTGGTCAACGTATTGAATCATGTTATCTCGTCTCAATAATTCTTCGACCTTCCATCTTTTTTTACCTGTGACTATGGAAACGTTCTTGCCCAACGATTTTAGGGATTTCAGAACCATTAACGAATCGGGGAAAGGCACGGATTTCAGATATGAATCACAGACGACTTCGTTGAAAATTTTCATGTATGTTTCAGTCTCTGTCCCTCCCAGCCCGTAATATCCGCATATATACTCTGGGGATTTTCCAATGAACTCCGGCACCATATCCTCAGAAAGATAGATATTCATACCGTCAAGCGCCAATCTCAGAACGTGGTACACATCCATGATTTTATCATACAAAGTGTAATCGAAATCGAACAGATATGTATCGTACTTCTGCATAAGAGTTATACTCCTTATATCCAAAAATATATTTGGCGCATAGATGCGACCTAAGTTGAACTTCGAATTATTGAAATCCAATCTATTGACCATAGCATCCATAACAGGTATAGATTCGTTTGTCGTTCGCGGCAAGTATAGCATTTATCTCCTGTCCCAGGATGTTGCAGATGGTATGATAGATATCATTGTGAAACCACATATCTTCAATTATTGTGTGGAATCGCTCCCACGCAATGATATCGGTTGTTTTCGGTATCAGATGTGCTTTAGAGGTCGCAGATATGATGCAGTTCAAATAAAGATCCCATGTGCGATTGTACGGTTGATCGCCATGGATGATGATACGGACTATTGTCTAATAAATTATGATGTGTGTTCAATAAAGTATCCTTCGATGGAAATCGAAAACGTATGCGAGTTGAAAGAAGAGTGTCATATACTACCGGGCGATATCTGTCCTCTTCCTGGAAGTCCGTTTGAAATCATTCGAAGAATCATCGGGTCTGCTTTTATATCCGACACAGAGGAATCTGAAGACAACATAGTACGTTGCATCGAATCCGTTTTACAGATGGCATCGTTTCGTAAGATATGTGACGAATATTTTGATTTGATAGCTCCGCTGAACTGTTTGGAAATGATATGTAGCTGTAGATACTTGGGAGACTGTTCGATGCGCGATCTGTTGATCCACATCATTCGTAAGATCATTCCAAAAGCTGACATATCGTTTGTGTCGGACTATATAGATAATATGAAATCGGAACGCACAATTGGTGCTATTCCGAGCCCGGATTTTGAAGATACAGATTTCTTATTCATACTAGATCGCATGTATGAAATATTTAAGAAGGGCAATGTGGATTGCTATGAGAATCTTTGTTTAAGATTCGCCCACATATCCGGCATCGATTCCAAATCCGAAATCCGCTCTGTGGGAATTGGACATTCTGACGACCTCAAATTCGAAGTAGTGAACGGAAATGAACACTCCTTTGTGCGAGTATGTACGGGCGTATCTGAGAAGAGACTCGAATGCATCAAAGAGCTGTCTTCTAGAAATGGTGAAGGGAAGCTGACGGATGTTATTCGTATCAAAAATCTAGACGTATTGGTTTTTGAATGGATCGACGGAAGGTCTGTTCGCGATGTGATGAATGGAACAACAAATCGCGAGCATTTTTACTGGGGTTATAGATCAGGAATTAAACTGAAGAAACTACACGAAATCCCATTATTCGCTAAACCTGATGTTAGTAATTTCGTGAAAAGTCTGAATGATTTGCTCGACCGCTGCAGGTATTTTTCAGAAGCTATTCCAGGCTATGATAGAATAGTGTCTCGTATACACCAGTACTTACCCAAAATAACAGAAGCTGATTTTGCTATTTGTCACGGAGATTACAATGTTGACAACATACTTGTCTCCAATCAGGAGTTAATGGTGATAGATTTCGAATATTCCCGGATTGGAAGTGTATATGAAGATGTGGACACCTTGATGCTATTTGATGGATACGATCCTTACTTCTCTGCAGGTATGATCTATGGATATTGTGGCGGATTCGGAGATCAAAGCTTTTGGAGAAATTTATCATTCTATCACAATGTTTACCTGTTGAATTATTACTGTAGGACATTCGTATATAATTACGGCAACATGGCATTATTACATCGAGTCGATGAATATAATTACAAATATTGCGAGGATGGGCAAGGAGTCCCGGGGTGGTTCGTCAAAATCCTCGATGAAATGGCATTGCTATGATTGAGGAGCAGTCATAGCAATGCCATTCGGGTTTGTAATACTGTTCTATCATTATTCAGGCAGATATGCCCGATCGGATATGCCAGGGCCAGTTATGCAATTCGCTAAAGGCAACTGGGAATCATCTTTAACATGCCATCAAATTCATATACACTGAAGAAAAGGAGAGTTAGCGACCCGTGGACGTATGCTAAGGGACAGAGTCCCTGCCTAGCAGAATCACATACTTGGGATCGCGGATGGCTTGAGCCCTCACTCCACGCCCCTCACTCTGAGGGCGTCGTGGAGCAGGGAGTTCCCGTCGCACCGGAAGCAGTGATTGTCCGTACCGGGCGGCACTCCGGCCGACTTCACTATGTCAGCCGCTTCGAGCATCGTCTCGACATACCACTCGCTCGACGGGGCCCGATGGCCTTCCAGCTTCGAGCCGGGGTTGGGCGCCCACACGAACGGCAGGACGTTCGCGCCGATGGAGGACAATTCCCTTATTCCTTCCAGGAAGGTCTTCTTCGGCTCCAGTCCCGCTACGAATACGGCCCATGCGTTGCCCTCGCCGAAGATGTCCACGGCGTGCTTGACCGACTGCACGAACTCGTCGTGGCTGACGCTCTTGGACTTCCCGGGGCACACGGCCTTGTACATCTTCTCGTCCCAGATCTCAAGGCTGAAGCCTATGCCGTTGATGCCCGAATCATAATACTTCTGGAGGTCCTCCTTCCTCTTGGCCGGGGAAGGAAGGATAGTTCCGGGCACGCGCTCGCGCCCGATGTGCTCGGCGATGGAGCCGACAATACGGGAAACAAGTTCGATCTCCTTCTGGGAGTTCAGGCACCCTCCCGTCATCATGATGTGCTTCGTCTCTCCCTCCCTGAACGCCTCGGCGGCCACCTCCCCGATGTCCTGGGGGCTCTTCTTCCGCATGACCGAGTCGTAGGTGTCCGAGGTGGACACCAGATTGCAGAACAGACATTGTTCGTCCCTGGCGAAGTGGCTGCAGTAGTTCTGGTAACAGAAGAACAGGCAGTCCGCCCCGCCGAGCTGCCCGATCCTCACCATGTCATGGCCGGACGAGGTCTTCTTGCTATAGAACTCCGGCTGGGGGAGCCATTTTACCGTGCACAGGTCCTCCTTCCCATTGCTCAACACGAGCTTCCCGTCCCTGAGGTCTATGAGATAGGGAGAGCGGCGGTTCTTCCGGAACTGTACGATGGTGCCGTCGGGGAGCTCGAAATCATCCGGGACCGCCAAGTCCACGTGGTTCTCGAAGTCCCAACCGAACAGGCCGTGGTTCTGGGCCTTGTACGATGTACCCACTCCCTGCAGGGCCGCGGGGGTGGCCTCCAGGCCCACGGTGAGAAGCTCCGCCTTGATCTCCAAATACTTCGTGCCGCTATTCTCGAACAGGTCGGTGTTGCTGTGACCCAGGTAATCGGTGTTGCTCATGAGATATCACCTTAGATTGCATGGTGAGAGACTGAATGGCCGGAGCGCCCGGTCCATTCACAATCGTTAATGCACATGGGAATGATGTTGCTTTCGGATTTGCGGGCCGATG
Source organism: Methanomassiliicoccus luminyensis B10 (assembly GCF_000308215.1). Taxonomy (NCBI): domain Archaea; kingdom Methanobacteriati; phylum Thermoplasmatota; class Thermoplasmata; order Methanomassiliicoccales; family Methanomassiliicoccaceae; genus Methanomassiliicoccus; species Methanomassiliicoccus luminyensis. The sequence continues at coordinate 549,240 of NZ_CAJE01000012.1, forward strand.
CGGCGGCCGCGCGCGAACATAAAGAATTGATGGGGGGTTTGGGGCCGGGAGGCTCAGTGCTGCTCCTCCCTGACCGTTCTCCAGTCCTTGCCCGAGGCCACCTTCTCAGCGATCCTCACCGCGTCGATGGGGGACTTGCCGTACACGGCGTTGTCGAACGTCTCCACGAAGGTCTTGGAGACGGCGGAACCACCTGCGGCCAGGGGGACATCGAGCTTCCCATCCTTGATCATCTCCGCGATCTGCTTCAGGCTTCCCTTGGTGGTGCTCATCAGGGTGGAACCGTTGACCAGGATCAGCTTGCCGGACCTGATGGTGTCGATGACCCTCTCCGCCGGGACGTCCCTGCCCAGGTCCAGGACCTCGAAGCCGTTGGCCCGCAGGATGGCCGCCACGATGTTCTTGCCGATGTCGTGCAGGTCACCTTCGACCACGAAGGTGGCAACGGTCCCCTTCTTGGGGACATCGCCGAGCTTTTCCTGGGCGAGCCTGATGCCCTCGAGCATGGTGTTGCTGGAGATCAGTATCTCCGGGACGTAGGCCTTCCCCAGGTCGTACAGCTCGCACTGCGCCTGGATGCCGGGCATCAGGGCATTGGACACCAGGTCCACGGGGTCCGCCCCCTGCGCGATGAGGGCCGCGGTCCGCTCCTTGACCTTGGGCTTGTTGCCGGCGATGACGGCGTCGGCGATCTCGGCGTACGAGGGGTTCTCCGGCCTGTACCGGGCGCGGATGTCCTCGGGAGTGTCGGTCTTCAACCCCTTGGCGTTGACGTCGAAGCCCAGCTCGGTGAGCAGGCCTTCGTTGACCAGATGATCGTACCGCGCGGGGTCCTTTTCCCTCACTTCGAATATCTTCTCTATGAGCAGGTCCAAATGCAGCACCATGTTCACGCACCTCCCAGGGTCTCGGCCTTGATGCGCTTGGCCTTGGCCGCACCGATGGCGCGGATGGCGTCCTCCACGTTGTCCTGGGGATCGGGTATCGGCGTCTCCTTGGCCGCCCGGACGTACGCCTTGATGTTATCCAGCGAGGTGCCGTAGGAGACGTCGCAGCCGGAGCCGACGATGTCGACCCCTTGCTGGATGCATTCCACGGTGCGGGCGTACACCTGCTCCGGGGTGCCGTTAGGCATCAGGTCGATGACGTCCAAGCTGCCGAGCAGGGACACCTTGTTGCCGAGAATCTTGCGAGCATACCACACCGGGGTCTTGACGTCGAAGGAGAAGGCATCGAAGCCCGCTTCCCTGATGTACGGCAGCAGGGGCTTGGTGTTGCCGCAGATGTGCAGGACCTTTGGGGCGCTGATGCTGGATGCCAGCTTCTTGTGGTACGGGAGCACGAACTCCCTGTACGTTTCGCCGGAGATCAGGTCGCCGGACGCGGACGGGTCAGCGGGGAAGAGGATGTGAGCCCCGTAAGCGGTCTGCAGCCTGCCGTATTCGATGCAGAAGTCGGTGGCGGCGGAGATGAACTTATGCGCTTTCTCCGGGTCCGTCACTGTCCACAGGACCAGGTTCTCTACGCCGGCGATGTGGCCGGCCACGGTGAACGGGGCCGTTAGCACGGGAATTATGGGAAGGTTTCCGTCGTAGCGCTTCCTCAATATGTCGATGGCGCCGAGGACGTGGGGTATCCTGTCGGCGTTCTCCAGGTCAGTAGGCCAGGTGACGTCTTTGGGATCAGTATAGGCCGGACCCGTCACCGGCGGCCGGTCGGGCTTGTTCCAATCCAGCTTGCAGCCCAGGACCTCCGCTTCCAGCGAAATATCGAATTGAGGCCTGGCGGCCTCGACGCCGCATACCTCGTGCGGCGCGGCGGCCAGATCTGCCATCAGCTTCGCGTCGTAGTGCGCCTTGGGCCATGACGCCTTCACGATGTTCATCAGCTCATTGGTCGTTTGCGCCAGCGGATTGGCTGGCGGAGTATAGTCCACTCGGCCTCCTAGCACGGCTGCCAATGCTCTCCTCGTCGGGGTCAGATCAATCCTTGCCATTCTGGATCACCATACAACAGATCGCAATAGTTCACGATAGTTAACTGTCCTGGAAGAGGAGTGAACCGCTATTTATTGGAAAATGCGGGGAATATTCAAAAGTGAATAATTCGATCGTAGATACCGCGGGCCTCTGGCTGACCTGGTCGCCTGACATCCAGCTTCAGATGCGAGCGGGGTGCGGACAAAATATTAATTCAAGACTGTATAGCACGGGGTGTCAATGGGCCCCGTCGCCGCAATTCTCGGAGCGATGCGTTTCTCGGTCGGCTCACTGCTCACCGCCATCTCCTTTCCGCTGTAGGACCGGAAGGTGGACGTGAACGGCCTGTACGGCGTACGCATCTCCAAGAGCTTCAAGCCGGAGGAGAGCGGAGTTACTCCCTCGGCGCCCACTTTGGCAAGAGATCATCTGGTGGGCCGCAGGCATGATATTGTTCTCCCCAATGAGCGTATTCTCCCATATCAGGGCAGCTGCACGTTCCTCATATTCTTCTCCTTCGCGCCCCCCCGCTGTTCATTGCCCCTGGTAGCGCGGACGCTGCTATACGCCCAGAAGCTGGATCGAGCGCGATATGACGCATCGGGCGGATCGTTCGGAATATCGGGGCGTGCCGAACCCCCAGAGCGGCAACAAGTCATATAATCAAAAGGCGTTACTGCCGCCCCGTCGGCGCTCCGGCATCCGATGACGTAGTGGCGTTGACATAGGAGACCGCCGAATGAACGCACAGAGAATAGCCGAGCAGTTCATCGCACTGAGAGCCAAACGTCCCCTGGTCCACCACATCACCAACTACGTGACCGTGAACGACTGCGCCAACATCACCTTGAGCATCGGGGGCGCTCCGGTGATGGCCGAAGCGCATCAGGAGGTCGCGGAGATGGTCTCCATGGCCGGGGCGCTGGTGCTCAACATCGGCACCCTGAGGTCGGAGCAGGTCGAGGCCATGGTCCTGGCCGGCCGCCGCGCCAACGAGATCGGTGTCCCCATCGTCCTCGACCCCGTGGGGGCCGGTGCCACGAGATACCGCACCGAGACGGCCAGGAAGCTGCTCGATGAGCTTGACATCACCGTGCTCAAAGGCAACGCCGGGGAGATCGGCGTGCTCGCCGGCACCGGCGGCGTGGTCAAGGGGGTCGACTCCCACGGCATGAGCGGCGATCCCGTCAGCGTGTGCAGGGACCTCGCAGAGAGGGAGAAGCTTATCGTGGCCATGAGCGGCGCCACCGACATCGTCTCCGACGGCACGACCACCTACCTGGTCGATAACGGGCATGAGATGATGGGGAGGATATCCGGCACCGGGTGCATGGCCACCTCCATCGTGGGAGCGTTCATCGCCTCCTCTGACGACAAGCTGCTCGGCTCGGCCGGGGCGCTGTCGGCGTTCGGCATCGCCGGGGAGAACGCGGCGCGGAACGCCAGGGGGCCGTACGCGGTCAAGACGGCATTGTTCGACGAGGTCGCCTCCCTCACCCCCGAGGTGATGGCGCAGCGCGCCAAGGTCCGGTCGGCATGAGCGCGAGATACGATCTCTACGTAATAACGGACGAGGGGCTGTCCCGTGGCCTCACCCACATCGAGCTCGCTCGAAGGGCCGTCGAAGGAGGCGCGGACGTCATCCAGCTCCGAGACAAGAAGATGAGCGGAGGGGACCTGTTCCTCGCCGCTTCCGAGATGCGGGACATCTGCAGAAAGGCCGGGGCGCTGTTCATCGTGAACGACCGATTGGACATCGCTCTCGCCTCCGGCGCCGACGGCGTGCATCTGGGACAGAACGACCTGCCAGTGGGAGCGGCCCGGCGCATCGTGCCGGAAGGCTTCATCATCGGCGTCTCCGTTTCCTCGGCGGAACAGGCCGTCATCGCTGAAAGGAACGGGGCGGACTACGTGGGCTTCGGCCCGGTGTTCCCGACCAGCTCCAAGGCCGACGCGGGAGAGGAGCGCGGGTTCGCCGAGCTCGCGAGGGTACGCCGCAGCGTGCGGGTCCCGGTGGTGGCGATAGGAGGGATCAACGAGGGGAACGCCGCGGAAGTGGTCCGCGCCGGCGCCGACGGGATCTCAGTAATTTCGGCGGTGGTTAGCCAAGAGGATGTCTCTGCCGCGGCCGCGAGGCTCAAGGCGCTGATAGCAAAGGTCAAGGCGGGCCCGCTCACGGGACCACAGCAACTGAGTTCTACCCCCTAGATGATACGGTCACGGGACGATAGATGATACTGGTAGGCGTGGGTTGCGGTCCGGACCTGATAACAGTGCAGGCGGCGAAGATCATTTTCAACGCCAAGAGAGTGGCCGGCTCCTCCAAAGCCCTCGCCCTGGTCGAGGAGTATATCCAGGAGGACTGCAGGGTCTTCGTGATCGAGGGCAGCTTCAGGCTCGATGAGTATCCTGATGACACGGTCATCCTCTCCACCGGCGATCCCATGCTGGTGGGCTACGAGCCCAAGGACGGGGACGTGATACCGGGCATATCGTCCCTCCAGGTGGCCTTCGCCCGCCTGGTGATACCCATCGAGACGGTGAGCGTGGTGCCGGCTGTCGGCAAGAGCTTTCACGGCGGCTCGATCGAGAGCATACTGGAAGAAGCGAAGAGAGGCAGGAACGTGTTCGTGCTCGCGGACCCCCAGTTCAACGTTCCCGGTCTCGCCAAGAGGCTCAAGGATAGATCCATAAAATGCAAGATCGCGGTGTGCGAGAACCTCGGGTACGAGGATGAGAGGATCGCCGTGGGGACGCCGTCGAAGCCGCCCAAAGCGGGATCTAAGCTGTTCTCGCTGGTGGTCGGCAACTGGTGACCGGCCCGGCCTCGCACCGGCCACGTCTTTTCTAAATTATCCAACCAGCCAGAAAAAACCTTATCCCTCCATGGTGGTCCCGGTCAGGATGTACAAGCAGTGCCCTTCCTGCCAGGCCACCGTTCCCGCCACGTCCAAGTTCTGCCCGGCCTGCGGGACCTTGGTGAACGCCCAGGCCCCGCCCGACCCCGTAGCTGCGGTCAAGGAGTCGGCGGACACTCGGTCCATGCTGTGCGCCATGTTCGGAGGGATGCTGCTGTTCTTCAGCTTCGGGTTCCTGCTCCCGGGCGTGCTGGCCGAGCCAGGGTTCCTCATAGTGTCAGGAATCCTGGCCCTGGCGGGGACCATCCTGATCCTCATGTGGTACGCCATCAGGAAGCGGTCCCGCGTGAAGATCGAGGAGCTGAAGATATCGATGCGCGTGCAGTGCGAATATTGCAACGGCTCCAACCCCAAGGAGGCGCACAAGTGCGCCTTCTGCGGCGCGCCGCTGTGGTGAGAAGAAGAGCACGAGTTCGTTCCTTTCCTGCTCATTGTTCCGGCCGTCCTTCACAGGAGCGTGTACTCCCCGGACTTCTGCACGCGGAGGGAGCCGTTGGACGGGTCGAAGTGCACAGTACGGCCTTTCGAACCCCCCACGTCCTCGGCTATCAGGAGTATTCTCTCCTCCTCCAAGGTCCTCCGGGCCGTCTGGCAGTTCCTAAGGCCGATGTTCAGGAAATCGGACGATGCGAACGAGAACATCTGCGCGCCTCCCGCCATCTTGGCCCGGAGCGCCGAGCGGCTGGCGCCCATCTCCACCAGGTCGTCTGCCATCAGCATGATGGCGGAGTCGACGTATTTGGACGCCTTGGTCTTGTCCCTGCCGTCAGCGTAGCGGGGCAGCATGGCGTGGATGAGCCCGCCGATCCCCCGATCGAGGTCGAATATGGCCACTCCCACGCATGACCCTAGGCCGATGCACATGAGCCGCCGCGGCGCCGTCACCACACTGTACTCACCCACGCCCACCACATGCTCGTCGCCTATGCGGTGGACGCTGGGGATGCCCGCGCATCGGGACGGTGACGTCCTGAAGGGATACCGACCCCCCGAAGTCCCGCTGACACTTTGATCGTGCACCGGGCTCACATCACCCTAAATTTCTCCATCAGTGCGGCCTGGGAGCCGCGATCAGGCATATACAGCATGAACCCTAGACAGGACTCATGGCCGTACACGAACCGGGTCTTGATGACGACAGAGCAGTCGGACTCCGCCTCCGCCAGGGCGGCGGGGTACTGCAGGATGGCGCGGAGCATGTCCACCGCCACACCCGGCGGCGAGGGCAGCAGGGTGGTCCCCAGGAACTTGGCCACCGCGCTCAGGTAGGCGGACGCGCAGATGTTCCCAATCTCGCAGATGGCGTCCCGGTCCATGTCATCCAGCGCGCGCGACTCCTGGTGCTCCCGGCCCAGCACCATGTCGGCCAGCTCGGTGGCCATGTGCTGGTCCAGTATCAGCATGATCTCCCCCTTTCCCGTCCCGTACGCTTCGAGCAGCACCGCCACCACGATCTCTTGGGCGTCGCCGAAGGCCGAGGGAAGATCCTGGGCCTTGCACATGAAGCATTCCGAGACCTCCACCAGGATGTCCTTCCCCACCAGCGTCGATAATGCAGATGACGCGTGGGCAGCCCCGATGCTGCCCATCTCCCTCAACCCGTCCATTTTCATGTCGTCCAATCCTCCCGTGATATGAATGTCTATCATGCGTTCCCCACCGTCTTTCGTAAGCTGCCGCTCATATGAACGCCCCGACGTCCAATATCATGGCGACCTTTCCGTCGCCAAGTATGGTGGCACCGGAGAAATACCCGGTCCGCCGGAGGTCCTTGCCCACGTTCTTGACCACAATCTCCTGCTGCCCGATGAGGCGGGACACCAGGAGGCAGGCGCGGCTGTCGTTCTTCTCTACTATGATCGCGGGAGCGTCCCCAGCAGAAAGCATGGTCTCCGCTCCCCCGAACTCCTCGTTCACGTCCAGGACCGGCAGCACCTCGTCGCGCAGCTTGAACACCGCCTGCGAGGCGACCTCGTGCACGGCGTCCCGGGGCACCCGGACCGTCTCCCTCACGTTCTCCAGAGGGATAGCGTACTTCTCCGCGTTGACCTCCACCAGCATGGCCCGTATTATGGACATGCTGGGAGGGAGCCGGAGAGTGATCTTGGACCCCTTCCCGAGGACGGTGTCGAGGCGGACCACCCCGCCGAGGCTCTCGATCTTGGTCTTCACCACGTCCATTCCCACGCCCCTGCCGGAGATGTCGGTGATCTTCTCCGCAGTGCTGAGGCCGGGAAGGAACACCAGCTGGAGCTTGGCGCGGTCGTCCATCTTCTCAGCGTCCTCCTCGGAGATCAGGCCCTTCGATACCGCCTTTGCCGCGATCTTCCCCGCATCCATCCCCCTGCCGTCGTCCTCCACGGTGATGACTATGCTGCTCTGCTCCTGATAGGCGGAAAGCACCACCGTTCCCTGGGGCCTCTTGCCGGCGGCCGTGCGCGCTTCCTTGGGCTCGATGCCATGGTCCACGGCGTTCCTCAACAGATGCACCAGGGAATCGCCGATCTCGTCCAGGAGCCCCCGGTCGATCTCGATGTCGTTCCCCTTCATGGTGAACTCAATTTCCTTCCCATGGTCCTGGGCGATGTCTCTGACGATGCGGGGGAACCTCTTGAATATGAAGTCCACCGGGACCATGCGCGTCCTCAGCACGATGTCCTGAAGCTCCCCCACGAGGCGGGAGTTGTTCTTCAGCGCCTGCTTCAGCTCGCGGTGCTTGATGTCATTGGAGATCTGGTTGATCCGGATGTTGCTGATCATGGTCTCGCCGACCAGGTCCAGCAGCTGGTCCAGCAGCTTGGTCCTCACCCGGATGGTGGCCACGGCGGGTACTATCGGGGAGCATTTCTCGTCCTCCTTGGTCTCCCTCTTTGGCGCCTCTTTTGCCGACGCGCTAGGAGGTGCTTCCGGCGCCCCTCTGAACGGGCAGGCCGCGGCGTCCTTGATCCCAGTTACTCCTCGGGCCGCTGCGGCGAGGTCATCCCCCGCCCGGTCGGTGGCGACCAGCAGGGTGAGCTGGGGCGCGGCGTCGGGGAGGCCTTCCACGACCGGCGCGGAAGCCACCACCACGCCCAGCTTGGACATCTCCCGCACCACCTGATAGGCCCGGCCCTCGCGCAACTTCAGGCCCGGTTCGAACGTAGCCCTGATCTCCCAGGGGCGCTTCCCCTCGGCCTTCAGCTCCTCCAGCCGGGAGAGGTGCTCGGGTGACGGCTTCAGCTCCGCCGAAGAGTCAACGCGCTCCGGGGCGGCCGGAGCGGCCTGGTCCCGCAGGATGGCCATCTTGGCGATGAGGTCCCTGGCCATCACCGAGGTCGTGCCGGTCCGCTCCAGGTCGTCCAGCATCTTCTCGATGCGGTCGGCCCCGGCGAACAGCAGCTGCAACATTGCTTTCTCGGGCGCCTCCTTGCTCTTGCGCAGGATGTCGAAAAGGTCCTCCATGACGTGGGCCAGCTCGCTGATCGGCTCGATGCCGATGACCCCCGCGGTGCCCTTGATGGTGTGGACGACCCTGAAGGCCTCGTCCATCCGCGCCTCGTCGAACCCCTTTTCCTCCAGTGACAGGAGTACGCTGTTGACCACCTGGAGGTTCTCCTTGGCCTCTTCGATGAACACGTCCAGGTACTTTGATGGTTCCATGCTCACATCCCCGCGCTGAGCATGACGATGATGCTCTTTGCGATGTCCTGCAGCGGGACCACCTTGTCGGCGGCCCCCAGCTCCACCACGGCCTTGGGCATACCATAGACGGTGCAGGTATCCTCGTCCTGCACCACGGTCTTCCCGCCGTTCATCTTTATGTGGCGCATCCCCTCGGCCCCGTCTGAGCCCATGCCAGTAAGGATCACCCCTACCGCCCGGGGCCCGTAGATGGGGGCCACGCTCATCATGAGGACGTCCACCGCCGGGCGGACGTAGTTGACCTTGGGGCCGTCGTCGAGCATGATCTTGTTGTCGGCCACGGTCATATGGCGGTTGCCGGGGGCCAGATACACCATGCCCTTCCTTATGTCCTCCCCGTCCTCGGCCTCCTTGACCTCCAGCGAGGTCGACCAGCTCAGCCTTTCAGCGAAGGAGTGGGTGAAGCCTTCCGGCATGTGCTGTACCACCAGGACCGCCGCCGGCAGGCTCCCGGGCAGCCGGGACAGCACCTCGGGGAGGGCCTTGGGCCCGCCTGTAGACGCCCCGATGACCACCAGCCAGTCCCCGCTCAGGGTGGGCACCGCCACCGGCTCGATGCCGAATGCGGGGGAACGGCGGGGGGAGACTTTGGCGTCGGCCGCGGCCTTGACCTTCTCCAGCACCTCCCTGCGGACGTGCTCAAGGTCCAGGGACAGAGAGCCGGAGGTCTTGGATATGAAGTCCACCGCGCCCAGGTCCATGGCCTTGAAGGTGATGTTAGCCTGCCTCTTGTCCATGGAGCTGAGCATCACCACCGGGAGAGGGCATTCTGCCATGATGTGCTGCAGCGAGGTCAGGCCGTCCATGACCGGCATCTCTATGTCCATGGTGACCAGGTCCGGACCCAGCTCCCTCACCATCTCGATGGCCTCGGCGCCGTTCTTGGCCGTCCCCACTACCTCCAGCTCTTCATCGGAGGACAGCAGGTCCGTGATTATCCGGCGCATCACCGCTGAGTCGTCGACCACCAGCACCTTTCGCTTCACCATTTCATCTCGCCGTCTTGCGGGCCGCTTCCAGCAGGTCCTTGTTCTCGAACGGCTTTACCAGGAACTCCCTGGCCCCGTTGTCCATGGCCTGCATCACCAGGCTCTTCTGGTTCAGGCCGCTTACCACCACGATGCGGGCGTCCTTATCCAGCTCCACGAGCCTCTTGACGACATCGGTCCCGTGCTCCCCGGGCATGATTATGTCCATGGTGACCAGGTCCGGCCTGAGCTGCTGGTACTGCTCCAAGGCCTCCTTTCCGTTCTTGGCCTGGCCGACGACCTCGAAGCCGTCCTTGGTCAGGACATCCTTGATCATAGCCCGCATTACCATGGAATCGTCCACGATGAGTACCCTCTTCTGACTGCTCATTTCGAAACCTCCGTTATCCTGTGCTGATAGCCTTCTGCTCCCTCTCGTTCTGCATGATCTTCATCAGCTCATCCTCCCCCATGATGCGGTCCATGTCCAGCATCATGATCAGCTTAGTGGGAAGGGTGCATATCCCGTTGAGGCCGTTCACCCCGACCGCCGTGATGAGGTTCTTGGGCGGTTCGGTGATGCTCTGTTTGGGCACCCGCATGACGTCCTCGACCGCGTCCACGATGAGGCCGAGCTGGTTGCCCCCGATCTCGGCGACGATGATGCGGGACTGGGCGCTCCTCAGCTGCCCGTCCTCGGGAGCTATGTTGAACCTCTTCCGGAGATCGACCACCGTGGTGATCTGCCCCCTCAAGTTCATGACCCCCTCGATGAAGTCGGGCATCCGGGGTATCCTGGTGATGTCCTGGACCTTGCCGATCTCGCGGACCTGGGCCACCTTCACCCCGAAGGTCTCCTTGCCCAGGCGAAAGGACACTATCTGCTCCGCCTCCCCGGTTATCTCCACCTTTTCCCGTCTCCGTCGCATTCCATCACCTCATTCGCTGGTGTCTATCCCTCTCTTGGCCAGTGCCTCCCTGACCTTGACGGGGACCTTGGCGGCCTCTTTGACGGGGGGCTTCTTCTCCTGCTTCTTCTGGTAGACCACCCGGGGAGGCTCCTCTTCCTCCTCCGGCTCGTCCTCGTCGACCTTGAACTGGGCGGCGATCCTCTTCAGGTTGATGGCCATCTCGCTGAGCGATTGCGCCCTGGCGGTCATGTCCTCCATCGAGGCGGTCAGCTCTTCCGTGGACGATGCCGACTCCTCGGCCGCCGAGGCGGTCTCCTCGGCGATAGAGGCTATGCCGTCCACCGACTTGGCGGCCTTCTGGGTACCCTCCTTCTGCGCCTCCATCAACGTGGCGATGGTGGTCATCTCCGACGACGACTGGGCGACGCTCGACGAGATCTCCTGGAAGGCCTTCCCGGTCTGGTCCACGATCTTCATGCCCTCGGCCGCCTCCTTGGTGCCGCGGCCCATGGCCTCTACCGCCTTGGAGGTTTCCTGCTGCACTTCCTTGATCATCTTGGCGATGCGTTCCGCGGCCTCGCGGGAATCCTCGGCCAGGTTCTTGACCTCCTCGGCCACTACCGCGAACCCTCTTCCCTGGTCCCCGGCGCGGGCGGCCTCGATGGCCGCGTTCAGCGCCAGCAAGTTGGTTTGATCGGATATATTGGTGATTACGTCGACGATCTGCCCGATCTCCTCGGACCTCTTGCCGAGGACCGCGATGACCTTGGCGGACTCCTCCACCACCTTCTGGATCTCCTGCATCTTGTTGACGGTGCTCTCCACGGCGGCCTGTCCCTTCTCGGCGGCCTCCGCGCCCTTCTTGGCGGACTGGGTGGCGAATTGGGTCCGGTCGACCACCTGAATGACCGCGGTGGACATCTCCGCCATGGCCTTGGCCGTTTCGTCCACCTGGGCGGACTGGCTCTGCGCGCCCTTGCTGATCTGCTGGATGGCCGCGGACACCTGCTCGGTGGAGGCGTTCATCTCTTCAGCGGACGAGGCCAGCTCCTGCGAGGTGGAGGACACCATGTCCACGGAGTGATTGACCTCCTTAACCAGCGAGGTGAGGCTCTCCCCGATCTTGTCGAGGCTGTCGGCGAAGGTAGTGAAATCGCCTTGGGTCTCCACCTCCAGGCGGGCGGTGAGGTCACCGTTGGCGAAGGAGTCGGCCACCCTCATGGCGTCCTCCAGCGGCCGTATCACCGCGTCCATGGTATCGTTGACGCCCTTCACGATGGTCTGGTAGTCTCCTTTGTGCACCGAGATGTCGGTCCTGGTGGAAAGCTGGCCGGCGATGGCCGCCTTGCTCAGCATCTCGGTGTCCCTTACCAGCGCGTCGATGGCATCGATGCACTGGTTGAGGTTTACTTTAATAGTGTTGAAGTCCCCGTTGTACTCCTTGGTGATCTTGCTGGGGATGTTGCCCTTGGAAATCCTGTCCACGTACGCCGCGGCTACCTTCAGGGGGGTTATGAGCGCATCCAGGGTATCATTGACGCCCTCGATGACCTTCTGGTACTCCCCCTGATGCTTGCTCGCGTCGGCGCGCGAGGAGAGCTTTCCCTGCACCGCCGACTTGGACAGGGTGTTGACGTCGTCCACCAGAGTGGATATGGCGTTCCTGGCCTGGCCCATGTTGTCCATTATCTTAACGAAGTTGTCGTGGATCTCCTGGGTGTACTGGTCGGGGTTGGCCACGTTGAGGTCCATGACGAGGTTGCCGCAGGCCAGGTTCTGGAGGTTCAGCGCCATCCTCTCCACCTCGGCGGCCTGGTACTTGCGCTGGCGGATGGCCTTGGTGATGTCCTGCAGCACCTCGCAGTGGCCGATGGATTCGCCCTTGGCGTTCTTGATATATGTCGCGTCCACCTGGAGGGCCTTGCCGTCACGGTCCGAGACCGTCCTTCCGGTCCCTTCCCTAAGCCGCACTATGCCGCAGTTCTTGGTGCGGCAGATGGGGCCGTTCCAGTTGTGGCAGGGCTTTCCGGCCATTTCCCCCTTCTTGACCTTGAGCATGTCCAGGGAGGCCTGGTTCAGGTAGGTGATGTTCATGTCCATGTCCGTGACGGACAGGGGGAACGGCACCGAGTCCAGTATCTGCTCGTACCAGAACATCTTGTCCACGACCGTGCCGAGGGTCTCGTTGACACCTTCCACCACCTTGCGGTATTCCCCGTGATGGTTGGTGGCATCGACCCTCTGGGTGAAGTTGCCCTTGTTGGCCGCCTCCGACAGGCCGTTGACGTCGTGCACCAGTCCCCTGATGGAGTCGATGCAGATGTTGAGATTGTTCTTGATAAGGTTCATGTCCCCCTTGAAGTCGTCCTCGACCTTCTGCGACAGGTCGCCCTGGGCCACTTTCTCGATGTGCTCCGCGGTGATCAGCATGGGACTGGTGACCGCGTCCAGGGTCTCGTTGAACCCCGAGATTATGGATCGGTAATTGCCGTCGAAGCGGGATGGGTCGGCCCGGGCCTTGAGGTTCCCGGCCAAGGTCTCGTCCACCAGGCGGTGCACCTCCGAGGTTATCTCCGTCTCCTTGGCAATATCAAGGATGAACTCCACCGCGCCGACGATATTGCCCTGCTTATCCTTGAGCGGCCCCACCATCCCGCGGATGGGGGTGTCCCCGCTGGGCAGGTGGGCGATGGCGTCCCCCACGAAGGAGCGGTCCTCGGCCATGGCGCGCCTGGTCGCGCAGTTACCGCCCTTGCAGTGATCGGTGCGCATGAACTCGTGGCAGGGCTTGCCCTTTACCTCATCCTGGGTCCGGCCGGTCATCTCCAGGGCCGAGGCGTTCATGAACATTACCCGGAGGTCCTTGTCCATCGCCAGAACGGGAGTGGGAAGGCTGTTGAGGTAGTTTAGGTGGTCATCGTCGCCCTCATAGCGGACGTTGACGAATCCCATGGACCCGGAGGCCTTGCCGGTCTTATCCTTGAGGGGCTTGGCGCTCACGGTGCAGATGACCGTCTCGTCGTCGTTGTTGGTGAACTTGATGTTCTCGGCATACACGCTCCGCCCGGCGCCGATGGCCTCGAACACCGGGCAGCCCTTCTTGCCGATGGCCCCATTGAAGACGTCGCGGACCCTCAGGCCCACGGCCTCGTGGACGGGGATGCCGGTGAGCGCCTCGGCGGCCTCGTTGAACATGGTGATCTTCCAGTGAGAATCGGCCGCGTAGGCGGCGATGGGCATAGTGGCTATCAACTCTTCGACAGCGGTCTTTTCCTTCTCCGCTTGCATAATTCAACCCCATTCGGCCAGTTACCAGATTTTGGCCATAAATATCAATTTAGAAAAATTCTTTAGTATATATGTATTAAGAACCCAATATCGATAATGATTACAATCTTTTTATTTATGTCCTCGTCCTATGTCTGCTTCCGACATATTTATCCCTGTTCATCAATAGACAAGTTTTATAATCGCAGTTTCTCGATGGAGCGCGGATGCCCAGCAAGAAGACCGCCGACCCGGAGTTCATCGCCCTGAAGAAGGAGGTTTACAGGAAGACCTCCCTCGATTGCGAGCAGTTCAAGGACTCCTATCTTCGGCGGAGGTTCGCGGCCCGCATGCGCTCCCGGGGGGTGCAGCAGTACGCTGACTACATCGCCCTGCTGGGCTCCGACCCCGCCGAGGCGGGGGAGCTTATGAGGGACATCACCATCAACGTGACCCAGTTCTTCCGGGACGCCCCCGTGTTCAAGGCATTGGAAGAAGAGGTCGTCCCGCTCCTGATCTACCGGAAGGTGAAGGAGGGAAGGCCTATCATCAAGGTGTGGAGCGCCGGCTGCTCGAGCGGCGAGGAGCCCTATTCCGTAGCCATCATCCTGCGCGACCTCCTGGGAGAGGAGTATGATAAATTCTCCGTATCCATCGTGGCGACGGACATAGATAGGGAGTGCCTGATGTCTGGCCAGGAAGGGATCTATCTCCCACGTCAGCTGATGAACGTGGCCCCGGAGCACTTGAGGAAATATTTCGTGCAGGAGGGGGAGAGGCACCGGGTGGTCCCGGAGATAAGGGACATGGTGGACTTCCTGGAGCTTGACCTGTTCTCGGGGACGGCCGGCACCAACTTCGACCTCATCCTGTGCCGGAACGTGGCCATCTACTTCACCAAGGAGATGCAGGAAAGACTGTACATGAAGTTCGTCCGGGCCCTGGGCGAGGGGGGTTACTTCGTGATGGGCAACACCGAGAACCTGGTGGGGGACGCTTCCAGGATGCTGACCACGGTAAGGACCAGGGAGCGGATCTATCAGAAAGCGGCTAGGGAGCGGCGATAGCCCCCTAACGTTCGTTCCAGGTGCATGTACGAATCGCATCCGATTATTTATACCAGCTGGATGATACATCCAGCGACGTTGGCCCGGGGTCCGCCGGGCACTTCCGGACGGAGGAAAGGACGATGAAGGCACCAAGGTTCGTGATCGCCGGAGAGCGGAGCGGGGTCGGGAAATCCACCATTACCGTAGGCATACTGCTCTCGCTCAAGGCCAGGGGGCTGGACCCCCAGCCGTTCAAGACCGGCCCCGATTTCCTCGACCCCATGCACCACAGCATCGTGCTGGGCAAGCCGTCGCGGAACCTGGACACCTGGATGTTCGGCCCGCGGGTCAAGGATACCTTCGCGCGCGGGGCCAAGGGCTCAGGGATATCGGTCATCGAGGGCGTTATGGGGCTGTTCGACGGCGACGGGGGCCGGCGCGAGGAAGGGTCCACCGCACACCTCTCCAAGGTGCTGAACGCTCCGGTGGTGCTCATCGTCAACGCGGCCAACACCGCGCGCAGCGCGGGGGCCATCGCCCTGGGGTTCAAGAACTATGACCCCGATGTCAACATCGCAGGGGTCATCTTCAATAACGTGTCCAGCAAGAGGCACCTCGGCATGCTGGAGGATTCGCTGAGGGGCATGGAAAGCCTTGGCGGCATCCCCGCGGTGAAGGACGTGCGCCTGGCGAGCAGGCATCTAGGGCTGGTGCCGGCCGGGGAAACGTACGATGCCGACAGGTACGAGCGCATCCGGTTCATGATCGAGGAGAACCTGAACATGGACCGCCTGATCGAGATCGCCCGCTCCGTTCCGGATATGGAGGAAGCGGAGGCGCCGGTGATGAAAGGCCGGCCGCGGGCCCGTATCGGGGTCGCCCAGGACAAGGCCTTCAACTTCTACTATTATGACAACTTCGATATCCTGAGGGGGTTCGGGGCGGAGATCGTGCCGTTCTCTCCCATGTACGACGACCTGCCGGACGTGGACGGCCTGTACTTCGGGGGCGGATATCCAGAGACGTACGCTCAGCAGCTGCAGGACAACTCGTCCATGCGCCGGAAGGTGAGGGAGCGCGCCTACGAGGGCATGCCCATCTACGCCGAGTGCGGGGGCATGATGTACGCCTGCGACAGGGTGAGGGACTTCGACGGGAGAACGTACTCCATGACCGGCATCTTCGACCCCGAGGTGGAGATGACCGACAAGCTCCAGGCGGTGGGGTACGTGGAGGCGGAAGCGGAAAGGGAGAACGTGCTGTGCGGGAAGGGGTGGACCACCCGCGGGCACGAGTTCCACTACTCCCGCGTGCTGGGGTCGGGAGAGAAGGAGTACGCGTACAGTCTCAAGCGGGGCAAGGGGATCGCCGGGAACAAGGACGGGCTGATAGCCCACAACACCATGGCCTCGTACCTGCATCTGCACTTCGCGTCCTGCCCCCAGTTCGCCGAGCGTTTCGTGGGGAGCTGCGCCGATCATGCGAGGCGATGAGATGAAGGATTACTGGTTCAAGGTCCGCGAGCAGCTCCGGGACTTTCGGCCCG
Source organism: Methanomassiliicoccus luminyensis B10 (assembly GCF_000308215.1). Taxonomy (NCBI): domain Archaea; kingdom Methanobacteriati; phylum Thermoplasmatota; class Thermoplasmata; order Methanomassiliicoccales; family Methanomassiliicoccaceae; genus Methanomassiliicoccus; species Methanomassiliicoccus luminyensis. The sequence goes on from NZ_CAJE01000012.1 coordinate 565,559, forward strand.
GTCCGAACGTCCGATGCGAATGGTACCCCTGCCATTTCAAGGGGCAGGACTGTAGTCTGTGCTTCTGTCCCCTCTACCCTTGCCACGATGAGCGCCTGGGCGAGTTCATCTCCGGCAAGGACGGATCGCGGATATGGAGCTGCAAGGAGTGCTTCTGGCCCCACCGGAGCGACGTGGCCAGGGACATCTATGCCCGGCTCGGCGCGCCGGAGGAGCGGCCGTCCGGGGAGGACCTGAGGAGGATCAAGGAGGAGATAGAGGCCCGGCATCCCGTGTCGGCCATGCCCATCATGGTGCTCGGCGCGACATCGGGAGCGGGAAAGAGCCTGCTGGCGGCGGCACTATGCCGCATCTTCTCAGACATGGGCTACAACGTCGCGCCGTTCAAGTCCCAGAACATGTCCCTCAACTCCATGGTGACGCCGGAGGGAGAGGAGATCTCCAGGGCCCAGGCGCTGCAGGCAGCGGCGGCCCGTACCGTTCCGGACGCGCACATGAACCCTATATTGATGAAACCGAAGAAGGACGACATCTCCCAGATCATCGTGGAGGGGCGGCCGTACAGGGACATGGCCGTGCCCGAGTACTTCGGCGGCTTCACCAACGGGGAGGGGATGGAGATCCTCCGGAGGAACTGGGAGCTGCTCCGGCGGACCCGCGACGTGGTGGTGATTGAGGGCGCGGGGTCCCCCGCGGAGATCAACCTGATGGACACCGAGATCGCCAACATGCGGACGGCGGAGGTCGCCAGCGCGCCCTGCCTGCTGGTGGTGAACATCGAGTGGGGCGGGGCCTTCGCCTACGCCTACGGCACCATCATGCTGCTGCCTCCCGAGCAGCGGAGAATGTTCAAGGGCATAATCATCAACAACCTCTACGGAGACCCGGCGTCCCTGCAAGGCGGCATCAAGGAGCTGGAGGAGCGGTTGGGGATCCCGGTGCTGGGAATCGTTCCGCACGCCGACCACGCGCTGCCGGACGAGGATTCCCAGGACCTCCGCAAGGTGCGGGGGAAGGGAGGGCTGCAGATCGGGGTGGTGCACCTGCCCCGCATCGCCAACTTCACCGACTTCGACGCGCTCGCTCTGGAAGGCGCTTCGGTCCGCTTCGTCAAGGACCCGGGGGCGTTGAGGGGCGTGGACGCCGTGGTGATACCCGGAACCAAGAACACCGTGGCCGACCTGAAATGGCTGAGGGGGAGCGGGCTCTTCGACGCCATCAGGGAGCTGAAGGGAAAGGTGCCCATTCTGGGCATATGCGGCGGCTATCAGATGCTGGGAAAGGAGGTCATCGACCTCAAGGGCCTGGAAGGGGACGAGAAGAAGGCCTGGGAAGGACTGGGGCTGCTGGACATCTCCACCAACTTCGAGGCCTACGAGAAGAGGACCGTGCTGGTCAACGGCCGCATGAACGCCGGGAACGGCGGCAAGGTGCGCGGGTACGAGATCCACATGGGGAGGTCGGAGAGCAGGGAAGCGCCCCTGTTCTACCTGGAGGAGAACGGGAAGGACCGGCCGGAGGGGGCGATATCCCCCGACGGCATGGTGATGGGGTCCTACGTCCACGGCATGTTCGACCTGCCCTCGTTCCGCTCCTACTTCCTGGGCAAGGCGCCGGGGGAAGGGCAGCGGGCGGAAGCGGAGGTCGACTACGAGGCCTCCGTGGACCAGGGCCTGGACCGGCTCGCCGCGGTGGTGCGGGAGAACCTGGATATGGATAAGCTCGTGAGCATCCTGAAGGAGGGGCTGCCGTGAAGTGCGTGATGGTGCAGGGCACCAGCTCCGGCGCGGGCAAGACCACCGTCGCCGCGCTGCTGTGCCGGCACTTCGCCCGGCAGGGCCTGAGGGTCGCGCCGTTCAAGGCCCAGAACCTGTCGCTGAACTCCTTCGTCACCGCCAGGGGCGAGGAGATGGGCATCTCGCAGGCGTTCCAGGCATGGGCCTGCGGGCGCGAGCCGGAGGGGGACATGAACCCCATCCTGCTGAAGCCCCGCTCCGAGGGGAGCTGCCAGATCATACTGTCGGGAAGGCCGTACGCCGACGTGGGGCGAGGGGGTGCGACGGCCCACCGCGAAGCGCTGCTGAAAGCAGTGAGGGAGTCCTATGGCCGGTTGGCCGCATCGAACGATGTGGTGATCATAGAGGGTTCCGGCTCCCCGGCGGAGATCAACCTGCGTTCGACGGACATTGCCAATATGACCACCGCGGAGATGGCGCGAAGCCCGGTGATACTGGTAGGGGATATCGAGCGCGGCGGGGTGTTCGCCGCCGTCTACGGCACCTATGGGCTGCTGGAGGAGCGCCACCGCGACCTGGTCAAGGCGTTCGTGATAAACCGCTTCAGGGGGGACGCGTCCATCCTGGGGCCGGGGATGGCGAAGCTGCAGGACCTCATGAAGGTGCCCTGCCTGGGAGTATTGCCGTTCGTGGACCTCCGCTTCCCCTCCGAGGACAGCCTTGACCTCGGCCGGCAGCAGGGCCGGGGGGCGTCGGGGGAGGACATCAGGGAGGCCTGGCTGAAGAACCTTGACCAGTTCTACGATACGTCCCGCTCGCACATCGACTACGGGATCTTGGAAGCCATCGTGAACGGGCGCTGAGAGCGCCAGGAAGACGGCAGACCGGCGCCTACAGCGATGGAGCGGGCGTCGGGCCGTCGCGACAGTGGCCAAAGCTAATAGGCAGCATCATCTGAGATAATGTTCGGCCAAAGTGATGCGGCGATCCAATTCTGCGTTCGTGCTAGGGGTCAGCACGCCCAATGGCGTGGGCGTGGTAAGAAGCCTTGGAAGGGAGGGCATACCCCTGGTTGCGGTGGATTTCGTGAAGAAAGCCCCGGGCCTTCGCTCGAGGTACGCGAGGCCTCTGCTAGTCCCCGATCCCGTGAAGGATCCCCAGGGCGTCCTGGATATCCTGCTCAGGGATGGCGATAGCGGCAGCAGGAGCGTTCTGTACCCCACCTCGGACGCCTTCGTCCTGTTCATGTCGCGGTACCGCGACGAGCTGTCGGAGAGGTTCATCTTCAACATCCCTTCCGAGAGGGTGCTGGAGGGGATGGTGAACAAGCGGCTCCAATACGAGGAGGCCAACAGAGTGGGCACGCCCATCGCCAACACCCATTACCCCACTGACATGGCGGACATCGAGAGGATAGAGCATGACCTCGATTACCCGGTGTTCATCAAGCCATTGTACTCCCACCTGTGGCACGAGCGGTTCGGGAACAAGGGATTCAAGGTGGCGAACCCCCGCGAACTAGGCGCCAGGTTCGAGGAGATCTTCGCCGCGGGCCTGGAGGCGCTGGTGCAGTCGATAATTCTGGGCCCCAATACCAACCACGTCAAGGTGTGCGCGTACTATGGCACCGACGGCGGCCTGGGGGCGCTCTTCCAGACCAGGAAGCAGAGGCAGTATCCCACCGAGTTCGGGGTGGGGACGATCATGCACAGCATCCATGACCCCGAGGTCGCGAAGATGGGGCTGCGGTTCTTCGAGGGCGTCGGGTACCGGGGGGTCGGGTCGATAGAGTTCAAGCTGGACGATCGGGACGGGAAGTACAAGATGATCGAGCTGAACCCCCGGCTGTGGGCGCAGAACTCCCAGGCCACCTACGCCGGGGTCAATTTCTCGCTGATAGAGTACCTCGACGTGACGGGGCAGGGCATGGGGCCAGCCCCGGACTGGAAGGATAACGTCAGGTGGATGGACTCCTTCGAGGACCTCCAGGCGTTCAGCTGGTTCAAGGACTACGGGATGGTGAAGCGCAGGGACCTTATCAATTCCTGGATGACCATCGACTGCCACGCCTATTTTGCCTGGGACGACCTCGGCCCGGTATGGGCGCACACCGGGGGCGGAGTGGAGGCGGCGAAGCTCCTGGTGGCCCTCGGCAAGATGGGGCGCGCTGACCGGGTGTCCGAGAGCGTGCGGAGGGGGTACGCCCACCTCCGTCCGAGGAGGTCGATGAAGGAGGCTGTGGAGGTCAAACGTACCGGATGACGCCCTCGGGGACGTCCTTCTTTCTCTTCAGGCCGAGGTCCAGCCACAGGCCCAGGGCCTTGCCGAGGTCGTGGATGTATTCACCCGCGGCGAGGGCATTCCTCTCCACCACGGCGGCCAAGCGGTCCATCAGTTCGGGGGAGGGGATGAAATCCAGGCCTCTCCCGTTCCGGTCCAGCTCGAAGTGGATGACCCGGTCCGGCAGGGTGCAGAACTCCTCCCTGAGGAACGCGGGCTCCTCGGTCATCTTCAGCTCCATCTTCTTCCCCAGGTTGAGAGATGCCTTCTCTACCGTGCGGATCTCTTCCATGATCTGGGCGACGGCCCTTCTCCCCTTTAGGCAGTGGTCGTGGAAATCCTCCACCCTCACGCTCTCATAGTCGGCCTTGGCCGCCTTTTCGCACTCCCGCACCAGGTCCATGAGCTTGCCCATCTCCTCGAACATCGCCAGTAGTATGGCGAAGCGCATCCTGTCCTGGCCAGAGTATCTGTCCGCTTCGCCCAGGACATGATAGGAATTAGCGTTCTCCAGTATATGGGCGGCCAGGTCCTCGGCCGTCTGGAAGGCCACGTCCCTCGGGGGGTAGGCCACGTCAGGGTCACTGCTCATGTCTCTTCAATCCTCATCGACCCATATAATCCATTTGGCGAGCTCCTTCCACATGACGGGGCAAGGAGCGGGAGAGCTCGGCACGCATCTTTATCACCCCTCCGCTCATAACGTGAAGCCATGGAGAGCGAACAGGAGCTGTGGGCCCGGGCGAGGCAGCGCGCCGAGGACAAGATGGGGTTCTACATACACCTGGGATTCTTCATCCTGGTGAACGCAGCCCTGATCGGGATATGGTGGTTCACCGGAGGCGGGTTCTTCTGGCCGGCGTTCGTCCTGGGGTTCTGGGGCATCGGCCTGGCCGCGCACGCCATCGGGACCTTCGGCAGCGGGAGGTACACCGATCGGCTGGTCCAGAGAGAGTACGAGCGGCTCCGGGACCGGAAGTGACGTCCTAGTCCTCGATGATACGCAGGAAGATGCGGGCGAGAGCCCTCCTCTCCTCCGGCTCAGCGTGCGCCCATACCGAGGCCATGAGCTTTTCCTCCGGGGAGCCGGGGCATATCCTCTCGTTGATGAATTCCAGCACGTCCTCGGTTACGTCCACCAGGTGCTCCTCGGAGGGGTCCGTCTCCCTTGCCGATTCGACCGTCTCCTTCAGCGATCCTTTCCAGCCCTCCCAGTCCCTGGAGAAGTTGAACAGGTTCAGGCATGCCTCGACACTTTCCCGCGCGGAACCCGTGAGGTCTTCTTTCATGCCCTGAAAGTGGAGACTGATAGCTAATAATGGTTCTTCATAGGCACCATACTCTTTGGTGGGCCATTTGATGAGGGTTGCCGCCGATGAGGGGACGATGGCACCGCCTCGCGCAATCCTTCCCCCGGGACGGCGGCGCAAGGTTAATAATGTGATGTATATCACATGATGTGAACTATACCTCACATATTGTGGAGGGAATACCATATGAGGCGAGAACATGAGAACGCTTAGAAGGGGCAGGGGACACGACATAGATATTTATTCAGCATTATGCATGCTAATTAGAGCAGGGCTTACCAGAGAGGATGGAAGGTTCAGATGACTGCGGTAGAAGTAAAGGACCTGGTGAAGAACTTCGGGGATTTCCAGGCGGTCAAGGGCGCCTCCTTCTCCGTCGACGAGGGTGAGGTGTTCGGGCTCATCGGCCCCAACGGGGCGGGGAAGACCACCACTATGAGGATGATGTCCACTTTGCTGGAGATCAGCGGAGGGAGCATCAATCTGTTCGGCTACGACGTGAAGGAGCAGACCGACGAGGTGAGGAGGATCATCAGCTATCTGCCGGAGGAGGCGGGGGCGTACAAGAACCTCACCGGGCGGCAATACTTGTCGTTCATCGGCAAGTTCTTCGCCGAGGGCAAGGAGTTCGAGGACATATTGGAGCGGGGCATCAAGATCGCCAACCTGGGCGAGCGCATCGACGACAAGGTGGAAACGTACAGCAAAGGGATGACCCGCCGCCTGCTGGTCGGCAGGGCCCTGATGTTCAGGCCGCGCCTGGCCATTCTCGACGAGCTGACTTCGGGTCTTGATGTCATCAATGCGCAGAAGGTAAGGAACACGGTGAAGGACACCACCAAGGACGGAACGACCATCATCGTGTCATCCCATAACATGCTCGAGGTCGAGCTGATCTGCGACCGCATCGCCCTCGTGAACGATGGGCGCGTAGTGGAGCAGGGGACCCCCAATGAGCTGAAGAAGAAGTATGACGCATCCAACATCGAGGATGTCTTCGTGAGGGTGGTCGGATGAAGCGCAAGAGGAAGTCGCCGCTGGCTAACATCATGGGCAAGGAGATCAGGGAGATGCTCACCTTGGGCACCCTGATCCCCGTCATCGCGATGGCGATCCTGTTCGCCTCGCTGGGCGGCATGATCGGAGGAGTGCAGGACGAGGCGGAGAAGCCGCCGGTGATCGGACTGATAAACCAGGACACCGACACCGTGTGGGGCACCGGGGCCGCCGCAATGCTGGCCCAGAGCACCGAAGTGGTATATAACGGCACCAGCATCGAGGAGGGGCTGGAACATGTCTCCGACGCGGGCGGGGTCGCCCTGCTGGTGATCACACCCGATTTCGGGTACAACATCACCAATGATCGGCCGGGGACCATCCAAGTTTACTGGATAATGTACGGCGCGGGGATAATGGACTCCATATCCTCGTCGGTCGTGGACGTGCTCATCGACCAGGTCAACACCCAGCTGTCCGCGGTCCTGATCGAGCAGGGGAACACCAACGCGACGATGGTCCTGGACCCGACCACCAAGAGCGAGACCACCTATTTCAAGGAGAAGACCATGGAAGGGATCTCCCCGGCCACCATCTCCTCGACGCTGTCGTCCCAGTCGCTCATCATCCCGCTGGTAGTGATGATAGTGGTAATGATGTCCGGAGGCATGATCATAGCTTCCATGGGCATGGAGAAGGAGAACAAGACGCTGGAGACCCTGATGACCATGCCGGTCAAGCGCAGGGACATAGTCTTCGGCAAGCTGGGCGGCGCCGCGGTGGTCGGCCTGATCATGGCGGTCGTATACATGCTGGGCATGAACCAGTACATGGACTCGATGCAGAGCGTCTCCACCATCGACCTGGCCAAGTACGGGCTGGTGCTCGACGCTACGGACTACGTGCTGGTGGGCGTCTCCCTGTTCCTGGCGGTGCTGGGGGCCCTGACCCTGTGCATGCTGCTCGGCGCGATGGCCCGCGACTACAAGTCCGCCCAGAGCCTGACCCTGCCCGTATCGCTCCTGGCGATGGTGCCGCTCTTCATCCTGATGATGAAGGACTTCGCCACCCTGCCGACGGCGATCCAGGGCGCGCTGTTCCTCATACCCTTCACCCATCCCATGATGGCGATGAACAACCTTATGTTCGACGACTACACCCTGGTCCTGGCCGGGATCGGCTACGAGCTGGTGTTCGTTATCGTGACCATAGCCATCGCGGTGTGGATCTTCAAGAAGGACATGCTGGTCTCGGGAAGGCAGAAGAGGAACAAAGGGGCCGGCGGGAAGAAAGTGTGGCCAGGCGCAAAGCTGGGAATAAAGAAGGGGGAAAGTACCGAAAGGAAAGAGGGAACGCCCCTGTGGAAGGACCTCGGAAAGTGAGGCCCTTCCGTCAAACCCTTTTACTTTCTTTCAGGGGGATGAGCGTGCTCGTGGCGCTCTCCGGTGTCCCTTCTCCTTCCCCGGCCGGTCCACCAGCCGACAAGGAACCATAGTCCCAGCAGGACTAAGAATATCCCTACGATCCAGCTCAGGAGGTTCGAGAACGCTATAACCAGTATCCCGAAGATTATAGCGATCACCGCCAATATCGGATGGAACTCCATATTTATCCCTACCATTTTCTACGTAGAGAACGATATTTAACTATTTGGTCCGGACAGGGCCGATAACGAAGACGTTCCGGCCCAGCCAGTTGACATTGGGCCCTCCACCGGACAAGCGGACGCCGTGCTGGTAGGGGTCGTTGCCATGACCGGCATCAGCGGGCGAACCTTGATCTTTATAATGCGGCCCCCTCCTGCGATCGGCCGCCTAAAGATGGCAGAGAAAATAATTTTATAAAATTATATTATCGACCGCATTGGTTCCGATATCTCAAATGACGGTGGCCAGGCCAGGCGCCGGAAGGTCCCGGCCCGCACCTTATTATTAACGAACTCCCTCGTCACGGACCGGTCTCGGGCGCTGCCAGACGCCTTTTTTATATTGCTAGATGCACACCGATTGCCCGAAGGTTTAAGTATGGGTCACCTTCTTGTCGTTGGCGGAGTAATAATATTGCGAGGTAGGAGACCACCATTCAAGACGGACGCGGAGCGGAGAGCGGAAGAGAACCGCCGCCGGATGCGTCCCCAGACACCACGCACTGCGATGCTCAACCTTCATCGTTTGGGTTCTTTCAAATATGATTTGAGGGAGATTCTCAACGCATCGCCTATGGACAAGACCGCCATACCGACCGTGGTCGCGAACATCATTGCCAAAGCATCCAGGGTCTCTGTGAGAGAGACAAAAGAGTACATACGGGACATCGAGAAGCAGGGGGTCATAGACAAGATCGCCGCTGATGACACCTGCTCCCTCCTGGACAGATATTCCAAGTGGCGCTGAACGACCTTCCCTGTTTTAGGATATAGCCCCTCAGCGAGCTGCTCGAGGCAGGGGCTGTACGCTCAGCTTTTTGCCCTTGTAGCTGGTCTGTCGAAGCGCGCGCAGTACCTTCATCGCCACATCCTTGTGCACCTCAACAGTGGACCTGCGGTCATCGATCTCGATCTGGCCAATGGCCATGTCGTTGATGCGGGCGGTGTGGGCGACGAAGTCGGAGATCTCTACCTTGTTGGTCCCGTCGGCCCTGCCCACCGATATTTCCAGGCGCACCATGCCGAAGATGTCGGCCATCTCGTCGAAGTCCAGCACCTCGCGCACCAGCTCCTTGCCCTTGTGCTCAGGCACCTCGACCTGCTTCAGCTTCACCTCGGTGAACTTCTCGATGGCGTCCAGGAGGTGCATCTCGTCCTGGGAGACGAAGGTGATGGCCTTTCCCTCCTTCCCGGCCCTCCCGGTCCTGCCGATCCTATGAACGTACACCTCGGGGGACTCCGGGATGTCGTAGTTGATGACGTGGGTGACCCCTTCGATGTCCAGGCCCCTGGCGGCGACATCGGTGGCGATGAGAACCTTAATCTTTCCGGAGCGGAAGTCGGAGAGCACCTTCTCCCTCCTTGCCTGGGTGAGATCACCGTGGATAGCCGCGGCAGGGTATCCATAGGACGCCAAGCGCTTTTCGATGATGTCCACCATGAACTTGGTCTGAGCGAACACGATAGCTTTGGGCCTCTCCTTGTCCAGGACCCTGCACAGCGCCCAGATCTTGTTCTTCCGGCCTACCGCGAAGTACATCTGCTTGGTGTTCGGGAGCACCAGCTCATCCTCGGACACCGACACCACTTGGGGGTCCATCATGTGCTGCTCCCCCAGGTTCCTTATCTCCCCGGGCAGGGTGGCGGAGAACAGCATGGTCTGACGGTCCTTGGGAACCTTGGAGATGATGTACTGGATGTCCTCGATGAACCCCATGTCCAGCATCCTGTCGGCCTCGTCGAGGACCATAAAGCGGACCCCCCTGAGGTCCAGGTTCCCCCTCTGGATGTGATCGATCACTCTACCGGGAGTGCCAGCGACGATGTCCACGCCCTTATGCAGCGCCTCCACCTGCGGCTCTATGGCAGCCCCGCCGTACACGGCCAAGACCCTGATGTCGGTGAAGGTGCTGAGCCTCTTCAGCTCTTCGGAGACCTGCACCGCCAGCTCCCGGGTCGGGCACAATATGAGCGCATGGGGCCGTTTACCTGGCTCGATGCTCTGGATGATGGGGATGCCGAAGGCGGCGGTCTTGCCCGTGCCTGTTTGGGCCTGGGCGATGACGTCCTTGCCCTCCAAGAGGAGGGGTATGGTGCTCACCTGAACGGGGGTCGGTTCGGCCCAGCCGAGCGAATCTATCGCCTTCAGCACTCTCTCGTCGATGTTCAATGAAGGAAAATCTTGCGCCATGGATTATCACACTGTTACAGATCATCTCCCAGGGGCCTGCCCTGGGCGTTATCTAGTTCTGCAATTCCCCCATCCACCCGGCCGTTCTTAATATTATTGCTGTGGGGCGAGGAATGTCGCTGGAACGGCGGAGCCTGGTCCCGTTCCCGCGGAGCGCCGGACTAGGCCTTCCCGGCGGCCCCGGCGGCGAGCCGCTTGGTGCGCTGTATCGACGCGGACAGGCGGGACAGGTCCCCGGCCCGGCAGTCATGGCGCAGCCTGAGCTTGTCGGCGAAGTCCTGGGACATGGCCTCGAACTCCTTGGTCCCGCTCACCCCGGTGTCGACGTAGAGGCAGCGGGAATATCCATCGAAGATTATGTCCATGAAGTACATGGGATCATAGCCCTCGTCCTGCATGGTGTCCAGGCGCAGTTCCTTGATAATGCCGTCCACACCCTTCTCCGCCCACCCCGGGGAGGAGAACCATGTGCCGGTGCAGGCGGCCTTCTCCTTGGCATATTCCTCCGGGCTTATCATCACCGCCACGCAGTCGTCCCCCTCCAGCATCACCGAGGGGACCTTGACCGACGCGGGAAGATCGCTCAGCGACCGGCAGGTGGCGTACCCGATGAACACCGCATCGACCTGCCCCTCCAGGGCGTCCACCTTCTCGATTATGGTCTTCCTCATGTCCTCCGGGTACACGTGAAGGGCGAACTCCAAGTACTCCCGGTGCACGATGTCCGGATCGTCCGCGGTCAGCCTCTCTATCTCCTTCTTGAGTATCTCGCAGGCGATGATACCTATCCTCGTCCTGATCACCCAAGAACGTTAGGGCCTTCCGGCCGCATAGAACCTTCGCTCTTCGGCGTGGAGGATGGAAAAACGTAAAATGGCTGGGCCGGAGGCCTCAGCGCTTTCCCCCTTCGGGGTCGTCCAGGAAGGAGGTGAACCAGTCGTGGTGCTCCTCCTCTTCTTCCAGGATGTGTTCGAACAGCACCCTGGTGGTGACGTCGTCCTCCTTGGCGGCCAGCTTGATGATCTCGTTGTAGTGGGCGATGGTGCTCTCCTCGGCCTTCACGTCCATCCTGAGCTGGTCCCAGACATCCTCGCCTCCTACGCTGACCGTGGCGGGCTTGGTGGTCGGGATCCCCCCGAGGTAGTACAACCTCTCGGCGATCGCCTCGGCGTGCTTCATCTCGGCGATGGCTATCTTCTTGAACATGTCGTTGCCCGCGTAGGCCTTCGCTCCCTTCCACTGGACATGCTGCCACATATACTGGATGCTTACCTGAAGCTCCATTGCTATGGCCTCGTTGAGCATCTTCTTCATCTTCTCAGAGGCCGCGCCTTCCTTTACCGGTTTTGCCAAGCCATCTCCTCCATCATGATCTTCTTGGCATTATTGTTTGAAGCAGGTCCATATTAAAAGTATTGGAGGTCCTCAGGCCCCCTTTCCCTTCCTCTTGGAGGGGGACCCGGGAGGGACCCACTTGTCCGCCTGGACCGGCAGCTTGACCCTCTTGGTCACCCACCACCACGCTATGATGGTGGACGCGACGGTAGCCAGCCCGATCAGGCCGAGGAACCACGTCAGGCCGCTGCCCTCCAGCGACATCATCCCTCCCACCGTGGCGAGGGTGTTAGGCACCAGCACGGCGGTGCCCAGAATGGTCAGCCAGGTCATGGCCAGCGCCATGCGGTTGTTGAGCACCTGAAGCTGGTTGTTGTAGATGGACTGCAGCACCTCCAGGCCCGACGCCAGCACTTCGGACATGTGCTCGCTAAGCGATATCTGCTGGGTCACGTTCTCTACCAGCAAGTTGACCTTAGCCAGCACCTTGTTGTTGTCGGAGATGAGGTCGGCGTCGCCGTAGCGGAGGTTGTTGAGGGTGTCCAGGGTCCTCCACAGCGTGTTGAGGTACACGATGAGGGTGTGCTTCATCTCGTAGATGTCCTGGCCCAGCCGGGCCCGCTCGGCATTGGCGTCGACCAGCGCTTCGGAGAGCCAGTCGGCCTGGTCCTCGATCTCCCTGAGCTGCTCGAAGTTGCGGTTGTTGTTCTCGTCGATGATGCGGGCCAGCATCAGGGTGAGCTTGTCCTCGGAAGACATGCTCTCCGGCAGCTTCTTCACGAACACCTCGGAGTAGCGGGAGAAGTTCACCAGCCTGAACACATCCTCCTGGTGGATGGTGAGGATGAAGCTCTTCTTCACCAGGATGATGAGCGGGAACGACTCGAACTCGACCTTCTTTATCCTCACTGCCGGCAGCAGCATGCCCAGTTCCACGTCCCGGTCCTCGAAGTTCGCCAGGTATCCCTTCAGCAGAGCGGGCACGAGGTTCTCGCTGAAGCCGAAGGCTTTGGCCACCAAGGTTCCGTCCCGCTCCACGTCGCTCACGGTGAAGTTCAGCCAGGTGAGGCTGTTGTCGCGGACCTGGCCCAGGAAATCGACGGGGGCCTCGCCGGACAGGCGGATGGGCCTGCCGCCGGGGGGAAGGGTCACGCCGACCGCGCGCATCTTGGCGTACCCGTTGCCGTTGCCTTCCGGAGCCTTGGGCTCCGCCCCGCTCACCCCGTTCGCCGCGCCGCTGATCGCCTGGTCCATATATCTCCCTCGGACGAGAATGAGGGGTATCCCGCACCCGGCTATTTGAGGGTGCTGTCCCCCTGCTTGGGGCGTCGGACCATCGGTCCGGGGCGCAATTATAGCTTCCCGCGGTAACGGAACGCGATGTTGCATCCGCCCTCGCGAGACACCATGCATGGGCCCATGGGATAGCGGGGGTTGCACGCTTTGCCGAACGCTGGGCACTCGTCCGAGTTGATCAGCCCACGCAGCACCTCCCCACAACGGCATCCCTTGTGCTCCTCCGCCACGGGCGGCCTCGCCTCGAGAACGTCCTCGTGCACCAGCCGGGCATTGTGGGCGTCGAACTCCTCCTGGAGGTCGTAGGCGCTCATGGGTATGGTGGGGAACCCTCTCCAGGTCCGGTCCACCGGCTTGAAGACCCGCTCCAGGAGCTTCACCGCGATGGGGTTGCCGTCCTTCCTCACCAAGCGGCTGTACTCGTTCTCCACCTCGGCCCGGCCTTCCTTGACCTGCTTCACCAGGTGGTGGGCGGACATCAGGAGGTCCAGCGGCTCGAAGCCGGCGATGACCTGGGGGATGTGGTACTTCTCGGAGAACACGTCGTACGGGGCGGTGCCGATGATGGCGCTCACGTGCCCCGGCTCAATGAGCCCGTCGATGCGGAACTCCCCCATGTTGATGATAGCGTGCAGTGCCGGCGGCAAGAGGCGGTGGCATGAGTACACGGAAAAGTTCTTTGGCAGAGGCTCCACCATCACCGCCGCGGTGGTGGGGCTGGTGGTCTCGAACCCGATGCCCATGAACACCATGCTCTTGACCTCAGGGGCCATGCGGACGGCGTCCTCCACCGAGTACACGATGCGCACGTCCCTACCGCGGGCCTTGGCGTCGCCCAGCGAGCCCAGGGGGGTCGGCACCTTCAGCATGTCCCCGAACACTGCTATGGTGACCCCGGCATCGGCGAGGGCGATGGCGTCGGCGACCTCGTTGGTGGTGGTGACGCATACCGGACAGCCCGGGCCCTGGCGGATCTCCACGCCTACGTCCTTGAGCATGGCCTCGAGACCGAAGCGGACCAGGGTGTCCTGGTGGGTCCCGCACACGTGCATGAACCGAAGGTTCACTTCCTCCCTGCGGATGGACTCGATGATCTTCTGCGCAGCCTTCTCATCCCTGAACCGGAACATCTGCTTCCACCACCTTCACCGAACGGACCAGGCAGCTCTTGCCCTTGGTCAGCTCCACGCCTCTGCCGCACTTCGGGCAGTTCAGCGTAGGCATGCTGGAATGGTATATCTCATCATCGAGGCGGTCGGGCGCTCCCTGATACTGGCAGGAGCGGCACTTCACCTCCGCGTCCTCGTGGCCGATGATCAGCTGGGAGCCTTCCAGTAGCGTTCCCTTGCTGAGGATCTCAAAAGCGAAGCTGAGCTGGTCCTCCCCCAGGAAGGTCATCTCCCCGATGGTGAGGTGGACCTCCTCCACCTTCTCCACGTTGTACTTCTTCAGCTCCTCCAGCACCGACTCGATGATGCTGGACATGACCGATACCTCGTGCATTCCGTTCTCCATCAGGCCCCCGATATTTAAGAGATTGCCGGCCCCCTTCGCCCAGGGGCAGGGGGCTGGCCAGGACCGCTGCGTTTTCCGTGAGGGCCGGTACGAAGTGGAGTGCATGGGAGGGAGCTGCTTCTACCTCTTTCCCGCGTCCCTCTGGTACGTGTCGCAGAACTCCCTGATGGGGCACTGCTCATGCTTGGGACGAAGGGGAGTGCAGACCTCCTGGCCGAACCGCACGAACACCTCGTTGATCTCCGACCACCGGTCCCGGGGCACCGTTTCCATCAGCTGCCCCTCCGTCTCATCTGGGGTCTTCGATCTCACGAGCCCGATGCGGTTGGATATGCGGTGCACGTGGGTGTCTACGCATATCACGTCCATGTGGAAGGCGTACCCCTGCACGCAGGTGGCCGTTTTCCGTCCGACCATGGGGAGGGACATCAGGGACTCCGCGTCCCTCGGCACCTCCCCTCCGAACTGGTCCTGCACGATGCGGGCGATCTCCCTTATCGCCTTGGCCTTGGAGGTGTGGAAGTTTACCGATCTTATTAGGGCGTCCACCTCGTCCAGGGGCGCGCGCATCAGCAGGGCCGGGCTAGGGTACCTGGAGAACAGCCTCTCCGAGGCGGCGTAGGTGCACTCGTCACGGTTGCGTTGCGAGAGCACCGTGGATATCAGAGTGGTGAAGGGCGTCCTCTCCCAGGAGGGCTCCCGGCCCAGGGCCGTCCCCGGGAAAGCACGCTCGTCCGACCTATGCTCTAGCCTGTCCAGTATCTCCGACACGGGTTTTCCTTTCATTCAGCCACCTCATGGCCTCGCCCACGGTGTACAGCGAGCCGGTCACCAGGACGGTGTCCTCCTTTCCCGCCGCGCCGAGCGCCTTCTCCACCGCCTCCCCCACGTCGTCGACCATCTCCACGGGGCAGTGAGGTCGCAGCGCCTCCTTCGTTGCCGAGGCGGCAGCGGCCCTCTTGGTACGGGGAGCGGTGGCGATAGCACGCCGGGCGATGCGGCCGAAGGATGCGGCGATGGAGCGGACATCCTTGTCGGCCAGCACTCCCAGTACCAGGACGACATCGCTGCCCACCAATCGCTCCACCTCGGCGGACACGGCCTCCGCCCCGGCGGGGGTATGGGTGACGTCGAGGATGAGACGGGGGTCCCATGACACCACGTCCAGCCGGCCCGGCCATTTCACGTATCTCATCCCCTGGTCGATAGCCTCATCAGGTATGTAGATGCCCCGCCCCATCAGTTCCGCCAGCACGCCGCACGCCAATGCACAGTTGGCCCCCTGGTAAGACCCCACCAGAGGCACCTCTATGTTCATCCCCAGCTCCTCGACGTACACGCCGGTCCCGCTGAGGGTCGAGGATATCAGTTCGTATCCATGGTCGGCCCCCACGATCTTGAGGGGGGCCGTCTTCTGGCGAGCGATGGAGGCGAACACCTCCAGGGCCTCGGGGGACTGGTCGATCGTCACCACCGGCACGCCCGGCTTGATTATCCCGGCCTTCTCCCCGGCAATGTCCCTGATGGTAGGCCCGAGGTACTGGGTGTGCTCCAGGCTGATGGCGGTGATGGCACAGCATTCCGGCTCGATGACGTTGGTGGCGTCCAGCCTTCCCCCCATGCCCACCTCCACCACCGCCATCTCTGCCCCCTCCCGGGCGAAATGGGCGAAGGCCATCGCCGTGGTGAGCTCGAAGAAGGTGAGCCTCTTCTTCTCGGACCCGGAGCGCATCTCCTCGGCGTGGCCCCGGACCTCCTCGGCCAGACGCAGCATCTCTTTCTGGCCGATATCTTTCCCGCCTACCTTCATCCTCTCGCGGAAGTCCACCAGGTGGGGGGAGGTGTATAGGCCGGTCCTATACCCCGCCTTGCCCAGCACCGAGGCGGTCATTGCGCTCACCGACCCCTTGCCGTTGGTCCCGGCCACGTGCACGGAGCGGAAGCTCTTGTGCGGATCACCCATCCTGTGCAGCAGCTCGGTGACGTTCTCCAGCCCGAACTTGATGCCCATGGTCTCCTGGTCGAACAGCCAGGTCAGCGTCTCATGGTAGTCCACGGGCCGCTCATGCGCGAGGCTGCTTAACTATGTTGCTCCGCCCCGCCGAGCTCGGCCATGAGATCCTTGAGGCTAACGCGGCGACGGCGTGCCTCCGCCTTCATTGCCTTCATGAACCCAGAACCGTACTGGGCGGCCTTCTTCTCCCGGGAGGCAATGCTTTCGATGCCGAGGAGCATGGCCGCGTCCCGCAGGGGTGCCTTCCTCACTCCGTCCCTGATCATCTCCCCCGCGGGAATGGCCCCGGACACATTCCGCACCCCAGGGTCCAGGAAGGGGTGGTGGATCTCTTTTCCATAGTGGCCGGCGATGCGATGGTCCATGGGAGCTCCGTCCCTGAGCACGTGCTCCAGGTCCGCCCTTAGGCTCATTCCCAGTTCCTCCGAGGGCATGTCGAGGTAGCGGCGATATCCGCCGTATATTTCATCAGCCCCCTGCCCGCTCATGAGGTCCCTCTCCCGGCATCGCGAGGCGATAATCTGAAGGGGCAGCTCGAAGGAGAGCACCACGGGATGGTCCATGGGGACGATGGACAGGGCCTCCCGGCACGCCGCCAGTACCTCGTCCTCCGTGAGAACGTACGGCGTCCAGGGGAGGTCCAGGGCGGACGCCCCCTCTTCGCCCGCGCGGAGGTCATGGGATCCATCTATGCCAACAGTATACAGCGTGGGTGACCCGTACCTCTTGGCCAAGGCGGCCAGGACCCCGCTGTCTAGGCCTCCCGAGAACATGATCGCCACGGGCTTGTCGGACATCGTTTTCGCCACCGCGCCGTCCAAGGCGCCCAGTATCGCCTCGCCGTAGTTCATGACATTCGTCAATGTCAAGGCCGCTGACGAGATAAACCTGAGCCTGACAAGGATTTTAAGGATTGACCGCGTTCGTTCCTTTCGATGGACAAGGTCACCCGCATCGGTGTATCCCTCGAACCCGAGCTGCTTGAGGAGTTCGATGTTCTGGTCAATGGAAGGGGCTACGACACCAGGTCGGAAGCGATTAGGGATCTCATACGCAGTGCGCTGGTGGAAGACCGATGGACCGATGCCGATGCCGACGTGGTGGGCACCATCACCCTGGTATACGAGCATCACAAGGGAGGGGTGCAAGAGCGGCTCATGGAGATCCAGCACTTCCACCACGCCAACATATCCTCCACCACCCATATACATCTGAACCTCGAGCAATGCCTGGAGGTCATGGTGATCTGGGGGAGGGTCAAGGACGTCAAGCACCTCGCCGACGAGCTGATCTCCGTAAAGGGGGTCCTCTTCGGGAAGCTGACCATGACCTCCGGCTCCATGGACAGCGGGCGGCCGCACCAGCACTCCAATCAGCATCCTCACAAGCACTGATCTGTATATCTGGCTGTGAAATTTCGAGGGGCCTGGGGCACCTTTTTTATACTCCGTGTTCTTTGGACGGAGAGCATGAGCAGGCTCATCATCTCGGAGAAAAGCGATGCCGCGGCCAGGATCGCTACCATATTATCCCAAGGTGCGTCAAAGAGGACCAGTATCAACAAGGTTCCTGTCTTCCAGTTCGAGGACGATGGGGGCATGACTTATATCGTCGGCCTCAGGGGCCACATCATCGAGCTTGACTATCCTCCGAGCCTCAATAACTGGACCGAGGTGAAGCTTGCCGACCTTATCTCCGCCGAGCCGGAGAAGAGGATCACCGCTCACAATATCGTCAGCACCCTCCGCGACATCTCAAAGGATGTGGATGAAGTGGTCATCGCGACCGACTTTGACCGCGAGGGGGAGCTCATTGGACTGGAAACGGCCCGCCTTCTTGACCTGGCCGGCAAGAAGGTGAGCAGGGCCCGCTTCAGCGCGTTCACCAAGCAGGAGATCGACACCGCGTTCCGGGACCTCACGGCGCCGGACGAGAAGCTCGCCGACGCCGCCGAAAGCAGGCAGAAGATCGACCTGGCCTGGGGCGCCGTCCTCACCCGCTTCATCTCCCTCGCCTCCAAGCAGGGCGGCGGGAACTTCCTTTCCGTGGGCAGAGTACAGAGCCCCACCCTGGCCCTGGTGGTGGCGAGGCACAAGGCCATCGAGGAGTTCATCCCCACGCCGTACTGGAACGTCTCCGCGCGCTTCCAGCACGGGCCCGAGTTCCACGGCAATCACGTCAAGAACCCCTTCCATGACGAGGCCGAGGCCGCCAAGGCCCTGGCCAACTGCGAGGGGCAGACCAATGGGAAGGTGTTGGAGTATGAGAAGCACGAGAAGGACGAGTATCCTCTCCCGCCGTTCAACACCACCATGATGCTGATGGAGGCCAACAAGCTCGGCTTCACCGCGTCCCGCGCCATGAAGATCGCCGAGGACCTCTATACCGCCGGGTACATCTCATACCCCAGGACCGACAACACTGTGTACCCGACCTCCCTGGGCCTCCGCAGGATACTGGAGAAGCTGAAGGAGTCGGACTTCAAGGCCGAGGCAGAGGAGCTGCTGGCGCAGGAGCACGTCCGCCCGTCCCGCGGCAAGGTGCAGACCACCGACCACCCTCCTATTTATCCGACCGAAGCGGCCACCAGCAAGCAGCTGAAGGGGGAGAAGTGGGCCATCTACGAGCTTGTGGCCAGGCGGTTCATGGCCACGGTGGCGCCTCCGGCCAAGGCCGAGCTTTCCTCGGCATCCATCGATGTCAACACCGAGGTGTTCGACGCCAAGGGCTACAAGATGCTGTTCCTGGGATGGAAGAAGTACTATCCCTACTTCAAGATCAACGAGACCGATCTCCCCGAGCTGTCAATAGGGCAGGAGGTCGATCTGCTCGGCGTCACCTCGGACAAGAGAATGACCCAGCCTCCCAGCAGGTACTCGCAGGGGAGCCTGATCCAGGAGATGGAGCGCCTGGGCCTGGGGACCAAGTCAACCCGGCATGATATTATACAGAAGCTCTACGACCGCAAGTACGTGGAGGGTAACGATCTGATGCCGACACCCAGCGGGGTGGCTGTGGCGGAGGCGCTCATCCGTCACGCCCAGATCGTCGCCGATCCGAAAATGACCGCCCATCTCGAGCAAGATATGGACGAGATCGCCAGTGGCAAGACCTCCCTGAACGATGTGGTATCGGAATCGCAGGACATGCTCTCGGATATCCTGGACACCATGGAGACGCACCGCGAGCAGATCGGCGGGGAGATACAAAAGGCGCTGGAGTCGCAGCACTTCATAGGTAAATGCCCCAAATGCGGTTCCGACCTGAAGGCCATACGAACGCGGTTCGGCAAGTCGTTCGTGGGGTGCTCCAAGTACCCGGAATGCGACCAGACCTATCCGATGCCGCCGGGCGCCCTGGTGCAGCCTACCGAGGAGATCTGCCAGGAGTGCAAGGCCCCCATGGTAAAGGTCATCCGGAGAGGGCAGCCGGTATCGGTGCACTGCCTTGACCCCAACTGCCCCACCAACAAGGAGCGGACCACCATCGCCACCTGCCCCAAGTGCGGCAAGGATCTCCGGCTCATCTATTCCCGGGCGGGGAAGAGGTTCCTGGGGTGCTCCGGCTACCCCGATTGCGATCAGACCTACCCGCTGCCGCAGATGGGGCAGCTCACCGGCACCGGCGAGAAGTGCAGCGCCTGCGGCGCCCCCGTGCTGATGATCCGGAACCGCGGCCGCACCTGGACGTTCTGCGCCAACATGGAGTGCCCGACCAAAAAGGGCAAGGACAGCGCCAGCGCCAAGAAGCCGGCGGCCAAGAAGACCGCCGCGAAAAAGGCCCCAGCAAAGAAAGCGTCGGCGAAAAAGGCGGCCCCCAAGAAGGCCACGGCGAAGAAGCCAACGGCCAAGAAGGCCGAGCCCCCTGCTCCCGCCGAGTGACCTCAGCGGATGTCCTTTATGATCATAGATCGAATGTCCCGATAGGCCTGGGCGTTCCTGACGCACCCCGGGTCGGGGGCGAGATGGTCTCCCCCTGAATAGCTGTAGGCGCGGGCCCGGCAGCCCCCGCAGTGATGCCGGTAATCGCAGGAGCCGCAATTCTCCCGCAAGGAGTCCTTGTCGCGCAGGGAGGCGAAGAAGGGATCATGCCTCCACAGGTCCTCGAGGTCGTCCCTGCGCACGTTCCCCACAGTATGGTGGAAAAACACGCAGGGGTCCACGTCCCCGTTCGCGCGTATTGCCATGTAGAACCTTCCCGCGCCGCAGCCCCCCACGAACTCGGTCAGGCCCATGAGGTCCCCGGCGACCTTCTGGTTAAAGAAATGAGTGGGAACGAACGCGGGCCCTCCGCTCTGCTGCAGCGCCACCCTGGCGAACTGCGGGGCGGTGGTGAGCACCTGCATCTTGGAACCGTCGTTCCGATGGTACAGCATCTCCAGCAGCTCCTCCCTCTGCTCGGGGGAGAGGTCCTCCTCGATCATGTTCCGGCCCCGCCCCGCCGGGATGAAGTTATAGGCCATGAACCAGTTGACCCCCAGATCGCCACAGAGATCGATGATCTGAGGCACTTCGCCGATATTGTTCCGGGTGACCGTGGTGGAGATGTTGACGAAGAGGTCCTGATCTATCGCGTTCCTGATGCCGCCAACGGTCCTGTCGAAGGCCCCGGGGACGCCCCTGAACCCGTCGTGAACGGCGGCGTCGGCCCCGTCCAGGCTGATCTGCAGATACCCCACTCCGTTCTCCTTCAAGGCCGCCACCTTTTCCGGCGTCAGCAGGGTGCCGTTGGTAGCCAGGGCCACGAACATCCCCTTCCCCTCGGCGTGCTTGGCCAGCTCCAGGAGGTCGGGGCGGACCAGGGGCTCCCCGCC
This sequence comes from Methanomassiliicoccus luminyensis B10, assembly GCF_000308215.1. Classification (NCBI taxonomy): domain Archaea; kingdom Methanobacteriati; phylum Thermoplasmatota; class Thermoplasmata; order Methanomassiliicoccales; family Methanomassiliicoccaceae; genus Methanomassiliicoccus; species Methanomassiliicoccus luminyensis. Next base: position 586,690 of record NZ_CAJE01000012.1, read on the forward strand.
GGAGAACGCTATTATAGGCACACCCATGGCGGCAAGGCGGTCGATCAGGGCCACGCCCTCCGCCGTGGTGAGTTCGTCCTGGTGGGCCTCACCCGCCGAGGCGTAGCAGTGCTTGCAGCGGAGGTTGCAGGCATAGGTGACGTCCCAAACCACCTGGAACGGCGCCCCTGGCACGAAGGGGCGCTTCATCCCGAACTCCGAGATGCCCTTGACCACGCTGAGTAGGCCTTTCCTCCAGTAGGGGTCCTGGAAGGTCCTCTTGAGGTCCTCCTCGGTGACCCCGAAGGCCTTGCCCCCGGTGGAGAGCAGAGAGGCCAGCGGTGCCTCGGCTAGGCGGCAGCGCAGGCACACATCCTCCCTTAAGCCGAGATAGTGCTCCAACGCCACTTCGAGCCGGTTCCCCCCGTCGGCCTCGCAATGGTGGGAGTAGGATGCAAGGAGCGTCCTGGTCACAGGGTTGCCGATGAGGGAGCCAAGCAGCTGCACGCTCGTTGTCGACGTCATATCCGAGCCTCCATATCGATCCGACACCAAGGGCAGGCACGAGGGCCTATGGGGTGGCCCCATCCCAAGCCAGTCCCGCTTTTCATCGGCTCAGGGCCCGTGGCCGTTCCTCTTTTATGAAAATATAGAAGTCTAAGAGTGAGTAAAAATAGGTTTGCGACGGGAAGGGGGCACGAGCGATGCGCCCGCCCCCTTTCGCATCAGTGGTCCTGGAAGTGCACCATGGTGCCGTGCTTCTCCTCGATGTTCACGAGCTTTACTCGCGCGCCGGGGAGGCTCATCTCCTTTTCCGCCAGGGGGTCCACGATCTCCCGGACCTGGCCCTTGGTGAGCCCGTAGAGGAGGACATTGATGACCAGGTCGGCCTGGGCGATGCCATCCTGCAGCTCCCCCCGCGACGCCGGCCTGCCCTGGGGCTCCAGGACACTGGTGGCCCTGAACCCCTTGTCGGGGGTGTCCACCACGCCCTTGATATGGCCGATGAGGATGGCCCCCGCGTCGCCGCAGGCCCGGGCGATCTTGGAGAGCAGCTCTTCCACCTTCGCTCCCAGCTCACGTCCGCCCACGGGCGGGTCGAACCACATCTCCACCTTCAGGGCGTAAGCCGAGAAGTCAGGAGTGATCATGCTCCCACCATGGCTTCGACCACCTTGTCGATGTTGGTGCCCCCGGTGGCGGAGGTCGGGATGATGGGGCGGTCGGCATTGATCTCCCTCAGCTCTGCCTCCATGCCCTTGAGCGCGTCGGCGCTGACGGCGTCGGCCTTGTTGATGAGGATGACATCGGCCGCCTTAAGCTGGGCGGTCAGGGGGCGGTTCAGCGCTTTCATGATGGCATGGAAGCGGACCGCGTCGACGGCCACGATCGTCCTGATGCTGCGGGGCGGCGTGCCGGGGTAATGCTTCATGCAGTCGATGATGGCCTGGGGGTCGGCGACCCCGGTGGGCTCGATGACCACCAGGTCCGGGTTGAAGCCTTTCTCCACGTCCCGGACCGTGGTGAGGAGGTCGGGGCCCAGGGTGCAGCAAATGCAGCCCGATGCCAGTTCCTGCACTTGCAGGCCGTATTTGGTCATGATCTTGCCGTCGATGCCCACTGTGCCGAAATCATTGACGATGACCACGACCTTCTTGCCGTGGTCCTCCACGATCTTGCCTATGGTCGAGAGGACCAGCGTGGTCTTGCCAGACCCCAGGAAACCCGCCACGATGACCAAGTCCATCCAGAAACACCTGCGATGGGTTCGGATTCTCCCTGGCGTATTTATAATTCGTCATTTTTCGATTTGCGGTCAAGGACCGAACGTTCTCACGTCAAAAGAAGCCGCCAGCGGCTATTGCATTTCGTCGATCTCTTCATCGGTGATGCCCAGGAAATGGCGCTCCAAGGACTCGTGCTCCTGGGCGATCCTCTTGTTGCGGCAGCGTGCGCATTCCACCCTCTTGCCCAGGTCGGCCTTCCTCTTAACCACCTCGACGTCGAGGTCGGTGAGAGCGCCACAGATGCACAATGCCTTGTTCTTTGGATATGGACCAAACATAATCTTCCCCTTCGCATATGCTTGATCCCATCGGATGCTGTGAGAGACCCCCACCACGGTTCCCACGAACCCGCCGGTCCCTCCAAAGATCCTATGAGAGATTCATAGCATTCGCTGATCGATCGATTGTTCTCTGCTCCCTCCAAACGTCTCCGCCGGCGACCCAGAAAACCGAAGGATGAGCCTCGGCGACCCGGGAACCGCCCACAGACCATATGTATCATCTTTCTGACTTAAATATTTCCGTAGTGAGCTACATTCTCAGACTCATTATCCAGAACATACTGGATGAGGGCCAGACGAATTAATATTCCATGCCTTTTTATTATTTGAAAAACCCGCGCGTTGGACGGCGAGGGCTGCCCGAGAACGTCTTCCGTCGGCCAGCTCGAACTAGGTCCGGGGGTGTTCCGGGAGGCATTCACACGCTGGGGTCTTTGGAACGTGTCGGGAAGACCTCCACGTCGACGTCGATCCCCTGCCTCACGCTCTGCGTGACTATGCAGAAGTCCTCGAAGACCTCCCGGCACCGCTGGAACTTGGCATCGTTCTCCACCTCGGGGAACATCTTGACGGCGATGTGCGTGATCCGCAGCCGGCCCCGCTCATTCCGGGACAGGGTGGTGAACACCTCGGCACATATATTGGGCACCTCTCCCCTGGACCGTTCCATGCAGTAGACCAGGGAGGCGCACATGCAGTTGCCCACCGCCGCCGCCAAGAGCTTGCCGGCGTTGGGATACTCTCCCTTCCCCAGGGGCTCCGGCTCGTCCATGAATATGTCGCCCTCCTTGTCGGAGTGGAAGGAGATGCGGAACTTGTACCGCTCCTCGCGGCAGACCTTGACCTTGAACTCTCCCGGCTCCATCTCAGTTCAGCTCCAGCTGTTCCAGCTGCCTGAGGACGTCCGAGCGTATGTCCTTTGGCTCCTTCCCCTTGGAGGTCCTCTTGCCGCCCTCCATGAGCTTGACGGACGCGGTCCTCATCTCCTTACCGCAGCACCGGCACACCGGGACCTCGTCCTGATCGGCCGATACCTCGTAGTTGAAGCAGTCAGGGCACTTGAACAGGAACTTTCGGCCGCCGAACTTGCCGCGCTTGGCCACCGGCGCGCCGTCCTTCTCCACGATATCGAGAGCGAAGTCCACGGTGGGCGCGCTGGATATGCTGGTCCCGACGCCGAAGCCATCGGCCCCGGCCTCCACCAGTTCGGGAAGGGTCTTGTCGTCCAGCCCCCCGGACAGCAGGATCTTGACCTTGTGGTAGCCGCGGAGATCAAGCTCCCAGCGGACCTCCCGCACCAGATCGGGGAACGAACCCCGCCGGGAGCCGGGGGTGTCCAACCTCACCCCGGCCAGGTCCCTGATCGTTTCCGCCGCCAATATGGCATCGGCCTTCTCGTCGGAATAGGTATCGACCAGCGCTATCCTCGGCACAGAGGGCTCGGTGAACTCGTCGAACGCGCGGAACGCCTCCTGGGACGAGCCGAGCATGACGATGAGGGCGTGGGGCATGGTGCCGTCCGGCTCCTTCCCTATGAGCTCGGCGCCCATCAGCGAGGAGACGCCGTCGCAGCCGCCGATGTAGGACGAACGGTCCAACATGGGGCTGATGGCCGGATGCGTCCTCCTGACCCCGAACGCCATCATCGGCCGGTCCTTGGCGGCCTTGCGGCACCGCGCCGCCATGGTGGCGACGCCGGTGGAGTGGCACATGAACCCCAGCATGGGGGTCTCCATCACGCAGTATTCAGAATAGGGGCCTTCGATGTTGAGCACCGGGAGCTTGATCCCGCTCTGGGTGCGGCACGGGAACACCGTGCCCTCCGGCAGGCCCCATATGTCCACATTCTTCCCCTCCAAGAGGCGCAGGGCCTCCTCCAGGCCGCAGAACACCCCCCACTTCCAGTCGCGGGGGAACTTGGCCAGGGTCATCTCGGCCAGCGCCTCCGCCCCCAGCATGTCTTTGGCCTTCAGGACCTCCATGGTGCGGATGAAATAAATGTCGGTCGTCCTGCCCTGGACAATGTCCTCGTCGGTGGCGGTGAAGAAGCGCTTCAAAGTGATCCCCGGATAATGTTTGTTAAGATGCCGCCACAACGCCCTGGAGTGATAAATCATTTTCCCACGGATGCTGTCTGGACGTCCTTCATGCGAATGGATAAAAATAGGAAGGGGGGCGGACACGCCCGTTTCAGCTCAGCGCCTTGAAGGCCGAGGTGCCCGCGTATTGGGCCTTGGGGCCGAGCTCCTCCTCGATGCGCAGGAGCCGGTTGTACTTGGCGGTCCTCTCCGCTCTTGCCGGCGCCCCGGTCTTGATCTGACCGCAGCCCAGGGCCACCGCGATGTCGGCGATGGAAGTGTCCTCGGACTCGCCGGAGCGGTGGCTCACCATGACCGCGTACCCGGCGCTCTTGGCGAGGGCCGCGGCGTCCATGGCCTCAGATACGGTCCCGATCTGGTTGACCTTTAGGAGCAGGGCGTTCCCGGCCCCCATGTCGATGCCCTTCTGGAGCCTTTCCATATTGGTGACGAAGATGTCGTCGCCCACCAGCTGCAGCCGGGAGCCCATCTTCCGGGTCATCTCGGCCATGGTAGAGTAGTCATCCTCGAACACGGGGTCCTCCAGGCTGATTATCGGATAATCGTTCACCAGCCCGGCATAGAGGTCCACCAGCTCCCCGGGGCCGAGGTCCTTGCCGTCCACCGAATACACTCCCTCCTTATAGAACTCGGAGGCCGCCGCGTCGACGGCCAGATAGACATCCTTGCCCGGTTCGTAGCCGGCCGCCTCGATGGCCTTGAGGATCACGTCCAGCGCCTGCCTGGTGGTGTCCAGCGGGGGGGCGAAGCCGCCCTCGTCGCCGATGTTCACCGCTCCCACGCCATAAGTGCCCTTCAAGATCCCCTTGAGGGACTGGTACACCTCAGAGCCGGTGCGCAGGGCCTCCGCGAAGGCCTTTGCCCCGGCCGGCGCGATCATGAACTCCTGGATCTTCAGGTTGCTTCCGGCGTGCTTCCCCCCATTGAGGATGTTCATCATGGGCACCGGCAGAACGTGGCTCCCCGCCACCAGGTGCTCGTGCAGCTCCTTGCCGGTGACGGCCGCGCCGGCCTTGGCCGCGGCCAGGGACACCGCTACAGTAGCGTTCGCCCCCAGCCTCCCCTTGTTCGGCGTGCCGTCGAGCGCGATCATGGCCTTGTCGACGGCCCTGAGGTCCGTCACGTCCATCCCCTTGAGCTGGGGGGCGATGAGGGTGCGAACGTTCTCCACAGCCTTCTGCACGCCCTTACCGCTGTACCTCTTGCCTCCGTCGCGCAGCTCCAGGGCCTCGTGGGACCCCGTGGACGCCCCGGAAGGCGCGATGGCCGGCACCACCAGCTTGTCGACGGCGATCTCCGCCTCGACGGTAGGGTTGCCCCTGGAATCCAAAACCTCTCTGGCCCATACACGGGTGATCTTTGACGATGACATTTTAGCTCGACTCTCCTCGATGATCCCAAGTATATTATGGAGTGGATAATACAGGACCCCTTTTATGTCCTTTCTTCGAGGGATGAGAAAAATGATCAGCGAGTGACCTTGACCGCGGCGGGGACCTCCCCCTCCACGATCTCCATGTTGCGCTCCAGCAACGCCATCTCCCTAAGGTCCAGTGCGCGGGGGTCCACCGATACGATGAGCCGGGACTTGTACTCCATCACTACCTCAGTGATGCGGTGGATCATCTTCAGCACCTTGTCGAAGCTGTTGTTGACGATGAGGAACTCCACGCCGTCGATGAGGACGACGCTGTCGTCGGACTTCTCGATGAAGCGGATGACCGTGTCGCCCAGGATCCCGATGTTGGCGGGGTTCACGTAAACCTTGCCCAGCTGGTTGCTGAGCCAGATTATCGGGGTCTCCTCCAGCCCCCACTCCTGGCGCACCACCGCAGGGAACTGTCGGGTTATGCACAGCCCCTGGATGTTATGAGTGACCTGGTCCACGAAGATCTCGAAGGACTTGGTGGCCTTCTGCTCCTTGACCACATAGCTGAGCCCGCGCCGGAGCTCGTACTTCTTGGCGGACTTCCTGGCCTTCTCCATACCCTCCGGGGCGGAGGCCTTCTTCTTGGTCAGGAAATGGAATATGCCGGATGGTTCCTTGATCTCAGGGACCTCCTGCACCGGCGGCCTCTCATCCAGTGCTGTCCTCAACCGATCGGACAGCTCCTTGTTGTTGAACGGCTTGCGGATATAGCCGGAAACGACGTCCTGCAGGCCGAAGATGTCCGTCCCCACATCGGTGGTGGCGGTGAGCATCATGACCTTGGTGGAAACTGTTACGCCCTCCTCCTTCAGCTTGCGGAGGACGCTCCACCCGTCCATGTCCGGCATGTTAATGTCAAGAAGAATCAGATCGGGTCGCTCGCTGTCGGTCTTCTCCAGGGCTTCCTTACCCCCTGACGCGGTCAGCGGGACGAAGCCTGCTCCGGAGACGAGCTCCGAGACTATGTCCTGTATAGCCGGATTGTCGTCGACGATGAGCACCTTCTTGATAAGTCCCGCCTCCCCAGATAACCAAGCTCATCGAAGCGAGAAACTATGCTAAAAACCTATCCCCATGATTATTATCTATGCGATGAAGATAGTTTGTGGAAACGACGAAGCGGGGGCGGAGCCCCCAATTGAAAATAGGAAGGAGGTTTAAGCCTTTCTGCTTTCCTTCGCCTTCTGGCGGAGGCCGTCGTAGCCACAGCGGCGGCAACGGGTGGCCCTGGGGGCGTTCCGCGCGTCGCACTTCATGCAGATCTTCTTGTTAAGAAGCCTCTCGTCAGCTTCCTTGAAACGTGCCATATGAGTCCTCTGCCGTGATGAATATGATAGTCATATAAATAAATTGGGTAGGACTGGCCCCACTCAGTCTGCACTGTCCGCGCGGTTCTCGCCGACAAGGGCCAGATATGCCAGCAGGGACTCCAGCTGAATGCGTTCGTTCGACCCTTCCACTATGCGGAACTCTATCTCCCCGGTGCGGTCGACCAGGCGGACCTTTTCGTAGTCCGGGATGTCGAGCTCGAACACGGTGCGGTGGATCTGCTTCAGGATGTCCTCGCCGGAGAGCCCATATGATATCATGATATCGTCCAGGCGGTTCCGCGCTGCGATGAACTCGCCTGACAGCGCGACCTCCAGGAGCTGCTTTACCTCCTCCGGCCTGGCCATGCCGGTGGTGTGATAGACCAGCTCAACGGTGATTTTCTCGCCCAGCGACGCCGCCACCTGCAGCGAGTTCACGGCCTTTCTCATGTCCCCCTGAGAGACATGGACGAGGGCATCTAGCGCATCATCCTCAATGGACAGCATCTCCGCCGCTGCAATCTGGCCGAGGTTCTTCTTGATGTCCTCCGGTCTGAGGGGGCGGAAACGGAACACCGCGCATCTGGACTGTATCGGCTCGATAATGCGTGATGAAAAGTTACAGCTCAGGATGAACCTGCATGTCCTACTGTACCGCTCCATTGTCCGCCTTAGGGCGGCCTGGGCGTCGGAGGTGAGGGCATCCGCCTCATCCAGGAAGATGATCTTGAAATCAGCCCCCCCTATGGGGGCGGTGCGAGCGAACTCCTTGATCTTCCCGCGCACCACGTCGATGCCCCTCTCATCGGAGGCGTTGAGCTCGTTGAAGTTGCCCTTCCAGGAATCGGCGTACAGTTCCCTCGCCAGGGCTATGGCTGAGGTGGTCTTCCCGGTCCCGGCGGGGCCGGCGAACATGAGATGAGGAAGGTTCTTGGCCGTCACGTACGACTGCAAACGGTCCACGATGTCCTTCTGGCCCACCACGTCCTTGAGGCTCCGGGGGCGATACTTCTCGATCCAAATCTCGTTCATGCGCGTCCGGGCCGTCCTAAGGGTATAGTGCGAGTTAAAGGTTTTGACCACCATGCTGAATGGGTGCAGCGTCGCCCCGTGCTCGACAGGAGCCAGCACCTTCGGGCGCTGCTCGGTAAATTATTAGTACGTTGCATGGGCAACCACGTCCGTCCAAGTCATCTTGGAAGGAGCTGAGCTAACAATGGTCACCTGCCCAAATTGCCGTGCCGAGGTGGAAACCGGAGCCAGGTTCTGCGGGACCTGCGGATGCAACCTGGAACAGGCGCAGCGCGCGGAGCGGCGTGCCGAACCGGTCCGGGCCCAAGAGCAGCCCTGCGAGCCTGCCCGGGAACAGCGGCAGTACGTTCCGCCTCCCGCGCACACCCACGCTCAATACGAACAGCCTGAGCGGCCTCGAGAGCCGCCCAGAGCTGCCCAGACGCAGTATCGGCCCTCGCAGCCGCCGCAACAGCAACAGCCTCAATATCAGCAGTATCAGCAACCGCAGGCCCAGTACTCGCAGTATGATCAGTACCAGCAGCAGCGCCCGCAGTACCCGTCATATTACGGTCCCCATATGAAGAGCGCGGGAGCGGCCGCGGTCCTCGCGTTCATCCTGGGATTGTTCGGCATTATGGGCATCGGACACATGTACGTCGGCAAGCTCACCAGAGGATTCATCATACTGGCGGCCGGGATAATCCTCATCGCGGTGATCGCAGTGACCATCGTACTGGGGGTCGCCGCCCCGATATTATGGGCCGTCACCCTGATCTGCGGCATAGCGCTGATCCTCCTGCTCATATGGCAGACCTATGACGCATACAGGCTTGCGAACGAATACAATAGCAGCATCCACCGGTCCGGGCGCCCAGCGTGGTGACCCGGACCGTCACTGGAGGCAAACCCCCACCAAACCTCAATAGCATAATTTTATGAAGGCGTCCGGTAATGGTGCTCCCAGTGATGGATCCAAATGTTCTGTCCACAATGTGGTAAAAGCGTCCCGGAAGGGAGCAGGTTCTGCGAGCATTGTGGAGCGGCGGCTCCGGCACCGTCAGCGCGATATTCTGCACAGGTGCCGCCGGGCCAATATCAGGCTCCCCCGCCCCAGTACCAGGCGCCGCCTTACTACGGACCTCAGCCGTACGGGTATGCTGGTGCTCTGCCGATGAAGAGCGCGGGCATCGCTGCCATCCTGGCGGTCCTCATCCCCGGGCTGGGCCACATATATCTGGGTAAGATCACCGAGGGGATCGTCTACCTCGTCCTGGGTGTCATCATATTAGGCATGGGAGGCGCCGTAGCAGTGTTCCTCGGAGTGGCGACCGGAGGCGTTGGTTATCTGATCGGCCTCGGGATCATCGCCGTACTGTACCTGGCGTTCTGGGCGTGGCAGATCTACGACGCCTACAACAAGAGCAACCAGTACAACGCCTCGCTCCAGGGGAGCGGACGGGCACCCTGGTGAGCGGCCCATTATGCTGATCTTAGCATGAGGAGCGAGATACCCTTATCTAGCAACATGCTTATGGAACCCCCCAGAGAGGTTACTAATGACCTGCCCTAATTGTGGAAGTGAGGTCCCCGCCGAGGCGAAGTTCTGCGAGCACTGCGGAGCTGCTGCCCCGTCCGGGAACCAGCAATATGCTCAGGCGCCGGGCCAGTATCAGGCCCCTCCGTCTCAATACCAGGCCCCCCCACAGCTTATGGGCAGCCTCAGTATGGCGCGCCCCAGGGAGGGCCAATGTACGCTCCCATGCCCATGAAGAGCACCGGAATCGCTGCAGTCCTGGCGGTGCTGGTACCAGGGTTGGGCCACATATATCTGGGCAAGATAACCGAGGGGATAGTATTCCTCGTCCTCGGTGTGATCCTTGGAGTCATCGGGTTGCTGACCCTGTTCCTGATCTTCCTGCCGATCGTCTTCTGGATATGGCAGATCTACGACGCCTACAACAAGAGCAACCAATACAACGCCTCGATCCAGCAGACCGGGCGCGCTCCCTGGTAAAATCCCTTTCAGAATCCCTTTTCATTTTCCTTTTCCCCGATGTCCCCTGAAGGGCCTTCCGCAGAGTTCCATATTACATTTTGACAATCGTTATTTACATCCTGCATCATGCGGAGCCCTGAATGTCGCTCCTCGACCCCGGCCTGCTGGACCTGAACGGATTGTTCTACGCAGCTACGCTGCTGTTCTTCGTCTACGATCCGTTCGCCAGCCTGCCGGTGTTCATGGCCCTGACCAAGGGGTACGATGAGGCGACCACGCGCAGGAGCGCCAACCGCGCCATCCTGGTGTCGGGGGTGCTCCTGCTCATATTCGTCCTGATAGGGCAGCAGCTGCTGTCGGCCTTCGGCATCACCATCGACGGGTTCCGGGTGGCCGGCGGCCTGGTGCTCCTGCTCATGTCCATGGAGATCATATTCGGTCTGAACCTCATCCGCTCCAGCGACCAGAACGTGGCCTGGGTCATCATCGCCACGCCCATACTCACGGGCCCGGGGGTCATTACCACGGCCATCATACTGACCGTGCAGTATGGCGCCATCACCGTGCTGCTGGCGGCGAGCTTTTCCCTGATCATAACCTGGTTCCTGCTGAGGAACGCTTACCAAGTGGTGAAGCGCGTCGGCACGCAGGTCATCGACATCTTCTCCAAGGTGGTCGGCCTGCTCATCGCCGCCATGGCCATCGAATACATGTTCAGGGGGGCGAGCCAGTGGTTCGCATTGTACGGAGCCCAGTCTATCCTGGTGGCGATGGGGCTGTCCTGAACGACGTTACCAAAGGTTTATGACCGGCCTCCCTTCTTGGCGAGATATGGCTCGGTGCAGCAAGTGCGGTCAGGACGCGGTCACCTACATCCGCTACAACGGCAGCCATCTATGCGCCGAGCACTTCAAGGAATATGTGGAGCGGAGGGTCAAGAAAGAACTGCGGGACCAGGTGGACCTCAAAGATACCAAGAGGATCGCCGTGGCCATTTCCGGGGGCAAGGACAGCCTCGCCGCGCTGCTGCTGGTCCACGACGTCCTCGCCGAGCGGCGGGACGTGGAGATCTCCGCCATCACGGTCGACGAGGGCATCGCGGGGTACCGTCCCGAAGCGTTGGAGAAGGCCCAGAGGCTCTGCCGCGAGATCGATGTGCCGCACCACACCATATCCTTCGAGAACGAGCTGGACCTCACCATGGACGAGGTTTCCGGGCTGCTCGGCGAGCGGACCCCCTGCGCGTACTGCGGGGTGTTCCGCCGGAGGTGCATGAACAAGGTAGCCCGGGACATCGGGGCGGACGTCCTGGCCACCGGGCACAACCTCGACGACATGGCCCAGGCCGTGCTTATGAACTTCACCAGAGGGGACGTGGAACGGCTGGCGAGGCTGGGACCTCACGTCAAGGTACAGCCTGGGCTGGTGCCCCGCATACATCCTTTGCGGCAGGTGCCTGAGAAGGAAGCGTATCTCTACGCCATGCTGAGGGGGATCGACTTCTCCGACGCGGTGTGCCCCTATTGGGAAGCGGCCCTGCGCAACGAGTACCGGGACATCATCGATTCCATGGAAGCACGGTCCCCCGGCACCAAGTTCTCCATCCTGGCCAGCTACGACGCCATAAGGCCGCTGCTGAGGGAGAAGTACCCGCAGTCAAATCTGGCACTGTGCTCATGCGGAGAGCCGTCCCCGAGCGGCCGGTGCATGGCCTGCGCCTTGCTCGACGAGATAAAGAAAAGGAAAGGGTAAGGAGTTTGAAGGGGGAGCTCAGACCAGCTCCTTGTACCGGTAGGCCTCTTCGCCCTCGTTCAGGCAATATCGGACCTTGGTGAACTCCTTCTTTAGCTCCCACGCGTCCTTCTTGACGACCTGGGGGTCCTCCTTCTTCACCACTACGCGGTAGATGAGCCGGGCGACCTCTTCCATCTCGCCCTTCTCCATCCCCAGGCGGGTAAGCTCCTGCGTGCCCAGTCGTATGCCGGAAGGCTTGACCGCGCTGGTGTCGCCGGGGAGCATGTTCTTGTTGACGATGATGTTGGCCTTCTCCAGGTCCAGGGCGACCTGGGGGCCGCCGCCGTTCTTGGCCACGCTGACCGCCAAGGTGTGCGACTCGGTGAAGCCGAGGTGAGAGGCTTGTACGTCCAGGCCCATCTCGTACAGCGCGCTGCCGAGGGCTTTGGCGTTCTTGATGACCTGGCCGGCATACTGCTTGCCATAGATCTCGTACTCGGCCATGGTGACGGCGAGGGCGGCCATGGCGTGAAGGTGGTGCGAGGACGTGACGCCGGGGAAGGCGGCCTTGGCCAACTTTGCCTGGACATCGTCGCTGACCTTGTCGGCGATGATTATGCCGTGGTTGGGGCCGGGGAAGGTCTTGTGAGTGGAAGCGCTGATAACGTGCACGCCCTCCCTCAGGGGATCCTGGAACTTGCCGCCGGCGATGAGGCCGAGCACGTGGGCGGCATCATACCACACCACGGAGCCAGCCTCCTGCAGGGCGTCCTGGATCTCCTTGATGGGAGTGGGGAACAAGAACACCGACAGGCCGAACTGGGCGACCTTGGGCCTCTCCTTCTTCAGGAACTTCCTGGTGGCGTCGACGTCCAGGTTCCAGTTCTTATAATCCCATGGATAGTGAACGGGGTTGAGGCCCCTGAGGCCGACCGCGCCGAAGGGGGCGGTGGAGATGTGCGCGCCGGAAGCGAGCTCGGGGGTGGCGATCTTGTCGCCAGGCTGGGACAGCGCGAACAGGACCGCGATGTTGGCGACGGTGCCGGAGATCGGGCGGACGTCCACGAACTGGGCCTTGAAGATCTTCCGGGCGAGCTCGAGGCACTTCAGTTCCACCTTGTCCACGTAGATGTTGCCCTGGTAGTATCTCTTGCCGGGAAGACCCTCAGCGTATCTATCATGGAAGTCCGAAATCATCATCTCTTTCGCCAGGGGGCTCATGAGGTTCTCGGAGGCGATCATGGGGAGGCTCTCCTCGAACCACTTGGTGTGGGCCTTTACCTGGTCCCTAATCCAGTAAGCATCTTCCTTCATGAAAGTTACCGACGTGTCATACTGAAGCCTCTAAAAATAAATGTTGGTCGATTCTCCCCAGAGATAACATTGGTTAGGATGATGGGGCGCTTCTGCTGACAGGAGGGCACTCGGCGCTCAGCCCAGCCGCTTCTTCAGCTCGGTGATCGATGGTACTGGCATGGGGTCCACGCCCTGCACCATCGCCAGATAGTAGCTGACGAAGTCGCCGATAACGACGCCACGCATGACGTTCTCAAGGGGCGACGCCCCCTCCAGCTCCACAATGAGGGGTTGGCGACCGAAGTCCGCGAACATGCCGATGGTGGTGCTCATGATGTCGGCCATCATCCCGCTGTCGGTGGACGCGCGAAGGAACACCGGAGTTA